>CAIRTK010000047.1 GCA_903881475.1 uncultured Opitutia bacterium | reverse complement strand
CTGATGCAGGCGGTGGGTGAAGCCCTGATCCAATACCTGCGGCATCGTCCGGGGCAGGCCGCCTCCCGCCAGGTCTTCCTCAGCGTCAAGGCTCCCTTTCGTCCCCTCGACAGCGTCGCCATCTCGATGATCGTCCGCCGCCATCTCGAACGGGCGGGCGTCAAAACCGCCGGCAGCGGTTCGCGCTCCCTCCGCCACTCCTGGGCGATCCGCGCCCTGGCCCACGACTCGCCGATCAAGGCCATCGCTGATGTGCTGGGCCACCGTTACCTCGACACCACTTTCATCTACGCCAAGGCGGACCTCGCCTCGTTGCGACAGGTGGCCCTGCCGTGGCCCGCCCAAGACTGAGACCACATGGCGACCTGTCTCTTTCGCAGTCCGCTGGCGCACCGGTTACAGGCCTTTCTGGAGACGCACTACGCACGTGGCCGGCGGGGGATCAGCAGCCAGAAGATCCTGGTGGGACTGGACCGCTTCCTGATCGGCGAACTCCAGCCGGGGCAGACCCTCAGCCGCGAGGTGGTGGAGCGTTGGAACGCCAGCATGGCGCACCTGAGCCCGAACACCCGGATCAACCGGCTGGGCGTGCTGCGCCGGTTCTGCCGTTATCTGGGTCACTTCGAGCCCGACACCTGTCTGGTCAGTCCCAGCTTCTCGCCCCGGCGGACCCGGCCGGCCCCGCATATCTTCGCCCCCGAGGACGTCCGCCGGATCATGGCGGCGGCGCGGCGACTCGGCCCGCCCGGAAGCCTGCGGCCGGTGATGGCCGCAAACCTGATCGGGTTCCTCTACGCCACGGGGGTCCGGATCGGCGAGGCCCTGAACCTGACGCTGGCGGACATTGATCTGAAGCGCCAGTTGACCGAAGTCCGGGAGGGCAAGTTCCACAAGTCGCGCTACGTGCCCCTGTCATCCTCGGCGGCCCGACACCTGGAAAAGTATCTGCGCCAGCGTCGTGACGCCGGGTTCTCAACCGCTCCCACGTCGCCGGTTTTTCCAAACCTCGGCGGTCGCCGCCACGGCCATGCGGGCTTCGTGACGCTCTTTCTGGAACTGCTGCGCGACCTGGGCCTGCGCGGTCCCAAGGGTCAACGAGGCCCACGGGTCCATGACTTGCGCCACACCTTCGCCGTGCACCGGCTCCTGTCGTGGTATCGGGAGGGGGCCAATCTCGCGGCCAAGCTCCCGCTGCTCTCGACCTATCTCGGGCACAGCACCCTCACCGGCACCGAGATCTACCTCCAGGCCACCGCGGAACTGTTGGCCCAGGCCGGTCGGCGCTTTCGCAGCCATTGCGCCGTTCCTCCCGCCGGGCCGGCCCAACGCCATGACCAAACCTGATTTTGGAACCCTGATCCGGAGCTTCTTCGAGCAACACCTGGTCGCGCAGCGGGGACTTAGCGGCCATACCGTGCTGGCCTACCGCGATGCCTGGAAGCTCCTGCTGCAGTTCGCCTCCCGGCAGCACCGCAAGTCCTGCGCGGCGCTGGCCTGGGAAGATCTGGAAGCCGGCACCATCCGCCAGTTCCTGGACCACCTCGAACGGGAACGACACAACGCGGTGCCCACCCGCAACAGCCGCCTGGCCGCCATCCACGCCTTCTTCCGTTACGCGGCCGAGTCGGACCCGCGCCATCTGGCCCGATGCGAATCCGTCCTGGCGGTCCGCTTCAAGCGTCACGCCCAACGCGTGCCGGAGTATTTGGAACAACCGGAAGTCCTCGCCATCTTCAACCAGCTCGACTGCCGGACGCCGCTGGGCCGGCGGGACGACGGCCTGCTCCGGTTGCTCTACAACACGGGCATGCGCGCCCATGAGCTGGTCAACCTGGACGCGAACCATGTCCGCTTCAGCCGCCCCTACCACGTGCGGATCCTCGGCAAAGGCCGGAAGGAACGGACCTGCCCGCTGTGGACGGAAACCATCCAGGCCCTCAAGGACTACCTGGCCGCGCGCCCGGTGCCGCTCGATGCGCCCGTCCCGCTCTTCGTCAACGCCGGGGGCGACCGGCTCTCCCGTTTTGGCCTGCGGCACATCATCGCCCACCGGGTGGCCGAGGCCGCGAAAGTGTGCCCGACGCTCTTCACCCGGAGGGTCACGCCACACACCTGGCGGCATACCACGGCCATGCACCTCCTCCAGTCGGGCGTCGACCTCAACATGATCCGCTCATGGCTGGGCCACGCGTCCATCGAGACGACCCACGGCTATGTCGAGATCGACCTGGAGATGAAGCGCCGAACCCTCCAATCCGCCGAGAAGCTGCTCCCGACGCAGGGAAAGCGCGGCAGTTCATGGCAGAAAAACCCCGACCTCCTTTCATGGCTGTCGGGGCTGTAGTTATGTGCAGCGATGACCACCCCACTATCCAGGTTCGGCGGCGCTGCGCCGCTGTAACCGCCATCCCGCATCACATAATCCGGCGCTTCACATAACACAACTTATGTGCCGCAGCACATAAGTTGTGCATGACGATCACGGAATGGGCGGCGGCCATGATGGCGGTGCGGAACACCTCGCG
>CAIRTK010000046.1 GCA_903881475.1 uncultured Opitutia bacterium | reverse complement strand
GACGTCCGTGATGGGCTCGATCAACTGCCTCGGCCTCGCCAAGCGGCTCCGGGCGCGCGTCTTCCAGGCCTCGACCTCCGAGGTCTATGGCGATCCACAGGTCCACCCGCAGCCCGAGAGCTACTGGGGCAACGTCAACCCCATCGGCAAGCGTTCCTGCTACGACGAGGGCAAGCGCTGCGCCGAGACGCTCTTCTTCGACTACCACCGCGAAAACAAGGTCGATATCCGCGTGGTGCGCATCTTCAACACCTACGGCCCGCGGATGCACGAGGCCGACGGCCGCGTGGTATCGAACTTCATCGTGCAGGCGCTGCGCGGCGAGGACATCACCATCTACGGCGACGGCTCGCAGACGCGGTCGTTCTGCTTCGTGGACGACCTGATCGAGGGCTTCGTGCGCTTCATGGCGCAGACGGAAATCGTCGGCCCGATGAACCTAGGCAACCCCGGCGAGTTCACGATGCTGCAGCTGGCCGAACTCACGCTGAAGCTGGTCGGCGGGAAATCGAAGATCGTTCACAAGCCGCTGCCGTCCGACGACCCGAAGCAGCGCCGCCCCGACATTACGCTCGCGCGAAAAGTCCTGAACGGCTGGGAGCCCGCCATCCCGCTCGAGGAAGGCCTCAAGCGGACGATCGGGTATTTCCGCGGGCGGGTGTGAGATGGGTAGGGCAAAGTGTCAGCGACAATATTTCTTTGCCTTAGAAACCAATGAATACGTCTCAACGGGGTCGTTTGCGAAGCATCCTCTCCAAAGGTTTTTGGTTATTCTGTGGATGTATCACTATTTTCGCGTTTGCCTCTGGATTGTATTATAGCAGTTGGTCTTTCCGTAGCTGGTTGAGAGAAATAATTGGTATCGCTTGGCCACTGGGGATAATTCTTGGGCTTCTGTTTTTGCTCGCAGCTCACGCGACTAAGGAAACGACAAAAAGCTCTGAGGAAGCATATCCATTCATGCGTCTTGCTGCACTTTCGTTCTTACTGTCCGTGTTTACATTATGGCTTTTATATCGAGGATTTCTTTAGTCGAGAAACCGATATGAAGCGTTTTGGGATAATACTACTTTTGATCGTTGGCTCATTTCTCATCATCACAGCTTACGATTCTTGGGTGATTCACCCGGCAGGTCGCTACCAAGTGCGCGCCATTGTTGGGTTTGGGCTGCTTAAAGTTGATACTACCACTGGGGAGTGCTGGCGTTGCAATTGGGATGGGAGTGGCGGATGGCAGCGCGTTGTAAGCGATGCTCAAAAGAAGTGAACCGGGACTCTGTACGAGTCATGTGTGAACAATGGACGGAGAGTAGGCTATGCGATACTCTGGAAAATGGAGGACGTGGGCTGATCCTATCAGTGAATTGATCCCATAAGATTTTCGAACAAGAGTGAGGCCCTCGCCACGGTGCCGCGGCTTCCATGGAAACACTGACAAATTACACTGCTAAACCTGCGGTCGTTGACGGGTGCGACGTGCTCCAACTGTCCGATGCCGCGAGCCGGACGGAGATCACGATCGTGCCGGCGTTCGGCAACAATGCCTTCGAGTTCAAGGTGGAGGGCCACAACATCATGTGGTCGCACCGGACGCTCCGGCAGCTGGTCGCGGAGCCGGACTTTGTGGCCAATTTTTTCATGGCTCCGTGGGCCAACCGGCTGGACCCCGATACCTTTCACGCGAACGGCAAGCAGTACCGGCTGAACCCCGGCCTGAATAACTTCCGGCGCGAGGGACTCGGACTGCCGATCCACGGGCTCCTCGCGTTCTCGCGGGAGTGGAAGGTCGTCGCCTTGGAAGCGGACGGGGAGTCGGCCCGCGCCACCAGCCGGCTGGAGTTCTGGCGGCATCCCGACCTGATGGCGCAGTTTCCCTTCGCCCACACGATCGAGATGACCTACCGCCTGCAGCGCGGGGTGCTGGAGGTGGAGACCGTCCTGCACAACCACGCGACCGAGCCGATGCCGGTGGCGCTCGGCTATCACCCCTGCTTCACGCTTCGCGGCGCAACCCGGGCGTCCTGCCGGCTGTACCTCGGGGCGCGGACGGAGCAGTTCGTGTCGGATCGGCTGGTGGCGACGGGAGCCAGCCAACCGCTCGTGCACACCGATGCGACGCTGCTGCGCGGCACCCAGGAAATGTGGGTCTTGAGCGACCTGATTTCCGGCCCCGGCGGCGGCGCGGAGTTCTGGGTCGAGAGCCCGGAAGAGCGGATCACGCTCGTCCAAGGACCGAAGTACGGGGTCTCGGTGTTCTATGCGCCACAGGCGGTGAACCTCTTTTGCTTCGAGCCGATGGCGGCGACCATCAATGCTCTGAACCCGTTGCCCGACGGGAGCCTGCCGTCGGTCCAGAGCATCAGCCCGGGCGGCACGTGGCGGGAGAGTTTCTGGATCAGCTATGCCCGGTTCTAAGTCGGAATGATTCACTTAAACCACGAATGGACACGAAGGCACACGAATGAAATGCCTCTGAGGGAGTCTTCTGGAATTCGTGCCTACTCGTGAGCATTCGTGGTTTCTGAGCTCCGGGTGCGGAATGCATCGCGAAGCTCTACTTCTCCAGCCGCGCCGCGACCTCATTCGCCAGCTCGCGGAAGGCCTCGGCTCCGGTCGCGGAGGCGTCGTAGACCGCGATGGGCTTGGCCGACATCGGGGCTTCGCTCAGGGTCACGTTTTCCGGGATCACAGTCTTGAAGAAGTGGAGCTTCTTGAACTCGGTTTCGCTGGGCAGCCGTTCCATCGTCTCCTGGTGGAACGTTATATGCCGCCGCACCCGGGTGAAGAGGTTGAGCGCCGTGATGCGCTGGACGAGGCCGGCCTCGAGCTTCTCCCATTCCGCGGAGGGGATGATCCGGGGCAGGAGGTCGAACGGGAAGATGCGCTCCGTACCTTGGGAGTCGCCGTAGACATTGAAGGTGATGCCCTGCCGCAGGAAGAGGGCGTCGACGGCCGAGCGCTTGGCATCCAGTTCGTCGCGGGGGATGGGACCGAAGCGGGAGACGAATTTTCGGTAGTGCGGGCGCAGCATGCCTTCGGGCGTGAACATCTCGTCGAAGAAGCCGTCGGTGGTGTAGCCGGAAAGCACGCTGGGCAGCAGACCCGAGCCGGATACAGGCGCGCAAGGAGAATTGGCGGGCGGGTGGGATTCAGCCATGGGCTTCTCCTTAGCAAGACCCGTGCGAGCCGGGGCGAATTGCGGATTTCGGATCGCGGATTGCGGAGGACCAAACCCCAAGGTGGGCGGGCCCGTCCCGTGCCCGCGTGGGTTGGCTCGAGCACAGCCTGTGAGCAGTCTTCACCTATTTTTGGGGTGCTAAAATGCGGGCACGGGACGGGCCCGCCCACCGACCCCAATCCGGTATCCGCCATCGGCAAATGGCAGATCGGGCCGCCCGATTTGCCATTTGCCAAGCCCCCCTCGTCACCTATGGTATCGGCCCTTCATGTTTTCCTTTCTGTTCAAACGCTTTGCCGGCCGGCACTATAAAAAGTTCCTCGAGAAAGCCCGCCCCACGGTCGCGCGCATCACCGAGCTGGAGCAATCCTACCAGGCGCTGACCGACGAGCAGCTCCGCGCCAAGACCGACGAGTTCCGGGCCCGGATCAAGTCCGGCGAAACCCTCGACCAGATCCTCCCCGAGGCCTTTGCGACCGTGAAAAACGCCGCCCGCCGCCTGGTCGGCCGGAAGATCATCGTCTGCGACCATGAGCTGACCTGGGACATGGTGCATTTCGACGTCCAGCTGATCGGCGGCCTGGCCATCCATCAGGGCAAGATCGCCGAAATGGCCACCGGCGAGGGCAAGACCCTCGTTTCCACGCTCCCGCTGTACCTCAACTCCCTCAACGGCCGGAACACCCAGCTCGTCACGGTCAACGACTACCTCGCCCGCCGCGATTCCGAGTGGATGGGGCACCTGTACAACTTCCTCGGCGTCTCCGTCGGCTGCATCCAGCAGCAGATGGCGCCCGACGTCCGCCGCGAGATGTATGGCCGCGACATCACCTACGGCACCGCGAGCGAATTCGGCTTCGACTACCTTCGCGACAACGGCATGGCCACGCGCAAGGAGGACCAGGTCCAGCGCGACCACTGGTACTGCATCGTGGACGAAATCGACTCGATCCTCGTGGACGAGGCCCGCACGCCCCTCATCATCTCCGGCCCGGCCCCCATCGAGCGCGAGCAGCCCTTCACGCGCATCAAGCCCCCGGTGGACCGCTTGGTCGCCGACCAGACCCGCCTCTGCAATCGGATCGTCTCCGAGGCCAAGGAAATCCTCGAAAAACCGGGCGCCACGGCCGACGACAAGCTCGTCGCCTCCCGCAAGCTGCTGCAGGTGAAAATGGGCCACCCGAAGAACAAGCTGCTCCTCCGCCTCATGGAGACGCCCGAGTGGCGCAAGCTCCTCGACAAGACCGAGACGGAGATGAATTCCGACCTCAACAAGGACGAGGTTTACCGGCTCAAGGAGGACCTGTTCTACGTCATCGACGAGCGCCAGCACCAGGCCGACCTGACCGAGATCGGCCGCAAGGCCCTGCGCCCGGACAACCCCGACGCGTTCATGCTGCCCGACCTCGCCACCGAGTTTAGCGACCTCGACAAGGAAACGTCGATGACGCCCGAGCAGCGCGAGGAGAAGAAGCTCGCCGCGCAGAACCGCTACGCCGAGGTGTCGGAGGACATCCACGCGATTTCGCAGCTCCTGCGCGCCTATTCCCTTTATGAGCGCGACGTCGAGTACGTCGTGCAGGAAGGCAAGGTCATGATCGTGGACGAGAACACCGGCCGCGTCATGCCCGGCCGCCGCTGGTCCGACGGCCTGCACCAGGCCGTGGAGGCCAAGGAGGGCGTCGCCATCGAGCGCGAGACCCGCACCTACGCCACGATCACCATCCAGAACTATTTCCGCATGTACGAGAAGCTCGCCGGCATGACTGGCACGGCCGAGACGGAGGCGACCGAGTTCAACGACATCTACCGGCTCGCGGTGCAGGTCATCCCGACCAACCAGCCCTGCATCCGGGTCGACCGGAATGATTCCATCTTCAAGACCCGCCGCGACAAGTTCAACGCCGTGGTCCGCGAGATCGAGGCGGCCAACAAGCGCGGCCAGCCCGTGCTCGTGGGCACGGTGAGCGTCGAGTCGTCCGAAGTGCTGTCGCGCCTCCTCAAGCGCGCCGGCGTGATCCACACCGTCCTCAACGCGAAGTTCCACCAGCAGGAGTCCGAGATCGTCTCGCGCGCCGGCCAGCGCGGCGCCGTCACCATCGCCACCAACATGGCGGGCCGCGGCACCGACATCAAGCTGGGCGAGGGCGTGCGTGAGCTCGGCGGCCTGTTCGTTGTCGGCACCGAGCGGCACGAGTCCCGCCGCATTGACCGCCAGCTGCGCGGCCGCTGCTCGCGTCAGGGCGACCCCGGCCAGACCAAGTTCCTCCTCTCGCTCGAGGACGACCTCATGCGCCTCTTCCTGCAGGGCAACCTGGCCTCGCGCCTGATGGAAGGCTCGATGAAGGAGGGCGAGGAGCTCGAGCACCCGTGGCTCAACCGCTCCATCGAGTCCGCCCAGAAGAAGGTCGAGCAGCAGAATTACTCCATCCGCAAGCGTCTCCTCCAGTACGACGACGTGCTCAACCAGCAGCGCGAGGTCGTCTACGGCATCCGCAACGCCGCGATCCACGCCGACCGGCCGAAGGCCATCATCTTCGAGCAGATCGAGGAGGAGATCCTGGTCCACCTCGAGGGCGCCGGGTTTGGCGGCAAGGGCGGCGCGGTGCCGAGCTCCGTCGAGAGCCTCGTCGGCTGGGTAAACTCCCATTTTCCCGTCAGCCTGCGCGTGGACGAGCTGACCGGCACCGACCTCACCGCGCTGACGGCGCTGATCGTCGGGCGCATCCAGCAGGCCTACGCGATCAAGGAGGCTTCCGAGGTGCCCGAGGCGCTGGGCTCGCTCGAGCGCTACGTCGTGATCAACGCGATCGACCACCACTGGCAGGAGCATCTCACCGAGATGGAGGACCTGCGGAAGAGCATCGGCCTGCGCAGCTACGGCCAGAAGGATCCCCTGGTGGAGTACAAGTCCGAGGCCTACCGGTTCTTCGAGGAACTGATGAACAACGTGCGGCTGCAGATCTGCACCGGCCTGTTCCGCAGCGCGTCCAACCTGGAGTCGTTCGAGAACATGCTTGCGCTGCTCAGCCGCACGGCCCGCGCCGTCGGCCCGACCGACGTCCCCGCGCCCGGCGCGGCGCCGCGGCTGGAGACGAGCACGACGGTCACGGCCGGCGGCGCCCCGGCGGCCGCACCGCAGGAAATCCAGCTGCCCAAGGTGACGGTCCGCCGCGACACGCCGAAGGTCGGCCGCAACGACCCGTGCCCCTGCGGCAGCGGCAAGAAATACAAGCAGTGCCACGGCGCGTGATGCCTGCCATGCCCGCTTCGCTCCTGGCTCGGAGGTGGAACGCGTTGCCCCGAACGCGTTGTTGGGGTCCGACAGGGAACCGGGTCCAGCCAGCGCATTAGGGACAACGCGCTCCACCTTTCGAGCCCATGCCTGACGCTTCGCCCACGCTTGATCCCTACGCGCCGGTCCCGACCCTCTGGGAGCGGCATCCGGCGGCGGTGGCCTCGGTCACGGTGTTCGTCCTGACGGCGCTGCTGGCCGTTGTGGCGTTTCCGCCGTTCAAGATGCCGGAGTTCGCCTATGCGATGTTCGTGCCCGGGGTTTTCTGGGCCTATACCCGGCCGCGGTTCAAACTCTACGCGTGGACAATGCTCGGCGCGCAGGCGGTGGCGTGGACCATCATCCTCGGCTGGCTGCACCATGTGACCTGGCTGGGGCTGTTCCTCCTCGGGCCGATCGTGGGCGCGTGGATCGGCGTCTGGTACCTGGCAGTGTGGTGGACCATGCCGCGCATGCTGGGCCGGCCGACCCCGGTCCGGCTGTTGGGGGTGCTCGGGCTGGCCGGGGCCTGGGTGCTGATCGAGTGGTCGCGGACCTGGCTGCTGGGCGGGTTTCCCTGGCTGCCGCTGGCGGCGAGCCAGTGGGAAAGATCGAGCATCCTGCAGATCGCGGCGTACACCGGGGCCTACGGCGTGTCGTTTGTGCTCGTAGCGATGAACCTCGGGTTCGCCGCCTACGCCCACCGGCTGTTCCGCGAGGGCGAATCCGGCCTTCGTCGGCGCAGCCAGGAGTTCTTCCTCGCGATGTTCCTGCTGCTGGTGTGCCTGAGCGTGCACGTGCAGGAGACGTTCAACCGGCTCCGTTTCAGCGTGCCGCTGGGCCGGGTTGCGTTTGTGCAGCCCTATATCCCGCAGGACGTGAAATGGGACCCGGCGAAGGGGCCGGGCATCCTCGACGTGCTGCAGCGCACCACGCTCACCGCGGCGGCGAGCCGCCCGGACCTCATCCTCTGGCCCGAGGCCACGACTCCGTGGGCGGTGAAGGGCGACGCCGATGCCCGCGCTTTCGTGGAATCGCTCGCGCGCCGCGCCAATGCGCCGCTACTCCTCGGCTCGATCGCGATCGAGAATTATCACGCGCCGGGCGAGGCCTGGTACAACGGCGTGTTTGTCGTCGACCCGGTCGCGGGCCTGCAGACCGCCTATTACGCCAAGCGCCACCTGGTGCCCTTCGGCGAATATGTGCCGCTCCGGCCGATCCTCGGCTGGCTGACGAAGTTCGTGCCGATCGGCGATGATTTCGCCCGCGGGGTCGATTCCTCCCCGTTGGTCGTGTCCCAGCGCAACGGGGCGCTGATCTTCGGGCCGCTCATCTGCTACGAGGACATCTACCCGCGGCTGGCCCGCGCAAGTGTGCTGGCCGGATCCGATGTCCTGGTGGTGCAGACCAACAACGCCTGGTTCGGCGAAGGCGGCGCGGCCTACCAGCACGCAGCGAACTCGGTCCTGCGCGCGGTCGAGACCCGCCGGCCGGTGCTGCGCGACGGCAATGGCGGCTGGAGCGGCTGGATCGACGAGTTCGGCAACGTGCGCGCGGTGCTCACCAACGACGCGGGCAGTGTGTACTTCCGCGGGACCAAGACCGTGACCGTCACCCGCGACGCCCGCTGGGTGAACCGGCTGAGCTTTTACGTCGAGCACGGCGACTGGTTCGTCGCCGTGTCGGCCGTATTGGTACTCTTTGCCTTCGCGCTGCTGAGGCTGCGCGGCCCGGAGACGATTGCCAGCCCACGCTGATTCTGAAGCGGGTAGGGCGAATCCTCCGGATGAGCCGAACTCAGTCTGCGATATCAGCTCATCCGGAGGATTCGCCCTACCATAATCAGCAAGCCCATTGTCACGTATTACGTGACAATTGGCTTGGGACGGACCGCTTTAGCGGGGGATCTGAGTCTCGTATCAGGTCGTAGGCAGGCAGAATGCCTGCGCTATTTCCGCGAAGAGTGATTGCCTGCCTGGATCGGCCTCAGGCCCGGCGTTTGGCCTTTACGGCCGCCGGTGATGACGGCGTTGGCTTGGCTTTCCTCAGCTGCATCGCCGCCAGCCGGACCCGCGGCCGCGGCTGGCCGGCGTGCAGTTCCGGGAGCCAGGGCTTTCCGAGGAGCAGGCAGGCGTCGCACATAAGAATTTTCACCAGAACGGGAAATTTCGCGGCTGACAACCTCCGTCTGCCTTCGCACATACTGCTGACCCATGACCCCAAAACTACTCCGCCGCGCCGTCGAGGCGCTCGACTCTTTCAAAGTGGAAACGCCCTCGTGGGGCTTCGCCGACACCGGCACGCGCTTCGGGAAATTTTTTCAGGACGCCGCCGCGATCGACACGAATGACAAGCTGGCCGACGCGGGCCAGGTCCACGCGGTCACCGGCTGCTGCCCGACCGTCGCCACGCACGTGCTGTGGGATTTCACGCCCGGTGAGGACCCGAAGAAGGTTGCGAAACTGGCGCGCAAGCACGGCGTCAAGCTGGGCGCGATCAACCCGAACCTGTTCCAGGACCAGTGCTACAAATGGGGCGCCTTCGGCCACAACGACCCGAAGATCCGCGCGCATGCGCTGCAGCACTGCTACGATTCCGTTGCCATCATGAAGGCGGTGGGCAGCGAGTACCTTTCACTCTGGTTTGCCGACGGCACCAACTACCCGGGCCAGGGCAGCATCCGCGAGCGCAAGGGCTACTTTGAGGAGAGCCTGAAGGCACTGCACAAGAAAATCGGCCCGAAGCAGACGATGCTTGTGGAGTACAAGCCGTTCGAGCCCGCGTTCTACGCGACCGACATCGCCGACTGGGGCATGGCCTACCTGCTGGCCAAGAAGGCGGGCCCGCGCGCCAAGGTGCTGGTGGACACCGGCCATCATTACAACGCGCAGAACATCGAGCAGATCGTCGCGTGGCTGCTGGACGAGGACATGCTGGGCGGCTTCCACTTCAACGACCGCCGCTACGCCGACGACGACCTCACGCTCGGCTCGATCGACCCGTACCAGGTCTTCCGCATTTTCCACGAGATCCATTTTTTCGCGTCGGACCGCGGCCGGATGCCGGAGATCCCATACATGATCGACCAGTCGCACAACGAGAAATCCAAGGTCGAGGCGACGATCCAGACGGTCGTGATGGCGCAAGAACTTTACGCCAAGGCGGCGATTGTGGACCACGACGCCCTGCGCGCGGCGCAGGCCAAGAACCGCGTGATCGATGCGGAACTGCTCCTGAAGAAGGCGTTTTTCACCGACGTCTCCCCGGCGCTCGCCGCGTGGCGCAAGGCGAACAAGCTGCCGGCCGATCCGCTCGCGGAGCACCGCCGCAGCGGCTACGAACGCAAGGCCGCCGCCGACCGCAAGGCCCGCCGCAAGGCAATGGGGATCTCGCGGGGCGGCAGCTACGCGTGAGCAGCCAGCGGTTGCTGGCTGCAGGAGATTGGAGCCTGGAGTTGGAAGATCGAATACCGGGGTAGACACTGCCTCGGGTATTCCAACTCCCAACTCCTGGTGCTTACGGGCGAGTCGAAGATCCGCCGGAAAATTTCATTTTCCGGACGCCCCATGAGAGCAGGCCCGGGAAAAAGCGCTTCAGCACGATCGCCCAGGTCTCGGTTCCGCCGACGGAAATTTCTTCCCGGCCGAGGGCCACGGCCCGCAGGGTCGCCGCGGCGCACCGTTCCGCCGTGATGCCGCGCTCGGTCGTGGCGTCAGTCCGGCCGTGTTTCTCCCCTCGGGCGCCCAGCGCGTTGTCCGAGACCTTCGTCCGCACATAGCCGGGGCAGATGATCGTGACCTTCACACCTTCCCGCCAGACCTCGGCACGCAATGAATCGAAATACCCGTGCAGCGCGTGCTTGGCGGCGGCGTAGGTGGACCGTCCCGGCGTCCCGACGTAGCCCATCACGCTGCTGATGACGACGAGGTGGCCGGCGCGGCGCGCGAGCATGGCCGGCAGCACCGCCTTGGTGAGACCGACGGTCCCGAAATAGTTGACCTCCATCAGCGCGCGCTCGACTTCCAGCGTGGCCTCGACGGCCAGGGCGCGCTGGCTCACGCCGCCATTGTTCACAAGGACGTCGATGCCGCCGAATTTTCCGAGGACCAACGCCACCAAGGCAGGGAACGTGTCGCTCTGGGTGAGATCGAGCGGGAGGGAGAGATGATTGTCGGGCCGCGGCAGCGCACGGCGCACGCGCTCCAGTTCATCCGCCCGCCGGCTGGAAAGCACGAGCCGGGCGCCTTCCTGCGCAAAGGCATGGGCCAGGGCCTCGCCGATGCCCGACGATGCCCCCGTGATCCAGACGACCTTGCCGGCAAACCGTTCCATGCCGCCCGAGGCTAGGCCCCAATCGCCCGGCGTCGAGTGCCGACGCCTCACCCATCAATGTCACGTATCACGTGACATCGACGGCGGGCCGTAAGCTGAAGCCGCGGCGCCCTCGCCGCGGACGGAGACCCTGCTTGTCATTCTGAGCGGAGCGAAGAATCCTCTTTGGGCCGGTTGACCGAGTCGCACTGGATGGCGAACCAGCCCCGGGCGGCTGGACTTCGCTGCGTTCAGAGTGACAAGGTGCGGAGGAGGGACTCCTCCGCTCTGGCATGCTGATTATTTACCAACAAAGGTGACGGCGGGCCATTGCCATTTTCGGCCGGAACTGCGACGCTCGGTCCCGATGAAAGCGAAAACCCCGAAGTTGCCCCGCCCCAAGTCCGCCTCCAAGCCGAAGCCGCTCGCTGCCCACCAACGGCGGTTTTTCCAGGAGGAAGGCTACCTGATCGTGCCGGATGTTTTCGCCCCGGCCGACTTGGAGCCGTTGCGGGAGGAGATGGCGGAAGCCATCGAGGAGGCGGTCCAGGCGCTCAAGGCCGAGGGCAAGCTGACGCAGCTGCATGCCGACCTCGATTTCGACCACCGCCTGGCGGCGCTGTACCGCGATTCGAAGGAAAACGGCGAGGCCATCCTGCGCCGGCTGGAAGGCCGCAGCAGCGGCGGATTCCGCGCGCCGGAGATGTTCAACGTGATCACGCACCCGAAGCTGCTCGCGAAGGTTTCGTCGCTGCTGGGGACGGAGGAGGTCGTCGCTTCGTCGGTTTACCGCATCCGGCCCAAGCTGCCCAATATCGGCCGCGGCGTGGTGCCGTGGCACCAGGACAGCGGCTATTTCGCCGCCTCGTGCGATGACCACCTCATCATCACGTGCTGGGTGCCCCTGGTTGATGCCACCGCCGAGAACGGCTGCATGCAGATCCTCCCGCGGACCCACCGCGGCCCCGTGGTCGAGCATCACACGGGCGGCAACGCGGGTTTTCTGGTCATCCAGGACGAGAACCTGCCCTCCGACCCGCGCCAGGCCATCACCGCCGCCTGCCCGCGCGGCGGCGTGGTGTTCATGACCAATATCACGCCCCACTGCTCCACGCCGAATTACTCCGACCACGTGCGGTGGAGCATCGACCTGCGCTACCAGTCGGCCGACGTACCGAACAATGTCGCGGCGCTGCCGAAGAAGATCGACGCAGCCGGTAAGGCCGATCGGGCTTTTTATGAGAAGGTCACGGTTGCCTGCTATCCGCCCGAGGCCGATTTCGTCGTGCAGAGCCGCAAGCGTCCCGCGACGGTGGCCGATTACCGCGAGTATGTCCGCCGCCGCGAAACGTACGACGGTGTCAAGAGCGGCTACGCCCCGATCCGGCCTTGGCCGAACCGCGCCACGGCGCCGGCGGCCAAAGCCTGAGGGCGGCCTTGGAGTAGGGCGAATCCTCCGGATGAGCCGTTATCGCCGTCCGAGTTCGGCTCATCCGGAGGATTCGACCTACCTTCCGGCCTTTGCTTGTGGCGGGTCTAAAGGCGGGCGTGTCCCCGCCCGCCAGTCGCGCGGCGTGACACCGTAGGCGCGGCGGAACAGCGTGCTGAAGTGCTGCGACGAGCTGAAGCCGTGCTGGAGCGCGGCCTTGGTGACGTCGAAGCCTGGTTGCCGGAGGGTCAGGCGGGCGGCCCCGAGGCGCAGCTGGAGATGGTAGGCCGCGGGACTCACGCCCACCTCGCGGCGAAACTGCGCGCAGAAATGCGGCACGCTCCGCGCCGTCGCCATGGCGGCCAGGTCGCGCAGCGGGAGCCGCCGGTCGAGCTGCTGCTCCATGTACGCGACGGCGCGCTGCACCGCGTGGGAATAGGGCAGGGCGGTGGGGGCCGGCAGCCGCCGCTCGCCTGACTCGAGGCGCTGCCGCAGCAGCGTGATGAACAGCTCGAGGTACGAGAGGATCGCCTGCCGGCGCTGCGGGTGGTTGGCCACCACCTGGGCCACCAGGCCGCGCAGCACGGGCTCGAGCTCCGGGCAGCCGGTCAGCGCCCGCACGCGGTGACGGCGCAGTTCGGCGGCCAATTGCCGGGCGTTCGGCCCGAGGCGGTCGAGCTTCAGCCCGGCCCAGAGATGGTGGTTCTCGGGATTGGGCACCGGACCGGTGCCGTGCTTCTCGCCGGGATAGGCAATGTACACGTCGCCCATGCCCTGCGTCGTCACCTCGCCGTCCGCCCGCCACGTGGCCTGGCCGCGGGCCAGGTAGAGGAACTCGAAGGCCGGGTGGGAATGCGGCTTGCGGTGGTGGCCCCGGCAGCAGAGCGCCTCGCCGCAATGGGTCAGGGCCGGCAGGTCGTCGACCGGGTTCTCATACACGAAACCGCTGATGATCTGGGGATCGCGGAGGACCTTCATGGGCGATTGGTCACTTTGAGCGCAGCGAAGAACCTAGCTGGGCGGCGAGAAAACCGGTGGCGGACTCTCAATGAATGCTTCACTTCGTGCAGCATGACTGGCGGGCTTCAGGGTTCACATAATTAATGGAGTCATAATATTCTATACATTTCCACCGAAAAATCTGAACGCCGTTGGCGCCTTTCCCCGCTACCTTCACCTTTTCAATTTACCCCGCATGACCGTCCCTCCCGCCCGCCTGACCCCGGCCCAGCAAAAATTCTATCACGACCAGGGCTACCTGCTGGGGCTGCCGCCCATTTTCACGCCGGCGGAAATGGCCCGGATCAATGCCGAGCTACCCAGCCTGCTGGCGTTCCTCAAGCCGGGCGAGACGACGAATGAGATGCGCGAATGGCATCACACCAGCACCTACCTGTATGAGATCGTGATGAACCCCCGGATCCTCGACCTCGTCGAGGGCATCCTCGGGCCGGATTTCTACGTCTGGGGCAGCCATTTCTTCATCAAGGCCCCCCACAGCCCCGGCACGGTGCCGTGGCATCAGGACGCGTATTACTGGCCGCTCGCGCCCTTCAACACGGTCACCGTCTGGCTCGCCTTCGACGATGTCGACGAGGAGAATGGCGGCATGAAGCTGATCCCCGGCTCGCACCTCGGCGGGCTGATCAAGCACCGGCACAAGGACGACGCCAATTCCATCATCCAGCTCGAGCTCGAGCAGGGCACGTTCGATGTTAACACTGCGGTGCAGTTCCGGCTGAAGGCCGGCGAGATCTCGATGCACAACGACAAGGCCATCCACGGCTCGCAGGCGAATCCCTCGGACCGCCGCCGGGCCGGGCTGACGATCCGCTACTCGGGCACGAACGTGAAGGCCGACCTCAAGGTCAGCCCGGACTTTGTCGCCCATCTCTGCCGCGGCACCGACACCTACGGCCACACGCCCTACGCCCCGGCGCCGACCGCGCGCTACGGCCGGAAGGACTATCGCCGCGTCGACCGGGTCGCGTGATTTTTTGCCCGCGAATGACGCGAATTCAAACGAATGATGACCAGCTGAATTCATTCGCGCAGATTCGCGTCATTCGCGGGTAGACTTACTTTCAATCCTATGAACGCCACCCTGACCAATCCCTACCACCTGACCGAAGAGCAGAAGAAATTCTACCACGAGAACGGCTATCTCCTCGGCCTGCCGCCGATCTACACCAAGGCGGAGATGGCGAAGATCAATGCCGAGCTGCCGAACCTGCTCGCGCTGCTCAAGCCGGGCGAGTCCTCCAAGGACATCCGGGAGTGGCACGAGACCAGCACCTACCTTTACGAGATCGCGATGAACCCGAAGATCCTCGACCTCGTCGAGGGCATCCTCGGGGCCAACTTCTATTTCTGGGCGAGCAACTTCTTCATCAAGGAGCCGCACAACTCCTCCACCGTCGGCTGGCACCAGGACGCGTATTACTGGCCGATGGCGCCGCACAATTCCGTCACGGTCTGGCTCGCGTTCGACGACGTCGACGAGGTCAACGGCGGCATGAAGCTGCTTCCCGGCTCGCACCGCGGCGGCATCATCAAGCACAAGCGCTCCACCCAGACCTCGTCCGTGCTGACGCTCGAGCTGGAGGACGGCTCCGACTTCAATGCCGATTCCGCGGTGCAGTTCCGGCTGAAGGCCGGCGAGTGCTCGCTGCACGACGACCGCGCAATCCACGGCTCGCCGGCGAACCCCTCCGACCGCCGCCGCGCCGGGCTGACGATCCGCTATTCGGGCACGAATGTGAAGAACGACCTGTCGGTGAACCCGAACTTCAAGGTCTACCTCTGCCGCGGCGTGGATGAGTTCAAGCTCAACCCCTACGGCCCGATCCCGACGCAGCGTTACGGCCGCCCGAATTTCAAGCCGGTCAGCAACGAAGAAGCGGGCAAAGCGTAAGCAAACCTCCGGTCCGCTTACACTGGAAGTTGGGGGAAGGTAGTTGGGAGATGGAATACCCTCCCTGCGCTGTCGTTCCTTACCCATTACCTCAGCGCGTCGCGTTTGTAGTTCGTGGCGCTTCGACCCGCGATTCTTGACTGGCCGGAGTATTCCAACTCCGATCTCCGAACTCCCAACTTTGCCGGCGCTTGCGCCGGCTTTTATGTCTTCGACTCAACTGTTCGAGCTCACCCCGGCGGAAGCGATGTTCGCGCCGTTCAACGATCCCGCGATCGCGGAACAGCTGCCGTTCCGATTGGAGCCGGGCACGGCGGTGGGACTGAAGCGGGTGTTTGGCTGGGATGGCACGAAGCTCAGCTGGGAGACGGCACCCGGCGGCACCGTCGCGGCGCGCCTCGAGCTTCCGTTGGACGGACTGCCGGAGCGCTTCGACCAATTTGTCTTCTGCCAGGTGGTGCCGCGGCACGTGAGCGCGAGCTTTGAGGCCCGCCGTGCGGGGCAATGGACGCCCCTGGGCGCGGCGGTCACCGGCGTGGGCGGTCGAGATGAAATCACGCGGACGATGGGCGCGCGGCCCATCGAGGCGGTGCGGGTTACCTTCAGCGCGCTAGGCACTGATCCCGTCCTGATCAGCCTGCAATGGTGGGGCGTGGCGCAGGCCGCGCTCGTCGCGGAACTGGCGGCGGCGCGTCCCTGCTATGATGGCCGGTGGGAGGGCCTGATCCTGCCGCCGGAAACCTGGCCGGAGGTGAAGCTGGCCCGCGGCCTCCTGTTCAGCGCGGCCGACCTGCCGGCGCTGCGGCTCAAGTGCACCGCGCCGTACTGGGAGGCGTCCTGGCAGCTGCTTGAGGAGCACGCGCGGCAATTCCTGACGCGGCGGCCGGAGGACGACATCGGCGATTACCTGCCGTGGACGGACACGCGCTACATCCGGGCGCGCGAGGCCGGCCGGGAGTCGTATTTTTCGGAGCCGCTGGTCCTCGGGTTCGTCGGGCTGGTGAACGGCGACCGGGCGATGGGCTTCCATGCCCTGCGCTACCTGATGTGCCTCGTGCACACGACCTCGTGGGCGCAGTCGGCGGAGAGCCGCGTGCGCGGCAGCGTCTGGGACCAGCGCTGCTTCATGGAGGAGATGGCGGCCACGGCGGCAGCGCTGCTGCTCGACTGGTACGATTTTGCCCTCACGCCGCGCGCCCGGGCGCTGGCGCAGCAGGCGCTCTGGGACAAGGGCATGGCCGTGGTCGAGCGTGACATGATGAAGTGGGAGTACGTCTATGCGATCAACCAGGGCCCGTGGTTTTGCCGCGCGCGGCTGCTGGGCGGACTTTACCTCGAAACCGTCTGGCCCCGGATGCGGCCGCACACCGAACAGGCCCTGGCGGACATGCGCGAAGGCATGGAAAACTACATTCTCGCCGATGGCGGCACGGACGAGGGCCTGGGGTATTTTTCGATTACCCTGCAGGCCGTCCTGCCGGGCTTGCTGGCGTATGCCCGCGCCCGCAGGGTGGAGATGAAGGCGCTCCTGCCGATGCATTTCAGCCGGACCGCCGGTTTCGTGGCGGCGCTGTCGGCGGTGGAGCCTGGGCGGGTGCTGACGGAGGGGGACAACACGACCGACCTGGCCGCGGGCGACACGATTCCGCTGCTGGCGGCGATTTTCCCGGATCAGGCCTATGCCCGGGTGGCGGCGGCCTGCCTGATGCGGCGCCGGCCGGCCGGCTACTTCGACCAGTATTTTGTCGAGGGCGTGTTTGCCTTCATCGCGGGCCCCGCGCAGCTGGCGCCGCCGGAGACGATCGTGCCGACCTTTGCGATTCTGCCGCAGACGGGCCATCTCACGAGCCTGCGGCGCACGCCGGCCGGCCGGTCGGTGCGGCTCCACGTGGTCGGCGCCAAGGCCCGCGCGTCCCACACGCACTTTGACAAGGGCTCGTTCCTGCTCGAGCTCGACCGCGTGCCGGTGCTGCTCGACCGCGGGCAGGTGCGCTACGAGGACGTGCGCTCCTACACGCTCAAGCGCACGGAGCTGCACAATACGCTCACGCCGGTCTCGGCGGATGGCGTGTATGCGAACCAGGCCGGGTTGATCGACGCGGTGATCCCGGCGGGCGAAGGCGACGCGCACCGGCTGCGGGCGCGGATTGACGTCACCCATGTCTGGCGCGGGGTGATGAAAGCCTGCGTGCGCGAGCTCGTGGCCGACACGGTCGAGGAGTTTCACGTGATCGACCGCGGTGAACTGCTGCACCCTTCCGCGCTCGCCTTCAACCTACAGACGCGCGGACCGTGGGAGATTCGCGGCTGCGAGGCGGTCCTGAGGGTGGAAGGATGGGAGCTCACGCTGCAGGCGCCCTGGGCCGATGCGATCACGCAGCGGGAGGACTCGGTTGATTTTCGTCTGCAGCCCGTGTGGCACCTGGATTGCCGCTTGAACCAGGCCACGGTGTTTGACCTGCGAACGACGTTCCGTTGCCGGCCGTTGTAGCCTGAGAGTCCTCATTCTGAGCGTAGCGAAGAATCCAGTGGAGATTCCGTTGAAGGCTCTTGCGTTGTCCAAGTGGATTCTTCGCTACGCACAGAATGACAAACAGGGGTCGGGCGACGTCCGCGGGGCTTTATGGCGCCGGGTATGACAGACTTTGGGCGCTGCAACGTGTCGGTTGACGCCGCACGGGGAAGATTCCGTTTGATAAACCCGCGCGGGACAACTTCGTTGAAGACGCCATGCGTCGTTCACTCTGCCTTGGTTATCTTGTCGCCGGTCTTCTGACCGGGCTGTCCGCCGCCGAACCGGACGCTCATTTGCTCGCCGGGACCTGGCGCTATGACGCCACGCGCAGCACGGAACTGAGCGCCTGGGGCGCGCTCAAGCTGGTCATCACGGTGGACGGTCCGCACGTCACCCTGACCCGCCAGTTCTTCGCCGGCCGCCGCTCCTTCGACGAGGTCACCGCGCTGGATCTCCGGCAGGCGGTCAATGTGGTGCACCTGGACTGGTGGCCGGACAACCGCCACATCGGCGCCTATATTGGCGGCGACAAGACCAAGCGGATACGCGTCGAACTGCTCGATGGCGGCCGGCTGCTGCGCACCAGCGCCGACCTGATGCTCGCGACCCAGCAGGGCGACCATGCGGTCAACATCCTTAGCGACTATAGGGTCTCGGCCAACGGCTCCCAGCTCACGCTCGTCGAGCTGCGCAGCACGCGCAACGACCCGATCGTCTATGTCTTCAAGCGGGTGATCGATTCCGCCGCCGATGCGGGCCTGTCCCGCGGTAACGCCGAATAACCTTTTCCCGTCCCATGCACGCCTTCCGATTTCCTTTCCTCGTTCTGCTGTTGACCGGCCTGCTCCTGCCGGCGGTCACCCGGGCCCAGCCCATCCCGCCCAAGGTCGCCAAGGCGCCCGCCGAGGCGACGATCATCCCGCTCTCGGCCAACTGGCGGATGGACGGCGACATCCCGGTGCATGCACTCCTGATTTCGCTCCAGGGCCTCGCCAACCGCGACTACCCGCGCGTTTACCTGGAATACCCGAAGGACTGGCAGTGGGAGATCGTGCGCCCGCTCGAGGGTTTCCTGGAGAAGCGCCACGGCATCAAGTTTGACCGGCTCGGGCAGGATGACGCCGACGCGGCGCTCACGCGGTTTGCGCAGTACGCGAAGGGCTACGTCGTGTGGGACCGGAAGGTCCGCACCTCGCTCATCGTGGCCTTCACCATCTCCGGCGTAGAGAATGCGCTGGTGGTCAGCGAGGACCTCATCCCCCTCGCCGAGAAGCACGGCCTGAAAAAAATCGCCGACCTGCGCGGCCGGTTCGAGGGCCAGCCGGACTTCAAGATCTACCAGTGGGCCTACGACCAGTACTGGGCAAAGTGTTCCCGCGACTACTATGTGCTGCTCGGCGGCCATGCCGGCCCCGAGATGCAGCCGGGCATCGCCGACTTCGGCGTGATGCAGCGGGCGTTCTTCAGCGACCTGTCCGCGCACCCGAAGCATCCCGAGGAACTGGCGCTGGAGCGCCGGATCCTCAGCCAGCAGAACCCGGCGAGCATCGTCGTGGGCTGGCACTCGTACGGCAAGGACACCGAAGGCCAGCACACCTCGCTGGTCGGCAATTACGGCCTGAAGATGGAGGGCCTGCACAACCTGCCGAACATCTCGTTCACCTGCCAGATCCCGCTCACGCCGGACTTCAGGTTCACCAACAACCACCACGTGGCGGCGGATGCCACGTTGCACGCGGAGAAGAAGGTTTATGTCTGTGCCGTCGCCACCGACTCGATGGGCATCGGCGCCTGGACCAAGCCGGGCCGCGGCAGGATTCCCTACACCTGGCAGGCGCCGATGAACTGGGCGTGGATGAATCCGCCCGCGATGCAGTTCTTCTATGAGGACCGGACGCCGAACGACTACTTCATCGGCGGCCTCGGCGGCCCGGGCTACATGTACCCGAAGACGATCCCGGCCGACAAGTTCCCCGCGCTGATGAAGGATGCGCGCGCGCTGATGACCCAGCTCGACCTGCGCGCGATGGAGCTGATGGACTACTCCGAGGGCAACCGCCAGGTGGGCAACACCGACCTGCCGAAGGAGGTCGTCGACCGCTACTACCGCGAGTTTCCCGACGTGATCGGCTTCATCAACGGCTACGGCACCGCGCGGACCTACGACCTGCGCGACGGCAAGCCGCTGATCAGCTACGACTATTACCTTGATGTGAACCGCTCGGTGAAGGATGCCGCGGCCGACCTCGAGGAGCTGATCCAGCTGAACCCGGCGCGGCCGTATTTCATGCTGCTGCACATCCGCGAGCGGAACACGGTGGAGAAGGTCACGGAAATTCTGCACTCGCTGACGGAGCCCGTCGAGGTGGTGCCGCTGGATATTTTCCTGAAATACGCGGCCGACGCGAAGACCTACCAGACGCACTACAAGCAGCCCGACGACCCGATCAACCGGAACCCGTGAGACCGGGGCAGGGTGGGTGGGCACGTCCCGTGCCCGCATCGATTTGAAAGGTGGAGCGCGTTGCCCTCAACGCGCTGAGCAGCGCGGTCAGGTCCCGTCATTGACCGACTCAAACCAACGCAGTGAGGGCAATGCGTTCCACCTTCAATTGCCTGAAGTCCGGCTAAAGAATGGGTCAGCTGGTCGACCGCATCGCGAAATACGGACACGGGGCGGGCCCGCCCACCACCATATGCTCGCGTGAGCTTGCTCCGGCCCCGTTCCGACCGAAACTGACTCCATGACCGCCGCTGCTGCCTACACGCCCTGCGAGGAGGTCGCGAACGTGGTCACGCACGGGCTCGGGATCGTGCTGAGTGTGGCGGGTTTGGTTGCGCTTATGGTTCTGGCCAGTTTGCGCGGTGACGCGTGGTATGTGACCAGCACGGCGATTTTCGGCGGGTCGCTGGTACTGCTCTACACCACCTCGACGCTTTACCACAGTTTTCGCGACGAGGGACGGAAGCGCCTGCTGCGCAAATTCGACCACGCGGCGATTTTCCTGCTCATCGCCGGCACCTACACCCCGTTCCTGCTCGTGACCCTGCGCGGGCCGTGGGGCTGGAGCCTGTTCGGCATTGTCTGGGGACTCGCGGTCGCGGGCATGGCGCTGAAATTCTGGTATGCCGGGCGCTTCCGGGTCGTTTCCACCTTGATTTACATCGGGATGGGCTGGCTGGTGCTGACGGTACTGCGCCCGCTCTCCCTGGCGCTGCCGCGCGAGGGGCTCTGGCTGCTGCTGGCCGGCGGCTTCTGCTACACGGGTGGGGCGGCGTTCTATCTCTGGAAGCGCCTGCCGTATCACCACGCCGTCTGGCACCTGTGGGTGATGGCGGGCAGCGCGTGCCACTGGGCCGCGGTGTTTTTCTACATCGTGCCGGTCAGCGGTTGAGCCATACGATAGCCGCGTTCAACGCGGTCGCGAAACTCACCCAGGCCACGTAGGGCGCCCAAAGCCAGCCGGCGATCTCGTCCAGCCGTCGGAAACGGACGAGCAAGGTGACGAGACAAACCCAAAGCAGCAGGACTTCGCCCAAGGCCCAGCCGGGCCGGTGCAGGCCGAAAAACAGCACGGACCAGAGCGCATTCAGCCCGAGGCTCACGAAGAACAGCCGGAGCACAGGCCTGGCCCCCGGTTGATCCCGGCGGAGCCAGATGCGCCACGCCGCGATGCTCATCGCGGTGTAGAGCAGCGTCCACACGGGGCCGAAGATTGCGGCCGGAGGGTTCCACGCGGGCTTCGCCAGCGTTGGGTACCAGGTCCGCACCGATTCGGCCGTGGCAAAACCACCGATCGCGGCGGCGGTCAAGGAGGCCAGGAGAAAAAGGCCCAAGGCAAGCCAACGATTCATACCAAGAGGTAATCGGCATTCGCCAGCGACGCAAGCGGTCGGGTAGCGTGATAATTCATGACCGGAATTTTTCCCGCCTGACTTGTGTCCGCAGGGATTAAGTCGAAGTTTGCTGCCGGCGTCGTCGCCCCCCCTTCTATGAAAATCCGACTGCTCTCCCCTTGGTTCGCCTGTCTCGGCCTGGTGCTGGGCACCGGCCTTTCGCTTCGCGCGGCAGATGCCCCCTCGGGGCTCGCCGGCACCTGGGCCCTCGACATCGCTCGCAGCACGCCGATCCGTCCCTGGGACCATGAGACCCTGACCATCACGGTGACCGGCGACACGGCCGTGCTCACCCGCAACCTCGCCTGGGGCGCGGACCGCAAGGCCGGCGACACGACGACGGTGAAGACGGACGGGAAAACCTCCACCGCCAGTCCGGTGGGCTACTGGCTCGATACGTGGTATACCAACGTCTACATCGGCGCCGACCACCAGAAACAGGTGACGGGCGAATGGCTCGACGGCGGACGGGTGCTGAAACTCGAGTCCCGGCTCCAGCTGGAAGGGCAGCAGGGCGAGCACCCGGTGCACATCTACGACGAGTTCCGCCTTTCCGCCGACGGCCGCACGCTGAAGCTCTACGAGCTCCGCTCCACCCGGGACGAAGCGCTGGTCTATTATTTCACGCGCCAGTAACATTTCCCCCGCCCAGCCATGAAGACCCTTTTCAAATCCCTCGTCCTGCTCACTCTCGCCGCCGCCCTGGTCGTTCCCGCGGTCCATGCCGTGCCCGGTCCCCCCGGGCCCGCGCCCAAGGAGGCCTTCCTCATCCCGGTGAAGGACAACTGGGACATCAACCCAGCCAAACCGGGCGCGCCCGCTGACCTGGCGGAGAACCTGATGCTCATCGGCCTGCAGGGCCTCGCCAACACCGACGCGCCGCGCGTCTACATCGAGTATCCCGAGGACTGGCATTTCCATGATTTCAACCCGCTCAAGGATTTCTACGCCACGAAGTACGGCGTGAAGTTCACGCGTCTGGCCACACCGGACGCAGCGCTGACGGAACTCGGCCACTTTGCGAAGGGCTACGTGGTTTGGGACCGGAAGGTCCGCACCTCGATCAACGTCGCCCTGACCGCCGCGGGCGTGCTGCGCGCCCTCGTGGTGGACGAGAGCCTGATCCCGCTCGCGGAGAAGCACGGGCTCAAGCCGCTGGCGGACTTCCGCGGGAAGTTCACCGGCCAGACTGACGTGCAGATCTACCAGTGGGCCTACGACCAGTATTGGAAGGACTGCAGCCGGGATTACCTCGTCTGGATGGGCGGCGTGGGCGGCAATTCGATGGAGCCCGGCGTAGCCGACCTCGCGATCGCGTGCCATGCGTTTGTCGCCGACCTGTCGGCGAGCCCGAAGATGCCTGAGGAGCTGGCCTTCCACAAGCGCCTGCTCGCCCAGCTAAGTCCCTCGGCCTGGATCATGGGCTGGCATCCCTACCCGAAGGACACCGAGGGCCAGTGGATCACGCTGACCTCCGGCTACGGGCTGAAGGCCATCGGCCTGAACACGTTTCCCAACGGAACCTTCATGAGCCAGATCGGCTTCTCGCCGGGCTTCAAGATGACGAACAACAACCACGTGACTCGCCACGAGGTGGTCCAGGCCGAAAAGAAATTCTACGTCTGCCTCGTGCAGTCCGACAGCATGGGCATCGGCGCCTGGACGCAGCCGGAGCGCGGCCAGATTCCCTACAACTGGGAGGTCGGCGTGGACGGGGCCAAATGGTATGCCGGCGCGATGGAGATGTTCGCCAAGGACAAGACCGCGAACGACTATTTCATCGGCGGCCAGTCCGGCTACATGTACCCGGCGGTGGTGCCGGCGGACCGGTTTCCGGGGCTGATGAAGGAGATGAACGCGCTGATGCCGCTGATGGACGAGCACACGGTCGGCATCATGGACCACACGGACCGCGGCATCCCGATCGGCTATTTCGACCTGACGAAACCCGTGGTGGATGAGTATTACGCCGGCGCGCCCGACGCCATCGGGTTCATCAACGGCTATGCGGCTGCGCACACGTTCGACGTGCGCAACGGCCAGGCGTTCATGTCGTACGACTACTACCTCGACGAGCACCGCCCGGTGGCGAGCGCCATCGCCGACCTCGACGAGCTGGCGCGGATCAATCCGAAGCGCCCGTATTTCATGCTCATCCACGTGCGCGAATCGAATAGCATCAAGCGCGTGATCAGCATCATGAACGGACTCGAGGAAAAGCCCGAGATCGTCCCGCTCGACACCTTCCTGAAGCTCGCCGCCAGCAACCCGAACTTCGCCCCGCGCTACAAGGATCCGAAGCCCGCGGGCAAGGCGTGGGACGCGACCACGCAGTAAGGTCTTCGTTTTCCGAGTTAGGGCGAGTCGTCCCGACGAGCCGTGTCACGGCAATGTCACCTAATAGGTGACATTGTCCAAAGGCTCCTCCGGAGGATTCGCCCTACCTTTCAAACTGGCGGATCAGCGACCCTGTCCCGCATCCAGAGCGATCTTTCCCGCCGCGAGACGCTGCAGGAATAGGGCGCACAGCCGGGCGCGCTCGACGAGGCTAGGCAGCACGCAGCACTCGCGGTCGCTGTGCAGGTGGTCGCCGATGACACCGAGGCCGTCGAGATTGGAGAGGCCCGCCGCGGAGAGCAGGTTGCCGTCGGAGCCGCCGCCGGCGTGAATCCAGGAAAAGGGGGCGAGGCCGAGCTCGCGGCCGCAGTGCTGCCAGGCGGCGAACAGGGCTTCCTCCACCGGGCCGCACTCCTTCGGTGGCCGGTTGAAGCTTCCGCTGATCTCCAGCCGCAGGCCCTCACGGGCGTTGATGGGCGCGGCCAGTTCGCCGAGCCGGGCGAGCACCGCCTCGCGGTCCGCTGCCCGCGTGATGCGCACGTCGAGCACGGCCTGGGCAAGGTCGGGCACGACGTTGGTGGCGTCGCTGCCGCCGCGGACCAGTCCGATGTTGAGCAGGACGCCGGGCAGTTCCGCGGGCACGCGGTGCGCGGCGACGAGAAACTCGGCCAGCGCGGCGATGGCGTTGCGGGCATCGCTGGGAGTTTTCCCGGCGTGACCGGCGCGGCCGTGGCAGGTGACCGTGAAATTGCCCGTGCCCTTGCGCGACCGGACCAGGCTGCCGTCGGGGCGCGCGGGTTCGAAGACGAGCCCGAACTGGTGCCGGCGGGCGGTCTCCGCGAGGAGCGCCGCACTGGCGAGGGAACCGGTTTCCTCATCGGGCGTGAGCAGGACCTCGAAGCCCAGCGCGGGCGATGGAGCTGACAGCAGATAGGATTCGAGGGCCGCGTGTAGAATGACCAAGCCGCCCTTCATGTCGGCCACGCCGGGGCCGCGCAGGGTGTGCTCGTCCAGCAGCGTGCAGCGCTGAAAGGGATGACCGGCGCCATAGACGGTGTCATAGTGGCCGCTGAGCAGGATCTGTTGCGGCGCCTCCGGGCGATAACGCACGCGCAGGGCCTGCGCCGTCGTATTCAGGCAGGGCATGCGTTCAGTCGTGACGCCGGGCAGCGCGGCAAAATCAGCCTCGAGCAGGCCGAGCATGGCGGCGAGCCCGGCGGCATGATCGCTGCCGGAATTCTGGTCGGCCCAGCGGATGAGCCGGTCGCGGAGGAAGGGAAGCTCGAACGGCACGGAGGAAGGAGGATCGCGGAAGCGCGGCGGAGTGGAGGCGCGAAAAGGACCGGACGCCTCAGCGTTTCTGCCCTTCCGTGTCTTCGTGATGATGCATTGAAAGAAAGGGTGGAAGCAACCGCTTCAGCCACGCTTTGATTTGGACCGTGGTCCGCACGCGGACCAGTCCCAGGGCTTGAAGCCGAGTTTCAGGGCGGGGGAGTTGTTTGCCACGCGCCAAGTCTTCCTACCCTCGGTGACTTTCGGGTCGGCCACGATGGACAACTGGTCGTGGCCGGCTTTGCGCCAGGCAGCGAAGCTGACGTCCAGCTGGTTGCCTTCCTTGAGATGCGTCTCGGGATTGCGGCTGGCGGGGACCTGGCCGCCCTGAAACCAGAGGCAGTTCGCATTGGCGACGAGGGCGTCGCGGGAGATGTCGTCGCGATAGCCGCCGCGGTAGAGCGCCTTGCTGGGGCCGATCAGGATATTCTGGAAAAAACTGACGGCCAGAAAGCCCGGCTCGTTGCGGGAGACGGAACACATCGCGTTCTGTCCGCGGGCGAAAATGTTGTTCCGCGCGATGTTCTCGTGGCCGTAATGGATGTTGAACGGGGCATCCTTGGTGTCGTGCACGAGGTTGTGCTCGACGAGGATGCCGGTGCTGCCCTCGTCCAGATAAACGCCCCAGCCGCCGTAATCGTGCGACCAGATGTCATGCAGGTGATTGCCGCGCAGGACGGTGTCGGGCTGGATGCCGAGGGTGTAGATGCCACCCATGTCGCTGAGGACGCCGGCGCCGATATGATGGATGTGGTTGTGCTCGATCCGGTGGTTGCGCGTAACCGTGTCGCGGAAGCCCCAGGCCCAGCCGACGGAGATGCCGGTGTAGCAGGTGTCGTGGATGTGGTTGTGCGCCACGGTGCAATTCGCGGCGAAGGCCAGAAACACGCCGATGCCCTGGTGGAAAATCCGGCCGATATGGTGGATGTGGTTGTCGGTGATGCGGAGGTCGCCGGTGCGGCGGTCGCCCAGGCCGTCGAGATCCGCGCCGCCGGCGCGAATGCCGCCGGCCCCGAGGTCGTGGAGCTGGTTGCCGACGGCGGAACACTCGCGGCAGCCGGGGCCGAACTCGAGACCGTGGAGGCCGACGTGCTCGATCGTGCAATCCGTCACGGCGCAGTCGCGCGCGGCGCGGAACTGGAGCGTGCCGGGTACGGCCACGGCTGCCTGCGGGCTGCCGCCGATGGGCTGGTCGTGTCCCTCGATGATGGGGTGCCCGGGCATGTGGATCTCGGCTAGCGGCGAGTACCAGTCGGCGTGCCGGAAGGTCAGGCCGGAGAATGCGAGGCCGCGCACGTGCCGGGTGCCGTGCAGGTCGGTGCGGTCGCCGGTCTCGCCAAACACGACGCCGCTGGCGCGCACAAAGGTGTGGAGGCGCGGGGCGCGGATTTCGGTGTTGGTGGGCGTCTCGCCGGGGCGCGGCAGGTAATAGAGCCGGCCGGTCTCCCGGCTGAGGTACCATTCGCCGGGCTCGGTGAGCGCCTCGAAGAGATTGTCGATGTAGTAGCGGGCGAGATCGCGCCGGCCGTGGTTGTTGACGTAGGCCTCGTAGAGGCAGAGGCCGGAGCGGCGGCCAAAACTGACCCAGCCGGTGCGCGGATTGAGCGCCGGCTTGGGCAGGCGCTCTTCGACCCAGAAATGCAGGAGGACAAACTCGGCGTCGGGCAGCGAGGTCCAGGCGGACGACACGTCGCCGGGCCGCGGCTTGAAGGTATCGCGGCCGTCAAACAACCCGTCCTTTTCGGGCTCCAGGATTTCACCGATGCGCAGGACCTGTTTCGCGCCCTGGGCATCCGGAGAAAATTTGGGGAAACGTGCCCGCGGGGCGCGGCGGCCGTTGACGAAGAGGGAACGGAAGAACTGCCGGCCCGCGGCGACATCGGGAAGGTCGAGCGTCCATTCAGTGCGGCCGTTGCGTTGGCCGACTTTCCAGCCCGTGAGCCGCTCGCCGCCATCGAAGACGGGTTTCGCGCCCGGCGCTGCAGCATAGTGCGTGGAGGAGTCCGTGGGGTCGAAGACCACGGTCTTCGCCTGTTCGTAGGTCCCGGCGTGCACCTGCACGGTGACGGGCCCGGAGATTTTTCCGGCCGCGCGCAGGCGCCGAAGCTGATCACGGGCGCCGGCCAGCGTGGCCCAGGGGCTTGAGGATGTGCCGGGAGCCGAGTCGCGTCCGCGGGGCGAGAGATGAAAGACGTGCATGGGAAGACGGCGCGAAGCCAAGCGCTCCGGTCCGCGATTGCGAAGGCAAATCAGGATGGGCCGGCGGAATATTTCGGGTGGTAGGGCGGATTATCCCTAATCCGCCGCATTTGAATCCGACGGACTCCAACCGGCGCGTTAAGGATAACGCGCCCTACCTTAATGCTTGTCGGCATCAGAGCGTGACCACCGGCACGGCCACACCTTCCGCAGTCGCGATTTTCACCCGGACCTTTTGTCCGCGATGGGACCCAGCGATGTGCCAGGCCCCCGCTTCATGCTGCACGGTGATTTCGCCATGGGCTTCACCGTGCGGCGCGGCGGTGCAGAGCGTTAGCAGCGCGTGCTCCTTCGCCGAAGCGGAGCGGAGCTCGGCGTAGGGATAGACGCCGCTGGCTTCCGGCAGGGCAAGCCGGCTGGCTGCGACGGCGCTTTCACCCGCCGTGGTGATGCGGGCATGCAACGTGGCAAGCGGCCGGACGATGGAAAACGTCGGCCCGTCGGCGGTGACGTGGCCGGCGCCATCGTCGTTAAAGGCCTGGAACCGCGCCTGCACCGGGCGGGCCTCGTCGAGGATCACGCGGTCGAAGATCGCGAGCACATCCGGCTTGAGGTAGATCAGCGTGCGCTGGACGAGCTGCGCGGGCAGGCCGGCGCGGCGGTACGCATCGGCGGCGTCGCTGGTGACGGTCATCCAGCCGGGCCCGATGCGGTAGTCCTGGATCACGGCCTGGGCGGCCGAGGAGTTGGTGCCGTCGCGGCCGTCATGGTAGATGTGGCCGTGGCCGTCGATGAGCACGGCGGTGTGGGCCTCGGTCTGGCGCAGCAGCCATTTCGGATCCCGGGTGGAATAGGCGGCGTGCACGGGGTCGTTCAGGAGCCGTTCGCCATGGGCCGTGAAAATCACGCTGTTACGGTCGGCGTGCTCGTGATTGGTGGGACCGCCGCTGCGCAGGGTCACAAGGCAGTCCCGGTCCGTCCAGCCCGTGCGCGAGAGGACGATGCCAAGCGCCTGGCGCCGGTCGAGCGGCGCGTTTGCCGGCAGGCGGGCCGGCACAGACGGGTCGTACCACGTGGCGGTCAGCAGGCCGGTCCAGGCGGGCCGGATGGCGCCCGGGCGCAGCGTGAGTTCCTGCGCGCCGGAGTCGCGAAATTCACGGGCGATCCACGAGAGTGGCACGGACCCGGCCGCCGTGTTGGAATCGCCGATGCTGATGCAGCCGTCCGGCTGCGCGGGGGTGGGCATGGTCATCTCGAGCGCGAACCTCGCCTCCGCGGTAAAATCGAGGAGGCCGCGATCATCGACGCCGTATTTGCGGCGCAACATCTCGAGCGTGATGAAATAATGCGTGAAGGTGTAGTCCCAGTAGCCGACCCCCTCGGGAAACGAGCCGTCCTGGGGGAGGTGCGCGGAATAGCGCCGCAGGCTGGCGCGGGTCGCTTCGAGCCAGAGGGACGCGTCCGGGTGGCGGCCCTGCAAGTGGCAGGCCGCCGCGGCCAGGCCGGCGGTGCAAGTGATGCGAAGGTTGGTGTCGTCCAGGATCCGCGGCCAATGGGCCACGCTGAAGGGTGACAGGCCCTCCTCATCGGGATGGATGCTCCAGGGTCCGACCTCGTCGTGGTGAGTCATGTCGTGGAGCCCGCGGTAGCAGGACGGCCCGCCCTCCTCGGCCATGGCACGGGTGATGGCAGCCTGTTCCGCGGCGGTCAGGTCGGCGGCGAGCCACTCGGCGACGAGGGCGAGGCCGATGCAGGTGCCGGCGCCGCGCATGATCGAGACCGGGCGCTGCTGGCTGTCGCGGAGCCAGTCCCAGTGGGGATATTGCAGGACCCTCCCGAGCGCGAGGCGGGCCAGCGCCAGCTGTCTCGAATCCGGATAAAGGAGATGCATGAAGGCCGCGCGCACGGCGGTGACCTGGGCGCGCGACATGTCGGTGATGTGGTTCCTGAGGCTGATCTCCCGGTTCAGGAACCTTTCCTCCGCGGCAAAATCCAGGCCGGTCATGTAGGCCCAAAACTCGCGGAATTCCGGCCGCTGCACGTTGGCGCGGAGACGCGGCAGGTCGGCGGGATCGAACAGCAGGCCGCGGGGCGCGGCGGGTGTTGGCGGACTGCCCGGGTCAGCCGCGCGGCCCGTGCCGCGCAGCGCGAGGAGGGCGCCGAGGCTGAAACCGGTGCGGAGGAACTGGCGGCGGCTGTGGTTCATGCGGGAAATGGGCGAGGCCCGACGGCGCGGAAGCGGGTGAATTTTATTACCGCGAAGAGCACAAAGGTCGCCAAGACCAAACTGCCGTAGGATTTATGCCCCGCGTCATTCCACCGCCGGCGGCGGCGGGCTGGGTGCGGAGAACACCACGAGGGTGATGCCGGCGAGCACGATCACGCTGGCGGTGCAAAACAGCGGGGTGAGCCGCTCCTGGTACAGGCTGACGGCCAGGATGGCGGGAAAAATGAACTGCGAGGCGAAGACCAGCCCGACCACCTGTCCGCGCAGGTGGCGCACGGAATAATTGAGCAGGGAATGCCCGAGAATGGTCGGGACGCAGGCAAGCCCGATGACCGACAGCCACTCGCGGGAGGAGCCGGCGTCGAACTGTCCCAGCCAGGGCAGGGAGAGCGCAAGGCAGATCAGCCCGGCCTGGAGGTAGATCGGGATGACGTACAGCCAGAGCGAGGGAAAGTCGCGGTTCCGGCGGCCCAGCGCGACATAACATGCGACCAGGAGCATGGAGATGAAGCACACGATGTTGCCCCAGTAGTTCCCGCCCCCCGCGAAGGCATCGCGGGCCGTCAGCACGACGACGCCGGCGAGGGCGAGCAGGGTGCCGCAGATCTCCACCCGGTTGATGCGCTCGCGCACCAGCCAGTGCAGGAAAAACGGCATGACGATGGGGACGAGGTTCACGATGAGACTGGCCTGCGCCGCGACGGTCAGCCGGGCGCCGTAGGCCCAGGACGAAAAATGCACCGCGAGCAGGAGCGAGGGAGGCAGCGTCCGCACCCAGTGGCTCCGCGTCCAGGCCGCCCGGTGCCGGCGCCATTCCAGCCAGAACACGGGCGAGAGCAGGGCCGCCGCCAGGAGCAGCCGCAGGGTGGAGAGCACGATCGAGTTCGCGTGGCTCATCCGGATCAGGATGACCGACATCGAACTCGCGAAGGCCCCGAGAAAGAGCAGAGCGTAGCGCCACGGCATAAGCCGCGAAGCGTGGACTCAGGCCGGGCTGAGTCGAGCCGCGAGGAGGCAGGGGATTCAAAGGTGGGGCGAATCCTCCGGATGAGCCCGACTCTAACGGCTCGTCAGGACGACTCGCCCTACCTTAGACCGATCTCGCAGCGCGAAGGCATCCCGCACAATCAGGCGGAGCGTTGAATGTCTCACGGCGCCGGCGGAAGCCCTTCGGCGTACGGCCGGTAGGGACCGCCGCCGGGATAGAAGCAATAGGGCAGCCCCTTGCCGCGAAACTCGGAATAGCCGACCAACACGGAGTACCGGTGTTCGGGATCGTCGTAGGTCACGACCATGCCGACGCCCTGGAAGCTCCCGGCCTTGCTCCCGCCGACCGTGTAGGAGATTTCGCCATGCAGTTCCAGCGGACGCTCGTATTTCACGCCCTTGAGGCCCGGGCCGGCCTGACCGGAGGAAACGGCCAAGGCAGCGGCCACCGGTTCGGGGCCGCTGATCCGCAGCCGGATCAAGCCATCGAGCTGGTCAAGCTGCGCGGGATTCAGCCGGTCCAAGCCGGCGATGGCGCGCTCATGGGCGGTGCGGCGCTGGGAGAACCGGGTGTGGTCGACCCCGTTGTTCTTGAACTTGCTCGCGGCCAAGTCCTGCCGGACCAGCCCGTCGATGACCGCCACATTGTCTTCCGTCAGCTGGGTGAGCCCGGCGTCCGCGCGCTGCGCTGCGGTGAGGGTGGCGGAAAAGCGGACGTCGTCATCCGCATGGGCCGGGATGGCGATGAGGAAACCAAGGAGGCCGAATCCCGCCAGGGCGAGGATCCGCAGCAAGCGGGAAGAGGAAGACATGGCGTGGTGCCGTGGGACTGCGCTGATGCGCCCGAGGTTCCGTGCGCCTTTGCCGCCGGCCGGGGGGCGCGACGGGGGGTGAGCCGGGCCGGGCTTACCGGATTCAAGGTACGGTCATCCTCGCGGGCATGAGATCAACCTCGGTGGCAGGGACCGGCCTGGATCATTGGAGCAGGCTGTTGATGTAAGAGCGGGCTTCGTCCCCCTCGACCTGCAGCTTGCCGTCGGTCCCATAGACTTTGAACGCCGGGATGGACTGCATGTTGTATTGCTGGGCCACGGGTGACTGCCAGTCGATGCCCTGTACGCCCGGGCGGTTGAGATCGATTTCCACGACCACGATATCGGAGCGGCTGGCATGGAGTTTGTGGAGCGCGGGCGCGATAGCACGGCAGGGCGGGCAGTATTCGCTTGTGAAGTCGAAGATGGTGGTCTTGCCCGGCACGATATAGTCGCGGAGATCCACCCGCTGACCGTGGGCGATGCGCGCGGGGTGGCGGACTTGGCGGCGGAACCGGCCGCGGTCCCGCCGGTGGCATCGATGACTCCGGAGGGGTTGCAACCGGTCAAAACGGCCAGGGCGGCCGCGGCGAGGAGGAGGAATCGTTTCATAAGAATGGGCGGGTCCGGGTCTAACCATCGAATTCCAGCATGACTGGCGGATGATCAAGGCCGCGGCGCTTGATCAGCGGCTTGATGTCGGGTTCGCCGCCGGTGAAGTCGCGGAAGAGGCTCATGGCATCCCGGCTGCCGCCGCGCGACAGGAGCGTGGAGCGGAAGCGATCGCCGTTCGCGCGGGTGAGGCCGCCATGGGCCTTGAACCAGTCCACGCTGTCGGCGACGAGGACCTCGGCCCAGAAATAGGAATAGTACCCGGCCGAGTAACCGCCGGAGAACGTGTGGGAGAAGTAGGTGCTGCGGTAGCGCGGGGGGACCGGGGGATAATCCACGCCGGCCTGCTTCAGCGCGGACGCTTCGAAGGCGAGGACGTCATCCGGCACCTCGGAGGGTTTCAGCTGGTGCCAGGCCTGGTCGATGACGTTGGCGGCGACGAGCTCGGTGGTGGAGTGGCCTTGGTTGAACTTCTGGGCTTCCAGCAGCTTGTTGAGCAGGGCCCCCGGCATGGGCGCGCCGGTCTGGTAGTGTTTGGCGTAATTTTTCAGGACGGAGGGCCAGACGGCCCACATCTCGTTCACCTGCGAGGGGAACTCGACAAAATCGCGCGGCACTTTCGTGCCGCTGAAGCGCGGGTATTTCACATTGGAAAACATGCCGTGCAGCGCATGGCCGAATTCGTGAAACAGGGTGGTGACCTCGTCGAATGTCAGCAGCGTGGGCTGGCCGTCGGGCGGCTTCGGGATGTTGAGGTGGTTGGCGACCACCGGCTTGGTGCCGAGCAGGGTGGACTGCGAGACGTACTCGTTCATCCAGGCGCCGCCGTGCTTGGAGGGCCGGGCGTAGTAATCGGCCAGAAACAGCGCGAGCGGCGTGCCGTCCGCATCGAAGACCTCGAAGACGCGCACATCGGGCTGGTAGACCGGCAGGTCATGGCGTTCTTTGAAGGTGAGGCCGTAGAGCTCGTGGGCGGCGTAGAACACCCCGTCGGTGAGCACGCGGTTCAGCTCGAAATACGGCTTCAGCTGCGACCCGTCGAACGAGTACAGGATCTTGCGGACCTTCTCGGAGTAGAGCGACCAGTCGGCCGCATCGATCTTGAACCCGCCATGCTCGCGATCGACGAGCTGCTGCATGTTGGCGGCTTCATAGCGGGCGTTGGCGACGGCCGGCAGGGCCAACTGGGCGAGCAGGCGGTTGACGGTTTCGACGTTCTTCGCGGTCTGGTCCTCCAGCTGGTAGGCGGCGTGGCTGGGATAGCCGAGCAGGACGGCCCGCTCGGCGCGGAGCTTCGCGAGCTGCACGACCACCGCGCGGTTGTCGTACGGCCCGCCATGGCTGCCGCGGGCGAGCGAAACCTGCATGAGGCGCTCGCGGACGGCACGGTTCTTTAGCGATTCGAGGGCCGGCTGACCCGTGGTATTGAGCAGCACGAGGGCAAACTTTCCGGGCTGGCCGGCGGCCTTGGCAGCCGAGGCGGCGGCCGTGATTTCGCTGTCGGTCAGGCCGGCCAGCTCCTCCCGCGTATCAACGATCAGGGCGTCGGCGTTCTTTTCCTTCTGCACGTTCTGGGCGAACGTGGTCTGGGCGGTGGCGATGGCGGCGTTGAGCGCCTTGAGCTTGGCCTTGTCGGCGTCGGCCAGGTTGGCGCCGGCGCGGACGAAATCCAGCCGGTAGCGCTCGAGCAGCCACTTCGACTCGGCGTCCAGGCCAAGGGCATCGCGCTGGGCATAGACGGCCTGCACCCGGGCGTAGAGCGCGGGGTTTAGGAAAATGGCATCGCTGTGCGCGGACCGCCGCGGGGAGAGCGCCGCCTCGATCTTCTCCAGCGCCGGGTTGGTGTTGGCTTGGGTGAGATTGGAGAAGAGGGCGTTCAGCCGCTTGAGCAGCAAGCCGGAGCGGTCGAGGGCGACGATCGTGTTCTCGAACGTCGGTTTTTCCGGATTGGCCGCGATTGCGTCCACCTCCTTGAGCTGCGCCGCCATGAGGGCGTCGAACGCGGGAACGAAGTGCTCGTTCCTGATCTGGTCGAAGGGCGGCAGGTGGTAGGGCAGGGTGCTCTCGGTCAGCAGGGGGTTGGCGGTCATCGGGGCGGGAGCGGCGGATTCGGCGGCGGCCAGCGGCAAGGCCAGGTTTGCCGCAAATAGAACGAACGGGAGTTTGGACATGGGAAGGAAGGAAGTCCGGATTTGCACGTTGCTGAGCGGGGAGTGTTGCCCGCAGGTACCGGCTTGGCAAGGCATCGCCGTGGCGCCTCCGCCCGTTGGCGGTCAATTTTCCCTGAAAAAGCGCGCCGGCCGAGAACCGACGCCCGTTTGGCGATACTAAGACGGGATGAACTCTTGGAAAACCTTGACGTGATTCCGGAAATTCGAGCCGCTTGAAGAGTTGGTCTGGGCCAATAAAAAGGACCCAGATCATGAAAGGAAAAAGATTCAGTACGGAGGAGAAAGTCCGCATCCTGCGGGAGGTG
>CAIRTK010000045.1 GCA_903881475.1 uncultured Opitutia bacterium | reverse complement strand
TTCTTGGTGGTCTGCTTGAGGCCGAGGGAGACGCGCTCTTTCTCGCGGTTCACCTCAATGATCATGACCTGGATCTCCTCACCCTGCTTGAGCATTTCGGAGGGGTGCGAGATGCGGCCCCAACTCATGTCGGTGATGTGGAGCAGGCCGTCCATTCCGTCGAGATCGATGAACGCACCGAAGTCGGTGATGTTCTTGACGACGCCCTTGCGGACCTGGCCGGGCTGGATGCTCTCGAGCAGGTTGCGGCGCTTGCTGGTGCGCTGCTCCTCGATGAGCTCGCGGCGGGAAAGCACGATGTTCTTCCGGTCGAGATTGATCTTGAGGACCTTGAAGTCGTAGGTCTGGCCCACGTACTGATCGAGGTTCTTCGGCGGCTGCACGTCGATGTGCGAGGCGGGCATGAAGGCATCGACGCCGATGCTGATGATGAGGCCGCCCTTGACCTTGGCCTTGACGCGGCCGGAGACCACGGACCCCTCGGGGAACTTGGTCAGGATGTTGTCCCAGTTCTTCTTCTGCTCGGCGAGGTCGAAGGACAGGACGGGCGCGCCATTCTTGTCTTCGAGCTTCTGGACGAGCACCTCGATCGTGGAGCCGATTTGCAGCTCGCCGATGTCGAGGAATTCGTTGGCGGGGACGAGGCCTTCGGATTTGCCGCCGATATCGACGACAACTTCGTTCTGGCGGATTTCGGTGATGGTGCCCGGGACGATGGCGCCTTCCTTCAGCTTATCGAAGGACGACTGCTCGAGCAGATCTTGCATGACTGAACTCATATGCGGAAAACCGGCAAACAGGCGCCCTGCTCCAGAAGCACCGGCCCACCGGTGGTGGCCCCGCCGTAAAGCGGAACCTTGGGTTGACGGTTAACTGACGTGAAAAGCCGGCGGGAGCATCGCGGCGACGCCAGCTTGACCGATAACTATGCCGCGAACGGTCAGAATCGCCGACAATTCACGGCTCCGGCAAGCCTAATTTACCGGTCGGGCTCCGGCGACGCCAGTTCGTTCCGAACGGCCTGGTCGAGCACCTCAAGATACGAATCGTAAAGACCATGCTCGCGCAGCACCTGATCCGTGGCCCCGGTGTGCAATTCGCCTTCCACCTGTTCGTGCAGCAGGACCGCCACCTCGGTGTGCTTGTCGTCGATATCGTTCAGCCGGATCTCCATGGTATATTGCCGGTGCTCGCCAAAAGCCTCATTGTCCCGGATTCCGCTCCGGCCGTTCACAATCCCTTGGGCCAGGGCCGCCTTGGTCACCACAAAGTCGATGGCCTTTAGCGCCCGCTGGGCGGCATAAAACGCCGTGCGATGGTCCGCGTTCAGGACCTTCGTGTGCGGCGTCACCGGCGAGAAACGCTCGCCCATCGAGGGCAGTGAATCGCATCCGATCAGGGCCAGGGTCAGAGTCAGGCCGAGAAGCAATAAAAGTCGCGACATCATCAGGCGGGCTGTTGCTGGGAGATACAGTGCAGAGTGCCCAGTCCCCAGACAAGTTCCAAGCAATCGATGGAAATGATTTCCCGGCCCGGGAAACAGTCCGCCAGAATCTCCGCCGCCTGGGCATCGCACCGCGGCTGTTGGAACGCCGGCATCAGGACCGCGCCATTGATCACGAGAAAGTTGGCGTAACTGGCGGGCAGCCGCTGGCCCTCGCGGAAACACGGCTGCGGCATCGGCAGTTCGACGATCTTGAATTTCCTTCCCGCCAGCGTACGCAGCCCCTGCAGGCGCTCCCGGTTCTCCTGCAGGATGGCATGGTTGGCGTCACCCGCCTTGCGCTCCACGACCGTCACGATGCCATCGCTCCGGTAAAAGCGGGTGAGGTCGTCGATATGCCCGTCCGTGTCGTCGCCGATGATTCCATCCCCAAGCCAGAGAATCTGCTTCACCCCGAGATTGTCCCGCAGCATCCGCTCGATTTCTCCCTTGGATAGCGATGGGTTGCGGTTCGGGTTCAGCAGGCAGGCCTCGGTCGTGAGCAGCGAGCCGGCTCCATTCACGTCGATCGATCCGCCTTCCAGGACGCGGTTGATGACAAACCGCCGCAGCCCGAGCGCCCGCGCAATGCGCGGCGGGATGGCGTTGTCCTTGTCGTAGGGCGGGTATTTGCCGCCCCAAGCATTGTGCTCCCAATCCGTGACCGCAACCTCGCCGGTCCGGTCGTGCTTCACAAAGATCGGGCCGTGGTCGCGGCACCAGGCGTCGTTGGTCGGATGATTGTAAAGCGTGACCCGCGAGAGGTCCGCCTTCGCCCGGTTGAGGAGCGACCAGGCCCGCGCCTGCCCGGGCTTCGCGAGGTTGATCCGGACCTCCTCAAAGCGGCTGATGACGGCCGCGATCTCGGCAAACTTGGCCGGGATGGGACGGAAGTGGCCCGGCCAGGTTTTGAGGTTATGCGGCCATGAGAGCCACACCGCGGCCTGCGGCTCCCACTCCGCCGGCATCCGGAATCCCAGCTCGGCTGGCGTCTGCCTCTTCGAAGCAGCCATGGCTCAGTCCACAAACCGCTTCGTCAGGTCGCCATAGGCATCGATGCGCCGGTCGCGCAGGAAGGGCCAGTGCGTGCGCGTGACATCCACCTGGCCCAGATCCACCGGCACAAGGAGGATTTCCTCCCGGTCCACGCTGGCCTTGGCCAGGATCTGCCCGCTGGTGCCGGCGACAAAACTCTGGCCCCAGAACTCGATGCCGTCGCCCCCGACGGGCGTCTCCGTGCCGATCCGGTTCACCGCCGCCACAAAGCAGCCGTTCGCCACCGCATGCCCCTGGTGGCTGATCAGCCAGGCACCGTGCTGGTTCGCGCCGTGCGCCTTCTTCTCCTTCGGATGCCAGCCGATCGCCGTCGGGTAAAACAGGATCTCCGCCCCTTGGAGCGCCGTGAGCCGCGCCCCTTCGGGATACCATTGGTCCCAGCAGATCAGGACGCCGACCTTGCCGTACCTGGTCTGCCAGGCCCGGAATCCCGTGTCGCCAGGCGTGAAGTAAAATTTCTCGTAATACAGCGGGTCGTCCGGGATGTGCATCTTCCGGTAGATGCCGAGGAGCTTGCCGTCGGCATCGATGATGACCGCCGTGTTGTGATAGAGGCCCGCGGCACGCTTCTCGAACAGCGAGGCGATGATGACGACCCGGTGCTTCCGCGCCAGTTTCTGGAACGCTACCGTGCTCGGCCCGGGGATGGACTCCGCCAGCTGGAAATTCGCGTGGTCCTCGTCCTGGCAGAAATACTGCGAGCGGAAAAGTTCCTGCGTGCAGATGATCTTCGCGCCGCGCTTCGCCGCCTGCGCAGCCAGGGCGAGCGTCTTTTTGAGGTTCGCTGCCGGACTGGCGGCGCAGGCATGCTGGAGGAGTCCGAGCGTGACCTTCATGGCGCAACCGGCACGTCGCTCAATACACGACCTTGTTCAGCGGGTATTCCACAATGCCCTCGGCCCCCAGCGCCTTGAGCTGCGGGATGATTTCCCGGACGACGCTCTCATCGATGATCGTCTCAAGCGCGATCCACTTGGGCGTGCTCAGCTGGGAAATGGTCGGGTTGCGCAGCGCGGGCAGCGACTTCACCACCGCCTTCAGCGAGGACTTCGGCAAATTCATCTTCAGGCCGACCTTGCTCTCCGCCTCGAGCGCGCCGCGCAGCAACAGGGCGATGGTCTCGATTTTCTTCCGCTTCGCCGGGTTGGCCCAGCTCTTCCGGTTGGCGATGAACTTCGTGTTGGTCTCAAGCAGCGTGTCGACGATGCGGAGCTTGTTCGCCCGGATCGAATTTCCGGTCTCGGTCAGGTCGACGATCGCGTCCACCAGGTCCGGCACCTTCACCTCGGTCGCGCCCCACGAGAACTCCACCTCGGCCTTGATGCCCTTCCTTTGGAAATAACGGCGCACCGTGCCGACCAGCTCGGTCGCCACGCGCTTGCCCGCCAGATGGGCCGGCTTCGTGATCGCCGAATTTTCCGGCACACACAGCACCCAGCGCGCCTTCTGGTTGGAAGCGCGGCTGTAAACCAAGTCGCAGACCTCGATGACGTCGGACTCGTTTTCCAGGACCCAGTCGTGACCGCAGAGTCCGCAGTCAAAAAAGCCGTGCTCGACGTAGCGGCTGACCTCCTGGCCCCGGACAAACCGCCCGTCCAATTCCGGGTCGTTGATCGACGGTTTGTACGAGCGCGAGCTGATCGAAATTTTCCAGCCCGCCTTGGCAAACAGGCTGAGGGTGGATTCCTCGAGGCTGCCTTTCGGCAGACCCAGCATCAAAAGTGGCTTTGGGTCGGACACGCGGCCAAAGGACACTCCGCCATTTGAACCTTCAAGTAAATTCGCGGTCCGCGCCCGGCGCCGGCCCTCCTATTGACAACGCCCCGCCCGAACCTAGAACCCTCCTGTTGACCCGCTTATCTCCATGCCCATCTGGGCGTCGTCATCACCCGGCAGGCGCTCATCCACTCGGTCTGGGGCGTGCACGCCGACATCAAGAGCCGCTCGCTCGACCAATACATCGTGAAGGTGCGCGAGCTCTACGCCACGCACGGATTGACGCTCGATGCCTTCCGTACCGTCCATGGCATCGGGTATATCTTCGATCCCAAGGCCACGGTCAAAAAGGGCCGGTAACGTAGCGCAGGCCTCCTGCCTGCACCCGGCCGTACGGCAGGCAGAAGGCCTGCGCTACTTCACGGCGCCAGCTTGCAGACTTCGGAAACGCGCTCCAGCGCGTCGCCCAAATGATCATGGCGCTGCGGACCGCCGAGCGGCTTATTGGCCTCGATGCGGGCAATCCAAGTGGTGATTAATTCCGTGTTATAGGCCTGCATCACCATCTCGATGCCTTTCTCCCGGCCGACTTTGTCAGTGATGGCCTTCATGAGCAGTTTTTTATCCATGGCGCAGCGTGTTGAACGTTTGTCGGCATTTCCGCGGCGTTTTGCAAGGTTGCCTTTGCGCCGGCGGTTTCACGGCCTTGGCTTCGGCCTCAAAACAATTCCGGCTGCTCGTAGCGGGTCCGGGCCTCGGCCAAAGCGCTCTTCATTTCCATCTCGCCCAGCAGGCGGTAGAGTTCCCCGGCCTGCACCGGCGTCGGCGTGGCCGCCACCGTCGGCAGCGCCAGGTTCAGCGTGGTAAGCTTCAGATTGAGCCGCAGCCGTTCGGCATCGGCGGCGACCGCCGCCTGAAACCGTTCCGGTTTCAGCTCCGCCGCATGCGCAATCACTCCTTCCAGGTCCCCAAACTCCGCCAGCCACTTTGACGCCGTCTTCGGTCCGACCCCGCTGATGCCCGGAATGTTGTCCGAGGTGTCTCCCACCAGCGCGAGATAATCGGCGATCCGCGCGGGCGGCACGCCGAATTTCTCCTTCACCCCCGCCGCGTCCAGCACGCGCCAGCCGAGCTTCGGGTTCGCGGTGGGCGGTGGCAGCAGGATTCTGATCCGCTCGTCCACGATCTGCGCAAAATCCTTGTCCGCACTCACAATGAGCACCTCGTGCCCGGCGCGCGCGAGTGCCACCGCCTGCGACGCCAGCAGGTCGTCCGACTCGACGCCGTCCTGCTCGATGCCCACGAGCCCCATGGCCCGCGTGAACGCCTTGATCGGGTCGATCTGCTTCTGCAGCGCCTCCGGCATTTCCGCGCGCTGCGCCTTGTACTCCGCATGCAGCGCCAGCCGGTCCTGCGAGCCTCCGAGATCAAAGAAAACCAGCGTGGCCGCGGGCTGTTCCTGGTCCGCCAGCCGCCAGAGGGACTTCACCCAGCCATGGAGCGCGCCGGTCGGAAATCCGTCCGCCCGCGTAAGCTCGGGCACCGCATAAAAGCAGCGGTATGCGAGGTTGAATCCATCCACGAGCAGCCATTTCGCCATGCCTGAGGAGAAACGCGCGACCGGGTCGGGTCAAGGGATGACGAACCAGAACCGCTGGCAATGGCCGCGGGCGTTCCGGAGCGCGGCGATTTCCCAATTGAATCGCGGTGACCGACCGTCAGCTTGCCTGAAAATGAGCCAGCCCATGCGCGGCGCACCATGAATCCTTCTCCCTCCTCGCCGCCTGCACCTGGCTCAACCCCTGCGCCCTCCCCTGCCAGCCCTGGCAGCTTGCCGGACTTTCCCAACTTCTTCGGTCTGGCGCCGAGCGACCAGCATGCCTTGGACCTTTTCTAGGGCGAATGGTCCACGCGGCTGCCGGACGCTTGCGGCCTCGTCGCCAGCACCGGTCCGGCGCGCCATTGCGAAGATTACTGCGTGACCTGGGCCGCAGAAAAATTGCAGGGCTTCGCCGGCAAACGGATTCTCGAACTCGGTCCGATGGAAGGCGGCCACGCCTACATGCTTGAGTAAATGGGCGCGGCCGGGGTCCTTGCCCTGGAGGCCAATTCGCGGGCTTACTTGAAGTGCCTGATCATGAAGGAAACCTTCGGGCTCCGGCATGTGCACTTTCTGCTCGGCGACTTTCTCCCGTATCTTCGCGGCACGGCGGAATCCTTTGATGTCGGTTTCGCCTGCGGCGTGCTGTACCATCTGCTGAACCCCGTGGAGCTGATCCATCAGCTGGCGCTCCACTGCCGCGCGGTCTTCGTCTGGACCCATTTCTACGATCCGGCGTTCATGGCGGCAAATCCTGCCATAGCCGCTTATTTTCAGCCGGGACGCCCCGCCTCGGTCGGCGGGTTTGACCATTTGCTCTACCGCAAGGGCTACGGCGCCGCGGTACAATGGAAAGGTCTCTGCGGTGGCGGCGCCAACGAGGCCTGCTGGCTGTCCTCCTCCGATATTCTCACAGCCTTCCAACATTTTGGGTTCAAAATCCTTGACCAGGGAGTGGAGCAAAATCCCAACGGTCCCGCCCTGCTCTTCGTCGCGGAACGAACCCGATGATTTCCCCTAGTCGGCGGACTCGGCTTCCTCTGTCGCGCCAACTCTGGGGTGCTGCACGGAGGAAACCGCCGGAGCCTGCCACCCATCGCGGCTGCTCGGCGCCCCGCCAGGATTCACCAGCCGCGCCCGGACGAAGATGATCAGGTTTCGCTTTTGGATGGTCTGGCCTTTCGACCGGAACAGCCGGCCGAGCAGCGGAATGTCACCCAACACCGGCACCTTGTCGTTCACTTTTTTCACCTCTTCCCTCGTCAAGCCTCCCATCATCAGCGTAGCACCGTCCCAGATCGTGACCTTCGTCGAGATGTCCCGCACTGAGAAGATCGGCTGGTAGAAGCCTGAGGGCACCGTGACCGTCGTGCTGCCCGAGATCGCGATGCTCGGCCCACCGTACTCCACGAAGCCGTCAAACTCGGTCACCCGCGGATTGAGTTCCAGGCTGATGCTGTAGCCGTCGTCCTCGACGGTCGGCGTGACCTTGAGCTCAACCCCGACATTGCGCGTCGTGAATTCCTGCGGCGTCCCCGCCGTGATCGCCACGCCCGCCGACCCGCCCCCACTCGCGTTGCCCGTGCCCACCTGGCTCTGGGTCTGCCCGAAGCTCTGCGGGAACCGCATCTCCTGCGCCACCGTGATGGTCGCGGGATTTCCCGACAGGACCGTGACCTTCGGCGCGCTCAGCAAATCCGTCCCCTGCTTTTGCGAGAGGGCGCGCACCACGGCGGCGACATCAAACTCGCCGATCACGCCCGCCACCTTTGCCAGGGGATCCGCCGCCGCGGCGAGGTCGGTTGAACCCGGCAGCCGCGGGGCGTGATTGATGATGGGCAGGTTGAGCGCCGGCGTGATCGTGCCGCTCCCATCGGCCGAAACGGTGAGTCCCTCAGGGCGGACAATGCTGCCCTGCTGGCTGCTGGAATTGCCGGTGAACGCCCCGGCCAGCGTGCGGTTCCCCGTCACGTAGGCCGCCTGGGCCCCGGCGTTCGCCTGGGTCAGCTTGGTGGCGACGTTCCAGTTCACACCCAGCTCTTCCAGCGCACCTTCCTGCACCTCGAGGAACTTCGCCTCGATCTCGACCTGCCGCACGTCGTGATACCGCGCCAGCAGGGTGCGCACGCGCTCCAGATTGCGGCCCGTCTGGGTGACGATGATCGCCGAGCCGTCATAGGCGACATTCGAGCCGGGCACAGCGTCGAAGTTCACGCCGGCTTGCTGCAGAAACCGCTTCATGGCCAGCGTCTCGGCACCCATGTCGCCGGCCGCGGGCGGTTCGACCACCATGCCGGCGGCCGGGTGCCTCGCCGCCGGACCGGACCCGGCCGGGTTGAGGCCGGTCATCCGCAGCACGGTCGCGCGGGTGACCGGGAAAAACGCGGTTTCCAGCGAGGCCATTTCGCCCTCGGGGCGCACCACCACCGCATCCGCCTGCACCTGGTACTGGTACCCGGTGGAATCCACCACAAAATCGAGCGCCCGCTTCAGCGACACATTGCGCAGGGCCAGCGTGACGAGCGGCGCGCGGTTGCTGGGATCCAGCAGGACCATGTTCACTCCCTTCGTTCCGGTGTCGGCCGGGTCGAACTCCTCGGACGCTGCGCTCAGCGCGGCCACCGCCTGCCCGATCGGAACCCGGGTGAAACTCACGGCGGGCAGGACAATCCCGTTCAATTTACCCATGACCGGTGCCGTGGCCGCCTCAGACGCACCGGCGTTGGCGCGCGCCCGATAGGCACCCGCGCGCTGCCAGCTTCGGGTCACTTCCTCGATCAGCTGCGTGCGCGTTTTCTCGCGCTCCCTCTCATCCGTCCCAACCTGATCCCGGACCGTCAGGGCATGATCACTCCGGCGGGTTGCCACGCCGGGCCCGGCGATGCCTTCTGGAGGAATGGATTCGGCGCGGAGGCCATGGGGAGTCACGGACAGCGGTACTCCGATAAGCACGATCCAAATAACGATCAATGATGACACTTGTGGGCAGGGGGTGGTTTTCATGGGAAAATCAATCCAAGGGCGATGCCGCCGGAGGCGCCCGGGGCATCCTCGGAGTCAGGGTCATTTGCCGCGGCGGAACGGGTGCTGCGCGTGTGACGGTGATTTCCGCAACCGGCGGTTCCCGCTGGAGCCGGTCAATCGTGCAGGTCTCGGCGGCGACCTGGAGCTCCTGCCCTTGGCGAAGCTCGTGGAGAGTTTCCTCATCGTCTTCCTCCGTCGCCACCATGGCGAGCAGCTCGCCGGTATAGGTGCGCTCATCCGACGCCAGCCTGGTCACGCGACCGCTGCGCAGATCGCGCACCATCGCCGTGGCCACCATGTGCGCGGCTCCCGTGCCACCCGCGGCCGGTTCGTCCGTTCGCTGTACGGCGAAGTCCGTTATCTCCAGATTCAACTCGGGCACGAGCCGCCGCGCCCCGGCCAAAAACAACGCGCCCGTCGCCGTAGTCTCGAACGAACCAAGGCAATGGCCTGCCCCGCCCACATAGCCGACCAGCTGAAGCGGGAACAGCTCCGGAATGACTGCCACCAGTTCAATTGGCGCGGTTTCGGCTTCCTCCGCGGACTCGACCGCCTTGCCGGGCAGGGCCACGGCAAACTGCTTCGTCTCCCCGTCATAAAAAATTTCTGGCGGCGTAAATATTTCGTAGTTCCAGCCCGGCCCGCGCGACTGCGCCCTCGGCTGGAACCAGTGCCCGGCCTCGCGCCGTGCCGGCTCATCCTTTGCCGGCACATAGCGGGCCGTTGACATCCGCGCCCGGCTCCCGGATGGCGGGTGCGGGCGGCCCGACTCATGGCCGAGCCAGCCAAACCAGGTGCTCGATGCCAGGGCCGCCGCCAGGGTCGAGCCGAGCAGTAACTTGTCCCAAATGCTTGCACGCATGGCTCAGGTGCCGTTTGCCTCCCAGTTCCCGCCCTTGACCCACTCGATGGTAACGGTGAAACGGGAATCCCGTCGGGAAATCAGCGGCACGGGCGGCATCCCTGGCGCAAGCCCGCCCGCGCTCGTCTCGCCAGGCGCGACTTCCACCAAACGCACCAGCGCCGGCAGCCCGGAGTCCGCCAGTTGGTTTAGCCACTCCCGCAGGACCGCCGTGTGGCCGGTGAAGCTAAACCGGAACGCCTTGGTTTCCACTACACCGGGCACGCGCATCGAAATCCGTGGATCGAGCTCGAATTCATCCGCGACACCTGGGCCCGCCGGCCGGCCCGGCGTGACCGGTCCGCGAGGGCCGGCGGTTGTTGCGGTTGGCCGCCGGGCCCGCTCGCGCTGGACGGAAAGCAATTCGCGGGGATGCGCCGCGAACAGGCTCTCCAGCAGGTGCTGCACGATCACGCGCTCCTCGAAAACCGCGGGAATCATTCCCAGCTCCGGCGCTTCATTGGCATAGGCCCCAAAACTGAACCGCTCATCCGGCCTGAATTGCACGCCATTGCGCTCGGCGAGCTCGCGCATCCTTTCCACAAAGGCCGCGATATCGAAGAACGCCCCCGATCGCTGGGCCGGCGCCGGATCGCCCTCCCTTTCGTCCGCCAGCATCTCGGCGTCCGCCAGCTCGGCTTCTCGCACCGCCAGCCGGCTCAGGACGTCCGCGAGTTCGTCCTCGATCAGTCGGGCATTGTCCGCCGTCGCCGCCGGGGTCAGCCCGGTCACCGCGCGCAGTTCCCGCCGGGCCAGATCGAGCCCGCGTCGCGCCGCCTGCGCTGCCGCGAAGGCCGAGTGAAGGCACCAGGTCTCGGCTGGCAGCGCGATCCCGGCCGTGACCAGCGCCGCAATGAAGAACGGATGTTTTTGCCGGGGATTCATGCCGGGACTCAGAGCGGATGCCGCGGGTTGACGACCAGCGTGAAATCAAAGCGCAGCAGTCCGGGCTGCGAATTTTCGAACCGCTCGTTCGTGACGGCGGCGACATAGGGCGATCCGGCCAGTCTGCCCAACAGCTGCCTTGCCCGTTCACGCGACGCAGGACTGGCCTTGGCCCCGGGATTGCGCGCGTCCAGCAGACGGCCGCTAAGCATGAGCAGCCACTCCGGCGACGCCGGCCGCGCCGGCGCCAGCGTCAGTTCATCCAGCCAGCCATCCTCGATCTCGCCCAGACGTTCCTCAAGATCGGCCAGAAACGCCGTCCAGTTGGACTTGGCTTCGACCAGACGGCGGACCACTGCAATCTTGTCCCTCGTCGCCTGGATTTCAGCCAGATGCCGGGCGTTGCGGTTCGCCGCTTCCTGCAGGGGCTGCAGTTGCACCTGGATCGCGGAGGTTTGCGCCGCCGTGGCTTGCGCCAGCTGGCGGTAATGGCGGATCGGAGGCAGCAAGGCCCAGGCCAGCAGCGCCGCCGCCCCGAGCCAATACGGCTGCCGGCGGCGGAACGCCTGCTCTTTCCGGATAACCGGCGGCAGCAGGCCGGTTGCTCCAACCCGATCGGTGATCGCCGACCGTGCCAATCCGACGAGCGGGGCCAGTCGGTGAGTGAACGCCGTGACCCCGGCGTCCCGGGCACACGGGGAAATCTCCACCTTTCTCAGCGGATCGTAACGCTCCACCCGCAGCTGAAATTTTTCGGCCAGCGCCTCCGGCAGCCCGGCCACCAACGATCCCCCGCCTGTCAGATAAAGCACCGCCGGTGGCTTGGTGCCGGCTTGGCGGAGATGATTCGTCACCGAGCGGGTAATCTCGACCTGCAGTTGTGCAGTGAAGTGGTCCACGGCCCGCCGCACCGCCGGCCGTTTCATCCGGGCCTCAACCCTCTCGGCCGAAAGTGACTGGAGCTTGAGCAAGTCCGCCTGGGCAAAATCGAGCTGGAAATCGGCGGCAATCGCCATGGTGATCGTGTTCCCCGCAACCGGCAGGGACCGCACCTGGGCGCCACCCGGACCGATGATCGCCACGGTCGTTGTGCGCGCCCCGATGTCGGCCACCAGCACCGGCCCGGTCACCTCGGGGTAGTTCCACTGCAGCGCCCGCTCCAGCGGATCCAGCGGGGCCAGGGCTCCGCTGACCCGATAGCCCGCGTCTGACACCGCCTGGCAGATCCGCTCCATGGCCTCGCGCCTGACCGCCGTAAACCTGAGCTCCAGGGTGCATCCGTCATCTTCCACCAATTGATGCTCCCAGACCACATCGGCCAGCGGATGAGGAATGGCCTGTGCGGCTTCGAACTCGATAACCTGGCCCCGTCTCGGCAGGGCAACCGAATGGGTTCTGACCAATTTGGTGAGGGTAAGATGGCCCGGGATCGCGATCCTCGCCGGCCCGCCCGTTCGGCTGGCCCTCGCCACCTCCGCGAGCGCATGCGCGGTCCGTTCGAACCAGCCGGCCTCTGGGACGGAATCCGCGCGGTGTGTGACCTGCGCAAATTTCCGTACCATCAACTTACGCCGACCGGACATGGCAAACTCCGCGGCCGCGACATGGCTCGCGCCGATACCGAGAACAACGAGGGGGGTGGATTTCATCATAAGACCAGCGCGGGACCTGGGGGAGGAAGCGCGCGGATAAACCGAACTCCTCAGCAATGTCCGCCGCGTCCCGGCCGCGAAACATCGCCGGCTACCGAGTATCCGGTAAAATCCGCCTTCAATGCAGCCTTGTTGCGGCCCAAGCGGCCACTACGCTCGAAATTCGACCCAGTTTCGCTGATGACCCTCTCCCTTTCCTACAAAATCGCCGTCCTGGTTTTTCTCGAAAATGCCGCGGGTGAACACTTGCTTCTGCTCCGCGCCAAGCCCCCGAATCTCGGCGTGTGGAGCCCCATCGGCGGCAAGCTCGAGACTTCCCTCGGCGAGTCGCCGTTTGAATGCGCCGTGCGCGAGACCCGTGAGGAAACCGGGTTCGAGGTCACCACGGACGACTTGCACCTCTTCGCGATGATCGCCGAGAAGGCCTACGAGGGCGAATCGCACTGGCTCATGTTCCTCTTTCGCTGCCGGAAGCCCATCGGCGGCCTCCCCGCCGACATGGAGGAGGGCAAGTTCGGCTTCTTCTCCCGCGAGGCCGTGAAGCAGCTCGCCATCCCCGAAACCGATCGCCGCGCCCTGTGGCCGGTCTACGACCAGCACCGCGACCGGTTCGTGGCGCTGCGGGCGGATTGCGCCCCGGGCCAACCCGTGCAGGTTACGGTCGAGGAAATCACCCCGCGCTGACGCGGGGCAGCCCGTGTCATCCAGCGGTGAATCCGGGACTAAACACTTGATTTCTAGGGCATCCGCCAAAGACTTTTCGTTTAACCTAAAGACTCTTCTCTCCCGTGACCAAAAAACCCAGCGCCACTGCCGACAAGAAAGCCGACGACAGCGTCTCCAGCGCCAGTCCTTCTTCCCGCGCCGCCATCAACCAGCAGCTGGGCAAGGAGACTCGGATCGATCTTTTCCGGACCATGATGCGCATCCGCCGCTTTGAGGAGCGCTCCCTTCGCGCCTACCAGGCGAAGAAGATCGGCGGTTTTCTCCACCTCTACATCGGTCAGGAGGCCGTCGCCGTGGGTTGCTGCTCCCTGATGGGCAAAAACGACCACGTCATCACCGCGTATCGCGACCATGGCCACGCCATCGCCGTCGGCATGGGTGTGAACGAGCTCATGGCCGAACTCTATGGCAAGGCCACCGGTTGCTCCAAGGGCAAGGGCGGCTCGATGCACTATTTCGCCCCCGACCGGAATTTCTGGGGCGGCCACGGCATCGTCGGCGGCCAGATCCCCCTCGGCACGGGCCTCGCCTACGCCCTGAAGTACAAGGGCCTCAAGGGCGCCGCCATGGCGTTCATGGGCGACGGCGCCGTCAATCAGGGTGCCGTCCACGAGGCCTACAACCTGGCCGCCCTCTGGCAGCTGCCCGTCGTCTTCGTTATCGAGAACAACGGCTACTCGATGGGCACGAGCCAGGAACGCTCCTCCGCCGGTGACCTCGCGAAGCGCGCTGAGGGCTACAACATGGCCTGGGGCACCTGCGACGGCCATGATATCTACGACGTCCGCGCCGTGATGGACAAATTCCTCCGCCTCGCCCGCGAGGAATCCAAGCCCGCCGTCGTCGAGATCCGCACCTACCGTTACCGCGGCCACTCCGTCGCCGATCCCGACAACACCTACCGCGCCAAGTCCGAGATCGAGGAATACCGCCGCACCAAGGATCCGATCCAGGTTTTCCAGAACACGCTCGTCGCCGAGGGCGTGCTTGACGACGCCCTGATCGCGCAGATCGACCAGGCCGCCCGGGCCGAGGCCGACGCCGCGGCGGATTTCGCCGAGGCCAGCCCGTTCCCGACTCCCGACGACATCCAGAAGGACGTTTACTGGGAAGCCGACCATCCCGCCGAGCGCAAATCCCAGGGTCGCCTGTTCTTCGACTGACCGGCCTCTCTGCCCCTTTCACCTTCACTTTCACTTTTTCCACCCGATGCCCGTCATCACCTACCGCGAAGCCATCCGCCACGCCCTTGCCGAGGAGCTGGAGCGCGATGCCAATGTCGTCGTCCTCGGCGAGGAAGTCGCCCAGTTCAACGGCGCCTACAAGGTCACCGAGGGTCTCCTCGCCAAGTTCGGCCCCAAGCGCATCGTCGACACGCCGATCTCCGAAGCCGGCTTCATCGGCATGGGCGTCGGCGCCTCGATGCTCGGCATCCGTCCCGTGATGGAGCTGATGTTCTGGAGCTTCTATTCGGTCGCGTTCGACCAGATCCTGAACAATGCCGCCAACGTCCGCTACATGTCCGGCGGCCTGATCAACTGCCCCATCGTCATCCGCGGCCCGGCCAACGGCGGCACCAATGTCGGCGCCACCCACTCGCACACCCCGGAAAACGTCCTTGCCAATCATCCCGGCGTAAAGGTCGTCGTGCCCTCCACTCCCGCCGACGCCAAGGGCCTGCTCAAGTCCGCCATCCGTGACAACGACCCGGTCTTCTTCCTCGAGAACACCATCCTTTACGGCGACAAAGGCGAGGTCCCCGAGGGCGAACACCTCATCCCCCTCGGCCTGGCCGATGTGAAGCGCGCGGGTACCGACCTCACCATCGTCACCTACGGCCGGTCCGTCCTCCACTCCCTCGCCGCCGCCGACCTGCTCCAGAAGGAGCACGACATCTCCGCCGAGGTCGTTGATCTCCGCACCATTCGTCCGCTCGACATCGACACCGTGCTCAAGTCCGTCGCCAAGACCCACCGCGTGCTCATCGTCGAGGAGCAAAAACCCTTCGCCAGCGTCGGTTCCCAGCTCGCGTTCATGATCCAGCGCGAGGGCTTCGACGAACTCGATGCCCCGATCCACCGCCTCACGACGGTGGACGCACCCGCGATCTACAGCCCGCCGGTCGAAGTCGAGCAGCTCCCGAATCCGCAGCGCGTGCTCAAGGCCGCCCTCGAGCTCATGGCCTGACCGGAAAAGATCCTGGCTGAATTCCCGAACTCCGATCTTCGAACTGCGAACTCCGACTTATTCCAATGGCCCAAATCATCGAAATGCCGAAACTCAGCGACACCATGACGGTGGGCACGCTGGTCAAGTGGCTCAAAAAGGAAGGCGATGCCGTCAAGTCCGGTGACATGCTCGCCGAGGTTGAGACGGACAAGGCCACCATGGAGCTCGAGTCGTTCTTCGACGGCACGCTCCTCAAGCAATTCGCCCCCGCCGGCTCGCAGGTCGCCATCGGCGCCCCGCTCTGCGCCATCGGCAAACCCGGTGAAAAGGTCGACGCTCCCGCCGCAGCCCCGGCCGCTCCTGCCGCCGCGCCCGCCGAGGAGAAGCCCGCAGCCAAGGCCGCGGCTCCCGCCCCCGTGGCAGCCCCGGCTCCAGCCTCCGTTCCTGCGCCGGCTCCGACGCCTGCGCCTTCAGTCGCCCCGGCTCCCACCACGGCCGCTCCTGCCGGCCGCATCCGCATCTCTCCGCTCGCTCGCAAGCTCGCCGAGGAAAAAGGCCTGGATTACTCCCGCGTGACCGGCAGCGGTCCCGGTGGCCGGATCGTGCGCGTGGACATTCTCGCCGCCGCCAAGAATCCTCCGGCACCCGCGCCGGCCGCCGCCAAGGCCGCCGCGCCCAAGGGTGGCGCCGATGCCTGGCCGTGGCGTTCCGTGTTCGACAAGAATCCCATCCAGCCCGAGTCAACCGTCGCGCTCTCCAACATGCGCGCGGTCATCGCCCGCCGCCTGGTGGAATCGAAAACGACCATCCCGCATTTCTACCTCGAGATCGAAGTCGACGCCGCGCCGCTGAATGCCCTGCGCGTCAACCTCAACGCCGGCCTCACCAAGGACGGCGTCCGCCTCTCGGTGAATGACTTCATCCTCAAGGCCAGTGCCGCCGCCCTGCGCGCCGTGCCCAGCGTCAACAGCTCCTGGGACGCCACCGGCATTAAGTACCACGGTGCCGCCCACGTGTCCTTCGCCGTCGCGATCGAGGACGGGCTGATCACTCCGGTCATCAAGGACACGGACAAGAAAACCGTCTTCCAGATCAGCACCGAGGCCAAGGATCTCGGCAAGCGCGCCAAGGAAAAGAAACTCGCGCCCGCCGAATTCACCGGTGGCACGTTCTGCGTCTCGAACCTCGGCATGATGGGCATCGAGCGTTTCTCGGCCATCATCAACCCGCCGAACTCCGCCATCCTCGCCGTCGGCGCCACCGTGAAGAAGCCCGTGGTGAAAAACGACGAGATCGTCATCGGCGAGCGCCTCGCCCTCACCCTCTCCTGTGATCACCGCGTGGTGGACGGCGCCCTCGGCGCCAAGTTCCTCAACGCGATCAAGGACCACCTCGAGAACCCCGCCCTGCTCTTGCTCTGAGATCCGGAAGGTAGGGCGAATCCTCTGGATGAGCCGCTCTGCTCTCGGACTTTTACTGCCGCAGGCCAAGTACGCTGCACACGCCTGATGCCATCACGTTAACCTTCAACCCTCGCTCCCATGGCCAAAAAGACCCTTCGCACTGCCTACACCCAGCCCGCCGGCGTCGCCGCGGGCGGACTCAACTACGCCGCGCCCGACCTCACCCGTCACCCGCCGCGCAGCCCGCGCACGCGCCTGGGCGGTTATGTCCACTTTCCCCGCCTGCTCGACAAGGCCCGTGCCGTCGCTGCCGGCCGTGGCGGCGATTTTCACTACAACTGCCCCTTCGACGTGAAGTTTTTCACGTTCACCGGGTTGAACCACGTGGCTTTCATGGCCCAGATCAAGGCCGGCAAGAGCGACAGCGAAATGCTCGCCTATGTGCAGGCCAAGTCGAAGCACAAGCGCAATGACTCCGAGATCGCCGCCTGGTCGGCGTGGATGGAGCAATGGACGGTTTCGACTCCCGATGCCCGGGAGTTTTTTAACGGCATCCACCGCAAGAACGCCCCCGGCCGCGCGGACATCGCCACTTGGTTCGACTGGATCGAGCTCGACGATTACGTCACCTTCGGCGGCCGACCCTGAGGTCAGTCACCGCCGCAGGTACAGATCCAACCACGGCCAGGTCATTTCATAGAACGCTGCACATGACGTGTGCGGCAGGTCGGGATAGAACATCAGCGACTTCGTGCCTGGCAACCGGTCAAACACCGCGCGGATTGTGGCGGCCGGACAAGTCTCATCCCTGCCGCCCGCGCTGATCAGCGCCGGGACCCGCAGGTCTGGCGCCAGGTGCAGTGGATCGAAATAATCCAGCGTGCGGAGCGCGGCGTCCGTGTTGAGGCCCGCCTTGTCGAGCACGCCCTTGATCAACGCATTGGGCGTATGGGCCGCCTGACGCATGTCACACAGGAACGGCACGTGCGCCACGACCACCTTCACGCGCGGGTCAATCGCCGTCACCGCCAGCGCCATTCCGCCGCCCTGACTCGTCCCCACCAGTCCGATGCGCGCCGCGTCGATGTCTTGGCGCGTCATCAGATAATCGATCCCGCGAATCACATCCGCAAACGCCCCCTGATAATACGCGCCCTCCGGCTGCGCGATGTGCCACGTGAGTTTGTCCGGCCCGTCGATTTTCCAGAGCTCCTCCGACTCGCCCTGCGAACGCGGAAAGACCTGCAGCACCGCATAACCGCGCATGCACTCGCTCAACATCGCACCCTGCTGCGTGCCGCCGTAACCGGGCATCGTGACGATGGCCGGCAGGGGCCGTGCCTCCGACTCGCCCTGGACTGGCAGCGCGAGCAGCGCCCGGAAATGCACCCCGTCCAATCCGCGCAGCGTGACGCGGAATTTCCGGTACGGCAGCGGCTCCTTCAACTGCTCGACCACCGCCTCCATCGGCTCGCCCGCCAGCTGCGCCCGCGTCTTCTCCCAAAACGCGTGAATCTCCGGCGTCACCGCCGATGCGACCGCGACTTCCAGTTTCAACGTCCGGCCAAAGATGCTCCGGCCCTTCCCGCTGGCCCAATCGCCCAAATCGTACGTCACAAACAATTCGTTGTCGGTCGGCGTCTCCTCGATCGCCATGTAGTGCGTGGTCAGCACGCCCGAGACAAGCTGAACGACGTGGCTCCATGTCTCCCCGTGATCCAGGCTGAATGCGAGGTAGTCACCGTTGCGGGGATATCCCGCCCGCGGCCAGGACGCCCGCGCAGGAATCCGCGCGCCCACCGCCAGCACGAAGACCCCGCTGCGCAATTCGATCACGTCGGGATCCACGAAGGCACCTTCGAGATCGATGGGCTTCCCGTCCTTGTTCATCACTCCGTGAAACATCTCCGCCCAGTCCTGCGTGCGATGAATGTCTACCACACCGAGGTTCACTGGGCGCGGCGTCACCCACGTGGTGCCTTCATCATCCGACCACGTTTCATAAAGATCCCGGCCCGTGCGCATATAGCAGCGCAACCGCCCGGCAGTGGGGCCGTGTGAAACCCGCACCAGCACCGGTTCGCCAAAGCCCTCGGGCGTAAGTTTCGCATCCGCCGCGATGGTGGACACCAACCGCCAGTTGCGGCCCTGGTCGCTCGAGCGCAGCAGGATGGTCCGTCCTTTCCACAGCGTCGGCATGTAATAAACCGGCGACTCGTCGCCGTGAAACCAGCAATAGACGGTCGTCAGCAAATCTCCGTTCGGCAGCTCAAGCAGCCGCCGGTGCAGCCGCGCCGCCGCGTGCGGCCGCCCATAGTCGTCCGTGGACCCGTGATAATTGATGCCGGGAATGCTGAAGGCATTGTCCACCGGCCCGTGCAACGTGTGCCAGTCGTCGTCCGAGAAATAAATCTGCCCCTCGCCTGTGCCGTCGGTTTTCCCGGGCGTGATGTACGTGTCGAGCGCCAGGATGCGCCCGCTGTGCAGCTGGATGATGCCACCCTCGAAGTTGAGCCCGTTTTCACCCGGCTTGCGCGGAAACTCGGTCCAGGTCGTGCCGCCATCACGCGAGACGACAGTGCCGATCTCGCAGGGATAAGAGATGCGCTTTGACGGTTGTGGCGGGTCGGTGCGCTGCGCCTGCACGATGAGCGTGCCCTTCGCCGTGCAGATCATCGAGGGCTGCAGTCCGTTCGCCATCACCAATCGCTCCGCGCCGATGCACAGGTTCAGCCGCGGGTCGGTTTTCAAGACGATGGGGCCGCTGTGCTCCACCTTCGTCGGATCAGCCGCGTTCTCCGCCGCGAGACGGACGGCCAGCGATCCTATCACCGCAACAATGCCGGCGAGGAACTTCAGTTTTCGAGCCGGAGACAAAACGCAGGGTAACTTCATGCAAACACCGATGGGGTGTCCGAAGGCCACCCCGCTTTCTCGGCCAAGTCGATGGAATTTGGACGCCGGCCCCGACCCGCAAAGACGGCAGCCAAGATTACGGCGTGTCCGTGTATTCCAACAGATCACCGGGCTGGCACTTCAATTCCCGGCACAAAGCCTCCAGCGTCGTGAAGCGCATCGCCCTCGCCTTGTTGGTCTTGAGAATGGAGAGATTGGCCAGTGTGAGGTCCACCCGTCCGGCGAGTTCGGTCAAACTCACCTTCCTCTCCGCCATCATGCGGTCGAGATTTACTTGGATCGGCATACCGTGATCTCCGTTAAATGGTGAGTGCGGTCTCCTCTTTCAACCGCTGTCCTTGCCGAAAGAGTTCAGCCAGCGCCAGAACCACGAGACCAGTCGTGATGGCGGTGAAGCTGCCCTGGAATGGGGTATGGAGATAGATCCCGGTGGCCGTGTGATGCAGTGCATAATCGGCCATTCTCCGCATCAACCACCACGCGGTTAGCGGCCGAAGCAGACCTGAAATGATGAACAAGATGCCAATAACACGTATCCGCTGAATGCTCGCGGCCGTGAAAGCCTCATCTTGTTGCACCCGCCGAAACAGCCGGCTGAGCAACTCCAGGATCGCGATACTGATCGCTCCCGTGCAAAATACGCTCAGGAGAAAGGGCCCTTGAATGGCCGCCAAGATTTCCCCCGGATTGGTGGGCCGGATGAAACTGAACATCCCTGTCAAACTGTCCATTTGCACCGCCTCCGCGTTGAGATTTTTCAGAACCAGAAGCTGGCGACCGCCCTCTGTGGTGTAGCGGAAAGGGCCAAAAGCAATATTACCGAAGCCAAAGTAGCCAAGACTCGGGGCCACTTGGTCGCTGTTCAGCATGCCTTCTACACTTTGCTTGCCGAATGCCAGAGGATCGAAATCGCCCGAGTCATTTTGGAGGATGTAACCCGGCGTTCCGTTGGTGACAAAAAAAGCCACATTCCCATGACCGCTCGCCACCAGTGAAGCGGCATGGGGAAACAGAAATAGAGCTTCGATTAGCGTCAGGACGACGAAGAACTCGCTAACGCGAAAAACCTGTTGGAGAAAAATCAGGAGGCTATTTTGGGATTTCATGGTGGGCCTAATAATTATCGTATGAGATTGCCTCGAATTAGTGGACACAGACAACCGCGTTGACGGGTAGCTGTTTGGTCGCTTGCGAGGACAGGAGCCATAAGGCTTGCCGCAGCAAGCGACCAAACAGCGGAGAACACGGAGAGTCGGCCGATT
>CAIRTK010000044.1 GCA_903881475.1 uncultured Opitutia bacterium | reverse complement strand
CCCCCGAGCAACAGCGGATCAGCGATGACTTCATGAAGTGCTGGCACCAGGAACTCGCCGGCCGCAGCCGCTATGGCTTGATCGAGAAATTCAACCAACGGTTCCCAGTCCGCCATTCGCAGGCCGGCTTCCGGACCACCCTCGAAATCGGCGCCGGCCTCGGCGAGCATCTCCGGTACGAGACCCTCACGCCCGAACAGGAGCAGAACTACTACGCCAACGATTTCCGCGAGAACATGGCCGCGGAGATCCGAAAGGCGTTTCCCCGTGTGCAGACCGTGGTCGGCGACTGCCAGCAGCGCTTCGATTTTCCCGATGGCTTTTTCGACCGAGTCGTCGCCGTGCATGTGCTGGAACACCTGCCCAACCTGCCCGCGGCGATCCACGAGGCGCACCGCCTGCTCAATCCCCGGACCGGACGCCTGCTCGTGGTGATCCCCTGCGAGGGCAGCCCGGCCTACACCCTCGCCCGCCGGATCTCCGCCGAGCGGGTTTACAAGCAGCGCTATGGCGGCGACTACTCCTGGTTTTACCAGCGCGAGCACATCAACCGGGCCCACGAGGTGATCGCCGAGCTGAAGCCCTGGTTCACCATCGAGGCCCGCAGTTTTTTTCCCTTCCCGTTCCTCCCGTTCGTCTTCAACAACCTCGTCATCGGCCTGGCCCTCCGCCCGCGGCCGGCGCCGCGGGCGGAGGAGTGAAAGTGTGAGGGAAAGTGAAAGGGCGGCTCACCCCCCGCTGCCGCCCTGTCCCTTTGACTCTGACTTTCACCTTCACTTTCACTCTCACCTTCACTTTCCCTTTCACTCCCCTCCCCCCATGCAGAAAATTTTTGTCACCGGCGCCGCCGGCTTCATCGGCAGCAGTCTCGCTGACCGGCTGCTCGCCGACGGGAAGAGCGTCGTCGGCTGGGACAATTTCTCGACCGGCCAGCGGCCGTTTGTGGCGGAGGCACTGAAGCATCCCCGCTACCGGCTCATCGAGGGCGATAACCTGGATCTCCCTGCGCTCACGAAGGCCATGGCCGGGTCCGATTTCGTCTTCCACCTCGCCGCCAATGCGGACGTCCGTTTCGGCACCGATCACCCGGGCAAGGACCTCGAGCAGAATACGGTGGCGACGTACCATGTGCTGGAGGCCATGCGCGCCAACGGGATCAAGCGAATCGGGTTCTCCTCGACGGGATCTGTCTATGGCGAGTCTCAGGTCATTCCCACGCCCGAGGAAGCGCCCTTCCCGGTCCAGACCTCCCTTTATGGCGCCTCGAAAGTGGCCGGCGAGGGACTCATCCAGGCCTACTGCGAGGGCTTCGGTTGCGAGGGCTACATCTTCCGCTTCGTGTCCATCCTCGGCGAGCGCTACACGCACGGCCATGTGTTCGATTTCTATCGGCAACTGCGGGAGCACCCGGACCACCTGCGCGTGCTCGGCGACGGCACCCAGCGCAAGTCGTACCTCTACATCCAGGACTGCCTTGCGGCGATGCTCCATGTCACGCGCCTCGGCCTGGCGGCGAAGTCCCCGCACCGGGTCGGGGTGTTCAACCTGGGCGCGCCGGAATACTGCCAGGTGAAGGATTCCATCGGCTGGATCGGCGAGGCCCTGGGCCTGCAGCCCCGTCTTGAGTTCAGCGGGGGCCAGCGCGGCTGGATCGGCGACAATCCCTTCATCTTCCTGGAGACCAAAAAAATCCAGGCCACCGGCTGGCAGGCGCAGCTGACGATCCGGGAGGGCATCCTCCGCACGCTCCGCTGGCTGCAAGCCAACCCGTGGGTCTTCGACTCGCGTCACTAGCCAGGCCGATCCGTTTGACCGCGGATTGCCAAGCATGCGAAATTTCAATCCATCGATCTCGAATTTTTTACAGAAGGTAACAGAGCGAACGGAGGAAGAGCTCCAAACACCCTCAGTTTTCTCCGTTGCCTCCTGTAAGGAAAACCTGGGTTCTGCCATCGGAGGTTAAGGCATAATTCCATCCCGGTCCGCTTCAGGTCAGGGCTTTACCCGCCGCCATATCCCACTTCCATCCGCCAACCGCTCATTCCATTCTTTTCCCCGTCTTTCCCTTGGCGCCTTCTCCCTCCTCCTTGCTACCTTCTCCCTTCTCCTGCGCGCGTTCCACGCGCTATCTGTGGCTGCTGGCCGTGCTGCTCATGCTCGGGGAGTTCCTGCTGTTCGACCGCATGACGTCCCTGCATCACGCCTCGGTCTATCCCCGCTGGAACGACCAGATCCAATATCTCCGGGAATCGTACACCGCCTATGAGGAGGCCAAGGCCCATGGCCTGGCCGCCGGCCTGAAGTTCGCCCTGGGCAAGCCCGCCCTGCAGGGCACGCTGCACGACACGGCCGCCCTGCTCGTCTTCCAGGTGACGGGCTCCGCCTCGCGGAGTGCCGCACTCAGCCTCAACCTGCTGGTTTTCCTCGCCTGGCAGGCCGCACTGCTGGCCGGCATTTCCCGGATCAGCGGATCCCGGGCGCTGGGTGGGATGGGCTTCGGCCTCCTGCTCTGCCTTGCGTGGCCCTGGTCGGGCGAGGCCGGCTCCGCAGTGGATTTCCGGCTCGACCACGGCGCGATGTGCCTCTTCGGCATCACGGCGATCACGGCGCTGCTGACCCGGGGATTCCGTTCCTGGGGCTGGTCGCTCGCCTTGGGCTTCGCCGTGGGCGTCACCCTCCTCGAGCGCTTCCTCACCGGAGTTTACTTTGCCGCGATCTTCCTGGCTTGGGCCGTCTGGATCGGCTGCAGCGGCGAACGCTGGCTGCGCTGGCGCAACCTGGCCCTCGCCGGCCTGGTCGCGGCCGCCCTGGCCGGGCCCATGTTCTGGCTCAACCGCGTCAGCATCTACAATTATTACTGGGTGGGGCATGTCACGGGAGCCGAAGGCGCCGCCCGCCTGCTCAGCCTGGACCTTTGGCACTCGATCCAGTTTGTCTTTGGTCACCTCGGCGACATGCACCTCGGCCCGTACTTCGGCTGGACCGCCGCGGGCCTGTCCGCCGCGGTCTTGGTTCTGCGGGTGCTCTTCCCCAGGAAACCCGCGCCACGCTTGGATTGGGACTGGCTGTTCACCGCCCTGGCCTTCCTTCTGCTGCCCGCCCTGGTGCTGAGCGTGCATCCCCAGAAATCGGGCTTCGTGCTGGGTGTCCTGGTCCCGGGGGTGATCCTGCTGGTACTCTGGGCCTGGAACGCCCTGTGGGGCCGGATCGATTTTGCCCGCGGCCCGGCCTGGCACCGGTTCGCGCCGGCGGCACTGGCCGTGGCGGCCCTGTGGGCCGGGGAGAAGTATTTTATCCAACGCCAGCTCTGGCAGCCCCACAGCGACGCCTTCCTGGCCGATGACCGGAAGGTGAAGTTCCTGGCCGACCACATCTTCACGTCCTCCCGCGCGACCGGCCTCGACAATCCCGTGATCGGAGTTGACCAGGTCGTCGATTTTCTGGATGCGCAGATCCTCCAGGTGGTCTGCTACGAAAGGCACGGCGTGTGGATCTCGTTCGGCCTGCAGCTGCCCCAGAGCATTCTCGCCGAAACGGACGAGGTGACTTTCTACCGGCTGAAACTATGCGACTTCTTCCTGCTGACCGACGCGATGCCGGGAAATGGTCACTGGCCCTACGACAAGCAGATGCGCCGGCTCTATCCCGAGTTAAAGTCATGGTGCGATGGGCACCTCCATCCGGTGGGCACCTACTCGCTTTTCGGCCGGCAGATGACGTTGTATGAGCGGCTCACCCACCCCTGACGGCCTCACTTTCCCTTTCACTTTCACTCTCACTTTCACCTCGCCATGAACCTCGTCCTCACCGGCTCCAGTTCCGGCATCGGCCAGGCCCTCGCCGAACACCTGCTCGGCTGCGGTCATCAGGTCTGGGGTATCGCGCGCACCGACCAGTCCGCCCTGACGGGGCCATACGGCGGCCGCTTCCGCGCCTCGCGTTGCGATGTGGCCAACTGGGGCCAGGTCGCGTATGCCGCCACCGAGATCACCGCCGCCTGGCCGCACGTCGACGGCCTGATTACCTGCGCCGGGCTGCAGGGTGAGGTCGGACGCTCACTCGGCGCCGATCCGGTCAACTGGAGTGCCACCGTCCGCGCGAATCTCGACGGCACCTTTTTCGCCGTGCGCGCGCTGGCCCCGCTGCTCGCCCGGGCGCCGCGGCGTGCCAAGGTCGTCTGCTTCTCCGGCGGCGGCGCCACCCAGGCCCGGCCGAACTTTTCCGCCTATGGCACGGCGAAGACCGGCGTCGTCCGACTCGTCGAAACCATCGCCGCCGAGGAGCAGGGCCGTCCCCTCGATATCAATGCCGTTGCCCCCGGCGCCATCAACACCCGGCTCACCGAAGAAATCCTTACCCTCGGCCCCGCGGTCGTAGGTGATGCGGAATACGCCAGCGCGCAGAAGCAGAAAGCATCCGGCGGTGCCGCGATGGAAAAGGTCCTTGGCCTGGTGGACTGGCTGCTCTCTCCGGCCAGCGAGGGGATCAGCGGCCGGCTGTTGAGCGCGCAATGGGATGACTGGAGCAGCCTCGCCGCCCAACGCGAAACACTCGCTCAATCCAATCTCTACACGCTCCGCCGCGTCACACCCAAAGATCGCGAGCAAGAGTGAACGTAGCTAAACCGAAAGTTAACCGGGAAGAGCACGAAGGATTAACCGTACCGGGCCAAACTTTGCCCCTTTGCGTCTTGGCGGTTAATCCGACCCGGCCGGCCGCGCCTTAAAGACCCGGTAGTTCAGCAGCAGGAACACCACCACGGTCGAGGGGGGTACCGCCAGGGCGGTGGACCAAAGCCGGCTGAGCCCAAGCAGATCAAGGCAGAGATGGAACACCCAGAAATTGATCGCAAAGCTGATCATCACGGTGACCACATACTCCCGGAATTGCCGCCACTGGTCGGACCGCGCGCTCGGCAGTGCCCAAAAGCGGTTCAACCCGTAGTGCGTCGCGGTTGAGCAGAGAAAGGAGAGGATGAACGCCGGGTTCGTCCCCAGCCAGAACAAGCCCAGCTTCATGGTCGCGAGCTGAACGCCATACGCCGTGCCGCCGACCACCATAAACCGCGCAAACCTCACTTGCGTCTGCCGGTCGGTTAGCTTGGCCTTAAACATCCTCGCCAAGGAATGAACCGCGCCCAAACCGAGCAACTCAATTTCGCCGTCATCGGCTGCGGCCTCATCGGCCGCAAGCGCGTCCTCGGCCTCGGCGCATCGGCCACCCTACTCCATACCTGCGATCTTGATGCCGGCCGCGCCGCCAGCCTGGCCGAACTCGCGCCCGACTGCCGCGCGGTCACCGATGCCGGCGTCGTATTCGCCGACCCGCGCGTCCACGCCGTGATTGTCTCAACGCTCAACGCGTCCCTCGCTCCGCTGGCGCTCGCGGCCGTGCGCGCTGGCAAGCACGTGCTGCTCGAGAAGCCCGGCGCGCTGACCTCCGCCCAGCTCCGCGAGGTAAAGGCGGTGGCGCGCGCAGCGGGCGTCCGGGTCCGGTTGGGCTACAACCACCGGTTCCACCCGGCGCTCCAAAAGGCCCGCGCGCTGGTCGATGCCGGTGCCCTCGGCCCCCTGATGTTCCTGCGCGGCCGCTACGGCCACGGCGGCCGCACGGGCTATGATCGCGAATGGCGCGCCGACCCCAAGCTTTCCGGAGGCGGCGAACTCATCGACCAGGGCGTGCACCTGATCGATCTCGCCAGCTGGTTTCTCGGCGACTTCCCCACGGTCGCGGGCCATGCAGCCACCTATTTCTGGGACATGCCGGTGGACGACAATGCCTTCGTCTCGCTCCGCACCGCCGCCGGCCAGACCGCCTGGCTCCACGTCAGCTGCACGGAGTGGAAAAACCTGTTCTCGCTGGAGATCTATGGCCGCGACGCGAAGATCGCGATCGACGGCCTCGGCGGCAGCTATGGACCCGAGCGGCTGACCTTCTACCAGATGCTCCCGCACATGGGCCCGCCGGAAACCACGGTCTTCGAGTTTCCCGCCGGAGACGAGTCCTGGCGGCTCGAAACCGAGGCCTTCATCGAGGACATCCGTCTAAACCGGGAGCCCGCCCCGGGCCTGGGCGAGGCCATCCGCACCCTGGAGATCGTCGAGCAAATCTACCGCGCAAGCGGCTATCCCGTAGATCCCGATGCAATCCGGCGAAAGGGAAAGTGAGAGTGAAGGTAATTAGGATCCACACCTTTCGCGCATCCTAATTTCCCCTTTCACTCGCCCTTCCGCACCCTTTCACTTTCACCCTTACCTTCCCTCCCCTTTCCTTCTCCCTGCCCCATTCTCATTTCTCCGCGCGCGTCGCGCGCCGCGCCCTCCCATGATCATCACCCGCTCTCCCCTTCGCATCTCCCTCGGCGGCGGCGGCACCGACCTGCCTTCCTATTATCAGGAACACGGAGGCTTTCTCGTCGCCGCAGCCATCGACAAGTATGTTTACATCACCCAGCACCGCACCTTCCAGGAGGAGATCATCGTCAAGTATTCCAAGATGGAGCGTGTGTCCACGGTCGACCAGATCGAGCACCCGATCGTCCGCGAGGCCCTCAAGCTCACCGGCGTCACCGACCCGCACCTTGAGCTGACGTCCATGGCCGACATCCCCGGCGGCACCGGGCTGGGCTCGTCCGGCAGCTTCACCACGGCGCTGCTCAAGAGCCTGCACACCCACAACAAAAGCATCATCTCGCCCGCCGAACTGGCCGAGCAGGCCTGCGACATCGAACTCAACAAACTGGGTGAGCCCATCGGCAAGCAGGACCAGTATATCGCCGCCGTCGGCGGCATCACCGCCTTCACCTTCCACCCCGATGGCCATGTCGAGTACCGGCCCTGCAAGATCTCCGAGGAAACCCTGTTCAACCTCGAGGACAACCTCCTGCTCTTCTTCACCGGCTATTCCCGCAGTGCCTCCTCGATCCTCAAGGACCAGAACGACAAGTCGAAGCAGAATGACCCGGTCATGCTCGATAACCTCCATTACACGAAGGAGCTCGGCCTGAAGTCGCTGGGAGAACTCGAGCGCGGAAATCTTGAGGAGTTCGCGCACCTGATGGACATCCACTGGCAACGAAAAAAGAGCCGCAGCGCGGGCATGAGCAACGCCCGCATCAACGAGTGGTACGACTACGCCATCGAGAACGGCGCGCTGGGCGGCAAGCTCATCGGCGCCGGCGGCGGCGGGTTCCTGATGTTTTATGCCTCCGACAAAACCAAGCTGCGCCACGCCATGCGCGAAAAAGGGCTGCGGGAAGTCCGCTTCCGGTTCGATTTTGAGGGCACCAAGATTGTGGCGCAAAACTAGCACCTGACGACCCGGGCGGTTGCATGATTTTCAACACCTACTGGTTCATCTGCTTCAGCGCGGTCTTCTTCCCGATCTATTGGTTCCTGTTCCTGCCGGTCTTGCGCCGGTTCTGGCTGCTCGCCGGTTGCGCGGTCTTCCATTTTCATTTTGCCGGGCCAGCCGGCGTGCTCCCGATCATCGTCATCGGATTGGTCGCCTATCTGGCCGGACTGACGCGCTGGCGTTTCCTCTGCGCCGCCGCCATCGCACTCAGTGTCGCGGCCCTGGGCTTCTACAAGTACGCCCAGTTTCTCTGTGTGGACCTGCTCGGCCGCCTGTTTCCCGGGACCGGCGCCCTGCTGGAGCGGCAGCTGCACACCCTGCATCCCATCGCGGCGCCGCTCGCCATCAGTTTCTTCACCTTCGAGTTTGTCCACTACCTGGTCGAGGTTTACCGGGGCCGGGAACCGATCCGGCGGCCGGATGACTTCGCCCTCTTCGCGGTCCACTTTCCCTCGCTGGTGGCCGGACCGATCAAGCGCTACCAGGATTACCTGCCGGACCTCCGCGCCGGCCTGGCCGGGGTCACCGTGGACGACGTCGCGGCCGGCGCGCAGCGGATCGCCTTGGGGCTCGTGAAGAAGGTCGTGCTGGCGGACAATCTCACCCTGGTGATCAATTTTTACGGGCCGGGCTTCGCGGGGCTTTCCCGCGGCCAGGCCTGGCTTTTTCTGGCGGCACTCGCGGCGCGCATCGTGCTCGATTTCAGCGGTTATACCGACATGGCCATCGGCCTGTCGCGGCTGATGGGCATCCGCCTGCCGGAGAATTTCAACTATCCTTACCTGGCGGTGAGCCTGCAGGATTTCTGGCAACGGTGGCACATCTCGCTGACTTCCTGGATCCGGGACTACGTTTACATTCCCTTGGGCGGCAATCGGCACGGCCTCCTCCGGCGGCTGGCCAACGGCCTCTTCGTGTTTGCGCTCTGCGGGCTCTGGCACGGTCCCGCCTGGCATTTTGTGCTCTGGGGCTTGTGGCATGGAGTCGGCCTCGTGATCAATTTCTCCTACGTCACCCTCCTCGGCCCGGTCGGCCGGGCTCTCGCCGGGGTGTTCACCCGTCTGCCGGTGCTGGGCTGGGCCCTCACTCTGCTGTACGTCGCCTTCGGCTGGCTGATGTTTTTTTATGAACCGGCGCAGGCTTGGGCCATGGCCGTCAAACTGTTCGCGTTCCACGGACCATGACGACGAGCCGACTTTCCAACTGGCTGCTGATCGCGGGCATCATGACCGGATTTTGCGCCGCCGCGTGGCAGGGGAACCTGGCCAGCACGTACAGCAAGCCCGACGGATTCATCCGCTTCCACCAGCGGATCAGTCCGGACGCCATTTTCTATCCGCCCTACGCGATGCTCGAGTCCCTCGCGCTCGCCCACTGGCAGCGCGGCAAGACCCTTGTCATCATCGGCGGCAACTCGATCATGAACGGCGTCGGCCAGCCCAAGGATGACGTCTGGAGCCTGCGCCTGCAGGAGCAACTCGGGGACCGCTACGTGGTCGTCAACCTGGCCTTCCGCGGCGCCTATCCGACCCAAGGGGCGGCGTTGGTGGCGGAATCGCTGCTGCTTCGCGGCTATCCCGTCATCTATGTCGCGAACACGAATCCCCCGGCCGCCACGGGGCGGGCGCCTGGCGGGGCTTCCGGCTATTTCTACTGGCAGGCGCTGTACCAACACCGGCTGGCCGCCTTTCCGGCGCGGGACGAAAGCATCCGCCGCTGGCTGGATTCTCTCCCGGCCACCGAGCGGCGGCAACAGGACGAAGAAAGGCTCGGCGCGCGGCTGGAGGCCTGGTTCCGGCAACAGTCCCTCTGGCATCATGTCGGTTACCGGCATTTTTTCACGGTCTGGAATTTCATTCTGGCCCGGGATTTCTGGGTACCGCATGACCGTCTGCCGGACACCGAGCCCCATGCCCAGCCCCTGGCGGATCGGTTCAAGAATTTCCTGCCGGAGGAAATGGCCATTACCCGCGGTTTTTCGGAAACCATGGCGGTGCCCGGACCAGGCGGGTCATGGCAACTGGAGGAAGGCAACCGGCAGCGGCTGGGCGCCGACATCGAAGCCTCGGTCGTTCCACTCCTACGGCCCCACACCCTGATCCTGCTCAACAAGAACGCCCCCTACTATCTCGACCGGCTGAGTCCGGCGGAAAGGGCCCGGGATGTCTCGGTTTATGCGGCCTGCGCCCAAATTTTTCGGGATCATGGGATCGCCTGCGAGGTCGCCGGGGATGACTTCGAGTCCGCGGACTATATTGATCGCGCCCACCTTTCCGCCGAGGGGGGCCGCAAGCTGGCCCAACTCGTGGCCCGGAAGCTCAAGGAATTCCCCCAGCCCTGAACCGCCATGCCGCCCCTTCGACTCCTGCCCAAGATCAATCTTCCCGTCCCCCTCCGGCTCCTCGGCCGGTTTCTGCTCGGGCTGGCCATCGGGGTGCTGTTCCACTACATGCTCTACCGGTTCTCGCTCCCGGTGCAGCCTTTCATCTACGTCGCTTTCTGAAAACATCCGCCTCAGATCTGCCCGTGGCAATTCTCGCCGGCGGCCTGGCCACCCGGCTGCGGCCGCTCACAGGAAAAATTCCGAAACTTCTGGTCGAGGTGGCCGGCGAGCCGTTTTTCGCCCACCAGCTCCGCCTGCTCAAGGCGGCTGGCCTGAGGCGCGTGGTGCTATGCGTGGGTCACCTCGGTGAGCAGATCGTCGAGCGTTATGGGGACGGCTCCCGCTGGGGCGTGCGGATCGACTATTCCCTCGACGGCGACAAACTGCTCGGCACCGGCGGGGCGCTCATCCGCGCGCTGCCGAAACTGGGCGAGGCTTTCTACGTGCTCTACGGCGACAGCTACCTGCCCATCGATTATCGCGCGGTCGGGGAGTTCTTCCTGCACTGCGGCCAACCCGGGCTGATGACCGTGTTCGAGAACCGCGGCCGCTACGACCGAAGCAATGTCTGGTTCGAGGACGGCGCGATCCGGGCCTACGACAAGCGGACGCCCCTGCCGCAGATGCAGCACATCGACTACGGTCTCGGCCTGTTTCGCCCCGCGGCTTTCGACGGTTGCCCGAGGGATGCGGCCGTCGATCTGGCCGAAGTGCAAAAGTCCTTGGTCGCGCGCCACCAGCTCGCCGGCTACGACATCAGGCAGCGGTTCTACGAAATCGGCTCCCCAGCCGGCCTCAACGAATTGGATCAGCTGCTCCGGGCAAAGGACTCAACCTGACCACCGATCCCCCCTCAGGCCGCGTTGCTTTTCCCTTTCCCTGCTCCCTACTCCCTGCTCCCTTCCCCAGCAGGGCACCCGCGCTGTGCTCCCTTTCACTTTCACTCTCCCTTTCCCTCCCAATGTCCTACTCCCTCCAACACTTGAAGGAGACCGCCGAAATTGTCGCCCGGCTCAACGCGGACGATTGCGAGAAGTGCGTCCGGGAGCTCGTGGGCTTGCGCACCCGGGGCGGTCGGCTGTTTGTTCTCGGGGTCGGCGGCAGCGCGGCCAATGCCTCGCATGCCGTGAACGATTTCCGGAAGATCGCCGGGCTCGAGTGCTATGCCCCGACGGACAACGTCTCCGAACTCACCGCCCGCACCAACGATGAGGGCTGGGCCGGCGTGTTCGCCGAGTGGCTGCGCGGCTCCCGCCTGAATACCAGGGATGCCCTCCTCATCCTGTCGGTCGGCGGTGGCAACGTGGAAAAAAACATCTCACCCAATCTCGTGACCGCCATGCAGCTCGCGAAGCAGGCCGGCGCCCGCATCATCGGGATTGTCGGCAAAGACGGGGGCTATACCGCTAGGGTCGCCGACGCCTGTGTGATCGTGCCCACGGTCAACCCCAATAATATCACTCCGCACAGCGAGGCCTTCCAGGCCGTGATCTGGCATCTCTGGGTTTCCCATCCCGACCTGAAGGTGAACCAGACCAAGTGGGAATCCGTGAACCCGCCGCGATAGCCCGGCAACCTCCGGGCGGCGCGATTATCCCCGCCCATCAATCCCCAGGGAATGAATCTTCGAAGGATTCCCGATCATCCACGTCGGCGGCCGTACATTAGACTTCACATCCCTGGACGCGATCCGTTCAGTCACGCGATGATAAGGACTGCTTCGTTGAATGCCGCTAGCGGGAGACAGGCTTGACTCCCCATATGAAAACGGCCGTCACGCTGCCGGTCGGGCAGCATAACCTTGAAATTCAGCGCAACCGGGAAGCCTGGCTCCGGAAGCCGTTGTTGCAGGAAATCTATCGCAAATTCTATCGTCAGATTGCAACCCGGATTGACCCTCAGGTCCCCGGGCTCTTGGTCGAACTCGGTTCAGGGATGGGCACGGTCAAGGAAGTCATTCCCCAATGCGTCACGACCGACCTCTTTGACAATCCCTGGCTCGATCGACGGGAAAACGCCTATCAACTCAGCTTTGCGGATGAGAGCGTCTCGCACCTGATTCTTTTCGACGTCTGGCATCACCTACGCTATCCGGGCACCGCGTTGCATGAATTTCACCGGGTGCTGGCCCCAGGCGGCAAAGTCATCCTGTTCGAGCCAGCCGTGAGCTGGACCGGACGGCTGGTCTACCATCTTTTCCATCACGAACCCGTTGGACTGCATGACACCATCGCGTGGGAAGCACCCGAGGGGTTTTCCGCGGACCAGGCGGATTATTACGCGCTCCAAGGTGCGGCGACCCGCCATTTTTGGTGGGGCGAGGCGCGCCACCGGCTGGTAGGTTGGCGGCTGGCGGAAGTCAGGCCGATTGCTTCGTTCTCTTATCTCTCCTCGGGCGGTTTTTCCGGCCCCCGGCTCGGCGGCAGGTTCCTCGCCGGCCTGATGCGGGGGTTTGACTGGCTTGCCACGCCGTTTCCCCGTGCATTTGCGGCCCGCCTGATCGTCGTCCTGCAAAAAGAGTCTAACTAACATGCCAGCCGCCTCCGACATCACCCGCAAGCATCTGGAGAAAATCGGGGCGTTCTATGACACCGCGCCCACCGAACCGAACCGCAGCTCGCGCGATTACCGCCGCCTGCTGGCGCACTATTACAACCTGTTGATTCCCGCCAGTGCGTCAGTCCTTGAAATCGGCTGCGGTTCCGGCGAACTGCTCGCCGGTCTTCACGCCGTTCGCAAGACAGGCATTGATCTTTCCGCCGTCCAGATCGCCGCGGCGCGCCAACGGGTGCACGGGGCGGAATTCTACGTGCAGGCGGGCGAGTTTCTCGAACTGCCGAGGCAGTTCGACTATATCATCGTCTCCGACACGCTCAACCTCGCCGCCGATGTCCAGCGGTTGTTCGAGCGCATGCACTGCGTCTCGCATGAGAACACCCGGCTGATCCTCAACTATTATTCGTCCCTGTGGAGGCCGATCCTATCCTTGGCCGGCACCTTGGGTTTCAAGGCCCGCCAGCCCCAAAGCAGCTGGCTGAGCACGGCGGATGTGCGCAACCTCCTCCAGCTGGCCGACTGGAGCCCGATCGTAATCCAACCCCGCATTCTCGTCCCGGTGAAATGCCTCGGCCTCGAAGTGCTCTTCAACCGCTGGTTTGCTCCGGTCTTCACCTGGTTTTGCCTCACGGTCTTCTGCGTCGCGCGGCCCGCGCGGCCCCGCCCGGCCCGGCCCCTGACCGTCTCGGTCATAGTTCCGGCCCGCAACGAAGCGGGCAACATCGCCGTCGCCGTGCAGCGCACCGCCGACCTGGGCGCGGGCACCGAACTGATCTTCGTCGAAGGGCACTCCCGCGACGACACGTGGGCCCGGATCCAGCAGGCTGCTCAGGACCATCCCGGGCGGAATATAAAAATCATGCAGCAGACCGGTCGCGGCAAGGGCGACGCCGTGCGGCTGGGCTTCGCCGCCGCGACCGGCGACGTGCTCATGATCCTCGATGCCGATCTCACCATGCCACCGGAAGAGCTCGGAAAATTCTATGACGTCATCGCCAGTGGCCGCGCCGAGTTCGCCAATGGCGTCCGGCTGGTGTACCCCATGGACGAGGAGGCGATGCAATTCCTCAATCTCTGCGCGAACAAAACCTTTGGCCTCATTTTCACGTGGCTGCTGGGCCAACCCGTGAAGGATACCCTCTGCGGCACGAAGGTGCTCTCCCGCGCCCATTACGAAAGGATCGCCGCCAACCGGACCTACTTCGGCGATTTCGATCCCTTCGGCGACTTCGACCTGCTCTTCGGTGCGGCCAAGCTCAATCTCAAGATCGCCGACGTACCCATCCGCTATCGCGAGCGAACCTACGGCACGACCAACATCCACCGCTGGAGCCACGGCTGGCTGCTCCTCCGCATGGTCCTCTTCGCCGCCCGCAAGCTGAAGTTTGTCTGAGAGCGCGGAAGGGAAAGTGACAGTGATAGTGAAAGGGGTGTGAGCGGAGTGTGGATTCAGAGGAGCAGAGCAGTAGCGTTTTTAAGGGAGAACCAGTGAGAGATTGAGTGATGAGGTGCATGGGCACAGGATGGTCTCATACTTTCCTCTCTCACTTTCATTCTCACTCCAAAAATGACCGAACCTTCCAGGCTTCGCCAATACGGAGCACACCAAAAGGCCTTGGTGTTATTTGATCTGGTAGTAACGGATCTGACCGCACTCAGGTGGGAGCCCTCCTGCCAACGTCTCGTATCCCAGCAGATAGCCAGTGCGGACTCGATCGCGTCCAATATCGAGGAAGGGTACGGACGCGGATCGAAACGTGATTACGCGCATTTCCTCATTATCGCCCGCGGTTCCGCGCATGAAACCAGCGGGCGCTATGAGCGCCTGAAGCATTGGCTCCCATCGGAAGTGATCTCGCCACGTGTCGCACTCTGCGGCGAAATCATCGCCATCCTCACCGCCACCATTCTGAAGCTCAGATCCCAAATCGAAGAGTAGCAGTACGTTCACCCTCACTTTCCCTTCCTCTCCGTGCCTGCTCCCTTCTCCCTGCTCCCGCAAAAACAGCCCGCCGTTTTTGTGGACCGCGACGGCACCCTGAACGTCCAGGTCATTCGCGAGGGCAAACCCTACGCCCCGGCCTCTGTCGCCGAGTTCCGGCTTTTTCCCGGTGTGCCCGAAGCCTGCCAGGCACTGCACGCCGCCGGCTACGTCCTCGTCGTCGCCACCAACCAGCCCGACGTCGGCCGGGGTCTCCAGTCGCAAGCTGTCATCGAGGCCATGCATGAGCAACTCCGCCGGCTCGTGCCCGAGATCGCCCGGATCGAGGCCTGCTATGCGCCCGGCCGCGACGAATCTCCGCCCGACCCGCGCCGCAAGCCCGAGCCGGGCATGCTCCTCGATGCGGCCCGTGACCTCGGCCTCGATCTCTCCCGTTCCTGGATGATTGGAGATCGCTGGCGCGACATCGACTGCGGTCACCGGGCCGGCGTGCGCACCGTGTTCATTGACTTCGGCTATGAGGAGGATCTGCAGACCCGGCCTGATTTTACCGTGAAGAACTTTCCCGAGGCCGCCCGAATTATCCTTGCCCAGCCGGAAGCGCGGAAGCTCAATCCCGCCACCTGAACCGACTCCGACATGAAATCCCTCAACGACCTCACGATCCAGATTTACGCCGATGGCGCCGACAAGGCCGGCATCCTCGATCTCTATGCCAAGCCCTACATCAAGGGCCTGACCACCAACCCCAGCCTCATGAAGAAGGCCGGCATCAAGGACTACGAGGCCTTCGCCAAGGACATTCTCCAGACCGTTACGGCCAAGCCCATCTCCCTCGAGGTGTTCTCGGATGAGTTCGCCGAGATGCGCCGGCAGGCCGCCAAGATCAAGTCCTGGGCGGCGAATGTCTACGTCAAGATTCCGATCACCAACTCCCGCGGCGAATCCTCCCTCCCGCTCATCCGTGACCTGGCCCAGGAGGGCGTGAAGCTCAATGCCACTGCGCTCTTCACCCTGAAACAGGTCGCCGGTGTGGCGGCCGCCCTCAATCCCGCCGTGCCGTCCGTCGTGTCCGTGTTCGCCGGCCGCATCGCCGACTCCGGCGTCGACCCGGTGCCGATGATCCGCGCCTGCGGGCCGCTGCTTGAGGACCAGCCCAAGGCCGAGCTGCTCTGGGCCAGCACACGCGAGGTCCTCAATATTTTCCAGGCCGAGGAGGCCGGCTGCCGGATCATCACGGTCCCGCACGACATCATAGCCAAGGCGGCCAAGATGCTGGGGATGACCGGCGACGCCCTGTCCCTCGACACCGTGAAAACCTTCCTGAAGGATTCCACGGACGCCGGCTTCAAGCTCTAGTCCCGCCGCGCGGGCGCCGGTAAAATCTTCCCTTCCGGGATTCGCGGCCTTTGTCTCGGCCGCATCGCGCCGCCTGTGGATACCTCCGCCCCGACTCCCCGTTTCTATGTCGATCAGCCCAAGGACTGGAAACAGCTGCCCCGGTGCGTGATCATCCGGGGATGGGCCTTCGACCTGGACGGCCGGCCCATCCGGGCCATCCGCCTCCGCGCCGGCAAGGTCACGATTGACGGGGTCGTCGGGCTCCCCCGGCCGGACGTCAAGGGCGCGATGCCGGAGGCCCCGGACGACAACACCGGCTTTGAGCTTCGCGGCACCCTGCCCTCCGGCCGTGTCCGGGTTTCGCTCGAGGCCGTGTCGGCCGACGGCGCATGGTATTCATTGATGGAGCGCCCGGTCGAGGTGGCTCGGCAGATCATCCCACTCTGGCTCGGCGGCGGGGCCTGGACCGAGCTGATGTTTTTCCAGATGCCGGCGCACATGGCGTATCCGCCCCGGCCCGTGCGCTTTGAAAAATTTCCCGCTTCCGCGCCGGCATCCCGCCGACCGCAGCTCGCCATCGTCACCCCTTCCTACCAGCAGGCGCGCTTCCTGGATGAAACCATGCGCAGCGTGCTCGATCAGCCAGGGATCGATTGCCAGTATGTTGTGCAGGACGGGGGCTCGACCGATGACAGCGCGCACCTGATCCGACAGCACGCGCCCCGGTTGCATGCCTGGGAGAGCATCCGCGATACCGGGCAGGCCGATGCCATCGCCCGGGGATTGGCGAAGACGTCCGGCGGACCGGACGATCTCATGGCCTGGATCAATTCCGACGATTACTACCAACCCGGCGCCCTCGCCTACGTGGCGGACTATTTTGCGCGGCACCCGGAGGTGGATGTGCTCTACGGTCACCGCATCGTGGTAGACGAGGGCTCCCGGGAAATCGCGCGCTGGTTCCTGCCCCCGCACGACGACGCCGTGCTGCGTTTGAACGACTTCGTGCCTCAGGAAACGATGTTCTGGCGGCGCCGGCTCTGGGATAAAGTGGGCGGCCTGGATACCTCCTTCCACTTTGCCATCGATTGGGACCTGCTGCTGCGCTTCCAGGCGGCCGGGGCGCGCATCGTCCGGGTGCCCTACTTTCTCGCCTGCTTCCGCGTGCATCCCACCCAGAAGACCAGTTTCGCCATGCATGACACCGGGCAGAGGGAAATCACGCTGCTGCGCGAACGCGCCCAGGGCCGGCATTTCCCAATCGAGGAATTGGAAACCAGCCCCCTGCTCCTCCGCTACCTTCGCCGCAGTGCGAGGATTGAATTCCTGTGGCGGCTCGGGCTCCGGGCGCCGTAGCCCGCGGTGTGCCGACGACAATAAACTTCACATCCCGCACCGGCGCGCCTTGATGTTGCGCCAGCCATGAATCCCGCCCACCCGGACCCCGGAGAGATGCTCCAGCGTGTGCGCCAGCAGCTGATCCTGGCGCAGGTGCGCATCATGGAGCTGGAGGACACGCGGGATGAAACCGGTGCAAGGCTCGGCGAGAACGAGCGGCTGCTCCAGGCCGCCTTGACCCTGGCCGACCAGAAACTGGATGAAGCGGCGCACGCCGATAAAATCCGCGCCGATCTCCAGGCCCAGTTCGTCCAGTTGCAGCAAATCCAGCAGGCGGCCCATGCGGCGCTCGCAGCCGCCCAAGTCCGGCTGGCGCAGGCCGAACAGGCGATCGCCGTAGAAAAGCAAATCTCTGCGGACCTCGCGGCCCAGCTCCGCCAGGTCCGGGAAACTGAGTCGAAACTCACGACGCAGCTCCATGATATCACCGCCGCCTCTGACGCCCGGCAGCAGCGCATCGGGCAGCTCGACGTCGAGATCCGGGCCATGAAATCCTCCCGCAGCTGGCGGTGGACCGCATGGCTGCGCTCGCTCGAGCGCACCTTCCGCGGCTCGCGATCATGAGCCCGCCCCCCGCGCTCCGGCTCCACGCGGAAATCGAGACCCCGCGCCCGCTGCGGGCGCGGGCCCGGGAAGTCACGGTCAAAGGCTGGTGTCTCGCGGAGGACTTACCGGACCCGCCGCCCGTCCGGCTCAGCACCGCCGCCGGCACCGTCCCCCTCACGGCCCGCCCCCCGCGCTCCGATGTGCCGCAGCTTTTCCCGGCGCACCCCGCCGCCGCGGGTTGCGGTTTTATTCTCTCCGGCCGCCTGCCCGCGGGCGTCTATCCGGCCTCCTTCGAGGCCCAACGTCCGGACGGCACGTGGCAGGTTTTCAAACGGCTCACGCTCACCGTCGAGCCCTGGCCGCTGGCCGCGGTCATGGATGAGCCCATCGCCGCCGGCCTGCTGCGCGACCGGGTGAAGGTCGGCGGCTGGGCCCTCGACCTGGATGAGCCGGTCGCAGAACTCACGCTGCGCTACGGGCACCGGGAAATCGCCTGCGACGTCGGCCGGCCGCGCGAGGATGTGTCGGCGCTGTTTCCCGGCGTGCCGCACGCCGGGCACGCCGGTTTCCGGAGCCAGGATTTCCTCGTGGCTGGACACGGACCGGTCCGGGTGCGGGCCCGGCTCGCCAGCGGGCGGATCGCCATCGCGCCGACCACTGTTTTCTTCAGCGTGGCCACCGACGAGAACCATGCGGCCGATTTCGATCTCACCCTCCCCCGCATCGGACTCGCGGCGGAAGGCGCAGCTCAACCGTCCGCCCGGCCCGCGCCGGTCTGCGCCACTCAGCCCCTGAATGTGCTCTTCGTGCTCTATGGCAGCTTTGCCTCCAACAGCGCGCTGCATGTCGCCGCCCTGGCGAACGAACTTGCCGACGCCGGGCACGCCTGCGCCGTGGCCGTCCCGCACGATGCGGCCACGCTTGCGTATCATGATCGTCCGGCCTTCCAGGGACTGACCTTCGCGCAAGCGGAGCAAGGCCTGGTTTTTCCCAACGGTCGCGGACCGGACGTGATCCACGCCTGGACCACCCGCGAGAACGTGCGTGGGCTGACCGAAAAATTGCGCGCCCGCCACGGTTCGCGGGTGCTGGTGCACCTGGAGGACAACGAACAGCAGCTCCTTGCCCTCACCCTCGCGCGCGATTTCGCCGAACTCGACCGGCTGAGTGACGGGGAACTCGACCGGCTCGTGCCGCCCGATCTTTCGCATCCACACCGCAGCCGCGCCTTTCTGGCAGCGGCCGACGGCATCACCGTCATCACCGAGCGGCTGCGCTCTTTCGTCCCGGCCGGCAAACCGTGCCTCACCCTCTGGCCGGCGGCCGATGCGCGGCATTTTTATCCGCGGCCGCGTCCCGACGCCTTCCGCCGGGTGCTCGACTCCGCCCCGGGCGAGACCGTGCTGTTCTATCATGGCAACGTCCACGCCGCCAACGCGGCCGAGGTGCAGGAACTCTATGCCGCCGTGGTCGAACTCAACCGTTCCGGACCTCCCGTGACCCTGATCCGCACCGGACGCGACAGCGTGACCTTTTCTGCCAGGCTGGCCGCGGCGGCCGAGCCCTATGTGCTCGCGCTGGGCGAAATCACGCACCACCGGCACCTGCCGGCGCTGATGGCGCTGGCTGATATTTTTGTGCAGCCGGGCGGACCGGACGAGTTCAATGACTACCGCTTCCCCTCGAAGCTGCCCGAGTTTTTCGCCCTGGGCCGGCCGGTCGTGCTGCCGCGCACGAACCTCGGCACGCTGGTCCGCCACGGCACCGACGCCTATGTGCTCGACCGGGCCGATGCGACGGGCATCGCCGCCGCCGTGCGCGAGCTGCGCGCCGACCGCGGCCTGGCCGAAAAGCTGGGACGTGGAGCCGTCGCGTTCGCGGACCGGCACTTCAGCTGGCGGCGCAGCGCCGAGGCGCTTGCCAATTTCCATCTCTCGCTGGCACCGTCGTAATTCATGCCCGAGCCGACACTGCAACGACTGTTCGTCACCGGCGGGCGGGGCCGCCTCGCCTCGCTGGTCGCCGGCCGTTTCCGCGACCCGGCGCACGCGGTGACGCTTTTTTCGCGGCAGGGCGGAGACGGATTTCTCCCGCTGGCCGGGCTGACGGAACCCGGAGCCCTGACCGGCGCCGACACGCTGCTGCACCTCGCCTGGAGCACGCTGCCCGCCACGTCCGAGCAGAACCCGGACGCGGAAAAACTGCAGGACCTGCCGGTGCTGACGAAACTCCTCGAGTCCATCGTGGCCTCGCCGGCCGGCGCGCGGCCGCACTTCGTCTTCTTCTCCTCCGGCGGCGCAGTCTATGGCAACGCCCGCGGCCAGCAGCCCAGCCGGGAGGACGATCCCTGCGCCCCGATCGGCCGGTACGGCCACGCCAAGCTGGCGGCGGAGCAACTGATCACGGAGTACGGCCGTCGGCACGGCCTCTCGCACACCATCCTGCGAATTTCGAATCCCTACGGTTTTCCCGCACCAATGCAGAAGCCGCAGGGCATCGTACCCTTTCTCATCCACAGCGCCCGTAACGGCCGGCCATTCTCCGTCTGGGGCGACGGCACCGCCCGCAAGGATTTTCTTTATCATACCGATTTCACGGCGGCGCTCGAACAGGTCATCCGCGTTCGCCCCCAGGGAGTTTTCAACGTCAGCCATGGCGAGTCTCATTCCGTCAACGAGGTCATCCAATGCGTCGAGCAGACCTTGCGCCGGAAGATCGCCATCCAGCATGTCCCCGCCCACCCGTGGGATGTCCATGACAGCCTGCTCGACAACACCAAGCTTTCGTGCGCGATCCACTGGCGCCCGGCGGTGACCCTCGCCGAAGGCATCCGCCGGACCGTGGCCCACGCCGGGTAATACGCCCATCCGCCATCGCGCCTGCCTTGTCCCAGCGTCCCCCCCATGACCGAACCTCGCTCCCAATCCGCCTCCATCTCCGAGCCCGCCGCCTCCCTGGGCCTCTTCCTGGTGGTCCTGGTTGTCAGTCTCTGGTTTGCCCGGGCGGGCTGGAAGAACGCGGTGCTAGATACTCACCCGTTCCGGCAGACGCAGACAGCCATGTCGGCTTACTGGATGATCCACGATGGATTCCATCTCGACTATGAAACTCCGATCATGGGCCCCCCGTGGTCCATCCCGCTGGAGTTTCCCGTCTATGAGGCGGCCGTCGCCGCCGTGTGCCGGAGCACGGGTCTGCCGCTCGACCAAGCCGGGCGCGCGGTGTCCCTGTGCTTCTTTTACGCCGCCCTGCCGGCGGTCTGGCTGCTGCTGCGCCGGCTCAACGTAATTGCCGCCCACCGCTGGCTCTTTCTGGCCCTGATTCTGACGTGTCCGGTCTATCAGTTCTTTTCCCGGGCGTTCCTGATCGAATCCACCGCCTTCTGCCTGGGACTGTGGTTCCTGAATTTTTTCCACTCCGGCCTGATGTCTGGGCGGAGATCTGTCCTCGCGGCCGCCGCGCTGTTCGGCGCGGCCGCCGGACTCGCCAAGGTCACAACCTATGCGGTTTTTCTGGCGCCGTCGGCGGCACTCGCCGTGGCAGTGTGGCGGGCTCGTCGGGCGGAGTGGCGCACCCTGCTGGCCCGGGCCGCCGTGGCGGCGGTTCCTGGCATTCTCGCCGCCGCCTGGTGGGTCCGTCACAGCGATGCCGTCAAGCGGAAGAACATCCTGGGGGCATCACTGGTTTCGTCTGAGCTTCACGACTGGACCTACGGTCCACTCGCGCAGCGGTTCGATCCCGGCTTTTGGCGGCAGTTCGGCATCCAGATCGAGCGGGCATTGTTTCCCGCCTTCTCGCTGTTCCTGCTCGCGGTGCTCCTGCTGCTCTTCCTCCGCGGTCGGGTCCGGCTGTTCGCCGTCATCCTGCTGGTCGCCATGGCCGGGCCGCTGGTGTTCGCGAATCTTTATTTCGTCCACGATTATTACCTCTATTCCAGCGGCCTCTTCTTCCTGCTGCTCCTGGCGCTGCCCCTCCAGCGGCTGATGGAGACGGCGTCCCTCCCGCTCTCCGCCCGGCTCGGGGTCATCGTCGTGGTGCTGGCCGCCCAGTTCTCGGGTTATCTCGAAAAATACTACGAGCCCCAGTCCCGCCAGGCGGGCGGTCCGCCCGACCTCGCCCTGGCCATCGGGCAGGTCACGAAGCCCGACGACCTGCTCGTCGGCTTTGGTTTGGACTGGAGCCCCATCCTCCCCTACTACAGCCACCGGCGCGCGCTACTGGTACCCAAGCGCTATGTCCAGGACGACGCGGTCATCCGCGAGGCACTGCACCGCGCCCGGCCCGCACGGATCGCGGCCGTGCTGCTGTTCCGGCTCGGGCAGCCTGGGCCGGAGGCCTACGCCCACTGGCTGAAGGAACTGGAGATGGACGAAAATCCGTTCCTCCAGACCGGCGAGTATACGGTCCATTTGCGCAAGGACATGATCCCCGACGCGCTGAAGGCCCTGCAGGACTTTCCTCTGCACGACATCCTGCTGTACCAGGGCCAGCTCGGCGGTGCGGGCGAAAAGCCCCGCGTGCTCTATTGGGTGGACCAATTGAAGGACCGAAGCATTTTCGCCGACATCAGCCCGCAGCCGCTCAAGCTGACGGTGCCCTACGGCCTCGCCTCGCCCATCGTGGAAGGCCACCACTGGCTGATTTCGCAACCGGTCACGGAAATCGAGATCGTTCCTCCGCCCGGCGCCCGCCACATCACGGCCGAATTCGGCATGGATCCGGCCATCTACGACCGCAGCGACGGCGTGGAATTCGAAGTGCTCTCTGTCCAGCCCAATGGCTACCGCCAGCGGCTCTACTACCGCTGGCTGCAGCCCGGCACCATCAAGCAGGACCGGGGCTTGCAGTCGTTTTCCATCGAGCTGATCGCCCCGCTGCAGGGCACGGTCGTTTTTCGCACCCTGCCGGGGCCAAACAACAATGGCAGTTTCGACTGGGCTTACTGGCGCTGCATCAAGATCGACTGAGCGCACCGCCAGCGGTGAAAAGCATGCTTTACCCCACCCGGCGGCGTCGTTCTGCTTGATCTTTTAATGCCCGAGAAAGCCTCCTTTCAGCACTTCATCGATCAGCCGGCATCCTGGCAGACCACTGCCAGGGAGATCGACATCCGCGGCTGGGTTTACTCCAAGGACGGGGAGGAGCTGACCGACCTGCGCGCCAAGCTCGATGGCGTCATTACCTACGGCATCATGGGCCTGGACCGGCCCGACCTGGAGGAATTTTTGAAGGGCGGGCTGACGGCCCGGCGCGCCGGCTTCAGAGTGACGGTGCGGCCCTGGCTCGGCGCCCGGACGCTCACCCTGGAAACCCTGCGGCCCGGAAATGTGTGGACTGAGTTCCTGCGCACCGAGCTCACGACCGGTGGCACGGACATGCCCGCCCGGCGGCCCAGGCCGGTCCTGCGGACCGAACTGGTCGGCGAAAGCCTGTATTATCTCTACCGGCATTTTCACTACGAGCCCCACGGCGTGATGATGCGCGAGGCGAAGCGCGTGCTGGGCGAGATCACCGTGAACACCACGGAAATGCGGCCGGAGAACGACCTCGTCGGCTTCCTCGACCTGCCGCAGGACTGGGTCAACGCCCACTACGAGAAATTCCGCGTCAGCGGCTGGGCCTTCTCGATGAGCCGCACCATCACGCGCCTCGTCGCCACCGTCGGCGCCGTGAACGAGAACCGGCTCATCTGGGGCAAGGAGCGCGAGGACGTGCTCCGCCACAACCCGGCCTGGCCGCAGGCCCTGCGCTCGGCCTTCTACGGCCTCGTGGACGTCCGCCCGGCGAACTTCAGCCCCGCCTGCCTCAAGATCTTCGCCGAGTATCCCGACGGTCCGCGCCAGCTGCTGCGCTCCAAGCGGATTTTTCTCAACAAGATCGACGAGAACTCCGGCCCCATCGCGCTTTACCACGAGCGGAAGTTCGCCCGCGCCGTCTGGGCGTTTGTCCGCGGCGCGCTCGCCGGGGATTATGTCATGGAAAGCTGGCCGGGCTTCTGGCGCGAGGTGCGCCTGACCCGCGCGAAGCTGGCCGAGAAAATGATCCGCCGGGCCGCCAAGGCCGCCCCGCCCACGCCCTGGCAGCAGCAGGATCCCTATACCCTCTGGACGAACCACAACCGGCTGACCCCGCGGCTCACCGGCTATCTCACCCGGGAAGCCGCCGCGCTGGCCAGGTCCGGTCCGAAGATCAGCATCGTCGTCCCCGTTTACAACACCCCGGCCCCGTTCCTCGCCGAGCTGCTCGCCTCCGTCACCGCGCAGTTTTATCCGAACTGGGAGCTGTGCATCGCCGACGATGCCTCGACCCAGGGTCACGTGAGGAAGATGCTCGCGGACGCCGGGAAAAAGGACCCGCGGATCAAGTTCATCCTCCGCCCGCAGAACGGCCATATCTCGGCCGCCACCAACTCCGCCCTCGACCTTGCCACCGGCGAGTTTGTCGCGTTCCTCGACCATGACGACGTGCTGCCGGCCAGCGCTCTGTTCCATGTCGCCGAGGCCATCGCCGCCCGGCCGGACGCGGAGATGATCTACACGGACGAGGACAAGATCGACGAGGCCGGCCGGCGTTTCGACCCCCAGTTCAAGGGTGACTGGAGCCCCGAGATGGCGCTGACGCACAACTACACGCACCATCTCACCGTCATCCGCCGCCGCATCGTCGAGCAGGCCGGCCGGCTCCGGCTCGGCTACGAGGGCGCCCAGGACCTCGACCTGATCCTACGCTGCGTCGAGTTGATGCGCGACGAGCGCATCGTGCATGTGCCCCAGATCGGCTACCACTGGCGCGCCCATGCCCAGAGCACCGCGAGCAAGGGCGATCAAAAGGGCTACCTCTTCGACGCCGCCCGCCGCGCCATCAACGACAGCATGCAGCGCCGCGGACTGCAGGCCACGGCCGTCCTGCCGCCGCTGATGAAGGATAACGCGCTCTGCCTCCACCAGCTGCACTGGGATCCGGCGCTCCTCGCGCAAAATCCCGTCACGATCGTCATCCCCACGAAGAACCGCCACGAGCTGCTGCAGGCCTGTGTCGCCTCCCTGGAGCGCACCGTCAACTGGCGGCACGCGAAACTCGTCATCGTCGACGACGGCTCCACCGAGCCCCAGGCCCTCACCCTGCTCGAATCACTTGCAGCCCGGTCCGACCTGCCGTGTCGCGTCATCCGCACCGGCAACGTCGCGGCGCCCTTCAATTATTCGCGGCTCGTCAACCTCGGCACGGCGGCGGCCGACACCCCGCTGGTCCTCCACCTCAACAACGACATCGAGGCCCGCGAGCCCGGCTGGCTCGAGGACATGGCCGGCTGGATGAGCGTGCCCGGCGTCGGGGTTGTGGGCGCCCGGCTCATCCACCCCGACGAGACCCTCAATCATGCCGGCATCTGGGTCGGCCCGCAGGGCGGACTCGCGCACGCGGTCTTCGTCGGCCAGCCGAAAGACGACTTTGGCTACCTGTTTCTCCCGCACGCCGCGCGCAACACCTCCGCCGTCACGGGCGCCTGCCTGCTGACCCGCACCGAGCTTTACCGCCAGCTGGGCGGTCTCGATGAGCGCGATTTCCAGGTCGCGTACAACGACGTCGACTATTGCCTGCGCGCCGCCCGCGCCGGCTACCGGACCGTGTACACGCCGCAGGCCACGCTCACGCACCTCGGGAGCGCGTCGCGGGGCAACGCCTACACGGAGCGGGAACACCTCGCCTTCGTGCAGCGCTACCCGGGCTACCGCGACCCGTACATCAGCGAGGTCGTGGACTACGCCACCTCCAGCTTCAAGCTCGACGTCAACGACCACCGCTACGCCCGCCGCCCGCTCAAGCTCCGGGTCGCGGTGGTCACCCACAACCTCAACCTCGAGGGGGCGCCGCTGTTCATCTTCGAGTACGCCCGGTATCTCGCGGAAAAGGCCGGCTGGGACGTGCGCGTGTTCTCCCCGGTCGAGGGACCACTGCGGAAAAAATTCGAGGACGCCGGCCTGCCGGTCGAGCTGCTCGACGCCGGCGGTTTCATCAAGGCCGAGACCGCCGCGGATTTCCGCGCCAACCTGAAGGCCTTTGCCGCCGGCCTCCGCTGGGCCGACATCGACCTCATCGTGGGCAACACCATGGTCGCCTACTGGGTGGTCAGCCTCGCCCAGGCCCTCGGCAAGCCCTCCGCCCTCTACATCCACGAGAGCAACACCCCGCGGAAATTCTTTTCCGAGCACAGCCTCGCCTCGCCGGAGGTCGTGCCGCTCATCGAGCAGGCCATCAAGGACGCCGGCCGGGTCATCTTCACCGCCCGCGCCACGCGACAAATCTTCGAGGAGCTCAATACCAACGACAACTTCCGCACGCTCGCGAGCTGGGTCGACCTCGAGCGCATCGAGCGTTTCGCCGCCGCCCACGACCGGCGGAAGCTGCGCGAGAAATACGGCCTCGATCCCGCCGCCACGCTCGTCGTCAACATCGGCTCCGTCTGCCAGCGCAAGGGGCAGCACGTCTACATCCGCGCGATCGACCAGCTGATGAAGCAGCATGGCGCGGCCTTGGCCGGCCGGGGACCGATCGAATTCCTCATGGTCGGAGCGCGCGAGGGCCTGTACCTCGAGTCCATCGAGCAGGACATCGCCCTGATGGAGCTGAAGAACACCCGGCTCTTCCCGGAGACCCTCGACATCTACGACTGGTACCGGCTGGCCGACATCTTCGTCTGCACGAGCTTCGAGGAGTCGTTCCCCCGCGTGCTCCTCGAGTCCGCCTCGTTCCGGATTCCGATCATCAGCACCAACGTGAACGGCATCCCGGAAATGCTTGTAAATAATGACGAGGCTTTTCTCATTCCCGCCGGCGACTACCACAAACTCTGCGCCGCCATGAAATCCTGCCTGGATAAATTTTTTGCGGGCGACGACAAAATGGCCTCGATGGCCTTCGTCCGTATGTCGCGCTTTTACGACGCCCGGGTCGCCCTGCCCGCCCACGTCGCCATGGCGCGCGAGGCCTATTTTGGCTAACCACCCTGACCTGCGCCCACCATGACCGAGTCGCCTGTGATGCGCCGTGAAAACTGGCTGCTCCCCGCGCTCTTCCTCGCGGTCCTCGCCGCGCACTTTGGCTTTGCCACGGCCAACTGGAACTCCGGCTTCCTGCCCGGCCACGAATTCCGCCAGACGCAGACAGCGATCGTCAGCTACTACATCGACCAGCAGGACAATTTCTCCCTGCGGTACGAGACCCCCCTCTTCGGCAAGCCCTGGGTGGCCCTGCCGCTCGAGGTTCCCTTTTATGAATGGAGCGTGGTGATGCTGAGCCGCGCCACCGGGCTCCCGCATTTCAAGTCGGCGCGCGGCATTTCCCTCGCGTGCTTCTACCTGGCCCTGCCTGCGCTCTACCTGCTGCTCGGGCGGATGGGTTTGCCGTGCCCGCGCCGGCTGCTGGCGCTCGCACTGGTCCTCGCCTGCCCGGTGTACATCTTCTATTCGCGGGCCTTCCTCATGGACTCCATGGAGATGATGTGCTGCGCCTGGTTCCTCGCGTGCTACGTGCGCATGATGGACCGGCGCCACTGGGGCTGGCTCGCGGCCACCACCGTAGCCGGGACCGGCGCCGCCCTGATCAAGAACACCACCTACGCCGTCTGGCTCGTGCCCGCGGCCGCCTACGCGGCGTGGGCCCTGTGGCGCGACTGGCGCGCCGGCCGCAGCTGGGGTGCCGTGCTCCGAACCGCGGCCTGGGGGCTGGGCGGCGTGATCGTCTCCCTCATTCTCCTCTCCTGGTGGATCGCCTTCAGCGATGCCATCAAGGCCGCCCATTCCGGCGGCGATGTCTTTACCTCAAAGGGCCTCGCCACTGGAAACTACGGGCTGTTCGACCTCGGTGTGCGCCTCTCCCCGGCCACCTGGCGGATCCTGCTTGAGCGCTGGGCCGACGCCATCATGGCGCCGTGGATGATCGGCCTCGTGGTGCTGGCCGGCCTCGTCCTCCCGACCTCAAACCGGTGGTGGATCGCGGCGCTCGCGGGACTGTTCCTGTTCGCCCAGGCCTTCATCCCCTTTGCCTACGCCTACCAGGACTATTATTTCTATGCCTGCTCGGTCTTCCTGATGCTGGCCTTCGCGTACGTGCTCTACGGGGTACTGGACTCCCGCCTACCGGGTTGGGCCTGTGCGCTCGTGATCGCCGCGCCCTTTGCCGGACTGTACCACAACTACTGGCAGGGCTACCGACCCCAGCAGCTGGTCGTGTCCAACGGCGGCACCGGACTCACCGATGCCCTGCGGGACATCGCGCCCAAGGACGCGGTCTTCGTGATCGCCGGGGCCGATTGGGCCGCGATTGTCCCCTACTATTCCCAGCACAAGGCGCTCATGATCCGCAACGGCCTGGAGAATGACGCCGCCTATCTGGACCGGGCGTTCGCCGACCTCGACGACGAGGACGTGGCTGGCGTGATCCTGATGGGAAACCAGCGCAACAACCGCGACCTGCTGGAGCGCGTCATGGCCAAGTTCCATGTGGACAGCATCCCGACCTTCTCGCACCCGAGCGGGGATGTCTACTTCACCCGTTTCTACCGGAGCTACGTCATCTCCTACCTGAAGAGCAGCAATCCCTACGATCAGGTCACCCTTCGCCAAGACGAACCGATCGACGGTCTGGACGGCGAAACTTACGCCATCACCCCGGGCATGGCCCGCAGCTCCTTCAAGGCGATTTCGCCCGGGCCATTCCGGGCGCGGTTTGGTTACGGATTCAAGCGCGTGCTGTCCGAGGGAGACATGGTGATCTCCGCCCACCCTGACACCGACCTCTGGCTGCATGCGCCGGCCCAGGCCAGCACCATCCAGTGGGATTACGGGATGCACGCCTCCGCGTACGAACGGGAGGGTGCCAAGACCGAGGGCGTCGTGTTTATCATCACGGGCGAGTCGGCCGACGGCCGGAAGCGCGAAATCTACCGGAGGCTGATTGACCCGGTTCACAATCCCGAAGATCGCGGCCGGCAGCACGAAATCATCCCCTACCAGCCGCGGCCGGGTGAGACCCTGGTCTTTTCGACCCGACCGAACCGCGGCTATGCCTATGGCTGGGCCTACTGGCTCCGGATTGTCGTGAAGTGAGCCGGCCTGCGGCGGACGGGGCCGTCGGAAGCCCTTGCGCCTGAACAAAATTCCTTTGCCGCCTGCAACCGGACGGCTTTCATGGCCATTCCAGTGGATGAAACCCTATATCAACGAGAACGAATCCTACCTCTTCAGCGTTGAGCACTTGTCGGGTTGGACGATCAAGCCCGCGCAATTCTGGATCAGCGGCTGGTTCGTCTCCAAGACCGGCGTCCGCTACACGGAGGTGCGGGCGTTCATCGACGAAGTGCCCTTCATGGGTTTGTTCGGCCTGCCGCGGCGCGACATCGAGTCTGCCTACCCGCAGTGGACGCAGGAGGTCCACCCCGGGTTCGCCTTCCGGCTGGACCCCTGGCCCGGCGCCAAGCTCATCCGGCTCGAGATCCTGAACGAGAGCAACGACTGGGCGGAGTTCTGGCGCGTGCCCATTGTCTGCAAAGGACCCGGTCCGGGGCGGAAAATCCACCCGACCCTCCGGCCCGAGGTGATCAAGCCGATGCTGTTGGAGCTGCTCAAGTGCACCCATTTGGAGGGCCGCGCCATCCGTGATGCCCATACGCTCAAGCTGGTGCGCGAACGCTCGGTCATCCCGCTTGAAACCCTCCCGGTCCCGCCCTTGTACGGCGTCTACGAAGGCCCGGATGTGATCAGCCACACGCAGTACGACAAACTGCACATCGGCGGCTGGCTCTTCCATGCCGAGCAGCCCATCCGCGAGCTGATCGCGACTACCGACAACCGCACGCAGAACAACCTGATCCATGGCATCGAGCGTGAGGACGTCGCCGCGCTGTTTCCCGGCAATCCCCGCGCCCGCGCCTCGCACTTTCGCGGGAACGTCGACCTGCCTGCCCGTCTGGCCGAGCCCGTCTGCCTCAGGATTTTCGCCATGCTCGAGAACGGCGAGAAGGTCCTGGCCTTCGCGAAGTGGTACTACCCGTGGACGTCTCTCGAAAAGGAGCAGCTGCTCCCGCCCTACTCGTTCGTCAATTTCCGCGATGTCCTCCGCGCCGTCCGACAGGCCTGCCGCCGACTGCAGGTCCGCACCGGCGGCTTTGCCTTCTGGCACGCCGTGCTCGAGGTCCACCGACTATACCGCCAGGAAGCCCCCGGGCCCAAGCCTTGGTACGCGTGGGAGCAGCTTCCACCCTACGCGAGCTGGCTCGCCCACAACACCCTGGCTCCGCGCCTGAGCACGGTGCTCTCCCGATCCGCCGCCCGGCTGACGGAACTAGCCGGACCGGGATTCGCACTCGTCGTTGATACGCGTGCCGCCACTCCCGGCCAGCTGACCCGCCTGGTCGCCTCGCTCCGCGCCCAAATCTACGGCCGGTGGAACCTCGCCCTGCTTCAGCCGGCCGGCGCTTCTCCCGCCCTGGCCGGGGATCTGGCCGCCCTCGCTGCGTCCGATGCGCGCATCCGGGTCGTAGTCGCACCCGATGCCAACCACGCCGCCGCGCTCAACGCCGCGGCCCACACCCTCAGCGACGACTGGCTCGCCTTCCCGGAGGCGGGAGCCCGCCTGGCGCCCGATGCCCTGCTCCGCGTCGCCGAAGCCATCGAGCAGTCTCCCGCCACCGAGTTGGTCTACACCGACGAGGACCGAATGGACGACGCCGGCCGGCGCTCCGAACCCGTCTTCAAGTGCGGCTGGAACCCCGCGCTCGTCTTTTCCGGCCACCAGCCCGGCCATCTGCTTGTCATGCACCGGCGGCTCTTCATGCGCGCCCGCGAGTTCCTGCCCGATTATGCCCCCGCGCTCGCCTACGATCTGGCCCTGCGCCTCGCCGAGCATGTGACCGCTGCACAGGTCCGGCACGTGGACGCCATCTGCTATCACGCGGCCGGCGACGCGCCCATCCATGAGACTGGCAGCGCCTGGGTTGAAAACACCCGACATGCGCTCGAGGCCGCGATCATCCGGCGCCAACTGCCGGCGCGGGCCTTCCAGCCGGCCTTCGCCCAGCGCCGCGGCAGCCTGCAGCACCAGCTGTATTGGGATGAGTCCTTCCTCGCGGCGCATCCCGTCACCATTGTCATTCCCACGCGCGATCGCGCGGACCTCCTTGAGCGCTGCCTGGAGGCGCTCCTGCTGAACGTGAACTGGCGCCACGTGAAGCTGCTCATCATCGATGACTTCTCGCGCGACGAGAAAACCGCCCGGCTCCTGCGCCACCTGCCCGGCCGGCGTGAGTTCAACTGCCGGGTCGTCCGCCCCGCGGTCGACCCGATGAAGCCGTTCAACTACTCGATGCTGGTCAACACCGCGCTGCCCTACCTCGACACGCCACTGGTCCTCCATCTCAACAATGACGTGGACGCCCTCCGGCCCGGCTGGATCGAGGCCATGGCCGGCTGGTTCGCCATCCCCGAGGTCGCGGTCGTCGGCGCGAAGCTGCTCTTCCCCAACCGCCATCTCAACCACGCCGGCATCACCGTCGGCCCGCACCACGGGCTCGCCGACGTGCCGCTGGCCGGGCTGCACGCCGACTCCGACGACCATTACGTTTTCCACCAGCTCGCCCGCGACGTCAGCGCGGTCACCGGCGCCTGCCTCATGACCCGCACCTCGCTCTACCGCGAGTTCGGGGGATTCAACGAGACCGACTTCAGCGTCACCTACAACGACGTCGACTACTGCCTGCGCCTCCAGGCGGCCGGCCACCGCATCATCTACACGCCGCAGGCCGAGCTCTGGCATTGGGGCAGCGCCTCCCGCGGCACGACCTACTATGAAAGCGAGCACATCAGGTTCATCCGGAAATACGCGCGGTATGTGGACCCGCACTTTCCCCGCCAGCTCTACCTCGAGCACGCCGCACTGCAGCTCGACACCTACCGCTACGAGCACGCCGGCCGTGCCGGAAAGCTCCATTTGCTCCTGATCACGCACAACCTCAACTACGAGGGCGCCCCGCTGTTCCTGCTCGAGTACGCCGCGTTCATGGTGCGCCGGGAAGGCTTCACGCTCGATCTCCTTGCGGCCGAGGACGGCCCGCTGCGCGGCGCCTACGAAAACCTCGGGATCAGGGTATCGCTGATCGACCGCCATCCGCTGCATGGCGCGCGTACCGACGGGGAATTTGCCGAACAAGTGGAGATCATGCGGTCCAAGGTCGACCTGGCTCCCGTCGATGTCGTAGTCTGCAACACCGTGGCCTGCTGGTGGGGCATCCACCTCGCAGCGGCCGCCGGCAAGCCGTCGCTGCTGTACATCCACGAGAGCGCGTCGATCAAGCGGTTCTTCTCGAAGGCGCTCCATCCGCACATGCAGCACGTCGCCCGCGCCGCCTTCCGCCAAGCCACGCGCGTCTGCTTCCTCTGCCGGGCCAGCCGGGCGTACTTCGAGGAGTTCAACGACTACGACAACTACCGGTACGTCTCCTCGTGGATCGACCTGCCCCGCATTGAGCAGTTCAAGCGCGACCACTCCCGCGCGGCGATGCGCCGCAAGCACGGCTATGCCGACGACGATATCATCATCGCGAACGTCGGCACGGTCTGCGAGCGCAAGGGCCAGCACATTTTTGTCCGCACGATGGACACCTTCATGAAGGCCTACGCCGGCGGAGAGAAGTACCGCTTCCTATTCGTCGGCGGCCGGCCTGGGGAATACCAGGATTCCCTCGTCCGCGACATGGCGCTGCTCGGGCTGGACAATGTCGATATCATCCCGGAGACCCGTGAGGCCTACGATTTCTTCGTCCTGGCCGACATGTTTGTCTGCACCAGTTATGAGGAATCCTTTCCCCGGGTACTTTTGGAAGCGATGGCTTTTGAGACGCCGATTGTCAGTACCGACGTGCATGGCATCCCGGAAATGATCACCGACAAGGCCGAGGCCTATCTGGTCGAGCCCGGCAATCCGGTGAAATTCGCCAAGGTGATGAAAGCCTGTCTCGACAGGCAGCGCAACGGCGCGTCCACCGCCCCGATGGGCTACTCCAAGGTGGTGCGCGCCTATGACATTGATCGCGTCCTGCCCAAACACGCCGACCTGGCCCGGGAAGCCCTGCTGGATTTCGATGGCGACACCGCCCGGAACCAACCCCGCAAGCTCTCGGGCCGGCCGGACCGCATCGTCTCGAGCTGGTGACCCCGCCGCCCGCCATGTCCAATTCGGAACCAATCCTTCCCTCCGCACCGGCCAGCCAGCCCGGCGCCCGGCTGCGCGGCATCCTGGGCAACTGCGCCTTGGTTGCGGGCCTGTGGCTCGTGCTGATCCGGCTCCCGCTCTCGCCCGCCGCGGATCTCGACCCTTCCTGGCGCATGACGCTGGGTTATGCGCTCGAACACGGCTGGCAGTTCGGCCGCGACCTCGTGTTTACCTACGGCCCCCTCGGTTTCGTCCTAGCCCCGACCAATTCCGGCGGGCTCTACGGCCCGCAGCTCGCCTGGCAGCTCGGCGTCAACCTGGCCTTTGTCCTTTCCATCTGGGGCTTCGGCCGCGGGCTCACCGGCTGGCGCCGGACCGTCTACTATATCTATTTTTTCGCCTTCGGGGTCAGCTACATGGACGCCGTCCACATGATCCTGATCCTGCTCTACAGCCTGGCGCTGACGCGGGACCGGATCCTGGCCAACCGCTGGCTGACCGGGCTCGCGGCCTTCGGCCTCGGCTTCCTGTCGCTGGTGAAATTCACCAACCTGCTGCTGGCCGGTTTTGCGGTCGCCTGTGTGCTCGCCTGGCAGCTGTGGCGCCGGCGCAACGCCACGGCCGGCCTGATCGGCGGGACATTCACCGCGGCCTTCCTCGGCGGCTGGGCCGCCTTGGGCCAGTCCCTCACCAACCTGCCCGCGTACCTCCGAAATTCCCTGAGCATCAGCAGCGGTTACGTCGAGGCCATGGGGTTGGACGAATCCGGCCTCATGCTCTGCCTGGGGCTCGGCGCGGCCTTCACTGTCGCCGGCTACTATGCCTTGCGCCTCGTCGGCGCCACGGACCGGCCGCGGGCGGCCGCCACCACCCTCATCGCCGCGGCCGCCTCTTTCCTCAATTGGAAGCACGGCTTTGTGCGCGCCGACGGACACGTGCTCGCCCATTTCTTCATCTGCCTGTTCATCGTGAGCAGCTACCCGGTGCTGCTGCAGGACGAGCCCGCCTTCCGCCGGACCAAAGGCGTACTGCTTGCCGCCTGCGCCGCCCTGAGCCTGGCGGGGATTTGGGCGTATGCTCCGCCGATCATCATCTGGGCGCCCAATGCACTCAACAGCCGGCTCGTGGAAAACGCCCAGGCCCTGGCCAGCATCGGCGCTTATCCGTCCTCGGCGCGCGCAGAGTTCGAACGTCTGGGCAAGATGTACGCCCTGAGCGGCATCAAGGTACTGATGCGGGAGCAGCCGGTGGACATCCTGGGCAACGAACAGGCCTACGCCCTGTTCAACGGTTTCAATTTCCGCCCCCGGCCGACGTTGCAGGGCTACGCGGCCTCCAACCGGCAGCTCGAGCAGCTGAACGCGGATTTTTATGCCTCCCCGCGCGCGCCGGAATTTGTGCTGCAGAAACTCGACACCATCGATGGCCACCTGCCCGCCATCGAGGATGCCCTGGCCACGCGCTACCTTTACCACCACTACCGCTTCGTGATGGAGGACCAGGGCTTTGTGGTCTGGAAGCGCCAGGCGCCCAACCTCGCCCTGGACCAGCGCGCGCTCGTCCGGAGCGAACAGGTCTCGTTTGACCAGTCCGTGATCGTACCGGAGCCGGGCGACACTCCCTTGTGGTGCGAATTCGAAATCCAGCCGTCCCTGCTGGGGCGTTTGCGCAGCTTTTTCTACAAGCCGCCCCAGCTTAATTTTGCCGTCATCGACGGCGGCGGCAACCGGGTGGTCTTCCGCATGGTGCGGGACCGCGCCGGCTTCCTCGTGTATCCCCACTTCACGAGCAATTACAACGTCGTGAAGTACCAGGAAGGCGATCCTGCGCCCCGCATTGCCCGGCTGGCCGCCCTGATGCCCGCCGACCAGCGGAAATATTTCGCCAGCCGCATCGAGGTCAGGTTTTACCGGCTTCCGCCCTTTCCGCGGGTGATGCACGCGGCGGAAAAGCCGCCCGAGATCAAGTTCCGGGTCTTCAACCGGGTGCCCCTCAGCGCCAGCAGCGCCGTGCCCTCCGAGATCATGCCCGAGAACGGCAGGGAGGTACTGTTCGTCCACGCCCCCAGCAAACTTGAGTTTCTGGTCGTTCCACCCACCCGCCATCTCAAGGGTCATTTTGGCTTCATCGCCAACGCCTACCAGAACGGGCATGCCACCCAGGGATCGGAATTCATCATCGAGTGGACTGATGACGCGGGAAACACCACCCGGCTGTTCTCCCGCCTGCTGCTGCCGGCGACCGTCCCGGCCGACCGCGGCCAGCAGGACTTCGAAATCGACCTGCCGCCCGGCAGCGGCCGGCTGGCGATGCGCACCACGGCTGGTCCGTCCAATAACAACGCCTTTGGCTGGACCTATTGGACAGATGTCGCCTTTTCGCCCTGACGCAGTTCGGGCGCCCCCGGCTGAATGAACCCAGCGAATTCCACCGGTCTTCCCGCTGTCCTGCGGCCATTCGTTTCATGGCGCGGCGTGGTCCTTGGAATCCTCTGGCTCATCCTGGGCATCTATTACCTGACGCCGGTGTGGCGGGTGCTCGAGCCCGACCTCGATTCCTCGATCCATGCCACCTACGCCCATTTTACGGCCCACGGCTACCAGTTTGGCTCCCAGGTCAACACCACCGCCGGCCCCTACGGCTTCGTGATGTTCGGCTGGGATTACAGCGGCGAGCTGTTTTGGACCCAGCTCGCCCTCCAGGTTTTTTTCACGCTTGGGCTCTCCGCGCTCATCCTCTGGTTTCTGTGCGCGGCCCCCCGCAGCACGGGTTGGCACTGGGCTTGGCTCGCGGCGATGCTGCTCGAGCTGAACGTGGGTGACACACTGTTCACCTTCACGATCCTGCTGAGCGGCCTGTTCCTCATCCTGAACTATTCGCTACCCGACCGGCTGGCGGCCAGCGTGGCGGCGGCGGTCTTCCTCGCCTTTCTATCACTGATCAAAGGCACCCAACTGGCCGAGACGTTCGGCGGACTGTTCTGCGTCGCGCTCATGGCCCTGCTCACCCGCTCATGGCGACGGGCCGGTTGGATTGCGGGAGGCTACCTGCTGGGCCTGACCGGCTGGTGGCTCGCCGCCGGCCAAAACCCCTTGCACCTGCCGGCTTACGTCGAGGCCATCAGCCACATTGCCCAGGGCTACAATGAAGCCATGGCGCTGGTGACACCGGTGCGGCTGCTGGTGATTGGTGCCGCCATGACCACCGGGCTTCTGACCCTGCTGGCCTGGACGGCCGTGCACCGCCGCGCTAATCCCGCCATGCTGGCCAGCTGCGTGCTGCTGGCCGGGGTGACCTACGTCTCCTGGAAGCATGGCTACGTCCGCTCCGATGGACACATGTACATCTTCGTGGATTTCGCCTGTGTCGCCGCGTTCACGGTCCCGATGCTGGAACACATCCTCGGCCTGCGCAGCCGCCACCTGCTCGCCCGAGGCATCACCCTTTTCTTCCCTCTCGCCGTCGCCGCATTCAGCATCGCGGGCAGCCAGGAGCTGTACCCCGGCCGCATGATCGACTTGATCCGGAACGTGGGTCCCCAATGGGCCCATAATTTCCATGCACTCCTCACCGCCGATGACCTGAAGGACCAGTCCGACACGGCCCTCGGGCTGCGCCGCGCCACCTACGACCTACCCCGGGTGCGCGAGGCCGTCGGCTCCGCTTCGATCGATTTCTTCGGCCACGAGATCGGCCTGCTGCTGTTGAATGGATTCAATTACCAGCCGACCCCGGTGTGCTGCGGCACCTACGGGGTATACAACCGTTTCGTCAAGGAGCTCAACAACCGGCATTTTGCCGACCCGGCGACGCGCCCGGATTTCATTCTGCTGAAACTCCAGACCATCGACCACCGGTTTGTAGCCATCGACGACTCCCTGAGTCTGTTGACGATCCTGAACCTCTACCAGCCGGTACTGCTCGAGGATGACGCCCTGCTGCTGAAAGTCCGGCCCGGTGCAACGAAACCCGTTCCGCCGCATTTGCTCTCCACCCAAGGGATCAGACTGGGCGAGGATGTCACCGTGCCGGAAGTCGGCCCGGATCAAATGCTGCTGTTCTCCTTCTCGCTGCCCTCGAGCCTGGCGGGCAACGCCCTCGCTTTTCTCTACAAGCCACCGCTCCTTTTCATGGACCTGCAGGGCGACGGACTCACCCAGACCCTCGACCAGCGAATCATCGCCAGCAGCGTGGGCGTCCCCTCACTGTTGAATCCGACTTTGGAAGGCACCCCGGATGTGCTCGCCTTGCTGGCTGGACAACCGGGCAAGAAAGTTCGCCGCTTGCGGCTCCATACCTCCAGCCCCGGCTGCTTCCTGGCCGACCGTTTCACCGTGTCATTTTATACGGTTCCCCGCCCTGCCGTGGCGGTCACCGGCAAGCTTCCCATCTACTATTCTCACTCGGTGTTCCGGGACCCGCCGGATTACATTGATCCCCCGCGGGACGTTACGCCGATGTACCGGGGCGAACGCGTGCAGTATCTGCCCTCCCCGAGCCGCGCCGTGTTCACCATGAACGGCACGGAACGGCAGTTGAACCTGATCATTGGCATTGATGAGGACGCTTACCTGCGAGGTCGCACGGATGGGGTCAGCTTCAGTGTTGAACTCGAGCCGCCGGGGCAACCGCCCCAGTTGCTGGCCCGCCGCTCGCTCCATCCCCGCTACGTGCCGACCGACCGCGGCAAGCAACTGCTGCTGGCCCCGCTGCCACCCACCTATCAGCCCGGCTCGCGGATTGTCGTCCGCACTGATCCGGTGCCAGGTGGCGGTACCGCGTGGGGCTGGTCGTTTGTCAGCCGCCTTCAATTCGTGCGCGGTAATTTCCTTCACTCCCAATTTCCCGGTTTCACCACCTTGCCGGTGGCCGTCGAGTCGGTCGGCTGCGGACTGACTACCGTGCAAGACCGGGATGCCCTGCTGCTCAACGCACCCAGCTCCCTGCTGTTCAACCTGCCGCCCTCCGCCAGGGAAGTAAGCTTCACCGGCGGTCTCCTTGAGGGCAGTTACAGCCATGGCGGAAGGACGGATGGCGTGGAATTCATCGCGGAATGCCTGCGGCCGGATGGCTCCGTGGAGACGGTCTTCCGCCGCTGGCTGCAGCCGCTGACCGTGCCGGCTGACCGTGGGGACCAGGTCATGCATGCGCCGCTGCCCGCCCGGCCTGCCGGCAGCCGGCTGCGCCTGCGGGTCACGGTCGGCCCCAATGGGAACAACGCCTGGGACTGGGCTTACATGACCGCCTTTGGATTCCGCTGAACCGGAAGGCACCCTTCAGCCCAGGACTGGGCGCTTGCCCTGCCGGGGTTTTCCGCGTTCGCTCACACCTCCCGTTTCATGAGCCAAAGCATCAAGGATCCCTCGGAGCTCCAGCGCATTTATGAGCACCGCTTCACCTCCATGCTGGGCTACCGCACCCGGGTGTGGGAAATTCTGGCCTCGGGCTATTTCCAGCAGTTCGTACGCCGGACCGATTCCGTCCTCGATCTCGGCTGCGGCTACGGGGAGTTCATCAACCATATTTCATGCGGGCAGAAATTCGGCATGGACCTGAATCCCCGGTCGCCCGAGCACCTCGCCCCGGGCGTGACGTTCCTCGCCCAGGACTGCTCGACCCGGTGGCAATTGCCGGACGCTTCGCTCGACGTCGTCTTCACGAGCAATTTCTTCGAGCACCTGCCCGACAAGAAGGCCCTCCGCGACACGCTCGTCGAGGCCCGCCGCTGCCTCAAGCCCGGCGGCCGCCTGATCGCGCTCGGGCCGAATATCAAGCACGTGCAGGGCGCTTACTGGGATTTTTGGGATCATTTCCTCTGCCTGACCGAGATGTCCCTCGGTGAAGCCCTCACCAATAACGGATACCGCGTCACCCTCTCGCGCGCCCGGTTCCTGCCGTATTCGATGGTTGGAGCCCCCCGTTATCCCTTGGTCTTGCTGCGGCTCTACCTCGCCCTGCCCTTCCTCTGGCGGCTGTTCGGCCAGCAGTTCCTCGTCATCGCCGAAAAGGTCTAGCGACCGCCGGGTCGGGCGGCCGTGTCCGGGTCCGGCCCGCAGGCCGGAAATTTGTCGCAAGTATTTCCGGCCGGGGAATAGTGGTTTCGCCGCACTTGGCTGTCATCTTTTGACAACGTGAAACCTGGTCCGCCCCAGCCCATCCTGATCACTCCGGTGCCAAGGGCCGTTTGTCCCCATGACTGACAAACCCTCCCCGCCCCGGAGCTTTGCCAGCCTTTATCATGCGACGCTGGAGCCGTTGCGGCGCCACCTTGCGCGCCTGCTCGGCGATCCGGCCGAGGCGCAGGATGTGGCCCATGACGCCTACCTGCGGGTTTATCCGAAGATGGAGGACCAGTCGGCGGAAAAGCCCGAGGCCCTGCTCTACACCACCGCCCGCCGCCTCGCCTTCAACCGGCTCAAGCGCCGCAAGATCGCCCCGTTCGTGCCGGGCGAGGCCAATTTTGAAATCGCAGCGTCCACCCAGCCGGGCGTGGCGCAGCAGGTGATGGCCCGTCAGGAATTCCAGCAGCTGGAACAGGCCATCGCCCAGCTGCCCGAAGGCTGCCGCACGGTGCTCCTGCTGCGCAAAATCGAACTGCTCTCCCATCAGGACATCGCCCGCCAGCTCGGCATCGCCGTCAGCACGGTCGAAAAACAGCACGCCCGCGCCCTGCGCCTCCTGCGCACGGCCCTGGCCGCCACCGCTGATCCGCTCCGCACCACTCAACCGCCCGTCTCCCAGCCGGAAGTCCGCCCGTGAATCCGAATCCTCCTCCCTTCAATCCCGCCGCCGATGAGCAGGCTTCGCTCTGGGCCGCCCGGCTCGACGGCTCGGCGCTGTCGGCCGCCGACCGCAGCGCCCTCGATGCCTGGCTTGCCAGCGGTCCCGCGCACCGCGACCTGCTCTCGCAGTACTGCCAGCTCTCCGCCGATCTCGAGCAGAAGCTCCCGGCCCTCGCCGCCGTCGATGCGGTGGATTTTCTGCCGCCGGCCGCGACACGGCGCCGCTCCCGCTGGGTCAGATGGACCGCCGGGGGATCCCTCGCCGCCGCCGCCGCGGTCGCCCTCACGGTCTGGCTGGCGCGGCCCCAGACCCAGCTCGAAACCGTGGCCACCCCCGTGGGCCAGCGGCAGTCGCTCACCCTCGCCGACGGGACCCGCATCGACCTCAACGCCCAGACCAACCTCCAGGTCGAAATCACCGGCCGGACCCGGCATGTGCTCCTCGCCTCCGGCGAGGCGTTTTTTGCCGTGCACAAGGATCCATCCCGGCCGTTCATCGTCGAGTCGCCCGCCGGCTCCGTGCGCGTGACCGGCACCCAATTCAATGTCCGCGCGGAAACCGCCACCACGTTCGAGGTCACGGTCATTGAGGGTTCCGTGCAGGCGCACCCGGGCGACATGAACGGCCGGGCCTCCGCCCCGCAGACGCTCGGGGCCGGTGACCAGCTGTCCGCCGGGCCCGACGGGATGGACGTCCGCCGGCTCTCCGCGGCCGGCCTCGATGACGCCCTCGCGTGGCGGCAGGGCCAGGTCGTGTTCCATGGGGTGGCGCTGGGCGATGCCCTCGCCCGCTTTGCCCGCTACCATGGGCGCGGGATCACCGTTTCGCCCGATGCCGCCCGGAAGCGGATCGGCGGACGCTACAGCCTCGACGATCTCGATGGCTTTCTGAGCTTCATCGAGGAGGGACTGCAGGTCCATGTGACCCACGACCTGAACGGCACCGTGCAGGTCAGCAACCGCGCCGCCCACTGAGCGGCGGCGCCCCTTTCTTCCACTCTCATTTTTATTTTGCTTCGCACCTTCCTTTTCCCCCACCGCCTGCTCTTGTGCCTGGGTTTCCTCATTCCTGCTCTCGCCCGGGCTGAGCCGCTGGACTTCAACCTTCCCGCCGAACCCGCTTCCGAAGCCCTGCTGGCGTTTTCCGACCAGGCAAAAATAGAGGTGCTGTTTTCCTTCGACGAACTGGGCCGGGTGCAGTCCACCCCGGTCCTCGGTCGCTACGAACCGGAGGACGCGCTCACGCATCTGTTGCTCGGCACCGGCTTCACCGCGCGACGCAACGGCCGGGGCAAGTTCATCGTCACGCCGGCCCGCCGGCTCCGTCAAGGGACGGCTGCTGGCGCCCGATGGCACGCCGGCGCGGGACGTACAGGTGCGGATTCCCGATCTCCGCAAATCCGCGCGAACAAACGAAAACGGGGACTTCGGTTTCGCCCTGGTGCCCCCGGGCACGTACCAGGTGCTCGCCACCGCACCCAATTACCGTTCCTTGGAAATCACCGGCGCCCGGGTGGAAGCCGGCCGCGTGCTGGTCCTCGAAACCCAGGCCATGCAGAAGGCCGATGATCCCACCCGGTTGGACCCCTATGTCGTCCACGACAAATCCGGGCGCAACGAGGCCTTTGACCACAGCCGGACGCCTGCGATGCCCCAGACGGCCACGGGGAACCTGGACCTGAGCCGGACCATGAACGACGCGATTCCGTATACGATCTTTGACCGCAAGCAGATCGCCCGAAGCGGGGTCGTGAACCTGAATGAGTTCCTCCAGCGGGAAATCCTGGAGAGCGACGCGTCCGTCCTTTCGCCCGACCAGGACGGCACCCAGAACAGTTTCATCGCCGGCAGCACCAACCTTAACCTGCGCGGCTACGGCTCGGATGAAACCGTCGTCCTCGTCAACGGACGGCGACTTCCCGAGGTCCTGACCATCGGCTCCGGCGCGTTGCCGCCGGATGTGAGCCTCATTCCCATCAGCCTGGTTCAGCAGGTCGAGGTGCTGCCGGTGTCCGCCTCCGCCCTCTATACCGGCAATCCCGTGGGCGGCGTCATCAACATCGTCCTGCGCCCGGACGTGGACATCACCGAGGTGACCGCCACCTACACCAACGCCCTGGCCCGCTTCGATGCGCCGCAATCCTCCCTGTCCCTGCAGCATGGCGAGACCCTGCTTGATGGCGCGCTGCGCGTGCGCCTCAGCGCCACCTTCACGCAGTCCACGCCTCCGACCGAGGCCGAACTGGGCTATCTGGCGGCCAACGACACGCCGGTTGCGACCAACGACGCCCCGCTCTACCGCGCGACCCCGAACGTCCGCAGCGCCGACGGCTCCCCGCTGTTCGGCCCCGGCACCTCCAGCGTGACCTCCGTGGCGCCCGGCGCCGACGGCACCGGCGGGCTCGCCGCTTTTGCCAGCCGGGAGGGCGTGCGCAACGTGGACCTCTTCGCAACCCCCGGTGGCCTGGCGGCCTCGACCAACAGCCATGATTATCCCTATGGCCGCCAGCAGCAGCACGCCTCTTATTTCCTGTCCGGCGTCTATGATTTCGCCCCGTGGCTCCAGATCGGGCTCGACGGCACCTATGCCCGGACCGTCGTCAACCGCGGCTACGACGTATTTCCGGCGGACCTGACCCTGTCTGCCAGCTCACCGTTCAATCCCTTTCATCAGGATGTCGCGGTTTCGCTGAACGAGATCGCCCCGCTGCTCGGCCCGGATTACAGCGAGGCCCGGCTCGAATTTTCCTCCCTGCTCGCCGGCGTCATGCTCAAGCTGCCGTCCGACTGGCGCGTCTCACTCGACGGGCAGTATGCCCACAATCTCGCCAAATATCGCGGCCTCGGCGGCGCCGACCCCGCCCGCTGGCAGCAGCTCGTCGATGCGGGCATCTACAACCCGCTGCGCGACACCCAGGTCTACGGCCCGCCGCCGCAGTTTTACGACCAGGTGCTGATCTACCGCGGGAGCCGCGGGCAATTTGTGACCCTGGGCAACTACGACACGCTCGACGCCGCCTTCCGGGTTTCCAACCGCTCCCTGTCGCTGCCCACCGGCAGCGGCGCGGTCAATGTCGGCGCCGACTACCGCCGCACGCATCTCGCCGATTTCACGGATGACGAGCGTTACGCCGACGGCACCCTCGCCAGCCCGCCCGTTGACTGGCAGGGCCGCACCCTGCAGCGCGTCAGCATTTTCGGCGAGCTGCAGTCCCCGGTGCTCCCCACCGCCCGGCTCCCGCTCTGGCTCCGGGCGCTCGATGGCGATCTCGCCGTGCGTTACATCGCCGCCGATACCTCGCGCGAGACCAACGTGGCGCCGACCTTCGCGCTGAAAGCCGACTTCGGCGGCGGATTTTCCCTGCGCGGCAGCCTTACCACGTCGAACCGGGTACCCACACCTCAGATGAGCCGGCCCCTGTCGGCACCCGGTGGCACGCCGGGTTTGAATTACACCCAGATCACCGACCCGGTGCGGCAGCAAATCTACGACGTGCAGGCGAACGATGCGCCGGACCCGAATCTGCGCCCCGAGGCCGCCATCACCCAGGCTGCCGGCATCATCTTCCAGCGGGGCAAGGTTCAGCGCCTCCGCCTGGGCCTGGACTTTGTCGATACGCGCAAGACCAACGAGGTCGTCGTGCTCGACGCCCAGGCCGTGGTCAATTTGGAGTCCGTGTTTCCGGAGCGCGTGATCCGCGCTCCACTCCAGCCCGGCAGTCCCTACACCGCCGGCCCGATCGACTCGCTCGTTACCGGCGCCGTCAACCTCGCCTCGCGCCATTCGCAAAATTGGAACGCGTCGGTCGACTACGCGTGGACGGAGTGTTTCGGCGGCACGTTGGAATTTTACGGCCGGCTGCTCTACTACGAGCGCTATGAGGTGCAGATCTATCCGACCTCGCCCACGGTGGATGAATTGAGCAATCCCGATGGCGCCACCTCGGGGCTTTTGAAATACCGCGCGAATTTCGGCGCGAGCTGGGCCAACCGGGACTATGGCTTCGGTCTGGATGGCCACTATTTCCATTCGCGGATACTCCCTGCGACGGAATGGGCGGCCCAGGGCAGCGACCGCATCGGCTCCTTCCTGCAGTACGATTCGTATGTGCACCGCGACCTGACCCGCTGGCTCCCGTGGAAAAACCCGCGGTACGGCCTGCGCGCGCAACTGCGCGTCAACAATATCTTCGGTTCCGCCTTCCCGCGCTACGTGAATGGCAGCGCAGGTGCCGGCGTGCAGCCTTACGGCGACTGGCGGGGCCGCACGTATTCCCTGTCCGTCACCGCCTCGTTTTGAACCCCGCCGCGAACATCCCCTTTCTTCCGGCGGCAATTTTCCGCCGAACCCACTGGCGGATTGCCGGTCCGTGACTGTCATTCTCTTCAATCAAGAAGGGATTTGCCGCACCCGCCGCCACGTCATGGAGTCCTCCATACCACCGCTCTCCTCCCATCACACGATGACCTCCCTCACCTTGGCCAAGGACTTCACACCCGAGGACGAAGCCCAACTCTGGGAAGCGCTGAAGCGGTGCTCGCCTTCCACCTTCGAGGCGGCCTGCCAGTTCCGGAAGACCGGCAACTTGGAGCATATTCCGGTGATTATCTTTGGCGTCATCGAGCGCTTCGTGGAATCCAAGTTCCGGCCCAGACTGAAAGAGTCCGATGCGGACCTTCGCCTGGTAGAGGATCTGGGCATTGATTCGCTGACCATGATGGAAATCGTGATGCTGACCGAGGACGTCCTCCAGATCACCATCGACAATGATGAACTGCGCGCGCTGCGGAGTGTCGGGGATATCCGGCAGTTCATGGAGTGCAAACTCACCGGCGCCCCCTGCGGTAACGAGGTGGGTCGTCTGGCCTCCTGATCCGGCATTCCCCGCCGGTGGGCCGCGCCAAGCCGGGCCGGACCTGCCGGTGCCGACCGCCGCCCATCGGAAATCTTCGATGCCGTTGGCCATTAGTCATTAGACATCCGTCCGCGCACCACCCAATCTGGCGGGCAGTGCAGGTCTCGTTCATCCTCCCCCTCTACAATCAGCTCGCGCTCACCCGCGCCTGCCTCGCCTCGCTCCGCGCCACGGTACCGGCGACCGTGACCCACGAAATCATCCTCGTCGACAACGGCTCCACCGATGAAACCCGGGAGTTCCTCCGGGAACTCGCCCCGCCCCACGTCATTTTGCTGAACGACCGCAACCTGGGCTACGCCGTCGCCAACAACCGTGCGGCGCGGATCGCCCACGGCGAATTCCTCGCGCTGCTGAACAACGACCTTGTCCTCGAGCCCGGCTGGCTGGAGCCGCTGCTCACCGCCTTTGCGGCCCACCCCCGGGCCGGCATCGTCGGCAACATCCAGCTGCACGCCACCACCGGCGCCGTCGATCACGCGGGCGTCGTGTTTCGCGATGGCGGCTATCCCGTGCACCACCGCGGGGAACTCGCGGAGCTTCAGGCTGCGGGCGGGATCGTCGAATTCCCGGCCGTCACCGCGGCCTGCTGCCTCGTCCGCCGCGAGTGGTTCCTCCGCGCGGGCGGATTCGACGAAGGTTACTTCAACGGATTCGAGGACACGGATCTGTGCCTGCGCGCCCGGGATGACGGCCTGGTCAACCTGGTCGCGACCGGCAGTGTCGTCCGGCATCATGTCTCCAGCTCGGCCGGCCGCGGCACTCACGAATACCGCAATGCCCGTCGTTTCCTCGCGCGCTGGGCGCCGCGCGCCGCCGCGCTTGAGCAGGAATGGAACCTCAAGCTCGCCCGGGATCGCGCCGCGCTCGCCGCCCGCCGGTATTTCACGCCGCTTCACCGCAAGCTCGGCTTCGGCGCCCGCGCCCTGCGCCGCTCGCATCGGGCGGCGCTGGCCGCCGAACTGCGCGCCCGGCGCGCTGCCACCGGACGCATCCGGATCGGCATCGATCTTCTGCGACTTCAGCCCGGGGGCGCGAATGGTGGCGTTAAGCCGTTTGTCCTCACGTTCCTCGCGGAAATCGGCCGGCAACGCGGCATGGAGTTCAATTTCGCCCTGTTTGCGCCCGCCGCACTCCGCGAGGAACTCGCCGCCGTGCTCCGCCCGGGCGACTACCTGCTCGAACCCGCCGATGGTCAGCTCACCGTCTCCCTTCGCCAAACCAAGGGCTGGCGCGCCGCGGGTGCGCTCTCCCTCGCGGACAACGTTGCCGGCAAGGCCGGCCTCGATGTGCTTTATGCGCCGTTCGGCACCTCGCAGTTCATGCGGCCGGACCTGCCTTGCGTGAGCCTCATCGTCGATTTGCTCCATCGGGACCTGCCTGCCGCACTGCCCGTCGAGGAGGTGAATCACCGGCACGCGTGGTTTACCCGCGTCGCTGCGGAAGCCACTTTTTTCCAGTGCGACTCCCACGATGTCGTGCATCGCCTCGGCGAAAACTATGGCGTCCACCCCGCACGCTGCTTCCACACCTATAACGCCGTGCAGGGGCGTTTTCCCGCCACGGGCGGCGCGCTGCCCGCCGGTGCCCCCGAGGAGCCCTTTTTCTTTTATCCGGCCAATTTCTGGCCGCACAAGAACCACGAAACCCTCCTCGTGGCCTACCGGCTCTATGCCCAGGCCGCCGCCTCGCGGGCCTGGCCGCTCGTCTGTACCGGCCATCCCGATGCCCGCATGGACCTGCTGCGGGAGCTCCGTGACGGCCTCGGTCTGTCGGACCGGGTGATCTTTCTCGGCCATGTGAGGGATGAGGCCTTCACCGCGCTGTGGACCCGCGCCGGTGCGCTGGTCTTCCCCTCGCTCTGCGAGGGCTTCGGCATGCCGCTGCTGGAGGCCATGCGCTTCGGCGTGCCCATCATTGCCGCCGATTCCACCGCCCTGCCCGAGGTCGCCGGCGACGCGTGCGTGCAGGTCGATGCGCGCGACCCCCAGGCACTCGCCGAAACCATGCGGCGGGTCGCCATCCGGACCGACCTGAAGGACACCCTCATTGCCCGCGGCCACGACCGGCTGGCCGCCTTCTCGCTTGAGCTCGAGGCCGGCCGCCTCGCCCACTTTCTCGCCGCTGCGGCCCGGAGGCAGGCCCCATGAAGATCGGCCTCGACGTCTCCCAAACCTGCGCCGAGCGCGCCGGCTGCGCCTGGTACGCCGACGCCCTCACCCGCGCCTTGGTCGCGGAGGGCCTGCCCCGCGGGCATACCTTCGAACTCTATCATCATTTCGGCGACTGGATCAATGCCGATCCCCGGCGTGGCACGATGATCGATGATCCGCGGGTGACGGCGCCGCTGCGCATGTTGAATCCCGCCGCCGCCCGGAAATTCTGGCACGAGGTCGCCACGGGCGAGCCCCTGCCCGGCAAGCCCGATGTCGTCTTCTCCTTCAATTTCCACGCGCCCAAGCTGCCCCACACCAAGCTCGTCTATACGGTGCACGACCTCGCCTTCTGGATGCACCCGGAGTTTGCCACGGACGAAACCCGCCTGGTCTGCCAGCGGGAACTGCTGCAGGCCCTGGCCCGCGCCGCCGGGTTCATGTTTGTAAGCCAGCATACCCGGGACGAGTTCGAGCAAATCCTGCCCGCGTGGTTCCGGCTCAACCCGCGCCCGCATCTCCTTGCGCCGGGCGCCAGCCGTTTCCCGGCAGCCAGGGCAATTCAGGCCAGGCCGGATTCCGCGCCCTGGCTGGTCGTCGGCTCCCTCGAGCCGCGCAAAAACCACGCCGCCGCCCTGGATGCGTACGAAATCTACCTGGCGCACTCCAGCTTCCGCCGGCCGCTCGTGCTCGCCGGCGGCGCCGGCTGGAAGTCCGCGGAATTGCACGCCCGCCTCGACGGCTTCAAGGCCCGCGGACTCCCCGTGCGCTATCTTGGCTACGTCCCCGACCCCGAACTGGCCGGGCTCTACGCTTCCAGTTATGCCTTGATCGCGCCCAGCTGGCACGAGGGCTTCGGCCTTCCGCTGGTCGAGGCCATGACCGCCGGTCTGCCCGTGCTCGCCAGCGAACGCGCCAGTCTGCCCGAGGTCGGCGGCTCTGCCGCGATCTACTTTCCGCCGGAAAGCCCCGCCGCCCTCGCCGATGCCATGCTCGCCCTGGAAAACGAACCGGCCGCCTACCCGCAGCGCGCCGCCGCCAGCCTCGACCGCAGCCACGCCTACGGCTGGGCCGGCACCGCCAAATCCGTTCTCGAATTCGCCGGCCGGCTCTAACTAAACTTCCCGGACCCGCGTGAATATCCTCTTCGTCAACTACGGCGACTTCACCAGCAACAGCCTGAACCACATCGGCGCGTTCGCCAACCGGCTCACGCTCCTGGGTCACGCGTGCGTGGTCGCCGTGCCGGAAAACCCGGAAACCCTCTCGGTGATTCCCGAGCCCCTGTTTACCGCCGCCACCTTCCCGCGGATGCTGCAGGACGAGCCCGTCTTCCCCGACCGCCGGCCCGCCGATGTCGTCCATGCGTGGACTCCGCGCGAAAATGTCCGCGCCTTCACCCTCGCCTACCTCCGGAAATTTCCCGCCGCCACCCTGCTCATCCATCTTGAGGACAACGAGGTGTTCCTGATGGAAAGCTACGCGCGCGAACCCATCGCCACCCTGCGGCGGCGCACCGACGAAGAACTCGCCCGCCTGCTGTCGCCCCGGCTCTCGCATCCCCTTCGCTACCGGAACTTTCTCCGCGTCGCCCATGCCGTCACCTTCATCACCGAGCGCCTGCAGGACCTGATCCCCGCGGGCAAGCCCGCCCGGCGCCTGCTGCCGGGCATCGACGGTGCGCTCTACCAGCCCCTGATTCCCGATCCCGCCCTGCGCGAGGAAATCGGCCTGCAGCCCGGGGAAAAGGTGCTCGTTTACACCGGCAGCACCACGTTCGCCAACCTGGCTGATGTCCGCACGCTCCTCCTGGCCGTGCGTCTCATCAATGAGCGCGGCACGCCCTGCCGGCTGGTCCGCACCGGCCTCAATCCCCCCGACCTCGCGCGGGAACTCACGGCCCTTGGCGGCGCCCACGTCATCGACCTGGGTTTCCTGCCCAAGGCCAGGCTCGGCCCGCTGCTCGCCCTGGCTGACGCGCTGGTGCAACCCGGCGCGCCCGACGCCTTCAACGACTACCGGCTGCCCTCAAAAATCCCGGAGTTTCTCTGCGTCGGCCGGCCCGTGATCGTGCCCCGCGCCAACCTCGCCCGCGAGATGGAGGATGGCCGCCATGCGCTGCTGCTTGAGACCGGCCGGGCCGAGGAAATTGCCGACAGGTGCCTGCAGGTGTTCGGTGATGAAGCCCTCGCCCAGCGGCTCAGCTCGGGCGCCCTGGAGTTCTCCCGCACCCATTTCGACCTTAAGGCGAACACCGCCGGCCTGTTGGATTTTTACGGTGAAGTGATCGCGGCGGCCACGCCGCTCTTTACTGACCCCGACACGCCGCCATCCGAGGACGTGCTGCTGGCGGAGGGTGATGCCGCGTTGCGCCTCCGCGCCATGGAAACCACCATTGCCGGCTCGCGCCGTGAGCTTTCCCGGCTCCAGGCCGAGAACGCGCGGCTCACCGCGCAGGAGAGCTACAACCGCGCCAAGCTTCAGGGCCAGCACAACCAGGTCGAACTGCTCCGCAGCCAGCTCGTCGAGTCCGCCGCGGCGATGTCGCGCCTCACACGCACGTTCAACGCCGATGAACTCCGCCAGCGCGACGACAAGATCCGCCGCATGACCGAGTCGTTTTCATGGACGGTGACGAGCCCGCTGCGTTCGCTGCGCCGGCTTTTCCTCGATTCGTCCAAGGGCAAGGCGTCCGCGGCTACTCCGCGGCCCCCCGCGCCCGAGGCCGCCTTTGCCTACATGATCGACGAACCGTCGGACTGGGACGACGTTCCGGCCGCCGGCGAGATCCGCGGCTGGGTCATCGCGCCGGCCGGCGGCCGGATCGTGGCCGTGCTCGCCCGCGCCGCCGGCCGGACCTTCAAGGCGGTCTACGGTCTCGCCCGGGTGGATGTCGGCGCCGGGCACCCCGATCATCCGCACGCGCGCGATTCCGGCTTCACGCTCGACTGTACCCTGCCTGCCGAAACCACCCAGCACATCGCCTTCGAGGCGCTGACCGAGGACGGAAGCTGGCACTGCTTCGCCGTGCCGACCGCCAAGGTCAGCGCGGACATCCCCGGCCACCTCCGCCGCGATTACGCCACCTGGGTGAAGCGCTACGACACGCCGACGCTGGAGGAACAGATCATCCTGCGCGCAGAGGTTGAGGCGCTGCCACCGGAGCACCGGCCGCTGGTTTCCGTGCTCATGCCGGTTTACAATCCGCCCGAGCAATGGCTCGTGAAGGCCATTGAGTCCGTGCGCGCCCAGCTTTATCCGCACTGGGAACTCTGCATTGCCGACGACGCCTCGCCCGCCGCCCACGTCCGCCGGGTGCTGGAGGATTTCGCGCAGCGCGATGCCCGCATCAAGGTCACGTTCCGCCCGGAAAACGGCCACATCTCCGCCTCCTCCAACACGGCCCTCGACCTCGCATCGGGCGAATTCGTCGCCCTGCTCGACCATGACGATGAGCTCGCGCCCCGCGCCCTCGCCGATGTGGTGCTCGCCGCCGCCCGGCAGCCCGCGCTCGAGTTCATCTATTCCGACGAGGACAAGATCGACGAACTCGGCCGCCGCTACGATCCCTACTTCAAGCCCGACTGGAACCCCGATCTGCTGCTCGGCCAGAATTACACCTGCCACCTGTCTGTGTTCCGCACCGCCCGCGTGCGGGCCGTGGGTGGCTTCCGCACGGGCTATGAAGGCAGCCAGGACTGGGACCTTACGCTGCGGGTGACCACCGGGCTGACCGCCGCCCAGGTCCACCATATTCCGCGCGTGCTCTACCACTGGCGCGCCATTCCGGGCTCCACGGCGCTCGTGATCGACGAGAAGAGCGACTACCCCTTCATCGCCGCGCGGAAGGCGCTCACGGATCATCTGGCGCGCACCGCGGTCGCTGCGGAGCTCGTCCCGGTGAAGGGCCATCACTGGCGCGTCCGCTATGCGCTGCCCTCGCCCCCGCCCAAGGTCTCGGTCATCATTCCGACGCGAAACGCCATGGACCTGCTGCGGCTCTGCGTCGGCTCGATCCTTGCCAAGACGACTTATCCCGACTTCGAGATCATCGTCGTCAACAACCGCTCCGACGAGACCGCCACCCTGGCCTACTTCGGCGAACTGCGCGGCCTCGGCGTGCGCGTGCTCGACTACGACGCGCCGTTCAATTTCTCCGCCCTCAACAATTTTGCCGCCTCGGCGGCGAACGGTTCCGTACTCGCCTTCCTCAACAACGACCTCGAGGTCATCGCCGGCGACTGGCTCAACGAAATGGTCGCGCAGGCCCTCCGCCCGGAGATCGGCGCCGTCGGCGCGATGCTCTATTATCCCGGCGACACCGTGCAGCACGCCGGGGTCGTGCTAGGCCTCACCGGTCCCGCCGGCCGCGACGGCGTCGCCGGCCACGCGTTCAAGGACGCCCCGCGCGGCAGCGAGGGCCAGCGCAACCGTCTCCGGCTCGCGCAAAACTACTCCGCCGTCACCGCCGCCTGCCTGGTGATCCGCGCGAAGACCTTCGCCGCTGTCGGCGGCTTCAACGAACCCGACCTGCCGGTCGCCTTCAATGACATTGATCTCTGCCTCCGCGTGCAGCAAGCCGGCTACCGGAACCTCTGGACGCCGTTTGCCGAGCTTTACCACCACGAATCCGCCAGCCGCGGGGCCGAGGATACGCCGGAGAAGCTCGAGCGGTTCCTGCGCGAGGCCGCCTACATGCGCCGTGTCTGGGGCCGGCAGCTGGACCGCGACCCCGCCTACAATCCCAACCTGACATTGAAGCGGGAGGATTTCTCCCTCGCGTTCCCCCCGCGCTGAGCCGCCCCGCCCGCATGCCAATCGCAAGTTTCGCCGACCAAGCCACGGCGGATGATCTTCATCTCCGCCCTAAATCGACACGCATTGCCATGTCCGCGCCCGAACATAAGACCGGCGGCAGCTCCCGGTTTCGGCGCGGCTCCTGCACCGCTTTCCCCGAGGTATGAAACCATGACGACGCGCTCGCGGTGGTTTCTGCTGGCGGGCTTCTGCCTGCTCATTTTCGGCGGCAAGCTCTGGTTCATCGATGTCGCCGGCAGCGACTTGCCGACGTGGGACCAGTGGGACGCCCAAAGCGAGGTCGTCCTGCGCCCGTGGCTGGAAGGCTGGATGCGGGCCAAGGAGATCTTCCATCCGCACAACGAGCATCGTCTCGTCACCACCAAGCTCTACACCCTCGGCCTCTTCATCGCCAACGGCCAGTGGGATTGTTTCCTGGAGACCACGGCCAACGCCGCAGTGCATACCCTCTGCGCGCTGCTGCTGCTGCTGTTTGCGCGCCGCTGGCTGGCGGGAATCTGGCTCGGGCTGTTCGCCGGCCTGCTCGTGCTGCTGTTCACCCTGCCGTTTTCGTGGGAAAACACCCTCTGCGGCTTCCAGGTGCAGTTTTACTTCCTGCTGCTGTTCTCGCTCGGCCATGTCTGGCTGACGTTGTCCGGTGACCGCTTCGGCCAGCGCTGGATCTTCGGGCAGATCTCGGGTGCCCTCGCCGTGCTCACCATGGCCTCGGGGTTTTTATCCAGCGCGGCCATCCTGGCGGTGCTGGCGCACCGCTTCATCCGCGAGCGCCGGTGGTCGGCCCAGCAGGTCACCACCGCCCTCCTCGCGGCGTTGTTCTGCGTGACCGGCTGGCTAATGAAAAACGAGGTGCCGGGCCATGCGGTGCTGCGGGCCCACAGTCCCGATCAATTTGTCGAGGAATTGTTCCAATTGCTCGCGTGGCCCGGCTCCTCGCTGTTTCCCTGGTCCCTGGTGCTGTTTGCCCCCGCCGCGGTGTTTGTGGTCCGCCGGGTGCGCAGCCGGGTCACCTCCAACGACGACGCCCTCCTGATGGGCCTGCTTGCGTGGATCCTGCTCCAATGCCTCGCCCTCGCCTACGCGCGCGGTGGCGGCGGCACGGTGCTGTCGCCGCGGTATCTCGACCTGCTGGCGGTCAATGTCGCTCTCGGCTGGATCTTCCTCTTCCAGGAGTTTCCCGGCCGGCTGCGGCGCTGGTTCGGGGCGCTCTGGCTCGCGGTGGTCGCGGCCGGGTTGATCCAGCAGAGCTACACGATGTGGCGCTACGACATCGAGCCGGATATTTCCCGCCAGCAGCGGCAGGAAGGACATGTGCGCGACTTCCTGCAAACCCGCGATCCGGCCCATTTGCTCAACAAACCGTGGGGTGACGTGCCTTATCCGGACGGTCCGACGCTGGTGCTGCGCCTGGCTTCGCCCGCCATCCAGTCCATCATGCCACCCAGTGTGCGCCGCTCGATCCCGGTTTCGAATGGCGCGCCCGTCTCACTCCCTGCCGCCGCGCCCGCGGCCATCCGGCCGATCGCGCTGAGCACATGGTCGCTGACGGGTACCGCCCTGCCGTATCACTGGCAAAGCACGCCCCAACCCGCCGCCACCCTGCCCATCCTGCGTTTCCGCATCGCGGGCGATCTCGGGCGTCCCGGCTACCACGGCCGGCTGGTCGTGCGGAGCGCCGCCGGCGAGGTCGCGGTCGAGCCCGAGTCCGCCCCCGGAAATTACTGGAAGAACGTCAGTGTCTTTCGCCCCGCCGGCGAGTGGTGGCTGGAGGCCACGGCGGCGGATCCCGGGAGTTGGTTTGCCTTCACCGAGCCCGTCGACGTCGGCCGCCTCACTTGGATCGCGGAAAAGCTGCTGAAATACCACTTCGTCGTGATCATCGCCGGCCTGGCCTCGCTGGCCGTCGGCGCCCTGCCGCAGCTGCGGCGCCTGCGGCCTTGATGCCATGCTGCTCCTGGCCACGTGGATCATTGTTTGCGGTCTGGTCGCCCTCCCGGCGGCGGCGGCGCATCGCTGGCTGGTCCGGCGCGGCTGGGACGACGAGCGGGTGCTGCTGGCCGCGCCGCTGGTTTTTGTCGGCGTGATCGGCTACCTGGTTTTCTGGGCCTACTTCTTCTACCCCGGGTTCGGCCGGGTGGTTTCCTTTTCCCTCGTGCCCGGGTTGCTCGGCCTGTGGATGCGGTCACGGCCCCGACTTGCTCCCGGCATCGCGTCCCGCGGGCTCGCCTTGCCGGCCCTGCTCGGATTTGCGATCGGGCTGTTTTATCTGGCCCTGCTTTACCTGCCCGAACTTGGGCACGAACCGGAATGGCAATCCAGCTTCCGCTTTCTCTACCCCTTCCCGATCGACGCCAACCTGCCCAAAATGCTCGGCGACCGGCTCTATGCCGGCGAACCCGTCAAACCCTTCCTGCCCGATGCCGGCTGGCTGAGCAGCGATCGGCCTCCGCTCCAAGTGGGGCTCTATCTTTTGGTGCGCCCGTGGCTCGAGTGGCTGCATCTTCCCGTCGGCCTGGGCTATCAGTGCCTCGGCACGCTGGCCCAGCTCTGCTGGCTGCCCGGCGCGTGGTTGCTGTGCCATGCGCTGAAGCTGGGCCGCCGCCGTTCCGCCGTGGCCATCCTGGTCATCGGCGCCTCTGGTTTCCTCCTTTTCAACAGCACCTTCGTCTGGCCCAAGCTCCTGGCCGGCGGGTTGGTCCTCATGGCGGGGGTGCTGCTGCTTGACCGGTCGGCGCCCCGCTCCCCGGCCCTGACCGGGCTCGCCGCCGCCGCCGCCGCGCTCGGCTGGCTGGCCCACGGGGCCGCGGCGTTTTCCCTCGTGATCCTTGCGCTCCTGCTCGTGCTCCCGCGCTATTTCCCCGGCTGGAAGAATTGCCTGATCGCCGCCGCCGTCTTCGGGCTGCTGGCCCTGCCGTGGACCGCGTACCAGAAATTCTACGATCCCCCGGCCAACCGGCTGCTGAAATGGCACCTCGCCGGCGTCGTGGCGATTGATGCCCGCGGGACCCTCGAGACCATCCGAGACTCCTACGCCGCCCTGCCGCGCGAAAACCTGATCGCCAACAAGCACATCAACCTCGACATGCTCTTCCGGGGCTCGCACGCCTCGGCCCTCGATTTCTTCACCACATCCATCCGCCAGCGGCGGGTGGATGAGTTCTTCTATGTCTTTCGCAGTCTCGGTGTCCTGAATCTCGCCTGGGCGGTCGCCCCGTTCGTCTGGTTGCTTCGCCGCCGCGGGCCCCGGCACTTCGAGTTGCAGGGCCTCCTACTCGGCTGGACCGTGCTCACCCTGGTCTTCTGGGTTCTGGTGATGTTCATTCCGGCTTCGACGGTCGTCCATTCGAGTTCCTACGCGATGATGCTGTCGTTGATGCTGCTCGCGGTTGTTTTTATCCTGGACCTGCCGGTTTGGATCGCCTCGACAATGCTGGGCTGGCACCTCCTGGATTTTGCCCTCACCTGGGTGCCCTACTACGGCTCGGCGCCCATTCATCCCGGCATGATCTGGCTGATGGCGCTTTCCACCGGGCTGATCGGCTTCGCGCTGTGGCGGTCCGCGCCTGGGCCGTCAGCCGGGCATGAGAAATCAGCTGGAAAGCCTGCAGTCCCTCCTCTTGCCTGACTGCTTTCCGTCCCGCCCCTTTCCCGACCCGCCATGGCCAAAACCCTTCTCGTCACTGGCTCCTCCGGCCTCATCGGCTCCGAGGTCTGCGTCTATTTCGCCCGCGAGCTGGGCTACACGGTGCATGGCGTGGACAACAACCAGCGCGCCGTCTTCTTCGGCCCGCAGGGTGACACGCGTTGGAACCAGCAGCGCCTGCTCAGGGAGCTGCCGGGCTTCGTGCACCACGAGCTCGACATCCGCGATCGCGCCGGCGTGCTCGCGCTGGTCAGGTCCGTGAAGCCCGATGTCGTCGTCCACACCGCCGCCCAGCCCAGCCATGACCGCGCCGCCGCCATCCCGTTTGATGACTTCGACACCAACGCCGTCGGCACCCTGAACCTGCTCGAAGCCGTGCGCCAGGCGTCGCCCGAGTCCCCGTTCGTCCATATGAGCACGAACAAGGTGTACGGTGACGCACCCAACCGCATCGCGTTGCGGGAACTCGCCACGCGCTGGGATTACGCCGATCCCGCCTATGAGCACGGCATCGCGGAAACCTTCACCATCGACCAGTCGAAACATTCGCTCTTCGGCGCGTCCAAGGTCGCCGCCGACGTGATGGTCCAGGAATACGGCCGTTATTTCAACCTGCCCTGCTGCTGCCTCCGCGGCGGCTGCCTGACGGGGCCCAACCATACCGGCGTCGAGTTGCACGGCTTCCTCAGTTACCTCGTGAAGTGCAACCTCGAGGGCCGCGAATACAAGGTTTTCGGCTACAAGGGCAAGCAGGTGCGCGACAACATCCACTCGCTCGACGTCGCCCGCTTCATGGCCGCGTTTGTCGCCGCGCCCCGCGCCGGCGAGGTCTACAACCTTGGCGGTGGCAAGGCCAACAGCACCTCCATCCTCGAGGCGTTCCTGATCACGGAAAAGTTCACCGGCCGGCCGCAGGTCTTCACCTACGTCGACCAGAACCGCATCGGCGACCACATCTGCTACTACAGCGACCTGCGGAAGATGCGCGCCCATTATCCCGCTTGGGACATCACGCAGTCGCTCGAGGAGACAATCCGCCAGATCGTCGAGGCCTGGCGCCGCCGCGAGGCGAAGTAAGCCGCTTACCCACGCTGGCGGCGAAACGCGGCTGAAACCGCCCACTCCTTGACCGCTTCCCCTATTTCATCCCCTGCCCGTTCCGCCTCCCTCGGACATGAATCGGCGCGGATCTTCGGCCTCGACCTGCTGCGGGCCGCCGCGATTTTGAGCGTCCTATTCGCGCATTTGTTCGCCGTGCTTTATCCGCATGTTTGGTGGCTGGGCCTGCTGGGCCACGGCGGCTTCTACGGGGTGGAACTCTTCTTTGTGCTGAGCGGATTCCTCATCGGCAAGATCCTGGTCGCGCGCGGCCCGGACTTTGCGACCGGCGGCGCCCTGCCCGAATTCTACCTGCGCCGCTGGTTTCGCACCCTGCCGCTGTTCTGGCTGCTGCTCGTGGCGAACGTGCTGATCGACCGGTATGAGCAGTCGGTCCATTACCCCGTCTCCGTCGTCCTGGAGCAGGGTTTCTTCCTCCGGAACTTCGCCTCGTACCGGATGGCCTTCGTGCCCGAGTCGTGGAGCCTTGCCGTGGAAGAGTGGTTTTATCTGCTGTTTCCTGCGGCGCTCTGGCTAGGCCTGCGCCTGCGGGCCCGGTTCGACGGTGTCTTCCTGCTCACCGCCGCTTCATTCTACCTCTTCTCCACCTGCACCCGCATGGCTTCCGCCCCACATGACTATGCCACGTGGGGGGAGTGGCAGCGGGTCATCGTCGTCAATCGTTTCGATGCCATCATGACCGGCATGATCGGTGCCTGGCTCGCCAGCCGGTTTCCCGCGATGTGGCGCCGCTCGGCGGTGTTCTGTGCGGTCGCAGGGTGCCTGTTGCTCCTTGCCATGTATGCCTCGCTTTGGCGGATCCAGGGAAACTGGGTGGCCGCGGGCGCGGACGCTTTCTTCGCGCGGACCTGGCGTTTCAACCTGGTCTCGCTCGGATTTGCCCTGCTCCTGCCGGGCGCGTCCACCTGGACTTTGTCCGCGGAAAACTTTGCCACCACGTCCATCCGCCGGATCGCCCTCTGGTCGTATGCCATGTACCTCGTGCAGCATCCGCTTTCCCGCCTGATCATGCCTCGTTTTTTCAAGGACTGGCCAACCTCCGCCCTTCAGGCCTGGTCCCTCTTTGCCACCGTGCTGGGCGCCACGATCGCGCTCAGCGCGCTGCTTCATTATGCCTTTGAAGCGCCTTGCACGCGGCTGCGCGAGCAGGCCGCCCCCGCGTTGCTCCGGCGCTTTTTTCACCGGCCGGCGAACCCCGCCTAGGGACGGCGTTCAGCGCCGATTTCCGCCACCCGACTCCCGCGGCTCCATTGCCTCGGGATTGGGCTTATCTGGCTTCTTTTCACTTCGTCTGTAACATCGGGCTCCTTCTCCTGCGTCATCTGTCACATCCACCGCATGAATCCTTCCGGCCCCACCCTTTTCCGTTTCGCATGCATGCTGGCCGTGGCAATGGCCGGGGTCGCCGGCGCTTCCGCCCAGGAGCTGCCGAGGAATTCGCCCTTCCTGCCACCAGCCGCCGTCTCAGGCAGCGCCGCGGTCTCATCGAAGTATCAGCTCTCGGGCATGATCGTTAAGGGCAAGGACACCCTGATCAGTGTTACGCGACTGAGCGACAAGCAGAGTTTCTGGATCCCCATTGGGAGCACGGTCAACGACGTGACCGCCATCAGCTACAATGCGGATCTGGACCAAGCCACGGTGCGCGCCAATGGCGAGACCCTCACCCTGCCGCTGAGCAAACCCGTCGTTCAGGCTCCGGGCGCCGTGTCCGCCTCCGCGGCGACGGTGGCCTCCGCCGAGGCTGCGCCCGTCCCCACCCCACCCTTGCCCTCGCTCGCGTCAGCTCCTCCAGAAGTCCAGGAGCGCGAAGCCCGCATGCTCGTCACCGACCTGCTGGAAATCGGCCAGCAGCAGCGGAAAGCCTATGAAGAGGCCCAGAAAAAGGCCGCGGCGGACAAGAAGTAACGGGTTGGTCGGCATTCGGTGGCAGGCATCGCCGGCCATAAAGATTCACGTGGGTGGCTGACCGCAGAGCACCGCAGGCTGATGGCTTGGGAAGTGCGCAAATTTCGCCTTTCGCCGCGCCGGATACCCTGCTTGCTTCACCGTGATGAAAATCCTGATCTCCGGGGTGTGCGGCTTTGTGGGCAGCACCTTGGCGCGAACCCTTCTCCAATCCGGTCGCGGGCATCAGATTTACGGCTTCGACAACTTCATCCGTCCGGGCAGCGAGACCAACCGGGCCGAACTCAAGACCTTGGGCGTGAAGCTGTTTCACGGCGATCTCCGCGCCGCCAGCGATCTTGAGACCCTGCCGGCCTGCGACTGGGTGATTGATGCCGCGGCCAACCCCAGCGTGCTGGCCGGAGTGGATGGGAAAACCAGCACGCGCCAGCTCATCGAGCACAACCTCGGCGGCACGGTGAACCTGCTCGAATACTGCAAGCAGCACCGCGCCGGATTCATTCTGCTGAGCACCAGCCGGGTCTACTCCATCGCCCCGCTGGCCGCGCTGCCGGTGGAGGCCGTCAACGGCGCCTTTCGCGTGGTCGCGGGTCCCGCATTGCCTCCGGGCGTTTCCGCCGCCGGCGTCGACGAATCCTTTGCCACCCTTGCGCCCATTTCCCTCTACGGCTCAACGAAGCTCGCCAGCGAAGCGCTGGCGTTGGAATACGGTGAAACCTTCGGTCTGCCTGTCTTTGTCAACCGCTGCGGCGTGCTCGCCGGCGCGGGCCAGTTCGGCCGGGCCGACCAGGGCATTTTCACCTACTGGCTCAACAGCCACCTGCAGCGCCGGCCGCTCAAGTACATCGGCTTTGGCGGCCACGGCCATCAGGTGCGCGATTGCCTTCATCCGCGCGATCTCGCGCCGCTGCTGGAAAAACAGTTTGCCGCCCCGGCCCTGCCCGCCGCCGACCGCCTTGCCAATTTTTCCGGCGGCACCGCCTCGGCCATGTCGCTGCGCCAGCTGACCGACTGGTGCGACAGCCGCTTTGGCCCGCATCCGGTGTCCGCGGACCCCGCACCGCGGGCCTTTGACATCCCGTGGATCGTCCTCGATCACGCCAAGGCGACCCGGCTTTGGAACTGGCAACCCCAGGTTTCCACCCCGGCCATCTTGGATGAAATCGCGGCCCATGCGCGGGCCCATCCTGGCTGGCTCGACATCTCCGCCCCGCTCTGATTTTTCGTGCCCTTCATGCCCGCCCCCGCCGCCCCGCTGAAACTGTTTTCGGTCATCATTCCCGCCCGGGACGAGGAGGAATCGCTGCCCGCGACCGTCGCGGACATCTGCCAGACCTTCGCCGGCGAGGGCATTCCCCACGAAGTCATCGTCGTGGACGACGGAAGCGAGGACCGCACCTGGGCCGTGCTGCAGGAATTGAAGCTGAAATTTCCCGCCTTGGCGCCGACCCAGAACAGCGGCTTGAACGGATTCGGCCGCGCCGTGATCTGGGGCATTGACCACAGCAAGGGAGACGCGGTCGTGATCATGATGGCCGACGCGTCCGACTCGCCCGCCCATGCCGTGAAATACTGGCGGCTGCTCAACGAGGGATACGACTGCGCGTTTGGCAGCCGTTTCATCAAGGGCGGCGAGGTCATCGACTATCCGCGCGTGAAGCTCATGGTGAACCGGCTCGCGAACTTCCTCGTGCGCGTCGGGTTTGCCATTCCGCTCAACGACACCACCAACGCCTTCAAGGCCTACCGCCGCACCGTGATCGACGGTTGCCGGCCGTTCCTCGCGCCCCATTTCAACCTTACGGTCGAGATTCCGCTAAAGGCGATCGTACGGGGTTTCTCCTACACGATCACGCCCATCTCGTGGCGGAACCGGAAATACGGCGTCCCCAAGCTCAAGATCAAGGAAATGGGCAGCCGTTATTTCTTCATCTGCGCCTATGTCTGGTTGGAAAAATATTTCAGCCGGGGCGACTACCAGCGTCGTTGACCGGACCCGGCCCGGCCGGTGAAGCCGTTGCCAGCCGGGGAGCGGAACCGACGGCCCGGTCCGGCCATGCACCCGGATTCCAACTTTTCATTTTTGGCCTCCCTTCTTCAACCCCGCCGAGTCTGACCATGACCGCGTTTTCACCTCCATGCTTGGCCCTGGCTCCGGACGGCATTCTGGCATGGTTTGATGAAGCTCCGTTCCGCTACTGGACAATCGCCTGGGTGGCTTGGGGCGCAGTCCTGCTGCTTACGGTCCTGCGGCTCGGCGCCGACTGGCATCCGGACGCCCCGCTCTGGCGACGCCTCCCGCGCCGCCTGCTCGATCCGCTCATGTTCGCAATGGTTGCCGTCCTCGCACTGGTGGCGTTCCGCTGGCCCGGGCTGGTCGCCGGGCCCATGCGGAATCCCGACGAAACGCAGCTCGGCGCCGGGGCGATGACCTATTGGCGAGACCCCGTGCCCTGGCGTTCGGTGGACATGCATACCTCAGGTCCGATCAACGCGTATTTCCTCTGGCCGGCCCTGCTGTTCGACGGCCGCATCAGCTACTTCGGCCTGCGCCTTGCCGCCCTCTTCGCCCATGGCGCCGCCGCGCTCGCCTGTTACGGTCTCCTGCGCCGTTTCACCAGCGACGGCATCGCGCGGCTGGGAATGCTCCCCTTGCTCGGCTTCGTCGCATTCAATTCGGTGTGGGAATATGTTCAATATTCCAGCGAGCAGCCCTCCTTCTGCCTACTGGCCGTGGCGGCGTGGTTGATTGCGGATGCCTGCCTGGTCCCCAATGAGCGCACAGCAGCGCGGCGCCGGCGGCTCCTGCTGGCGGGGGTGTGCCTCGGGTGTCTGCCCTTTGCCAAGGCCCAGTCGGTCGTGCTGGGTGTGACGCTCGGAGGCTTCGGTCTGGTCGCAGCCTGGTCCGTGCCCGCCGCCACGCGCAAGGAGCGGATCGGCCGTGTGCTCGCGCTCACCACCGGCGCGATCCTGCCCGGTCTGATTTTCTTGGCTTGGATCGCACTCTATGGCCAGGGAGCACAGGCCTACATGGCCTATATCGAGTCGAACCGAGTCTACGTGGCCGGGCACGTTGAGGACCGGATGAAGCTCCTGCGCGACTTCTATGCCCTCTACGTCGGCATCGATTTTGTCTTCAAGCCGTTTTTCTTGGGCACGGTCGGGCTCGCGGTGGCCGTGTCTCTCATTGGCGGCGTAACCCGGCCGCAAACCCGAATACCGCTCTGGGGCGCATGGGTGCTCGTCGCGGTGGGCCTGTGGACGGTGATCTATCCCGGGAGAGTTTTCTGGCATTACCTGCACTTTCTCGTGTTGCCCCTCGCTTGGCTTGGCGGGCTTTCACTCGCGGCCGGCTTCAGCCTGGCCGAATCCCGGGTCCCCGTCCGTTGGGCCACTCGCATCCGCTGGATCATCGCCGCGGGCGTGATCATCCTGATTCTTGTCCCACAGATCCTGACCCGCGTGAACGACCTGTCCCTCGTTGGGGCACTCGTGGAAGGGCAGCGCAATTCCGTGCATCCGGTCTCGCGGCGCCTGCGGGAACTGGCGCAGCCGGGCGACACGCTCGTGGTCTGGGGCTGGGCCCCGCGCCTTCACACCGAAAGCGGTCTCACCCAAGGCGCCCGGGACGCCCAAGCCGAGCCGGAAATCGCACCGGGCCCGATGAACCGGTTCTATCGCGAGCGCATGATGTGGGACCTCCGGAAACATCCACCCGCCTTCTTTGTGGACGCTATCGCGGACGACGGGTTCATCTACACCGTCCACTCCCTGTTCGGACCGCAGATTTTTCCGGAACTCGCCGACTGGGTGGGCTCGAATTACCATTTGGTGGAAAATCTTGACGGTTACCGGATCTATGCCCGCAACACCCGCACACCGTGATCGGCCGGACGTTCAAACGCCCTGATCGTCCGGGAGAAAACCGCGAACCACGGAGGCCGAGAAAAACCTTGTTCCCCCCATGTCCGAACTCTTTCAATCAACGCTTCCATGATTTATCTGCTCGGTGGTTCCGGTTACGTCGGTCAGGCCTATCAGGCGCTCCTGACGCGCAAGGGCATCGCCTTTCGCAACCTGCGTCGGGCGGACCTCGACTACAGTAATCCCGCCATCCTGGCTGAGGCCCTGCGTCGCGAGCGCCCGGAATTCCTCATCAACGCCGCCGGCTACACCGGCAAGCCCAACGTTGATGCCTGCGAACTCCACAAGGGCGAATGCCTCATGGGCAATGCCGTCCTGCCCGGCATCATCGCCCAGGCCTGCCTAGAAGCAGGCGTGCCGTGGGGTCACGTCTCTTCCGGTTGCATTTTTACGGGCGCGCGCCCGGATGGCAGCGGTTTTGCCGAAACGGATGCCCCGAACTTCACCTTCCGCCAGAACAATTGCTCCTTTTACAGCGGCACCAAGGCCCTTGGGGAGGAAGTGCTGGCCGGCCAGCCGAATGTCTACGTCTGGCGCCTCCGCATCCCGTTCAACGAAGTGGACAATCCCCGCAACTATCTCACCAAGCTGATGCGCTATCCGCGCCTGCTCGAGGCCACCAACTCCATTTCACAACTCGAGGAGTTCGTCGCCGCCACCTTCGCCTGCTGGGAAAAGCGCATTCCCTTCTCGACCTACAATGTCACCAACCCCGGCCAGGTGACCACCCGCGAGGTCGTGGCCCTGATCAAAAAAAGCGGGGTCCATCCCAAGGATTACGAATTCTTCGCCAGCGAGGCCGACTTCATGAAGCTCGCCGCCAAAACCCCCCGCTCCAACTGCGTGATGGACTCCTCCAAGCTCGCCGCAACCGGCATCCATCTCACTGAGGTGCACGCCGCCGTTGAACTGGCCCTCCGCCACTGGAAAAAGTCCGCCTAAGTTCCCATGAACCTCCTCGTTACCGGCGGCTGCGGCTTCATCGGCTCCAATTTCATCCGCCAGCGCCTCACGGAAAAATTCTCCCCCCTGACCCGGCTCGTTAACCTCGACGCTCTGACCTACGCGGGTAATCCCGCCAATCTCGCCGACCTGGCCGGCGACCCGCGCTATGTGTTCGTGCAGGGTGATATCGGCGACTCCGCCTTGGTGGCCCGCCTGCTCGCCGAGCATGCCATCGATGCGGTCGTCAACTTCGCGGCCGAATCGCACGTCGACCGTTCGATCGATTCCCCCGAACCGTTTATCCAAACCAACGTCGTCGGCACCCTCCGCCTCCTCAACAGCGTGCGGCTGCATTGGAACAAACTCGCGGAGCCCGCCCAGGCCGCCTTCCGCTTTCTACACGTCTCGACCGATGAGGTCTATGGCACGCTCGCTCCGACCGACCCCGCGTTCACCGAGGAGACGGCCTTTGCGCCCAACAGCCCCTATGCCGCCTCCAAGGCCGCCAGCGACCACCTCGTCCGCTCGTATCAGCACACCTTCAAGTTGCCCACGCTCACCACCAACTGCTCGAACAATTACGGCCCCTACCATTTTCCCGAGAAGCTCATCCCGCTGATGATCCTCAACGCCCTCGAGGGCAAACCGCTCCCGGTTTACGGCGACGGCCAGCAGGTCCGCGACTGGCTCTACGTCGAGGATCATACCGCCGCCATCTGGCTGGTCCTGCGGAACGGCCGCGTCGGCGAGACCTACAATATCGGCGGGCTGAATGAGAAGCCGAACATTGAGATCGTCCGGACCATCTGTGCGTTGCTCGATGAAAAATCCCCGCGGGCCGATGCCAAACCCTATCTGAGCCAGGTCACCTATGTGGCCGACCGGCCCGGCCATGACCGCCGCTACGCCATCAATTGCGCCAAGCTCCAGCGCGAGCTCGGCTGGGCGCCCCGCGAGAATTTCGCCACGGGCATCGCCAAGACCGTCGACTGGTACCTCGCCCACCGTTCCTGGTGCACCGATATCACGTCGAAGAAATATGCCCGCGAACGGCTCGGGATTAAGGGTTGAGCCGACCAAGGTTTAAGTTGTACGGCCGCGGTCCCTGCTGCTTAAAACTTAAGCTCCCCTAACTTGAAACACGTTCCCATGTCCCGCAAAGGCATCATCCTCGCCGGCGGCTCCGGCACCCGGCTCTATCCCCTGACCATCGCCGTGAGCAAGCAGCTCATGCCGGTCTACGACAAGCCGATGATCTATTATCCGCTGTCGGTGCTGATGTTGTCCGGCATCCGGGAAATCCTCATCATCTCCACCCCGCAGGACCTGCCCCTGTTCCGGCGCCTGCTCGGGGACGGCGCCAACCTCGGGGTCAAGCTCAGCTACGCCGAGCAGCCGAGCCCGGACGGCCTGGCCCAGGCCTTCCTTATCGGCGCCGACCATATCGGCGACTCGCCCTCCGCCCTCATCCTCGGCGACAATCTTTTCTACGGCCATGAGCTCACCCAGTCGCTCAAGACCGCCGGGGCGCGTACCACCGGAGCCACCATCTTCGGCTACCATGTCGCCGATCCCAAAAGCTACGGTGTCGTCGAGTTCGCGCCGGATGGCCGGGTGCTGTCGCTCGAGGAAAAGCCGGCCGAACCGAAATCCAACTACGCCATTCCCGGCCTGTATTTCTATGACCGGGAGGTTGTCGGCCTGGCGCGCAAGCTGAAGCCCTCGAAACGCGGCGAACTCGAGATCACCGACCTCAACCGACTCTATCTGGAATCCGGCGGCTTGCGTGTCGAGCTTCTCGGCCGCGGCACCGCCTGGCTCGATACCGGCACCCACGACTCCCTCATGGAGGCCGCGCAGTTCGTCCATGTCATCGAGAACCGGCAGGGCCTCAAGATCGCCTGCCTGGAGGAAATCGCCTACCGGCAGGGTTGGATCAACCGCGCCCAGCTGGATGCGAACATCACCAAGCTCGGCAAGTCCAGCTACGCTACGTACCTCCGCAAGGTCGTGTAGGACCCGCCCGCGGCATCGGCCAGCCGCCTGAGATTTGATTCGGAGCCCGGGATTTTTTCTGCCCTTGTCTGACGCCGCCCCATGCAGGTCTCGTTCGTCATCCCTCTCTACAACTGCCTCGCGCTCACGCAGGCCATGGTGGCGAGTCTCCAGGCCGCGATGCCTTCCGGGCTGGCCCACGAGATCATCCTGGTCGACGATGGCAGCACGGATGGAACCCGCGCCTGGCTGAGCGGCCTGACGGCCTCACCCGGGCCCTTTCGCGTCATCCACAACGAGCGCAACCTCGGCTACGCCGGGGCCAACAACCGCGGCGCCGCCACCGCGCGGGGCGAGTTCCTCGGGCTCCTCAACAACGATCTTGTCCTTTCACCCGGCTGGCTCGAACCCATCCTTGGCGTCCACCAGCGCCTGGGGAACCGCGTGGGTTTGGTCGGGAATGTCCAGCGCAACGCGCGGACCGGCGCCATCGACCATGCGGGCATTTTCATCAATCATCGCGGCAAGCCCGAGCACGACACCTCGCTGCCATTCGGCCTGCGGCTCCGTTCGCGCGACAGCTGGCGGCAGGCGGACGCCGTCACCGGCGCCTGCACGCTGGTGCGCCGGGAATTTTTCCTGCGCCTGGGTGGTTTTGACGAAGGTTTCGCCAACGGCGGGGAGGATGTCGATTTCTGCCTGCGCGCCCGGGCGGCCGGCTGCGTGAGCGCCGTCGCACTCCGCAGCCTCGTGCGTCATCACGTCAGCTCCTCGCCGGGACGGAAAAAGCGCGATGAGCAGAACAGCCGCCGTCTGACCCTGCGCTGGCGCGAGGAACTGGCGCGCCTTGGCGCCCGCTCCTCCTGGAGCCGGCATTACCTGGAAAGCGAGTGGACCGGTTCGCACGATGCCACGGACTACCCGCTCGGCCTGCAGGCTTTGCTCTACTCACTCGGCCTGCGCCGCGACCCGCCGGCCGCCGCCTATGCCGGCATGCAGGCCGCCATCGCGGATGAACTCGCGCGCTGGGACCGGATTCTAGGCCCGTAGCGCAGGCATCCTGCCTACGGCGGATCACTTGGGACTGCGCTACAGCTTCCCGTCTTCCCGGCTCGTGATCACCTCGCGTACGACCGACTGCGGGCGCTGGTTGATGGCGATGAACATCCGGCCGATGTACTCCCCGATCAGCCCAAGCATGACCAGTTGCGTGCCGGAGAAAACCAGCAGCGCCACCATCAGCGAACCCCAGCCGAAATTCGGCCCTTGGTTCGTGTAGCGCAGCCACAGCACCCAGCCAAAGCCGATCATTCCGGCAAAAGCCATCAGGAGGCCGAGTCCAGTCGCCACCCGCAGCGGCAGCACGGAGAAATTCACCCAGGCACTGAGCCACAGCCGCACCAGCCGTCGCAGGGTATAGCCGCTCGCACCGGCCTGCCGCGGCTCGTGCCGGACCTCAATCGAGCCGATGCGCTGGGTCACCTGCAGGATCAGCCCGTCAATGTAGGGAAACGGGCTGGTGTGGGCCGTCACTTCCCGGGCCACGAATGCCGTCACGCAGCGGAAGCTGGAAAGATAAAACCCCGGCGGCTTGTCGAGCGCCCAGTCGGTCATCCGGTTCGTGAACCGGCTGCCCAGGTTGCGCCACCAGGAGTGCCGCTTGTCCGCATAATGGCCGAAGATCACGTCGAGCCCGGAAGCCCTGGCCTGCTGCCAGAGGCGCACCGCCTCGGCGGGCGGATTCTGCCCGTCGTCGTCCAGGTTCACGACGTGCGCCCCGCGCGCGTGACGCCAGCCGGTCAGCACGGCGTTGTGCTCGCCGTAATTCCGGGCGTGCTCGACATACACCATCGGCACCCGCGACTCGCGCACGAGTTCCCGGCAGACCTGGGCGGTCGCGTCCCGGCTGCCATCGTTCACCAGGATGATTTCATGGCCGCCTTCGATGGCCAGTTGCTCGATGGTCCGCACGACGGATCGGACCGTATCCGCGCTGTTGTACAGCGGGATCACAAAACTGAGCGCGGGGGCAGCCATGGTCACGATTTGGCCCAACAAAGAATTTCCCCGCAAACCCTGTCAACGTCCGCGTCGGTCACCGCCGGATGGACCGGCAGGCAGAGCACCTCGGCGCAGGCCCGCTCGGTCTCGGGCAGGTGCAAGGACGGGCTGGCATACGCCGGCTGCCGATGGATGGGCACGGGATAGAGCACGCCGCAGTGAATGCCGCGCTCGGCCAGGACGGCGCGCAGTGTCTCCCGCCGTGGAGTGCGGACGGTGAACTGGTGCCAGACCGGCCCGGCGTCCCGTGCCACGGCAGGCAGGCGCAGCGGGGCCGATGCCAGTCCGTGCAGATAACGGCCGGCCCGGCTCCGTCGCACCGCGTTCTCCGCATCCAAGTGCTTCAGTTTTACCCGCAGCACCGCCGCCTGCACTTCGTCGAGCCGGCTGTTGCGGCCGGGAATCTCGCTCACATAGCGCTGGCGCCAGCCATACTGCCGGAGCATCCGGACCTTTTCCGCTACCGCCGCGTCGCGCGTGAACACCGCGCCGCCATCACCCAGCGCCCCGACATTCTTCGTCGGATAAAAACTGTACGCCGCGGCGTCGCCCCACGTGCCCGCCTTCTGGCCGGCGATCACCGCGCCATGGGATTGGGCGCAGTCCTCGACCACCCTGGCGCCGTACCGGCGCGCGATCTCGACGATGGCCGGCATGGCCGCCGGCTGGCCATAAAGATGCACCGGCACCACGGTTTTGACGCGGCCGCCTTGCGCGGCCAGCACGGCCTCAAGCGCCGGCGCCGACATGAGCATCGTGTCCGCCTCGATCTCCACAAACACCGGGCGGGCGCCGATCTGCTCGATCGCCGACACCGTTGCCGTCACCGTATTTGCCACCGTGGCGACGAAATCCCCCGCGCCCACACCCACGCCGCGCAGCGCGAGTTCCAACGCCTCCGTGCCGTTGGCCACTCCCACCACCAGGCCAATCCCGTGATAGGCGGCAAACTCGCGCTCAAAGGCCTCAACTTCCGGGCCCAGGATGTAGTAGCCGCTGGCCAGCACCCGGTCGATCGCCGCACGGATTTCCTCCGCGTGGGCGAGATAACCGGCCTTGGGATCGGCTGAAAACAGGGGGTTAGACATAATGCCTCAGATCGCCGCGATAATAAGTCAGGGTCCTGGCCAGCATGGTCCGCAGATCGGTGCGCGGCCGCCAGCCCAGCTTCCGGCCGATGCGGCGGTCATCCGCATAAAAATCCCCGATGTCGATTTTCTTCCGGTCGGCGGGAAACGAGCGGACGGCGAAGCTCCCGCCGCCATTGAGCTCGACCAGGAGTTCTGCAAGGCGACCCAGCGTGACCGGCGGCGGGCCGCCCAGGTTGAACACCTCGCCAACGGCCTCCGGCCGGGCCGCCGCCAGCAGGAAAGCCTCCACCGCGTCGTCCACGTACGTGAAATCCCGCCGCTGCTCCCCGCCCCAGACCTCAAACGGCTTCCCCTCCACGAGGCAGCGGATCCAGACGCCCACGAAGGTCTGCCGGGCATCCTTCACGCGCATACGCGGCCCGATCGTGTTGGTCAGACGCAATGCCGTCGCCTGCAGGCCGTACACCCGCGAATAGAGCAGATGAAAGGACTCACCGGCGATTTTGTTGATGCCGTTCACATCCACCGGCCGGAGCGGGTGCAATTCGTCAACCGGCAGGTAATCCGGCCGGCCATAAATCTGGCGGGTGCTCGCAAAGACGATGCGGATCTTCGGATTATGCAGGCGGCAGGCCTCGAGGATCGCCAGTTGGGCGCGGCCGTTGATGTCGAGGTCGGTCTGCGGGTCCGTCATCGAGTCCATGTGGCTGGTCTGGCCGGCCAGATTGAACAGCACCGCCTGCCCGCGCACCAGCCGGGGCAGCTTGGGCCAGTCGCGCACATCCGCGATGTGGACGCGGACCCGGCTCGCCAGGCCCGCGAGATTGTGGCGGTTGCCGCCATATTCCGGGATCAGGCTGTCCACGACCGTGACCTTTGCCCCCAGCTTCACCAGGGCACGTGCAAGGGTGGACCCGATGAAACCCAAGCCACCGGTGATGAGGACTGGCCGGCCGGCATAGGTCTTATTGAAAAGCGTGGCGTGGGTCATCCGGATGCAGCGATTCAAGGCAAAGCCTTCCGGGATGCGATTCGAAAGCTCAGTGCGTGGCGGATTCGTTGCCGGGCAAAACCTCGAGCTCGATGCCATACACGGCAAACCCCAGCTGCCTTGCATCCTGCCCCTTGGGCGGCGCGGGCAGGACGCTCGAGCGCAGTTCGAGCATCGTCCTGCCCGGCGGCAGCACAACGCCCTCCAGCACTCTCTCCCCCAGCGTCTCGCCCACCGCCACAGTCCCTTCCAGCTGGTGCCCATGCCAGAGCTCGATCGTCTGCTTGACCAGACTGCGCACCGATAGCCGCAGATTTATTTTTCGCGCCGTAGTCTGGGGATTGTCCACCACCAGGGTCGCGTTTCCCTTCGACCAATTCCAGCGCCGGAACACCCGGGCTATCCTTTCCTCCGGATACCAGCCCTCGCCCAGCTCGGCTCGCAGGTAAAACCAGCTGTGCCGGTTCAGCAGGGTGAAACTCCGGCCGATTCGGATGGAGTCGGCTTCCGTCGGAACCGACACCGCAATCAAGCCGTCGGTCAACTCCCAGTCCCCCTTGAGCGCCGTGTTGAGCCGCCCTTCGTAGGTGTGGGTCAGGAAATATTGCGGCTTCTCGAGCAGGAAGGAATTGGCCCATAGCCGGGCCCAGAAGTCCGTGATCTCCACATTGATTGAGGTTACCGCCGGCCGGGTTTCAATTTTCTGCAGCTCCACCATGTCCCGGTCCACGATCAGCGACGGATTCTGCATGCGCACGGCAAACCGATAGGCCACCGACAGGTTGAACACCAACATGCCCGCGATGCCGATCCGGGCCGCCCAGCGCTGCCACGGGGCACGGCTGCGGGACAGGGTTGTCCAATAACAGTACCCGCACAACTGGCCCGGGAAAAACACCGCCATCAGCTTGTAGGCATCGTAGCTCGCATTGGTGCCGAGCATCGCGCCGCGCAGCTCCAGGTAGCTGTAGCCGATCATGACCGGCAGCATCATGGTCGCAGCGCGGTAAACGGCGAGCTGGCGGTACCGCCGGTCGCGGAGCATCGCCGCGGTGAGCAGGACAAACAGTGAAAAGGTCAGCAGCAACCGCAGCCACATCGCCAGCGGACCCAGCCCGGGCCCGTTCACTGCGCCGAGCCAGCCCTCGGGCGATAGGATCGGGATGTGCCAGCCAAAATCATACTGCCGGAACAGCATGAAGCGCTCGACCAGGCCCCGCACGCGTTCACCGAACACCGCGCCTGCCACCGCGAGCGGCACCAGCATGAGCAGCAACCACTGCCCAAACCGCCGCCATTCACCCCAGATCAAAACCTGGCCGCCGGCATACGTCAGCGCCGGCACCAGGCAGACGATCACGATGAAATTGTAGCTGCCCAGCACCAGCCAGTAGGCCATGACCAGCACTCCTCCCATCGCCCAGCCGCGCCGCCACGTGAGCCGGCCCCGCCAGAGCGCGATGCCGGCCCACGTGATGAAGACAATGGCGTGGGCCGCGAGCAGCTGGCCCATCGCCACATGTGCCACCGCGTACCACGTGATCGGATTCAACCCGTAGATGGCCGCGATCCACAGGCTGACGCGCGGCGAATAGCGCAGGACTGCGCGCGCCATCCAGAACACCGCCGGCAGCGAAAGCACCAGCAGTAAAACCGTCATGAGGCCGGTGATTTCATAGGGCGCGTAGCCGAAGACTGCCCCATTGAACGCGATCAGGGCCGAGGGCGTGAAGTGATTCAGCCGCATCCAGAAGTCGTAAAAATTATCCACCGACGCCACGCTCACCACCTCGGACAGCCCGATGAAGCCGCCGCGATAGTTGCGGGAAAATTCCTGGAAGACCCGGGCTCCGGCCGCATAATCCGCCGCATCACAGCTACCCAGGGAGGACGTGGTCAGCGCCCGCGAAGCCAGGGCCATGGGCAGGACCAGGAAGCATAGCGCCACCAGCATCAGGGTTCCCAAGGCGCTGAACTTCGGCAATACCTCGGTCACCTGCCGGACGCCTTCCCGCCAAAGCGCCACCCCGAGCAGTACCGCCGGGATCAATTCGGACCAGATAGCATACACATTGGCCCCAGGCAGCCCCGAATAAGCTCCCGCCCAAACCACCGCGGACTGCAGCGCGAGCCCCATCGGGGTGCAAAAAACCGGCCACCACTTCCTCCACGGCCGCGGGGTCAACAACATGGCCAGACCCGCACCCCAGAGGAGGAGGTGAAGGAGCAGACCCGCTGCGGTCAGGAAGTAGACCATAGGGTGATTACACTATGTTTAGTCCAAGTAAATTAAAGGCGATTCTCAACCGGATCACACCTTACCTAAAGCAAGGGTCGTGCTCAGCTCCTTTCATCCTTTCCGGGGATCAGCCCGGTATCGATCATCACGATCACCATAATGCCACTTGGCGAAGGGTCGGGCATCCGTTTTGGGACCAAACCCTATTCCACCTGCCCCACCGCAAGGATTGAACTCCCGAGCGGTATCGTTCCCAACGACTCAAGCCATGCCCGTTCCAGCGCCATGGCCGCGCCGAAACCCGTCTCCACCACTGCGGGATAGGGGCGCACATCGCTCCCGCCAACCGGCGCCGCCATCAGTTTCCGGCGCACGATCACCAACGGTAGCGGCAGGGTGTTCCAATGCGTCACCCTCGCGACCCGGAATCCCGCCGCCGCCATTTTCGCCCGGATCTCACCACGCACATAACGCCGTTTCGCATGCGTCGCCACATCGTGGTAGGACCACAGCCAGCGATGCGCGGGCACGTTGATGACCACCCTCCCGCCTGGCCGCAGGACGCGGGCAAACTCCCGCAGGGCCGCCCCATCGTCCTCGACGTGATAGAGCACATCGGCCGAAACCACCGCGTTAAAACTTGCGTCGGGAAACGGCAATGCCGTCACCGATGCTTCGCGGATATCCGCCGCGCCGCGCTCCCGTGCCAGGACACAGGCCAGGGGGGAAACGTCCACCCCCGTCCACTGCCACGACGGTTCCGTCCGGGAGAGTCTCCGGATCAGTCCGCCCGAGCCGCAACCCGCATCCAGCACCTGGGCCGGCCGGTGGCCGAGCGCACGGGCGAGTTCGCGATGAACATGCGCATGCAGCGCCCGGTAGTACCACATGCCGTCCTCGACGGCGGCCATCTTGCGGTATTCGTCGGGTTCCATGGTCAGTCAGTCCAGCCACGGCATAAAGCTTTGCCAAGGCAAACGCAGCGGCTTTCCCTTTCTCCCAGTCTTCATGCGTCCCGCGAGTTCCACCTTCACCGGCCCCGCCTCCATGGGACGCCTTCCCCGCTACTCCGGGCTGTACTTCGATGATTTCGCAACCGAGTCAGCCTGGATCAGGGAACAGGCCGCACTCCGGCTGCCTCCCTGCAAGGCCGTCACGACCTTGATTCTCCGCGGTGAGTACCGCCCCCATCCTGACGCTCGCGGACCCGAGGCCAGCGCTCCCGGACTCATCTGCCTGCTCAATGGGATAAAAGCTGGCGAAATCCATCCGTCCAGTCCCGGTCCATTCGAAATGCAGCTCTCCCTGCCACGTGATGCGGCCGACCGCGAAGCCCTCCTTACTTGCCGGCTGGAGGGCGTCGGCCGGACCAATGCCTTGGCCTGGCTCGGCCGCGTAACTGGCCTCGGCGCCCTGCAACGCTTTCGTCATCAGGTCAAAAATCGCCAGCTGCGCATCGCCTCGCTGACCACCACCGACGGGGAGGTGATTTTCGATTTCTCCCTTCGCCTCTCGCCCTTTTCCGCCGCATTCGCGCGGAAGCACGCCCGGCTCGGCCTCAACATCGTCGGCTTTCTCACTGCCGACCTCGGCGTCGGCGAATCCGCCCGTTGCATGGTGCGCGCCGCGGATGCCGCGGGTATCCCTTCCGCCCTCATTCCGCTGAAGCTGCACTGCAAGAACCGCCTGGGCGACCCGACCTACACGGCCCGCCTGCAGGAAACGAATCCCTTTCCGGTCAACATTGTCCACCTCGACCCGCCCGCTTCGCCCGACCTCGATCACCATCACGGGAAAAAATTCCGCACCGGCCACTACAACATCGCCTACTGGGCCTGGGAACTGCCCGAGTTCCCCGATGCGTGGCTGCCGCACTTCTCCTTTTTCGACGAGGTATGGTGCCCGAGCGAATTCGTCCGTTCCGCCATCGCGGCGAAATCCCCGCTGCCGGTCATCACTATGCCCCATGCGATCTCATTTGCGCCGCCGGCCGGCGACGGCCGCGCCCGCTTCGGCCTGCCCGCCGGCAAGTTTCTTTTCCTGTCCCTCTACGACCTGAACTCCTATTCCGAGCGGAAAAACCCGCGCGGCACGATCGAGGCCTTCCGCCGGTCGGGCCTGGACGCGAACGGCGCGGCGCTGGTCATCAAGGTGCAGAACATTGCGGGCAATGAGGCTGACTTTGCCGCGCTGCAGGCTGCGCTGCATGACCTGCCCGGCGCCATCCTCCTGACCGATACGCTTTCGCGCGGGGAGGTTTACCTGCTCGAGTCCGCCTGCGATTGCTTTGTATCGCTCCACCGTTCCGAGGGTTTCGGCCTCGCCGTGGCTGAGTGCATGGCGCTGGGGAAACCCGTGATCTCGACCAACTGGTCGGCCACGGCGGAATTCGTCACCGCCCAGACCGGCTGCCCGGTGAACTTCACGCTCACGACGCTCACCCGGAGCCATGGACCTTACAGCAAGGGCCAAGTCTGGGCCGAACCCGACCTGGCCCATGCCGCCTCGTGGATGCAACGGCTCGCAGCGGACCGCGCGCTCGGCCATTCCCTCGGCCAGGCCGCCCGCCTCGCCATTGAGACCCATTTCTCACCCGCGGTCATCGGCGCCCGCTATCGGAACCGGCTGGAAGCCATCGCGACGTTCTGACGCAGCGTAGGCATCCTGCCTGCATCGGGCCCTGAAAAGCCACAGCGCCCGCCATCGTCCGCTCGCACCGTCAGAACTGACCTGCGCTTAGTGCAGGGGTGGCACCACATCCGCCTTGCCGATGATCGTGATCGTGAGGTCGCGCAGGCTGAACGCCAGGCGCCGGCGATCATTGCTGTCGGGATAGGCTCCGGGTGAGTCCGTTTCAAAACGCCACAGCGTGTCGCCCGGCTCCAGCCGCATATTGCGCACCTTGACTTCCCTCATCTCGCCAGCCGCCAGTTTTCGCTCCCAGCGTGCATAGGTGCCTTCCCAAAGCCCGACGGTCCGCTGGTCCTTCGTGCGCACGCCGAATGAAACCGTCACCAGGATGGGAAAAGGGTGCGGGTTGCGCAGGGTCAGTGTCGCCGAACCGTTGCTCCAGCGCCAGTACTCCAGGTTTGAGCGTTCCGACGGGTACCATTTGTCATCGAACACCGCCTCCACCAGCCGGCCGGTCTCGCTCACCATGCTCAGGCTGCGCTCGCCCTTGACCTCGTAGCTTTCCGAGCCGGCCGCACGGAGCATGTCCTGCGAGGCAAAGACGGTGAGGTTTCCCAGCAGCAGGACCAGCCACCAGCGCCGGCCCCGCGGCACCAGGACGTTGAAGGCCAGCGTCATCGGCAGGAGCACCCGCGAGGCCGCGCCCGGGTAACCTTCCCACACCGCTTCCCCCAGGAAGATCATCATCACCGAGTAGACCGCGGCAATGCGCCACCAGGGATTTTCCAACTTCCGGTGGAACGCAAAAAACAGGAACTGCGTCGTGAGCGACACCAGCATGAGCAGGCTCGAGCGGGCAAAGGAACCCGGCCCCTCCGCGACCAGCTCCGTGATCGTATCAAACCACTTCTGCCAGTAGGAGGCCAGCGGGACCGTGAAGTTGCGGATGCCAAGGTCATCGCTCGGCCCCAGCCAGCGCCGGATCACCAGCAGCCAGAGCATGATCGGCAAAACCACCATCAAGCCGCGCAAGGCCACCTTGGCCCATGCCCGGACCGTGTTGCGTTCGGGATAGGCCAGCGCGGCCCCGCCGAGGATATTCGTCTCCTTACCCAGGCCTGAAATTCCCAGCACAATCGCGGACCACCACGGCCGCCCGGTCTCCAGCAGCGCCACGCCGCAGGCGATCAGCAACAGACTCGGACCGTCGACCAGTGAGCCGCGCAGGCTGAAGCACAGCCCGTAACAAAACATCACCGCGCACCACCGGAGGTAATTCTGCCAGCTCGTCGCCGGGAACCAGCGCAGCAGCAACCCCGCCAGCAGGAGCCAGCACACAATGTTCTGCACCGCGTAGATCTGCAGCGCCAGGCCCGGATTTCCCAGCGCCAGGCCATAGGCCGTCCAGCAGAACAGGATCCGCCGCGCCCGGTAGGCCAGGTTGTCCACGCCCCGTTTGAGCGCCGGATCCGACAGATTCGGCTGCATCGCGATCTGGGCATAGTAGGCGCCGTCGTATCCCGCCGAATTCTCCAGCTCATAATGGTTCACCGCGCGCAGTTGGGGGATGAACCGCGCGCTGTCCTTGTCCCCGAACATGACCAGGTAGGTAAATCCTTTGCCCGGCAGATAGAACTGCGTGCACTTCAGGAGGAACAACGCCACCGTCAGCCCATAAGCCAGCCAGATCACCCGGCCTGAATTGCGTTGGAGAAAAAGTCTGAGGTTGGCCACGAAAGCGAAAAGGCTCTCTCTCCATGATCTCGACGCAAGAATGGATTCAGCCCCCCGCCCACCCCTCCTTCGGTCTGCTTTTGCCGGCCGGACCCTCCTGGCCTTGGCCCCGCTGGGTTACTCTTCGCTGATATATATCATTGCGGTTACCCTTTATGCCGCCGGGCCAATTCCTCCGGCCAATTAAACAGCGCCCGAGGTGGAGCAAGTACCGTGGCCGGCCAAGGCGGCTGAACGACGCCAAGCCGCCGGAATCCGCCCGATGACACCCCGGCCTCCGCGGCAATCGCCGGCGTTTACGCTTTATGCCGCACCGCCGGTCGTGGCAGAACCATGACCCGCGCCATGCCCGCTATCCTGCTCGATCTGACCCATACCAGCCATACCCGGGCACGGACCGGCATCCAGCGTGTCGCCCGATCCCTCCACCGGGAACTGGGCGCCGCCGCCATCGCCGTCACCCGCGATCCCTTTCTTGGCGCCTGGCGACCACTTGAACCCTGGGAGACCGCCAACCTGGCATCCGATGACACCACCAAGACCCGTCGCGCCCAATGGCCGTTATCCGCCCGCTGGCGCGGCCGGTGGCGGCGGGCCACCGGCCGGACCGGTGCGTTTGCGCTGCAGGGCGACTATCAGGGTTTCCTCACGGCCGAGTTATTCGGCGCCGACGTCGGCTCCCACTTGCCCCGGGTTTTTCCGCGCGTTGCGCTGTTTCACGACGCCATTGCCCTGAAATTTCCCGAGCTCACCCCCGCCGGCACGGTCGCACGTTTTCCAGGCTACCTGCACGAACTCCTGCAATTCGACGGTATCGCCGCCGTTTCCGAGGATTCATGCACCTCCCTCGCCGACTATTGGAGCTGGCTCGGCATCGCCCACCCGCCACCCATCATCGCCCTGCCTCTCGGCGTCGATCCGGTTTGTCACCCAATGGGTGACAAACGGACCGACGGCGCATCGCCCGTGGTGCTGTCGGTCGGCACCCTGGAGGGGCGGAAAAATCATCTCGCGCTGCTGGATGCCTGCGAACTGCTGTGGGCCCGCGGTGGGAAGTTTACCCTGCGGCTTGCCGGCTCCATCCAGAACCAAACCGGGCGGGCCGCGCTTGCCAGGCTCCGGACGCTGCAGGCCGCGGGCCGACCCTTGCGCTACGACGGACCTCTGTCCGAGGCGGCCCTCGGCGAAGCCTACGCGGAATGCGCGTTCACGGTTTATCCGTCGCTCGCCGAGGGATTCGGCCTGCCGGTGATCGAGAGTCTCGCGCACGGGCGGCCCTGCCTTTGCTCCATGCAGGGCGCGTTGGGCGAGCTGGTTCTCGGCGGCGGGGTCGTCGGGCTCGCCGCCGTCGACGCCGGCAGTCTCGCGACCGCCATCGCGCGGCTGCTCAACTCGCCCGGCGAACTCGCGGCACTCTCGGCCGCCGCTCGGGCCCGGACCTTCAAATCGTGGCGCGCCTACGCCGACGAGCTCACGGCATGGATGCAGACCCTGCGGCCCCGAGCCTGATCCCCGCCTGCCTTTCCGTTTGCCAAGGCCGCCCGTCCCCTCCCATCGTCAGCCGTTCTCATGGCCATCTCCTTCTTCGCCAAAAATAAAAAGGGCGTCATCAACCGCTGCCGCGATGATTACGCGACGAAGATGAGGCTGAAATACGCCCCGTATTACCTCGCGATGGAGGCCCAGAAGGACACGACCGTCCGGCTCGGCGGCCGGGACATGATCATGCTTTCGAGCAACGACTACCTCGGGCTGTCCTTCCACCCCAAGGTCGTCGAGGCCGCCAACGCCGCCACCCGCAAGTGGGGCACCAGCACCAACGGCGCCCGGTCTTCCAACGGTTCGCGGACCTTCCACGTCGAACTGGAGGAAAAGCTGGCCGCCTTCCTGGGCCAGGAGGCCTGCCATATCCACGCCGCCGGTTATCTTTCCGTGATGACCAGCATGGCCACCTTCGCGCAGAAGGGCGATGTCATCTTCGCCGACAAAAACCTCCACTCGTGCCTCTGGGACGGCATTCAGATTTCCCGGGCCACGGTCGAGCGTTTCTCCCACAACAGCCCGGACGACCTGCGCGACGTGCTCGCGTCCAGCAATTCCGACGCCGCCAAGCTTCTCGTCGTCGAGGGCGTCTATTCGATGGAGGGTCACATTGCCCGGCTGCCCGAGCTCACCGAGATCGGCGAGGAATACGGCTGTTTCACCGTGCTGGATGATGCGCACGGCTTCGGTGTGCTGGGCCGGCAGGGCCGCGGCACCACGGATCACTTCGGGCTCGGGGAAAAGGTCGACCTGATCTGCGGCAGCATGTCCAAGTCGCTCGCCAGCACCGGCGGCTATGTGGCCGGTTCCCGCGAGATGATCGAGTACCTCCGCACTAACTCGAAGCAAACCATCTTTTCCGCCGCCATCAGCGCCGGTCAGGCCGCCGCCGCCATGGCCGCGCTCGAAATCATGCAGACCGAGCCGCAGCACCTGGAACGGCTCTGGGCCAACACGAAGAAATACAAGGCCATCCTGAAGCACCTCGGTCTCGACATCTGGGAGAGCGAGACGCCCGCCGTGCCGATTGTCCTCGGCTCGAAGGAGCGCGTTTATCCCTTCTGGAAAAACCTCCTCGACAAGGGCGTCTTCACCGTGATGTCCATCGCCCCCGCGGTGCCTGCCGGCAAGGACCTCATCCGCACCGCCATCTCCGCGATGCACACCGACGAGCAGCTCGAGAAGATCGCGGAGGCCATGGCCTTCGCGGTGAAGAAGCTCTGAGCCGTCCGGGCCCCGGTCCTTTTCGCAGGTCCGGCAGTAGGCCGGAGGCCGGCGCTACCTCAATCCCTCGCGCAACCTCTGCACCGCCCCCGCCCAGGTCGGCAGCGGCCTCGTCCGGGCCTCGGTGGCGAGGCCCGCCTGCAGCGCGTCGTCCGTCAGCACTCGGCGCAAGGCATCCTTCCACGCCTGACCGTCATCGGCCTTCACCGGGAGGCAGCCTCCGCCGTCGGAATTCTCCCGCAACACGGGCAGGTCGCTGCATACACAGGGCACGCCCTGCCAGAGCGACTCCAGCACCGGCAGCCCGCAACCTTCCGCCAGGGTCGGGAACACACTGGCGCGGGCCAGTCCATAAAGCCGTGCGACTTCGGCATCACTCGCCGCTTCATGGAAATGCAGGTCGGGATGTTTTTTTCGCAGTTCCCTGATCCGCGCGACGATCGGCCGCCCGAAGTGCGGGTTGATGCGCCCGACCAGATGGAGCTCGAAGGCCAGGCCTTCCGCCCAGAGCTCCTCGCCCGCGTCGAGCAGTAGCCTCTGGTTTTTCCGCGGTTCCAGGATGCCCACGCAAAGGAGGCGGGGCGGAACCGCCGGCTCAACCTTTGTCGTCACCCGCGGCGTCCCCCCGAAGTCCGCTCCCAGCGGCAATAGCTCGACCGGCGGCACCTTTCCGAGGCCCTGCCAGCGCCAGAAGCCAGTCAGTTCGTCCCGGCTCGCCGCCGACACGGCCCAGATCCGGTCAAACGATGCCAGCAGCTTCAAGTAACCCGGGTGGCGCGCCACGCTCTGCGGCCAGGTGATGCCCGGAAACTTGAGCGGAATCGCGTCATGAAAAATTGCCGCAGTCCGGCAGCGGCCGGAACGGACAAACTCGGTCCAGCCCGGCCGTTCTTCCTCGGAAAAAAGCTCGGCCGTCAGCAACCAGTCCTCCGGCCGGACCGAACGGTCCCACGTCGGCCAGCTCACGGGTGTGGCTTCCGTCCCCAGGCCGGCGGCCAGCCGCGCGCTCACCCGCATGAGGCCGGACCGGTGCGCCGCATTGCCGGTCTTGGTGAGGTCAAAGTAGATCATGGGAAAACCGCGCCGGGTTCAGGCGTCGGCCACGGTCTGCTCGAACTGGCGCAACAGTCGCGCGGCATTCTTGTGTGCATCGAAATTTTCCTCCACCCAGCGATGGGCCGCCGCCCGCAGTTTCTCCGCCAACGCGTCATCGTGCGACAGCCGGCGCAGCGCGGCCACCCAGGCGTCGGGTGAGGTCGCGGGCGCCACGAGGCCCGTGACCATGTCCGTGATGGCCTCCGTCGTCGCCGCGACGGGCGACGTGATCACCAGCGTTCCGAGCGACATCGCCTCGGGAATGACATTGGGCAGGCCGTCCCGGTCGCCGCTTGGCGCAATCACGCCGGTGTGGAGCAGCACATCGGCCCACTCCAGCTGGCTCCAGACCTCGTGCTGCGGCAGGTGCCCGGTGAAGGACACGCGGGCCGCCACCCCAAGATGGCCGGCCAGTTTTTCGAGCTCGGGACGCAGCGGGCCGTCACCGACGATGTGCGCCGCATACTCCACCCCCGCGGCCTGCAGCGCCGCATAGATGCGGAGCTGGTGATCGAGGCCTTTCTTCTCCACGAGCCGCGCCACGCAGAGCAAATGGAGGGGGGCGCGCGACGCGCGCAGCGGCTTCAGCGCCGGCAGCCGGTCGAGGCCGCGGCGGATGCAGAAGATGCGTCCGGCCGGCAGCCCGCGCTCAATCAGGGCGCGGCGGCCCATCTCGGTGGAGGTATGGATGAAGGCCGCATGCTCGAGCTTGTCGCGCAGCCACCAGTCGCCGCCGTGCTCATAGAGGTCGTAGGCGTGGGCCGCGGCGCTGAAACGGTGGCCGTCGAGGCGCCACAGCAGCCACGCGGCCGTGGCCGGTGCACCGCCCCAGGTCGCGTGCACCAGCGCGGGCGGGTTTTTCCGGAACTCCCGCGCGTACAAGCACGCGAAGCCCGCGCCCAGCATGTTCTCCCAGAAATTAAGCCACGAGGGCGGGCGCCGCTGGACCAGTCCGCGCAGCACCTGCCGCAGTACCTCGGGCCGGCGCCATGACTCGTAGGGGATCATCCAGCACAGCGTCAGCAGGCGCCACTTGTTGAAGCGCGCCACCGGCAGCCCGCGGAAGGAACCGCCCCCGCCCCAGAGGGAATAAAGCCGCATCGGGACGCCGTGGCCGCGCATGGCGATGATCTCGCGTTGCAGGAACGTCTCCGTGCTCTTGGGAAACGTGGTGAAGAGGTAGGCGATGATAGGCTTGGAGTCGGGCAAGGTGGCCCCAAGCTAGAGACCCGGATGCGTCCCGGCCAAGCGGATTGCGCGGCCGACCGGCCCTTGGCGCAAGACGGGGACTACGCCGGTTTCAGGCCGTTGCCGTTTCCGTTCGCCGGCGGATAGGCGCGGCGCTTCAGTTTCGTCCGCGGCACCTCGTTCGCCAGGCCGACCAGTTCGTCAATGACCACGGTGGGATCTTCCTCGTAGCGCAGCTTGCGGAAATTCTCCCGTGCCTCGGCGTAGCTCGCCGGCTCGGCCATCCAGCGGTCGATGATGGCGGAAAAATCCCCGGCATTCTCGATCTTCTCGGACCGCGCGCCGTTGTGGAAGAATTTCCAGGTCAGCTCCTCCTGCGGCATGATCCCGCCGAAGGCGTTGAAGATGATCGGGCACTCGAAATGCAGCGCCTTCGCGCAGGTCGTCGTGCCGCCGCGGGTGACAATCGCATCGCTCGCCTGCATCAGCAGGTGGACGATCTCGGAGTAGCCCTCGATGTAGCAGTTAAACTCGGGATGGTTGGCCCGCCAGTGCACAAGGTCGTTGTACGCCTGCTTGTTTTTGCCGCAGATCGCGATCGCCTGCACGCGGTCGGCGTGCTTCACCAGCGCCGGCAGCAGGTCGAAGTGGTTGTGCGCGCCATTGCCGCCGGTGGCGAGGAAGACCGTGAACAGGTCGGGGCGCAGGCCGAGCTTCTTCTCGCGGTAGGCCGCGCGGTCCTTCGGGGCGATGACCTCCGCATGCGCCCGCGGCAGCATGAGGTAGCCGCGGACCCGGGCCTTGTCGGCGGGAATGCCCTTCTTGACCGCAAAATCCCGGGCCGTGGGCGTGCGCGAGATGTAGAGGTCCACGGTCGGCTCGATCCAGTTGCGCGAGTAGCCCCAGCCGCCCGAAAACTCGCCGCAGTAGGTCGCGCAGCGGACCTTGTCGGCCCCGAGGATTTTCCGCGCCAGCTGGAAATAGCCGCGATTCAGGCAGTCGTGCACACTGAACACGAGATGGGGCCGGTACTCGCGGAGCACGTCGGTGTAATAGTGCGCACCGAACGTGACGCGCCGCCGGTTGAGGTAGCTGAGCGCCTCGACCACCGTATAAAACCAGATGTGGACCCATGGCGCGGCTTTCTGGATGCGGTTGTAGAAATCCACGCCCACGCGGTTTACCACGGAGGATTTCTCGAGCATCTGCTCGATCCGGACATCCACGTCGTGCCGGTACAGCTTGAAGCACCATTCCGCAAAGGCCTCCGCCCGCGCGTCATGGCCGCCGCCGGTGCTGGATGTCAGAACTAGGATGCGGATCTTGGACATGGGTCAGGAGACGTCGAAGTACCCCGCCTGGATGCGGCGGCGGAGACCGAGTGAGCCAAAGCGGGCCAGGAAGGGCGCCAGCACGGCCTGGAAAAATCGCCCGATGCGCACCGTGCCGCTGCGCTGGCGCAGCAGCGCGCGCCGCAGCGCGACCGCCGCCTGCGCCGGGGCGGGGCCGGACTTCATCATGCGCTCGAAGGCGGCCCAGGCCCGCGCCATCCGCGGGGTCGGCGCCGCCGCGGGCCGGCGGACCGAGCCTTCGAAATCGGTCCGGTAGTCTCCCGGGCGGACATCCAGCACCACGATGCCCGTGCCCGCGACCTCCATCATCAGGCTTTCGTTGAGCGCCGTGAGGCCGGCCTTGGTCATGTTGTACGCACTCTGGAACGGCAGGGGAAACTCCGCGGCCAGCGACGAGATATTGACCAGCGCGCCGCGCCGGCCGGCCGCCGGCCGGGCCAGCAGGCTGCGCAACGCGGCGTGGGAGAGACGCGCCGTGTTGACCAGCATCACCTCGAGCTGCTCCTGCCAGACGCTGAAATCCGTGGCGGCGAAGTCGCCGAAGACCCCGTAGCCCGCATTGTTGATGACGAGGTCGAATCCCCCCGCCGCCTTTTCCGCCTCGTGAAACACGGCGGCCGATCGCGCCCCGTCGCGGAGATCGAGCACCACCGCCGTGAACGCGGGCCAGGCCGCGAGCGGTGCCAGCCGCGCGGTGTCGCGGGCCGTGCCCCACACCCGCACGCCGTCCGCCAGCAGCATCTCGGCGAAGGCCCGACCCAGGCCCGTGCTCGCGCCCGTGACAAACGCAGTGCGGTAAAGATCGGAGACGCGGGTGACAGTCACGTTAGCTGGCTTGTTTGAAGACGAGGGAAACGTTGGCCCCGCCAAAGCCGCTGACGTTGTTGAGGACGATCGCGGGCCGCGCCGGCAGCGTGGAGCGGATGATGTTCAGGCCCTCGCACTCGGGGTCGAGTTTGGTGATATGCGCCGATCCCGGCATGAAGCCATCCCGGATCGCCAGCGCGCAGAAGCCGCTCTCCATCGCGCCGGCCAGCGAGAGGCCGTGGCCCGTGAGCGACTTGGTGCTGCTGATGGCCGGACGCGCCGCCGGGGTCGTGAAAATGGCCTTCAGCGCGCGAGCCTCGGAGGCGTCGCCAATGGGCGTCGAGGTGGCATGGGCGTTGACATAATCCACGGCTTCGGGCGCGGTGCCGGTGCTGCGCAGGGCGTTCTCCATCGCGGCTCTCAACCCATGGCCTTCCGGGTGTGAAATCGCGACGTTGTGGCCGTCCGAGGACTGGCCCCAGCCCAGCACCTCGCAGTAGGGTTTCACGCCGCGCCGTGTCACTTCATCCTCGGTCTCCAGCACGAGCACCACACCGCCCCCCGTACCCACAAAACCGTCGCGCGCCGTGTCAAACGGACGCGAGGCAAGGTTCGGGTCGGTTTGCAGGGAGAGCGCCCGCATGCCGGCAAACGGCAGGATGGCGTCCACATTGCCATCCTCGGCCCCGACGACGAACATGCGCTTCTGGCGGCCCAGCACGAGGTCGTCGTAGGCGAAGCCCAGCGCATGCGAAGAAGAGGCGCAGGCGGAGGCAAAGCCGCAGGAGGAACCCTTGATCTTGAAATGGGCGACCAAGTTGAACTGCACCGTGCCGGAGATGGAGGCGACAATGCCGAGCGGCGAGCAGCGCATCACCCCATGGGTGTGCATCCGCTGCAGCATGTGGCCCATCAGGTACGGCGATCCACCCGAGGCCGCATACAGGCCGGTCTGGGCGTTCGACACCTCCGCGTCGGAAAGTTTCGCATCCGTGATCGCCTGCTGCATCGCGCACCATGCGTACACCCCATGCGGCGCCATGCCGCGGAGGATTTCCCGCTTAATCACGTAGGGTGCGGGAAACGTCCAGTCCTCGCAGTCGGTGGATGCCATGGCAAAGTCGCGCACGGGTGCCGCGATCTTCACCGGAATCGCGGGATCCTGAAACGGCGGATAAAGTTCAAAGCCATGGCGCAGTTCACGGAGGCTCTGGGTGACGCGGGTGGCGTCATTGCCGATGCTGGTGATGAATCCGAGACCGGTGATGAAAACTCTGGGCATGCTGGGAATTGATACGAAACGGCGGCGATAGACCCACAGACGGGCCGGACGTTCGCGCCGGGAAAAGTTGTTGCCCACGATGAAGGCAGTTCAGACGTGGCGGTCAACGCGCCACTTGCAATGAGGGACGAGCGTTCGCGAAGCCGGCAGACCACGGCCATCGCCTCGCGTGTAAGCAAGGGGATGAACTCCGGACGCAGCGATACGGATGCCGCAGGACGTCAGCCAACGGTTGAAACCCAAATCCATTCTCGCTGCCAGTCAGTGCGCCGGCCGGCGCAGGCGATGATCAGGCATTCACCGCCGCCCGGAGCGGGGTCGGCGAGTGGGAGCCGTTCGCGCCGTTCACCTTCGCCGCATTATCCGCCGGCATGACTGGCTGGCTGCTGGCCTCCGCAAACCCAAAGGTCATCGTGATTTCCTCGGCGATCGCCGCTTTTTCCTGCCCGACGCGGATGGCACCCTCAAACGTCGCGAGCGGCATCTTCATGCGCTTGGGCTTGATCGAAAGGGTGAGGATGTCGCCCGGCCGGCATACGCGGTGGGCCCGCACCCCCTCGCAGCCGGTGAAAAAAATCGTGTTCGGGCTGATGATCTTGCCCGGCCCCGTCGTCGCTCCTTCCAGCAGGAAGAGCACCGCCAGCTGGCCGAGCGCCTCAAGCATGATCGAGGCCGGCATGACGGGATTGTCCTTGAAGTGTCCCTGCAGGAAGAATTCCTGGCCAGTGATCTTGTACTTGCCGTTGGCTCCGCTGGAGCTGACCGAGGCCTCGTTGAGAAACAGGAACGGCGGCTGGATCGGCATGACCGCCGCGATGTGCTCGATGGGCAGGAACTTGGTCGGTTTGGGCAGTTCCAAGCCGCGCACCTTGCAGTCAATGAAAGTTTTCACATCGCCCACGGTGCGCAGGTTCCGCAGTTCGTCGTTGTTGATCGACATCTGCAGCAAGTCCTCCACGAGGATGACGATTTCCATCATCGTCAGCGAATCAATGCCGAGGTCCTCGATCAGCCGCAGGTCGTCGTCCGCATCCTTGAGCTTGGTCCGCAGGTCGGGTTCGACAAAGCGCTCGATCACCCCGATCACGACGGCGGGAAGATGCTCGGGATTGCCGGTTTTGCGAAACTGCACCGCCGCCTCAAAGGTCGAGGGGGAACACCGCTTCAGGGCTTCGCGCAGGGAGGCTTCGTCCTCTGGTGCAAACGGTTTGGCTGGAATGACAAACGGTTTGTTACTGCCCAAATGGGATGGAGCGGCTTCTGGCATGTTTGGTCTCTGTATGTTACAGGGCCTAGCAAAGTAAACCCATTTTTTGGGACGGACCTTCGGCTCAATCGTTGCCAAACCACGCCAAAGGTTCCCGGCTTTGGTCCCGGGGATTTCTCGCACGGCGCTTGCCAGTCCGCCCTTCCAAACCCATCACAGTTTTCGCCCGCGCATGAGCGTTTCCTCCTCCCCTACTTCCGCCACCGGGCCGATTTTTCTCATCACGCATGAGTTTTACCCGGTGCGCGGCGGCATCGCCACGTTCACCGAGGAAATCGCCAAGGCCACGGCCGGGCTCGGCTACGAAGTCGAGGTCTGGGCCCAGTCCGCCCCGCCCCAGATTGAAAAGCCCTGGCCCTTCCGCCTGCGCCGGCTGCCGCTCCGGGGCTCGCATGATCTCCTCTGCCAGCTTCGGCTCGCCTGGCAGCTGGTCCGCGCCCGCCGCCAGCTCCGCCACGCCATCGTCTACCTGCCCGAGCCGGGACCGATGATGACGATGATGGCGCTGCAGTTCTTCCATGCGTTCCGCCCGCAACGGCTGGTGCTCACGTTCCATGGCTCCGAGATCCTGAAGTTTTCCCGCAGCCCCCTGCGCCGCTGGCTCGCCGGCCGCCTCATCCGCCATGCCACGCGGGTCAGCACGCTGACCAACTACACCCAGGAGCTCCTGCTGGCCTCCTTTCCGGAGGCAGCCGACAAGATTTTCCTCACGCCGGGAGCCCTCCGCACGGACTTTGTCGTCGTGCCGCCGAAGCCCGCCCGCCGGGCGGGCAAGATCATCGTGCTCACGGTCGGGCGCCTTCATCCGCGCAAGGGCCAGCTCCTCACGCTCCGCGCCCTCCAGGCGCTGGCGCCGGAGGTGCGGGCCCGGCTCGAATACTGGATTGTGGGCGGCCAGAGCAAGGGCCGGTACGGGGCCACGCTCCGGGCCGCCGCCGCCGAGTCCGATTTCACCGTGAACTTCCTGGGCAATCTGCCCGACGACGAGCTCGCGGAGATCTACGAGCGCGCCGATATCTTCGCCATGACCAGCGTGAACCTCGACCACAGCATCGAGGGCTTTGGCCTGGTTTACCTCGAGGCCGCGGCCCACGGCCTGCCGGTCGTCGCCCACAACGTCGGCGGCGTGGCCGAGGCCGTGCGGGATGGCGTCACCGGCCTGCTGGTGCCGGCCCACCGCCCCGCCCAGCTCGCCGCCGCCTTCGAGCGCCTGATCCACGACGAGGCGCTCCGCCGGAGCATGGGCAACGCCGGCCGCGAATGGGCCGGGCGCAACTGCTGGAAGCAGTCCGCCGAGGCGCTCTTCGGCCACCGCGAAGCGGAGGACGGCGCATGATCCAGGCCCGCGCCCAGGTCACCGTGCGGTATGCCGAAACCGACATGATGGGCATTGTTTACCACGCCAATTACCTGCCTTGGTTCGAGGTCGCGCGCACCCAGTTGCTCCGTGAGCAGGGTTTTCCCTACCGCCAGCTCGAGGCCGACGGTTACCGCATTCCGGTTCTGGAGGTCGGCGCCAAGTATCTCCGGCCCGCCCTGTACGATGACACCCTGACCATCGTTGCCACCATCACGGAGAAACCGCTTCTGCGCATCCGCATTGCCTACGAGGTGCTGCGCGGCGAGGAATTGCTGGCCACCGGCTACAGCGCCCACGCCTTCTGCGACCTCACCGGCCGCCCCACCCGTCCGCCCGCAGCCTTCGTGGCGCGGATGCATGACGTGTTCAGGTGAAGCCCGGGCCGAAGCACAAGGGCCCAAGCTCGAAATTCGAAAGCTAGGCCACTCACCCGGACCATTCTGATTTTCGGATTCCGCCCCTGTGTTCGGATTTCAGGTTTCGAGCTTCGTGCTTTCCACTTCCGCCCGGTATTCCTCCAGCACCGCCGGGTCGCTCTCCGCCGCCCACGCCGCGCCGAGTAGCTCCCCGCCGCCCAGCCGGCGCACCGCCCACACCGCATGAATCCGCACCAGAGGCAGGTCGTGTCCTGCCAGCTGCACAAGCTGGGGCAGCAATGCGCGGTCGCCCGAATTACCCGCCACGACGCAGGCGTTGCGCAGCAATCCCGCAAGCTTCACCCGCTTGATCGCCGTGCGCCGGAACACTTCGGCAAACCGCTCCGGGGTCAGCGCCAGCAGTTCGGCCAGTGTCAGCCGCACCAGTTCGTGCCGCGCCGTCAGCAGCATCCGCCGGCCGGCCTGGGCAAACCGATTCCACGGGCAGACCTCCAGGCACACATCGCAGCCGTAGATCCGCGTACCGATTCCGGGCCGCAGTTCCCGCGGAATCACGCCCTTGTTCTCGATCGTCAGGTAGGAAACACAGCGGCGCGCATCCACCACCCCCGGCCGCGGGAACGCATTCGTCGGGCACGCGTCGAGGCAGCGCGTGCACTTGCCGCATAGCAGGCCGATCGTCGCGTCGCTGCTTTTTTTCCTCACCGGCTCGTCCGGCGGCAGCTCCACCCGGGTCAGGATCGACGCGAGAAACAGCCAGTTGCCGTGGCGGCGCGAGATCAGCATCGCATTTTTTCCGACGAAGCCCAGCCCCGCCCGCGCCGCCCAGCTCCGCTCCAGCACCGGGCCCGTGTCGACGTAGTACCGGTAATCCCCGGCTCCCGCCCCGTAGATCTCCTCCAGCGCGCGCCCGGCCGCGGCCAGCGCCGGCTTGATCGTGTCGTGATAATCCTCGTGCAACGCGTACCGCGCCCAGGTCGCCCCGCCCGCCGGCAATTTTCCCGGCCAGTAGTTTACACCCAGCATGATGACGCTGCGCGCTCCGGCCAGCACGAGATCGGGCTGCAGCCGCTTGGCCGCCGTACGCTCCATCCAGTGCATCTCGCCCTGCATGCCGGCCTTCAGCCACGCCTGCAGCCCCTCGCCGTCCAGGGCGGCCGCCGCGGCAAAGCACACGTCATCGAACCCCAGCGCCGCCAGCCTCCGGCGCAACTCCTCCCCGCGCGGGTCCATAGTCACTGCGCGCCGGACCGGGCGCGGGCAAAATCCTCCGCCTCCCGCCGCCAGCTGCGGATCACGTGCGCGACAATGTCGTTGAGCGGCCGCGAATCGGTGAGGATGACCGTTCCGGCGCGCTTATAAATCGCCTCCCGCTCGGCGTAGAGCGAACGGATCCGCGTCTCCGGATCCTCGACGTTCAGCAGCGGCCGGTGCCGGTGGCGGGCGGTGCGGTCGAGGATCGTCTCGATCGACGCATGGAGGCAGATGATCACCCCGCGCGCCCGCAGCAGCTCGAGCATGCCCGGCTGCACCACAAGCCCCCCGCCGCAGGCGATCAGCGTCCGCTCCGCGGGATGCCCGCCCAGGATGAAATCCCGCTCGTGACCGCGGAAGGCCGCCTCGCCTTCGTGCGCGAAGATGTCCGCGATGCTCCGGCCGGTCAGCCGCTCGATCTCGTGATCGCTGTCCAGCGTGTGGAAGCCCAGCCGTTGCGCGACCGCCCGGCCCACGGTGCTCTTGCCCGTGCCCATGAAACCGACGAGGTAGAGGTTGACGTCTGCTGCTTTCATCGCGTGCGCTGTCACGAAACGCCGCCGCCCCTGCGTTGCCAAACACCAAAATCACGATGTCCCTCCGCGCCAGCTATACGTTCGCCAGCGACAACACCGCCGGGATCTGCCCCGAGGCCTGGGCCGCGATCGCCGGGGCCAACGCCGGCCGGGTACCGAGCTACGGGGACGACGCCATCACGGCGCGGGCGAAGCAGCGCTTCCGCGAGGTCTTCGAGACCGACTGCGAGGTCTTTTTCGTTTTCAACGGCACCGCCGCCAACGCCCTCGCCCTCGCCGCCCTCTGCCGCAGCCACCACAGCGTCCTGTGCCACGACTGTTCGCACGTTGACACCGATGAGTGCGGCGCCCCGGAATTTTTCACCGGCGGCTCCAAGATCATCGCCCTCGCCGGTCCCCGCGGCAAACTCGAGCCCGCCGCGGTGGAGACCGCCCTCCACCGCGGGCACGGCGTGCATTACCCCAAGCCCGGGGCGCTCTCCCTCACGCAATCCACCGAATGGGGCACCGTCTACACCCCGGATGAGGTCCGGGCGCTCGCCACCCTGGCTCACGCGCATGGGCTCGCCGTCCACATGGATGGCGCCCGCTTTGCCAACGCCGCCGCCGCGCTGCGGACCCGCGGCTTTGCCCCGGCCGATTTCACCTGGCGCGCCGGGATCGACGTGCTCTGCTTTGGGGGCACCAAAAACGGCATGCTCACGACCGAGGCCGTGGTGTTTTTCAACCGCCCGCTCGCGCGGGAATTCGAGTACCGCATCAAGCAGGGCGGGCAGCTAGCCTCCAAGATGCGCTTCGCCGCCGCCCAGTGGGACGCCATGCTCGCCGGCGGCGCCTGGCTGCGCCATGGCGCGCACGCCAACGCCCTGGCCCGGCGGCTCGCGGAGGCCGTGCGGGCCGTGCCGGGCCTGTCCCTCATCGTCGAGCCGGAGGTCAACGGCGTATTCGTTGAAATGCCACCTGCCGTCTTCGCCGCGCTCGAGGCCCGGGGCTGGCACTTCTACCGCTTCATCGGGGAAAACGGCTACCGGCTCATGTGCGCCTGGGATACCACGGAGGAGGATCTCGCGGCGTTTATCGCCGACCTGCAGGCGGACGCCGGCGGGTGACCGCCGGAAGCCGGGCAGAAAAAAGCCCCCGATAAAAACCGGGGGCCGTCAGGCTGCCTTGGAACCGGGCCGCGCTTATTTGGCGGCGGGAGCGGCCACCGCTGGCGCCGCGGGGGTCGGCTTGATGTCGAGGATCTCGATCTCAAACACCAGCGTCGACGCCGGGGGGATGCCCGCGCGGCCGTCGTCGCCGTAGGCCAGCTGCGGCGGCACGTAGAGCTTGATTTTGCCGCCCTTGGAAATCTTCTGCAGGCCCTCGGTCCAGCCGGGGATAACCTGGTCGAGGGGAAACTCGACTGGCTGGCCGCGCTGGACGGAGCTGTCGAACACGGTACCATTGATCAGGGCGCCGGTATAGTGGGCCTTGATGGTATCCGTCGGCTTCGGCGCCGGACCTTCGCCGGGCTTGATGATTTCATAGCAGAGGCCGCTGGGCGTCGTGATCACGCCGGCCTTCTTTTTGATCTCCGTGAGAAACGCGAGGGACTCCATCATCCCCTTCTGCTTCAGCTTGGCCAAGAAGGCCTCCTGCTTCACGTGCACGAAGGCCTCGACCTGCGGCCCGATCTGCTTCAGGTCGGCCGGCGATTCCTTGCCCGCCAGCGCGAGCGCGAATCCGCGCGTCACGGCATCGATCTGGTCCTTCGTGAATTCAAAGGTGTCGGCCTGGCTGTTCTTGCCCATGAACCAGCCGATGGTCTCGAGGACCTGGGTGTCGGTAAAGGTGGGGGCCGGGGCTGCCGGCGTGGCCGCGGGCTGGGCGGCGGCGGCCGGTGACTCGGCCGCGGGGGCCTCCGCCGTCTTGGCGGGAAATTTGACTTCCTGGGCGCGGACCGCGGCGGCCGTGCCCAATGCGAGCAGGGAAGTGACGAGGATGGAATGGAGTTTCATGCAGGTGGAGTAGTGGGACGGTATGGAAACGGACGGCGGATGTTTGTGCCGTAAAGTTTTTGATGTGCCAGCCGGCGGGTGGAAAGGCAAACAATTACTCCCCGCTTGTGTCCCCCGCGCCCCCCGGTCATGAATCGGCCCCTTTCCCCATGAATCCCGACCAATTTTGGACCAGCCTGGATGGCCAGATCCTGACGGTGAAGAGCAAGGACGACCGTACGGTCGCGCTCACGCTCGCCTTCTGGCCGCGCCACCCTGCGGAGCTCGATTTCCTCAAGGAGCACCTGGCCGACCTGCACTTCACCGAGCGCAGTTCCCTCGCGCGCATCGGGATCGAGATGCTGATCCACGGCAAGCCGGTCCTGGCCGGCAACCAGATCCAGCTGATGGCCGACGCCTTCATCTACGACCTGAGCTTCCCCAACTCCCCTTACTGGAAGAAACTCCTCCGGCCCGGCGCGCCGGTCGGCCGGCTGTTCTACGCTCCCGCCGCCGCCAAGCTCTCCAGCGAGGAGATCTGGACCGCCATCAAGGGCAACCACCTCAAGCTCCCCAACACCATCAGCATCGACTCGCGCGGCCGGGTCTTCCTGACGCCCCACCAGGTCAGCTACACGCTCTCGACCAAGCTCCAGCGCCTCAACTTCGAGCACATCGTCAGCGGCAACGCCGGCCGCTCCTTCCTCGACAAGGCCCAGCTCCGGCACGACGCCTCCCCGCTCACGATCCCGCCGCGCTCCGGCATCCTGACCAGCTGCTCCATGTACCTGAAGGAGCACTATGTCGTGCTTAACCAGGGCGAGGGCAACTTCGGCCTCCACACCAGCGCCATCCTGCTCGATCCCATCAAGACCTTCGGCACGAATGTCATGCTGGAGATCTACAACACGGGCGACCAGCCCGTGGTGAATCCCATGGTGTCGGTGGATATCTTCCGCGCCCCGCCGTTCACCGACCCCGAGGCCAAGACCCTCACCAAAAAACGCCAGCGCCTCCTCTCCACCGCGAGCCAACTCTACAAATGTCTCGATAACAGTCCGCCGCTCGACACCGCCGCCGCCAAGCCGAAGACCAAGATCGTCGTCCGCGGCCAGAGCGGCACCATGGAGAACCGCAGCGTATTTGTCCGCGCCAACGAGGACCTGAAGAAGTTCCTCGCCGGCGATGCCTGCCCCGTCGGGAGCCGAACCATGATCCAGGCGCTCGACAACGCCCCGGCCGATGCCGACACCCTCATCATCGACTATTTCCCCGACCTGCTGGAGCACATCGAGCTGATCACCCGCATCGGCGACGTGAAGCTGAAGCGCCTCGTCTTCCGCAAGGCCTCGCGCACTCACGGCTATTTCCTCTCCAGCAACGCCCACGCGCGGCTCGACACGTTCGATGCCATTGGCATCCAGATCTATTGGTACGACGAGGTCACCAAGGACCTCTACATCCATACCTACAAGAAGGAGCACGGCTTCTTCGTGCGCGAGGAGAACGCCCGCAAGTTCCAGGAGACGACCATCCTCGCCTTTTACGGCTCGGCCGTCGGGATCGAGCAGTCGGACACCGAGCGCATCACGCGCCTCGTCGAGCAGCTCACGGGCTTCATCGGCCCCAATGTGGGCGTGCTCACCGGCGGCGGCGGCGGCGTCATGCGCCTCGCCACCGACCAGGCGCGGAACAAGGGCGCCCTCACCGGGGCCTGCTTCCTGGAACTCGAGGCCCAGCCCCCCGAGTTCGGCGTGGATTTCTTCAACACCTTCCAGGAAAGCTCCCGCCACTTCCGGCAAAAATGGTTCGAGGCCGCGGATTTCTGTATCTTCAACGTCGGCGGCGTCGGCACGCTGGAGGAAATCGGCATCGAGATGTGCAACCTCAAGCTCGGCATCCGCCCGCGCGTGCCCTACGTGTTTTTCAACGCCAAGTTCTGGGGCGACCTCCGCCGCCAGGTCCGCGAGATGATCCGCACCAAGCGCGCCCCCGCCTGGATCGGCGACTACATCCTCTTCACCGACGATCCCGACGAGGTCGTGGCCTTCTACCGCAAGAAACTGCAGGTGCTCTGAGCGCCAAGCTGCGTGTCATGTGTCACGTTTTGGGTTTTGTGGGGTAGGCGCCGGTCGTTTGATGCCACAGCCTAAAACTTAATCCGCCAGACCTAACACTTTTCATGCCTCTTCCCCGCTCCATCCTCGTCGTCGGCTCCGGCGGCCGTGAGCACACCCTCGTCCGCACGCTCCTCGCGTCTCCCGCGCGCCCCCGCGTGGTCTGCGCCCCGGGCAACGCCGGCATTGCCCAGGACGCGCCCTGCTTTCCCGTCGCCGTCGAGGATGTCGCCGGCCTCGTCGCCCTGGCGCAGCGCGAGCGGGTGGAATTCGTCGTGGTCGGCCCCGAGATCCCGCTGTCCCTCGGCCTCGCCGACCGGCTGATCGCCGCCGGGATTCCCGTGTACGGCCCCAGGGCCGACGGGGCGCGGCTTGAGGCGTCAAAGACTTTCACCAAACGCCTGCTTCTCAAATATAAGATCCCGACCGCGGCCGCCGGGTTTTTCACGGAGGTCGCACCCGCCCTCGATTACCTGCACACCCGTCCGCTACCCATCGTCATCAAGGCCGACGGGCTCGCCGCCGGCAAGGGCGTGATCGTGGCGCAGACGAGGGCCGAGGCCGAGGCCGCCGTCCGCGACATGCTCGCCGGCAATAAATTCGGCGCCGCGGGCAGCCAGATCCTCATCGAGGACTGCCTTTTTGGCGAGGAGACCTCCATCCTGGTCGTCGTGTCGGGCCGCGACTACGTCATTCTGCCGACCTCCCAGGACCACAAACGGATCGGCGATGGCGACACCGGCCCGAACACCGGCGGCATGGGCACCTACTCGCCCGCCGAGGTCGTCACGCCCGCGCTCCTCGACCGCATCGACCGCGAGATTGTCCGCCCTTCCGTCGCCGCCATCGCCGCCGAGGGCATCGCGTTTTGCGGCACGCTTTTTATTGGCATCATGCTGACGGCCGCCGGCCCGAGCGTGATCGAGTACAACACCCGTTTCGGCGATCCCGAGACCCAGGTCGTCCTGCCGCGCCTTGCCACCGACCTGCTCGCCTTGCTCTGGGCCGCCACGTGTGGCGAGCTCGCAGGCATGAAGCTCGCGGTCAAACCCGTCCACGCGCTCTGCGTGGTGATCGCCGCCCGGGGTTATCCCGACGTCTACCCGAAGGGCGACGCCATCACTTTTCCGCCGGAGCTTCCCCCGGGGGTCACCGTTTATCACGCCGGCACGGCGCGAAATGCCGCGGATCGGATCGTGACCAACGGCGGCCGCGTGCTCGGGGTGACCGCCCTCGCCGCCACTTTGCCGGGGGCCGCCGCCGCCGCCTACGCCGCGTGCGATGCCATCCAATGTTCTTCCAAGTATTTCCGCCGCGACATCGGCGCGCGCCAGCTGAACCGTCGATGAAAATAATCCACGCCGCCCTCCTCGCCCTCGCCCTGCCCTTGCTGGCCCTCGCCACGGAGTCCGCCCGGATCGAGCGCGATCTCGGCCAGGGCCTCGCCTATGCCCGCGTGCACTCGCTTCCGGCGGACCTTCCCGCCGCCCCCGCCAGGCTTGGCGCGCTTGTGCTCGATCTGCGCTACGCCCTCAGCAGTTCGGACGGCGTGACCACCCTCGGGGCCTGGCTGAAATTCCGCGCGTCGGCCCGCACTCCCGTCTTTGTCCTCGTCAACAGCGGCACCGCCCCCGCGGTGCTGGAGTTCCTGGAGACCGCCGATCCGATGCCCGGCCTCCTCACCTTGGGCGCAGCCTCGTCGAAGTTCGTCCCCGATGTGACGCTGCGCGTTTCCGCCGCCACCGAGCGCGCAGCCTATGATGCGCTCGAGCACGGCACCCCGGTCGCAACCCTCCTGACCGACAACCCGACCAAGCCCCGCCATGACGAGGCCGAGATCGCCCAGGAGCACGCCGCACCCTCGGCCGGTTCCGACGATGATGAAACCGGCCCCGAAGAGAGCGTCAGCGCATCTCCGGCCCTGCCCGCGCCACCGCCGCCGCTCATCGACACCACCCTCCAGCGAGCCGTGCATCTCCACCGGGCCCTGCTCGCACTGAAAAAGATCTGACCGGAAGTTTTTACAGGAGGTAAACGGAGGAAAGGGAGAATACCTCATTGGTGATCGCCGCGGGAAGCAGAGCACCCAGGCGAACTGGCAAATACTGCCTCCGTTCTCTTCGTTATCTCCTGTAAATCCGTTTGGGTCTAAGCTGGGTCCACTCCGATTTTGCCTTTCATCCTGAACCGTGCCCTTTAGACCCTAAGCGATGCCCGCGTCCGCCACTGTCCTTGTTGTCTGCACGGCCAACATCTGCCGGAGTCCGATGGGCGCCGGTTTGTTGCAGCATGCCCTCGCCGCCCAGCCCGAGCCGCTGCGTTCGATCAAGGTGGTCTCCGCCGGGGTCGCGGCCCGCGGCGGGGAGCGGGTTTCGGAAAACTCCGTCATCGCCCTAAAGAAGGCCGGCATCGACATCGCCCGCCATGTCAGCCGGCCGCTCACCGATGCCCTGCTGGAGGAGGCAGTCGCCGTGCTCTGCATGACCGAGTCGCACCGCGCCATGATCCAGCTGCAGGCCGAAACCCCGCCCCGGAATCTTTTCCTCTTCCGCGAATTCATGCCCCAACGCGGCGACAAGGAGATCGCCGATCCCTATGGCGGCCCGCTGAAGGTTTACGAGGCGGCCCGGGACGAGATGGTCGAGGCCATCCCCTCGCTGCTGGAATTCCTCAAGACCCGCCTGGCCGCGCCCCGCGCGTAACTTTCGATTTTCGCTTCTCGATTTTCGGTGGTGGCCGTGCTTTTTCTTCCTGCCTTTCAACCGAAACCCGGGAATACAAAATCGAACATGCTCAACGCCGCGCCCCTCCAGACCCTCGACCCCGAAATTTACGCCGCGATCTCCGCGGAGCTTGCCCGCCAGCAGAGCCACATCGAGCTCATCGCCTCGGAGAACTTCACCTACCCCGCCGTCCTCCAGGCCCAGGGCAGCGTGCTGACCAACAAGTACGCGGAGGGGTACCCCGGCAAGCGCTGGTATGGCGGCTGCGAGCAGGTCGACAAGGTCGAGACCCTCGCGATCGACCGCGCGAAGCAGCTCTTCGGCGCCGAGCACGCCAACGTCCAGCCGCCCCTCCCGCCCCACATTGTAGTACGCCCTCATAAATATGCTTGCCTGATACGGCCCCCTAAAACGCCTCCCATCT
>CAIRTK010000043.1 GCA_903881475.1 uncultured Opitutia bacterium | reverse complement strand
TTCAGGGCGGCGTGCTCAAAGGTGAGGTCCGCGATGTCCTGCTCCTCGACGTCACCCCGCTGACGCTGGGAATCGAGACTGCGGGCCAGGTCGCTACGGCGATGATTCCGCGCAACACCACGATTCCCTCGAAGAAGACCCAGATCTTTTCGACCTATAGCGACAGCCAGCCGTCGGTCGAAATCGTCGTGCTGCAGGGCGAGCGGCCCATGTCCCGCGACAATAAGGTGCTCGGCACCTTCCGACTCGACGGCATTCCTCCCGCGCCGCGCGGAGCACCCCAGATTGAGGTGACCTTCGACATCGACGCGAACGGTATTTTGCATGTTTCGGCGAAGGATCTTGGCACCGGCAAAGACCAGAAGATCACCATCCAGGGTTCCTCCGGTCTGTCGAAGGACGAGGTCGAGAAGATGACCAAGGAGGCCGAGCTGCACGCCGACGAGGACAAGAAGCGCAAGGAGGCCGTCGAGACCAAGAACCAGCTCGACAGCACCATCTACCAGATCGAAAAGACCGTAAAGGACTCGGGCGACAAGCTGCCCGCCGACAAGAAGTCGGCGATCGAGGCGGCCATTTCCGACGCGAAGAAAGATCTCGAGAGCAACGACGGTCCGCGCATGAAGGCCGCGGTGGAGAAGCTGACCACCCTCGGTGGCGAGCTTTACGCCGAGGCCCAGAAGGCCGCCCAGGCGGCCGGTGCGGCTGGAGCGGCCCCCGCCGGTGACGGCGCGGCCGAGCAGCCGGCCGGCAAGAAGCCCGAGAAAAAGGCCGATGTGGTCGACGCCGACTTCGAGGTTGTCGACGAGGACAAAGGCAAAAAATAACTTTCACCCTTTGCGCGCCTGCTGCGTTTCACGCGGCCGGCGCGCTTTGTTGAAAAACCAAAAAAACCAAAAAAAATCCTTCAACCCAAACCCACACATATGGCTAACGTCAAAATCAAGCCCATCGGTGATCGTGTTCTCGTCGAACACATCGAGGAAAAAGAGCAGGTCCGCGGAGGCATCATCATCCCGGACAGCGCCAAAGAAAAGCCCCAGGAGGCCAAGGTCATCGCCCTTGGCACCGGCAAGAAGGATGAAAACGGTAAGATCACGCCTTTCGAGGTGAAGGTCGGCGACACCGTCCTCATCAGCAAATATGGCGGCACCGAGGTCAAACTCGGCGACAAGAAATTCACCGTCGTCCGCGAGGACGACATCATCGGCGTCATCGGCTGAACCCCGCGCCCCTCATTTTAAACCCACAATCCAGAATCCATCATGGCTGCTAAACAAATCATCTTCGACGAGGCCGCTCGTCAGAAAATCCTCAAGGGCGTGGAGCTCCTCTCCAAGGCCGTCAAAGTCACCCTCGGACCGAAGGGCCGCAATGTCGTCATCGACAAGAAATTCGGCTCCCCGACCGTCACCAAGGACGGCGTGACTGTCGCCAAGGAAGTCGAGCTGCCGGATCCGTACGAGAACATCGGCGCCCAGCTCGTGAAGGAAGTCGCCTCCAAGACCTCCGACGCCGCCGGCGACGGCACCACCACCGCGACCGTGCTCGCCGAGGGCATCTATCGCGAGGGCCTCAAGAGTGTCACCGCCGGGGCCAACCCGGTTTACCTCAAGCGCGGCATCGACAAGGCCGTCGCGGCCGCCGTCGGCGAACTCGCCAAGATTTCCAAGAAGGTGAATGACACCGAGGAAATCCGCCAGGTCGCCACGGTCTCCGCCAACTGGGACACCGAGATCGGCGGCAAGATCGCCGAGGCGATGGACAAGGTCGGCAAGGACGGCACCATCACGGTGGAAGAGTCCAAGTCGATCGAGACCACGCTCGACGTGGTCGAGGGCATGGAGTTCGACAAGGGGTACCTGTCCGCCTACTTCGCGACCAACGCGGAGAGCCAGCAGGCCATCCTCGAGGACGCCTATGTGCTCATCCACGAGAAGAAGATCTCCAATCTCCAGGAGTTCCTCCCGATCCTCCAGACCACCGCCAAGACCGGCAAGCCCCTCCTGATCATCGCCGAGGAAGTCGAGGGCGAAGCCCTCGCCGCGCTCGTCGTGAACAAGATCCGTGGCACGCTGAATGTCGCCGCCGTCAAGGCGCCTGGTTTCGGTGACCGCCGCAAGGCCATTCTTGAGGACATCGCCATCCTCACCGGTGGCCGCTGCATCACGGAAGACCTCGGCCTCAAGCTCGAGAACATCCAGCTCAGCGACCTCGGCAAGGCCAAGCGCATCGTCGTCGATAAGGAAAAGACCACGATCGTGGAAGGCGGCGGCAAGTCCTCCGACATCCAGGGCCGGGTCAAACTCATCCGCCGCCAGATTGACGAGACGACCTCCGATTACGACCGCGAGAAGCTCCAGGAGCGCCTCGCCAAGCTCGCCGGTGGTGTCGCCGTCATCAATGTCGGCGCCGCGACCGAGGCCGAGATGAAGGAAAAGAAGGCCCGCGTCGAAGACGCCCTCCATGCGACCCGTGCGGCCGTGGAAGAGGGGATTGTCGCCGGCGGTGGTGTCGCGCTGCTCCGCACCGCGAAGACGATCGACGCCCTCAAGCTCGAGGGTGACGAGGCCATTGGCGCCCAGATCGTGCGCCGCGCCATCGAACATCCGCTCCGCCAGCTCTGCTTCAATGCGGGCGTCGAGGGTGCGGTGGTCGTGGGCAACGTGCTCGCGGGCAAGGGCAGCTACGGCTACAACGTCGCCACGGGCGAATATGAGGACCTCGTTAAGGCCGGCGTGGTGGACCCGACGAAGGTCACCCGCACCGCCCTGCAGAACGCGGCTTCGATCGCCGGCCTGCTCCTCACGACCGAGGCCATCATCACCGAGATCCCGGAGAAGAAGGAAGCTCATCCGGCTCCCGGCGGTGGCGGCGGCATGGGTGGCATGGGCGACTATTAAGCCCTGGTTCCTACCGAAAAATTCCAAGGCGTCCCGCGAGAGCGGGGCGCCTTTTTTTGCGCTCCTTGGCGGCCCAAGGGGATTGGCCGTCGTGCGCGTCGTGGCCTGCGTCGTCAAACCAGTCCGGTCTGCGGCCTGTCCCGACAGCCAGCTAGGCGGTGAGTGCGCCGCTGCTACGATCGCGGCATGAGAAACGCGTGGCTTGGGCCGCTGCTGTTAATCCTGACGTTTTCAGCCACGGCCCGGGGAATCACCCCGCAGCAGGCGCAGGACCGGGTGGGGGCATTGCGCGCCGAGCTCGGCCATCACGACGACCTATACTACCGGAAGGCCGAGCCCGAGATCACGGATGCCGTCTACGACCGATTGAAGCGTGAGCTGGCGGACCTGGAGCAGGCGTTTCCCGCGGCCGCGGCGGCGACTTCGCCTGTTGAGGCAATAGGTGACGACCGCACGGGAAATTTCCCCGTCTTCCGTCACCGCGAAAGCATGCTGAGCCTCGAGAAAAGCTATTCCGAGGTCGAGCTGCGCTCATTTTACGCGCGACTGGTGCGCCAGCTGGGCCGCGGCGACGTCACCTGCGTCGTCGAACCCAAGTTCGATGGCGTGGCCATCAGCGTGACGTATGAAAGGGGCAGGCTCATCCGGGCCGTCACGCGCGGGAACGGGGTCGGGGGTGACGACGTCACGGCCAATGTCCTTACGATCCGAGCGCTCCCGCGGGAAATGCGTCGAATTGCGCCTGATGGTTCGCCCAATCCCATTCCGGACGTGGTCGAGCTCCGCGGGGAGATTTACCTGCCGCTGGCCGAGTTTGCGCGGATCAACCGCGAGCGGGAGGCCGCCGGCGAGGTTCCCTATGCCCATCCCCGCAATGTCGCCGCCGGGACCCTTAAGCAGCTTGATCCGGAGGAGGTCGCCGGGCGCGGGCTCGCGATCGTGCTCTATGGCTGGGGCGCCTGGGAACCGGCGGCGATGCAGCCCGAATCCCAGCAGGAGTTTCATCGCCGCGTGAACCGGTGGGGCCTGCCGGGTATGGGAAACTACCGGACGGTGCGGACGGCGGACGAAATGTGGACGGCGGTGCAGGGGTTCGGCCGGGACCGGAGGAAACTTGCGTATCCGGTGGATGGCGCCGTCGTAAAACTCGACGCGGTTGCAGGGCAGCGCGAACTCGGTGCGTCCGATCATGCGCCCCATTGGGCGATGGCCTACAAGTTTCCGCCGGAGCGGACCGAGACCCGGGTCAAGGTGATTTCGCTGCAGGTCGGCCGCACGGGAGTGTTGACCCCGGTGGCCGAGTTGGCGCCGGTGAAGCTCGGCGGGGCGACGGTCTCGCGGGCTTCGCTGCACAATCGCGCGGAGATCGCCCGCTTGGATATTCGCGCCGGTGATCAAGTTTATCTGGAGAAGGCTGGGGAGATCATCCCGGCGATTGTCGGCGTGAATGTCGCGCGGCGGCCCACGGAGAGCCGGCCCTTTGTTTTTCCCATGGTCTGCCCGGTTTGTCAGACTGCCCTGGTTGGAGAAGCGGACGAATCGGCGGTGCGCTGTCCGAATGACGGGTGTCCGGCACAAGTCCGCCGCCGGCTCCAGCATTTCGCATCGGCCGCCTGCGTGAACATTGCGGGACTGGGGCCGGCGACCATCGATGCCCTGGTGACCCGGGGCGGCCTCAAGGGCCTCCCGGGTCTTTACCGGCTGCGGCGCGAAGATCTCGCAAAAATGGGATTGGGCCCGGGCAACTCCTCCGACCGGCTCCTGGCGGCGATTGAGCGGAGCAAGCAGGCGGAGTTGTGGCGGTTTATCTACGGCCTGGGAATTCCCCGGGTCGGGTCGGTCGCGGCGAAGGAGCTGGCTCGCCGGTTTGACGGGCTGGAGGCGTTGATGGCCGCCGGTGCGTCGCCTGATTCCACGGGCATCGCTAGCACGGATGGACTCAGCCCGGCCTTGGCGTCGGCGCTGGCGACCTTCTTTGCGGAGCCGCAAAACCGCACGGTGGTCTCGGAGCTGATCGCATGCGGGGTCAGGCCTGGGCAGGTAGCGCGCAGGCCGTAGGCGCCGGACTGAAGGGGGCGGGGCAGTGCCCGGCCCGCTGCGTGGGCTTCAAGGGCTGCGCGATTGGCGGGGTGAAAATTAAATTCCCTTCCCCCAGCTCTGCGTGTTCCGTGGTGGGACCACCATGGAAGTTGTTTTTCTTGGCACAGGCACGTCGCAGGGAGTGCCGATGATCGGCTGCGATTGCGCGGTGTGCACCTCGCCTGACCCGCGCAACCGCCGGGAACGGACATCAATCCATGTGGTGATGGACGGCCTGCACGTGCAGGTCGACGCCGCGCCCGAGTTCCGCCTGCAGTGCGTGCGGGAGCAAATCCGCCAGCTCGACGTTTTTATCCTTACGCATGGGCATACCGACCACCTTGCCGGCATGGATGATCTCCGCCGGTTCTGCGACCTGATTGGCGGTCAGGCGCTCACGGTTTATTCGACCGGAGAGGGGATCGGACGGGTGCGCACGGTTTTCCCCTATGCCGTGGCAGACCGGCCGGCGGCGAAAGGCTATCCGGCCTTCAAACTCGTCCCAATGCCGGCCCGGCTGGAGTTTCCGCAGGGCACGATCCACTCCACGCTGCTCCCGCACGGTGGGATCAACACGCTCGGCGTGGTCTTCACGGAAAGGAGCAGCGGCAAGCGATTCGCCTACTATACCGATTGCAAACATCTCACCGGGGAGGCCATCGCCTTGGCCCGTGGAGCCGAGGCTGTCGTGCTCGATGGGTTGCGGCCGTTGCCGCATCCCTCGCACATGAGTATTCCCGAGGCCGTGGCTGTCGCGCAGCAGCTGGAGGCGGGTCAAACTTGGCTGACTCATCTCACGCACCTGACCAATCATGGCCCCGACGAAGCCGGGCTGCCGCTTGGTATCAAGTTCGCCTATGATGGGTTAAGGCTGGCGATCTGATCGCACTTGAAGCTGAGCTGCGCTTTCGCCGCGGCTCCAAGAACTGACGGCAGGTCTGGCCTTTGTGTCATAGCATCGAGTTAGGAGAATAAGGGCTTGCTTTAATCTATACTAACTCAATGTAGATTTAAGTAGTCACCAAATGAAGCTCTCCAAAAAAGGCGAATACGCCCTCCGTTCGCTCATCAATCTCGGCATTGCGGCCGAGGTTGGTCGTTCGCTCGTCCAGGTTGCCGAGCTGGCTGATACGGAGCAGCTGCCGGTCAAATTCCTCGAGCAAATCATGCAGGCGCTCAAGGAAGCCGGCTTCGTGTCGAGCGCCCGCGGCAAATTTGGCGGTTACCGCCTGGCCAAGCCCGCCAAGCGTATCACCATCGGCGAGGTCGTTCGGCTCATCGACGGGCCGCTCGCGCCCATCGGCTGCGTGAGCCAGACCGCCTACGAAAAGTGCACTTGCCCCGACGAGGCGCACTGCGGGCTGCGCATGCTGATGCTCGATGTCCGCAACGCCATCGCCGGCATCCTCGACCGTTACACGCTGGCGGATGTCGTCGAGGTCACGCTGCGCAAGCTCCGCCGCGACAACGTGCCGCTGCCATTTTCCCCCGAGGCCGAGGGCGCGATCACGTCCGCCCGCCTTTCTCCCCGTCACGCCCGCAAGCTCGCCGGGCGCGGCGGCTCGTCCCGCCTCGATGAGACCGAGGGCGTGCTCCACCAGCTGCTCGGCGACTACACCATCTAACCACCCACCATCATGCCTGCTTCCCTCGATCATTCCTCCGTCCCCGTGCCTCCCCCCGACTGGATCGCGCTGGTCCGCGAAAAAGTGGAAGGCCTGCGCTTCGGCGTGGTGCAACTCGTCGTCCACGACGGTCGCGTCACCCAGATCGAGCGCACCGAGAAGACCCGCCTGCCCGCCGTGCGCGACGACTCCGCCGGCGACTGATTTTACCTGCGTCCACCGGTATCCGCCGGAGACGTTCACCAAGCCCACGATCCATCCGGAAAACCCACCAGACCACTGGAGCTATCCCATGAAACATCCCATCCAACCTCATGAGACCCTTCAGAACGGCCCTCCGGGCCGCCGTAATTCCCGCCGCGCTCATCGCCGGCGCTTCCTTCATGCGCGCTGATCCCAGCGACCAGCAGGAGATCCAGTCCCTGCGCGACCAGCTGCAAGCCCTCTCGCAGCAGGTCAAGGTGCTGGCCCGCCAGATTGAGATCAAGGAGGAGGCCGCGGCGGCCGCGCCCCCGACGACCCCAACGATCACAGTTAATGACAAGGGCCTTAACGTCACCTCGGCCGACGGCAAGAGCACCTTTCACCTCGGCGGCTTGGTGCAATTCGACTCCCGGGAATATTTCGGCGATTCGGGCACCCTTGCGACCCCCGGCGTCACCAACAACACGTTCATCCTTCGCCGCGCCCGCATCAATGCCGACGGCACCTTCAACAGCATCTACTCCTTCCAGCTCGTGACCGAGTTTGGCGGTGGCAGCCTTGCCTCGACCTCGGGCGGCAATGCCTCCAACGCCTCGGCCGTCAGCATCCTCGACGCCAACCTGAACATCGCCCCGACCAAGGAGCTTCAGTTCAAGTTCGGCAAGTTCAAGTCCCCGGTCGGACTCGAGTTCCTTCAGGCGGATTCCGCCCTGCTGTTTGTCGAACGCTCGCTGGTCAACAACCTGGTGCCGCAGCGCGACCTCGGTGCGCAGGCCTGGGGCGTCATCGACAACGGCGTCCTCACCTACTCGGTGGGCCTCTATGGCGGCGTGGCCGACCTGGCCAACACGGCGAATGTGGATTTTGACAATGACAAGGACGGCATCGTCCGCGTCTTTGCCCAGCCCTTCGTCAACGACAAGGATTCGGCGCTGCAGGGCCTCGGCTTCGGCGTCTCGGCCGACGTTGGCCGCCAAAAGGGCGTGACGCCCGCCTCGACGACCACCACTTACGGCGTGGCGCAGGACGCCGGCCTGACCGCCGGTTACAAGACGGACGGCCAGCAGACGTTTTTCAAGTATGGCACGGCTGTCCAGGATGGGGCCGTCTATCGGATCTCGCCGCAGGCCTACTACTACAACGGCCCGTTCTCCCTGCTCAGTGAATACGTCGTCTCCACGGTCAACGTCCGGAACCAGGCCTTGCTGGCCAATCCGCCGACGAAGCCGTCCGTCGAGCTGAAGAACACCGCCTGGGAAGTCCAGGGCGGCTACGTGCTCACGGGGGAGAATTCGACTTTTGGCGGCGTGACGCCGGCGGAACCATTCAATTGGCAGAAGGGCACCTGGGGTGCCTGGCAGGTCGTGGCCCGCTACGCGGAGCAGTCGATCGACAAGAGTGCGTTCCCGACCTTTGCCGCCACGACCACCAACGCCCAGGCCGCCTCGGCCTTCGGCCTCGGCCTGAACTGGTACCTCAGTGGCTCGGTCCGCGTCGCCACCGATTACTTCCAGACGAGCTTCACCCTACCTCCCGGGGTCGCCAGTTCCGCCACCGAAATCCTCAATCATGACGAGAAGGCGCTGATCACGCGTTTCCAAGTCTCCTTCTAACCCAGGCTCCGACTCCTTCACCCATCTCCATGAAAAAATTAAAATCATTCCTGCTGGCCGCCCTCGCGCTGGCCCTCGCCGCGGGCGCGTCGGCCAAGACCATCGAGCTCCTCAACGTGTCGTACGACCCGACGCGCGAGCTCTACGCCGACTTCAACAAGGCCTTCGCCGCCTATTGGAAGGCGAAGACCGGCGACGACGTCACCATCAAGCAGTCGCACGGCGGCTCGGGCAAGCAGGCCCGCGCCGTGATTGACGGCCTGCAGGCCGACGTCGTCACGCTGGCGCTCGCCGCCGACGTTGACGCCCTGCACAACGTGGCCCGGCTCATTCCGGCGGACTGGCAAAAGCGCCTGCCGAACAATTCCGCGCCCTACACGAGCACCATCGTCTTCCTGGTCCGCAAGGGCAACCCGAAGGGGATCAAGGACTGGGATGATCTCGTGAAGCCGGGTGTCGGCGTGGTGGTTTCCAACCCGAAGACATCGGGCGGCGCCCGCTGGTCCTATCTTGCGGCCTGGGGCTACGCCCAGAGGAAGACGGGCAGCGTGGACAAGGCGCGGGAATTTGTCACCGCGCTCTACCACAATGTCCCCGTGCTGGACTCCGGCGCCCGGGGGGCGACCACCACCTTCGTGCAGCGTGAGATCGGCGATGCCCTGCTGACCTGGGAAAACGAGGCCTATCTCGCCCTGAAGGAATTCGGCGCCGACAAGTTCGAGATCGTCGTGCCCTCGGTGAGCATTCTCGCCGAACCCACGGTCAGCGTGGTGGACAAGGTGGCAAAGAAGCGTGGCACCGAAGAGGTGGCGAAGGCCTATCTGGACTACCTCTACTCCGACGAGGGTCAGGAAATCGCGGCCAGAAACTTCTACCGCCCGCGCAATCCGCAGGTCGCAGCCAAATACGCCGCGAACTTCGCCAAGCTCGACCTGTTTACCATCGACGAGGTCTTCGGCGGCTGGACCAAGGCGCAGAAGACCCACTTCGCCGACGGCGGTGTCTTTGACGAGATCTACCTTAAAAAGTAGCCGGTCCGGCGGTGGG
>CAIRTK010000042.1 GCA_903881475.1 uncultured Opitutia bacterium | reverse complement strand
GCTCAACCTCGACGATCTTCTTGGCGTTGTCCCAGGCGCCGCCGGCGTTGGCCATGAAGATGGCCTGGAAGAGGCCGAAGAAGGCCATGCCGACGAGGTACCCGATGAAGAAGAACGGGTCGAAGAACGCGAGCGAGAGGGAGAAGCAGAAGATCACGAGGAAGATGTTGATCATGCCCTTCTGCGCGTACTGCGTGCAGATCTTCACGACCTCCTTCGAGGCCTCGACCGCGGCGGTGGAGGCGTCCAGCTTCATGTTGTCCTTGATGTAGACGACCGCGCGATAGGCGCCGGTGACGACGGCCTGCGTGGAGGCGCCGGTGAACCAGTAGATGACGGCGCCGCCCATGAGGAGACCCATGAGGGCCTCGGGGTGCACGAGCGACAGGCGCTCGAGCACATTGAAGGACGGGTCGAGCGCCGCGTAGTGCGCCTGGAGCATCATGATGATGCCGAAGACCATGGTGGTCGCGCCGACGACGGCGGTGCCGATGAGCACCGGCTTGGCGGTGGCCTTGAAGGTGTTGCCGGCGCCGTCGCCCTTCTCGAGCTGGTGCTTGGCGCCCTCGAAGTCGGGCTTGAAGCCGAAGTCACGCTCGATTTCGGCGGCGATGCCGGCCTTGCCCTCGATCTGGGAGAGCTCGTACACGGACTGGGCGTTGTCGGTGACCGGGCCGAACGAGTCGACCGCGATGGTGACCGGGCCCATGCCGAGGAAGCCGAAGGCCACGAGGCCGAACGCGAAGATCGGGGCGGCGAAGGCAAACTGCGCGGGCATCATGGAGTGCACGGCGTCCAGCTGGGAGAAAAGATAGGCGCCGAACATCAGGCCGAGGATGCAGAGGCCGGTCCAGAAGGCGGAGAAGTTGCCCGCGACGAGCCCGGAGAGGATGTTGAGCGACGCGCCGCCCTGCCTGGAGGAGGTGACGACCTCCTTGACGTGGCGGCTCTCGGTGGAGGTGAAGATCTTGGTGAACTCGGGAATCAGCGCGCCGGCGAGGGTGCCGAGCGAGATGATCGAGGACAGGACCCACCAGAGGCCCGGGTGGTCCGGCAACTTCGAGAGCAGCAGGTAGCTCGCGGCGTAGGTAACCCCGATGCAGATGATCGAGGTGATCCAGACGAGGTTGGTGAGCGGGTGCTCCAGGTTGAAGTTCTTCGCGCCGCCCCAGATGGACTTGCTGACGGCGTCATTCACCCAGTAGCTGACGAGCGAGGTGACCACCATCAGGATGCGCATGGCGAAAAGCCAGACGATCAGCGTGGCGCAAAGCGCCGGGCTGGCGGCGAGGGCGAGGGCGAGGAACGCGATGAGCGCGACGCCCGTGACGCCGTAGGTCTCGAAGCCGTCGGCGGTCGGGCCGACGGAGTCGCCGGCGTTGTCGCCGGTGCAGTCGGCGATCACGCCGGGGTTGCGGGGATCGTCCTCGGGGAGGTTGAAGACGATCTTCATGAGGTCGGCGCCAATGTCGGCGATCTTGGTGAAGATGCCGCCGCAGATGCGGAGGGCGGAGGCGCCGAGGGACTCGCCGATGGCGAAGCCGATGAAGCAGGGGCCGGCGAGCTCGCTGGGGAGGAACGCCAGGATGCAGATCATGAAGAACAGCTCGATGGCGACGAGCAGGAGGCCGACGCTCATGCCGGACTTCAGCGGGATGAGGAGCGTGGCGAGGGCGTTGCCCCGGAGGGCGGAGAAGGCGGCGCGGCTGTTGGCGACGGTGTTGATGCGGATGCCGAACCAAGCAACGCCATAGCTGCCGAGGATGCCGAGCACCGAGGCGAGCAGGATGATGACGACGTGGGCGGCGCTATTGTGGGAAAGGACGCCGAAGTAGTACGTCATGCACACGGCGATGAGCACCCACAGGACGGCGAGGAACTTGCCCTGCTGGAAAAGGTAGGTCTTGCAGGTTTCCCAGATGATCTGGGAGACGGCCCCCATCGAGGCGTGGACGGGCAGGTTTTTCGTCTGGAGGTACTGCATCCAGCCGTAGATCACGCCGAGGGCGCAGACCGCGAGGCCGATCATCAGGACGGCGTGGCCGCTGAGGCCGCCGTCGAAGAAACTGACGGCCTTGAGATCGGGGATATGGATGTCCGATTCGCTCGCGCGGAGGGAAGGAAGGAAGGATGCAGCCAATGCGGCGGCGCCCAGTTTGGGGAAACTGCGGAGGGTCATATGGGGTGGGGCAGGGGGTTACGGAAAGCCGTGGTTGTGGCGGCCGGCGGGAACGCCCGCGAGCCAAAATTGCCTCGCCCTCCGCAGAAAAGTCCCGCTTATCCGGGGTTTAGGCCCGCGAATGCGGGTTCCCACCCCGGCAACTTTCCCCATGCATCACCTGCGTTTCCGCCAAGTCCACCTCGACTTCCATACCAGCGGGCTCATCCCCGGCATCGGCGCCAAGTTCAGCAAGCGCCAGTTCCAGGAGGCGCTCAAGGTCGGGCACGTGAACTCGATCACGGTCTTCTCCAAGTGCCACCATGGGTACAGCTACCACCCGACCAAGATCGGGCAGATGCACCCGCACCTGAAGTTCGACCTGCTGGCGCGGCAGATCGACGCGTGCCGCGAGATCGGCGTGCGCAGCCCGATCTACCTGAGCGCGGGCCTCGACGAGCTGGCGGCCTTCGCGAACCCGACGTGGGTCGTGAAGAAGAAGGACGGCACGATGTACAAGCCGCTCGAGGTCGAGTGGTTCGTGCGCATCCTGCGGTTCAACTCGCCGTACCTGGAGTACCTGTGCGCGCAGATCGAGGAGGTGGTGCAGCGCTGGCCGGACAACGACGGGATCTTCCTGGACATCATCGGCACGCAGCGGGACTACAGCGACGAGGCGCTGAAAGAGATGAAGAAACTCGGCCTCAACCCCGAGAACGACGGCGACGTGGCCGTATACTCGGAGCAGGTGCTCTATCGCTATTTCAAGGCCACGACCGCGGCGGCGCAGTCGGTGCGCAAGGACACGCCGGTCTTCCACAATTCCGGCCATATCTCGATCGGGGCGCGGAAGGCCCTCGGCTACAACACGCACCTCGAGCTCGAATCGCTGCCGACCGGCGGCTGGGGCTACGACCACTTCCCGCTATCGGCGCGGTATGCCATCACGCAGAAATGGGACTTCCTGGGCATGACTGGAAAGTTCCACAACACGTGGGGCGAGTTCGGCGGCTTCAAGCGGCCCGCGGCGCTCCAGTATGAATGCGGCGCGATGCTGGCGTACGGGGCGAAGTGCGGCGTCGGTGACCAATTGCACCCGAACGGGGAAATGAATCTCGACACCTACCGGCTGATCGGCGCGGCCTACGCGGAGGTGGAGCGCATGGAGCCGTGGTGCGATCATGTGAAGCCCGTGGCGCGCATCGCCCTCGTGAGCTGCGAGATCAACCAGGACCGCTGGCGCGGCGGCCAGGCGGCATCCGCCATCGCCGACGAAGGCGTGGGCCGCATGCTGCTCGAGCTGCACCAGCCTTTCGTGGTGCTCGACACGCACGCCGACTGGAGCGGGTTCGACCTCGTGGTGCTGCCCGACACGTTTGTGATGACCCCGGCCAACGTGGCCAAGGCGAAGAAACTGCTGGCCAAGGGCGGGCGCATCATTGCCGCGGGCACCGCCCTGCTGGACGAGAAACACTTGAAATTCGCCATCGATCCCGGGGCAAGATTGCTGGGCCGCTCGAAGGGCGAGGTGGATTACCTGCTGGCCACGCCGCTCACGCCGCAGGTGGCGGTGAAGTCGGCCATTGCGATCCAGGGCGGCGCGTTCGAGATCAGGCCCACGCGGGCGAAGGTCCTGGCCGGGCGGCGCGAGGGGTATTTCAACCGCACGTGGGAGCATTACTGCTCGCACCAGCACGCGCCGGATTCGCCGACACCGGCGACGCCGGCGGCGGTCATCAGCCGGCAGATCGCCTATTTCGCGCACGACCTCTTCACCCGCTACCGGACGCACGGGCAGCCGCTCTACCGCGATTTCTTCGAGGCGGCGCTGCGTCAGCTGCTCGGCGGCAAGCTGCCGGTCGAGACCAACCTGCCGACGGCCGGCCGCATCAACGTGATGGAGCAGGCGCGCGAGCGGCGCTATGTGACGCACCTGCTGTATTCGCCGACCAGCGTGCGCGGCAAGTTCAACCACCAGCCGATCGAGTTGATCGAGGATGTCATCCCCCTGCACCACACGCAGGTGGCGCTGCGGCTGCCGAAAAGGGTGAAGTCCGTGCGGCTCGTGCCGGACGGGCGTGTCCTGGAATATTTCCAGCATGAGGGCTTGGTGGAGTTCACCGTGCCGGAGTTTGCGAGCCACCAGATGGTGGAGCTGGCTTATTGAGACGCGGGGCGCGGGGTGCCTCTGTCCGCCTTCGCCGAGGCTGCGGCGGACACAATTCCTTCCGCATCGCAGGGAATTGTGGTGCCCGGGGCCGGACTCGAACCGGCACGCCTTTGCAGGCAGGGGATTTTAAGTCCCAAGCGTCTACCATTCCGCCACCCGGGCCGACCTGTGCGAGTGACTGTCGGGGGGCGGACACCGAGCGTCAACCCCGCTTGGGGCCGGGAAATGAGCCTTGCCCGGGGCGGGGCGGGTAACCACGGTGCGCCTCTGTGAAAATTGGATTTCTCGGCGGCAGCTTCGATCCGGTGCATTTCGGCCATCTGATGGCCGCGCAGGACGCGTACGAGCAATGCCAGCTGGACCGGCTGATCCTGGTGCCGGCGGCGCAGGCGCCGTTGAAGCCGAACGAGGTGCAATCCTCGGCCGAACACCGGCTGGCGATGATCCATGCGGCGGTGGAGTGGGACCGGCGCTTTGAAATCTCGGACTACGAGCTGCGCCGGGGCGGCGTGAGCTACACGATCGACTCGGTGCGGCATTTCCGGGCGCTCTATCCGAACCATGAACTTTTCTGGATCATCGGCGGGGACCAGCTGCCAAAATTACACCTGTGGAAGGACATCACGGAACTCGCCCAGCTGGTGGAGTTCATTTTCCTCGAGCGCCCCGGTCATCCGGTCAAGGCCGTGCCCAACATTCCCGGCCTGCGCTTGCGGCGCTGCGACGGCCATTTGCTCGCGATCAGCTCGACGGAGCTGCGTGAACGGGTGAAACGGGACCTGTCGCTGGACTATTTTGTCCCGCACAAGGCCATTGTGTATATCCGGGAACAGCATCTCTATCGCGAACAACCATGAAGGGAAAATCCGCCAACTCGCTGAATCTGGTCAAACTGTGCTGCCGGGCCCTGGAGGAGAAGAAGGCCGGGGACCTGCGCGTGCTCGACGTCAGCGAGCAGTCCTCGATCACCGACTATCTCGTCCTTGCCACCGGCACGTCCGACCCGCACCTGCGGGCCCTGCGCGTCGAGCTGGAAAAGGCGATCGATGCCAGCAGCAATCGCATCGTCGGCATGGAAACCTCCCAGGAGAGCGGCTGGATCGTCGTCGATATCTTCGACGTGATGGTGCACATCTTCACGGTCGAGAACCGGGCCAAGTACGGCCTCGAGAACCTTTGGAAGGACGCGGTCGAGGTGTCCGTGTCCAAGTTGCTGGCCGTGCCGAAGCCCGTTGCACCCAAGGCCCGCAAGCCGAAGGCCAAGGCAGCGGCCGCGAAGAAATCCAAAAAGCCGGGCAAATGACGACCGGCAAGTGACCTCTGGGTCATTTCGGGCCGGCTGCCCCGGCTGGCAGAAGTGCGGGTTGAGCCGGAAAATGCCGCCGGACCGATCGCTAACCAGGGAGCCGGTCGGTCAAAAGCGGCCCGGATGTCCTCAAATTGAGGTATGAAACCGGCGGTAATACTACCTACGAAAATACCCTTCACACCCGCCCGATAATATTATTGATTAGGTCCGCTGCTCACACCCGAGCAGTTCATATAATAAATAATAAGCATCCAATACCCATGAAAAGAATGAACCAGTCTAACAAGGGCTTCACCCTCGTCGAAATCATGATCGTTGTCGTCATCATCGGCCTCCTGGCCGCGATGGCGATTCCCGCGTTCCAGAAGGTCCGCAAGTCCTCCCAGGACAAGGCCGTCTTGAACAACGCCCGCCAGCTCTCCGCGGCGGCTGACCAGTACTACCTCGAGAACGGCGTTTCGACCGTGGCTGTCACGGACCTCGTCGGTTCCTCGAACTACGTGAAGGCGCTGAACCTGGTGGCCAACGAGACCTACCCGACCGGTTTCTCGCAGGGCACTACGATCACGATCAGCGGCGTCGCCGGTGTTCGCACGATCACCTACGCCCCGTAATCAAGTCCGTCCTGGTTTTACCCAAGCCGTCCGCCTTCAAAAGCGGACGGCTTTTTTTTGCCCG
>CAIRTK010000041.1 GCA_903881475.1 uncultured Opitutia bacterium | reverse complement strand
GTATCATGGGCTTTCGGGTTTGCTGTCCCGTGTCCAAGGAAATCGGTGGCGAGATACCGCTATTCCTGCGGACAAAATGGAGCAGCTAACCAGTCGAACGTTGAGGTGAGCCGCTCTAAGGAAGGCGCGGCTCTGCGATATAGCAGAACTTGCAGGCGATTGTGGCTCGAAAGGGTCACCATTAAATACTGGGCAAAGCATTCGGAAACGCACGATTTTTGCTCCGGTGCGTAGCACCTGAAGTTGACTGGTCCGGACCTGATTTCCGACCCATGCCTTTGCCCTTGTCGGGTCCGCCCTCCACCGCTACCCGTGAATTGATCAAACGCAGTGGTAGCTCAGCTGGATAGAGCAGCGGTTTTCTAAACCGCCGGTCGGGTGTTCGAGTCACCTCCACTGCGCCATTTTCCAACCTCGCTTGCCCGATTTGTTTTCGAACTTCCATCTTCGAACTACAATCTCCTACGGCAACGCCGTTTCTTACTCGCGCCGGACCAGCATGGCGCCGCCGTCGATGATCACGCTCGTGCCGGTGATGTAGGCCGCATCCTCGCTCGCGAGGTGCAGGAAGCTGCCGGCCACCTCCTCCGCGCTGCACATGCGCAGCAGCGGCACCGTCTTGTCCACCAGCTTCGCGAAGCGCTTGTCCCGGTCGTAGATCGCCTTGGTCAGGCCCGCGTATACCATGCCCGGCGCCACGATGTTCGCCGTAATGCCATGCGGGGCGAGTTCCTGCGCGATAATCTTCATCAGCATCAGCTGCCCGCCCTTGCTCGCGCAGTAGCTGCCGCCGTGCGGCCAGGGCATCTCCTGCACCCAGCTGCCCGTGAACAGGATCACGCCCCGGCGCTCCTTCCCACGTCGCGCGTTCTTCACCATCAACCGCGCCGCCTGCTGCGCCACGCGGAAGCTGCCCGTGAGATTGACCTCCAGCGTGCGGTGCCACGCTTCCTCGGTGAGTTCGAGGAATGGCTGGTTGGTCACCGTACCGGCATTGGAGATGGCGACATCGATCTGGCCGAGCCAGGTAGCGGCCTGCCGGACCGCCCGCGCCACGGACGCCGCCGAGGTCACGTCGCAGCGCACATAATGCGCCGCATCCGGACTCAGCTTTTTCGCCGCGGCCTGGCCGGCCTTGAGCGGCAAAAGGTCGCCCAGCACGACCCGCGCGCCCGCCGCGAGGAACCGGGTGGCCACCGCGCGACCGATGTCGCCACAGCCACCGGAAATGAACACGCCTTTGCCAGTAATGCCTTTCATAAAATCAGGGAGTTGAATTCGGAGGTTGGCCGCAAAGAGGCACAAAAAGCGCAAAAAATCAGGGAGCTCATAGCCATCGGGAGGTTTAGGATTCCTTTGTGCATCTTGCGCCTCTTTGTGGCTAACCTCACGAAACCGCCAGTCCATCCGCCGTGATCGTCATCTCGCGGCCTAGCTCGGGGATGATGACCTCGGCCGTGCCGCCGAGCTTGCGGTAGGTTTCCTCGAAAAGCTTGGGATCGAGCGTCTCGAACGCCGGGATTTTCTCCTTCGGCCGCGACCAGAGATAATGGTGGTGCGGCATGACCGCGCGCGCGTCGAGCTGCCAGGCCAGCAACGCGGCCTCGTGGGCGTTCATGTTGCCGACGGAACCGTTCATGCAAAGCGTCGCGAAGGCGAAGGAGGTACCCTTCAGCGCGCGGTGGATGCGCGCATCGTAGTCCGTGTCGCCGGTGTGAAACACGCGCAGGCCGCCGAAGTCGAAGACCACGCCCTGAGCATCGGGTACTTCCCAGCCAGCGATGCCTGCCTCGTGACGGGCCACGATGGCGGTCAGCTTCACGTCGCTCAGGTCGAGCACTTGGCCATGCACAAAGGGCACGACCTGCGCCGGTTTCAGTCCCCACGACAGCGCATGCGCCATCGCGGTCGGCGGCATGATGAACTTCGCCCGCGGACGGCGGCGGGCCAGCTCGGGAATGCAGCCGGGATCCAGATGGTCCTCGTGCCAGTGCGTGCTGATGACGATGTCCGGCTCTGCCTCCGCGGCGGTGATCGGCGCGGGAAACGCGCGCGCCACGCCAAACATCGTTTCCACTGCATCGGAAAGATACGGGTCGATCCAGACCTGCCGGCCGGCCGGCGTCTTGAAAATAAAGCCGGAGCCGCCGAGCCACCACGCGCCCAGCGAACCAGACGCAACCTTCCGAGCCGCAATACGCTGGGCCAGGGATAAAGCCTGCGCGCTCATGATTTTTTCTCCTCTGAAATGCGCCGCGTTACTCCCGGCCGCGCCAGGAACTCGGACCGCAACGACACGCCCAAGCCCGCGCCAAATCCAGTCAGCACCGCCCGGCCTTCCCGCAGCGGCACCGGCTCGGCCACGACGTCGCGGTAGTAGCCTTCGCAGAAACCGCGGACCGTCTCCATGATCATGGCGTTCGGCATTGCGGCGCAGAGGTGCAGGCAGGCAAAGAGATTCACGGGCCCGGTGCAGTCGTGCGGCGCAATCGGCAGGTGGTGCGTGTCGGCCAGCGTGGCAATCTTGACCGCCTCGCTCAGACCGCCGGTCCAGATGACGTCCGGCATCACGATGTGCGCCGCCCCGGCATCGAGCACGCGCCGGTAGGCATGACGCGTGAACAGCCGCTCGCTCACACACTGCGGCACGCGTGTCTCCTTCACCAGTCGCGCCAGATCCACTGCGCTCTCCGGCTGGATGATGTCCTCCATCCACATCACGTCATAGGGCTCGAGCGCCTTGGCGATGCGAAGCGCGCAGTTCACGTCCCAGCGCGAGTGGCCCTCGATCGCGATTTGCATCCGGTCGCCCACGGCTTTCCGAATCTCCTGCACCGTCCACAGCCCGCGCGCGAGATCGGCGGGCGAAAGATCGTGGCCCACGGGTCCGACCGCCGACCAGCCGGCCGGGCCGGTCACTGCGCCCACGTTGAGCTGCGGCGCGAACTGGTCCCACGGCCAGACCTTCATGGCGGTGATGCCCTGCGCCAGCAACGACTGCGCGAGTTCGCCCGGGTTCTTGAGAAAGCCGTCCTGGTCCGCATAACGCAGCGTGTTCACGCAGGTGTTGTAGATGCGAATCGTCTCGCGGGTCTGGCCGCCGAGGAGATTGAGCACCGGCTGACCCGTGTGTTTACCCAGTAGGTCCCAGAGGGCGAGGTCGATGGCCGACACCGCGCGCATCTCCGCGCCGGCGAAGCCGAAGAAATTCGCGTACGAGAACAGCGCCTGCCAGTGCCGCTCGCGGTCGAACGCCGACTGTCCGACCAGCAGCGGCGCGGCGAAATCATGGATCACGGACTCGACCGCCGCAGGGATGTAGAACGTCTCGCCGAGCCCCACGAGCCCGTCGTCCGTGTGGACGTGCAGCCATAGAATGTTCGGGTGCTCGGCCGAACGGATGGTCTCGAGACGCTTGATTTTCATCGGTGGAACGCGTTGTCCCTAACGCGTTGAGATGTTTTGTCGGCGAACAAAGTCAGCGACGTCCAACAACGCGTTAGGGGCAACGCGTTGCACCTGAAAGGCGCAATCCGAACAGTTCATTTGCGGCGCTGGGATGATCCGGGCTTGGTCGACGGCTTCGCTGCAGCGCCTTTCGCCGGCTGCTGGCCGAGGCGCTTTTCCCAGCCTTCCTGATGGACGTTGAGGTAGGCCTTGGGGTCATAGGGATGCGCGCGCACGACCGCGAGGTTGAGGTCGAGGCCCAGGCCGGGCGCGGTGGGCAGCGACAAGTGGCCGTTGACCGGGTCGATCGCGGGCCTCCACGTCACCAGGTCCTGGGTCCACGGGTCGTTGAACGGGTCGAAATGCTCCTGGATCAGGAAATTCGGCACGCATGCGGCCAGCTGGAGGCAGACCGCCGTGGCAACCGGGCCGCCGCTCTGGTGCGGCGCAATGAAGCTGCCGTGCGCCAGCGCGAGTCCGGCCACCGCAAGCGTGGGGCCGATGCCGCCAAGCGACATGGGCTCGGGCTGGAAAATGTTCACGCCGCCGCCCGCCGCGAGCGTGTAGAACTGGCCGACGGTGTCGTACATCTCGCCCGTGGCGACGCGGATGGGGCATTGCGCGCCGACGGCGTTGGCGGGCTGTTCGCGCTCGCGCGTCGTCGGCTCCTCCCACCAGTACAGGTCGAGGGGCGCCAGCTTGCGCGCGGCGCGAAGGGCGTCGGCCTCCGTGAAGCGCGCATGGACGTCGATCAGGATGCGCAGCGCGGGATACCGGGCCCGCAGCGCGGCAATGATGTCGTAGGACAGCTGGAGTTCCCGGTCCTCAATGAACCCTTGCGCCGTGCCAAACGGATCGACCTTGAGCGCGTGAAAGCCCTTCGCGACGACGGCCTCCGCGGCCTGCACGAAATGCTCCGGCGTGCGCTCCGTGCGGTACCAGCCGTTGGCATAGCCGAGGATCGTGTCGCGCACGCGGCCGCCGAGCAGCTGGTAAATCGGCACGCCCAGCGACTTGCCGAGGATGTCCCAGCAGGCCACCTCGATCGCCGCGATGGCCGTGCGGTGGATGTGGCCGCCGTCGAGCGAAACGCTCTCGAACAGCCGCTTCGCGAGGCGCGTGATCTGCGTCGGGTCCTCGCCGACGGCGAGGTGCGCGAGTTCGTGCACCGCCGCCTCGGTGGTCTTGATGAAGCCGTTCAGCGTGCCCTCGCCGATGCCGTGCAGGCCGGAATCGGTGTGCACCTTGACGAAGAGCCAGTTTTTCCAACCGGCGCCAACGGTGAAGGTTTCGATTTTCGTGATGCGCATAGGGTAAAATCAGCGGAGGACTTCGCGGGCCGCAGCCGCGATATCAGGGGCGCCCATCGTGTAGCGCCTGACGAGGTAGGGAATCGAGCCGCTCTCGCAGAACACATCGGGGATGCCGACCTTGCGCAGGCGGACCCGGAGGCCGGCTTCCACGGCCAGATCGGCGACGGCACTGCCGAGTCCGCCGGTCACGACGTGGTTCTCGGCGGTCACGACGCAGGGAACGCGCGCCATCAGGGCAGCCACGCTCTCGCGGTCGAACGGCTTGATCGTCGCCACGTGCAGCACCGCGGCGTTCACGCCGGTCGAGGCGAGCTCGGCGGCGGCCTCCAGCGCGCGGCCGGTCATGAGGCCGGTGCTGATGATCGCGACGTCCGGGCCGTCGCGGAGCAGCTTCGCCCGGCCGATTTCGAACCGGTGGGTTTTCTCATCGAGCACGACCGGAACGATCCCGCGCAACAGGCGCATGTACACCGGACCATCGTAATCGGCGATGACCTGCGTGGCCTGCGCGACCTCGGTGGCGTCGCAGGGGTCGATGACCGTGAGGTTCGGGATGGACCGCATGAGCGCGAGGTCCTCGATGCCCTGGTGCGTGCCGCCGTAGCCGGTGGTGAGCCCGGGCAGCCCGGCAATGATCTTGACGTTGGCCCGGCCCAGGGCGGCCCCGATGGCGATGAAGTCGTAGGCCCGGCGCGTGGCGAAGACCGCGTAGGTCGTGGCAAACGGCACGTAGCCGGTGCGCGCGAGTCCGCAGGCGCAGCCCACCAAGCTTTGCTCCGCCATGCCCATCTGGAAAAAGCGCGCGGGAAACTTGTCCGCGAAGACGTGGATATCCGTGTATTTGCCGAGGTCGGCGGTCAGGCCGACAATCCGCGGGTTTTTCTCGGCGGCGCGCACGAGCGCGTGGCCGAAGGGGGCCGTGGCGGTCTGGGCCGCGCCGTCCGTGGAGGAAGTGAGGATGCTGCCGGTGACTCCGCGGGGCGTGCTCATGGCGCGGCCTCCCCGAGCTGGCTGCGCGCGACGGCCCATTCCTCGGGCGCCACACGGATGAAATGGTTTTTCTCGCGCTGCTCGAAGAGCGGGACGCCCCGCCCCATGAGCGTGTCGAGCACGATGGCATGCGGTCGGCCGGTCACCGCCTTGGCCGCGGCAAGCGCGGCGAGGATGGCCGCGGGGTCGTTGCCGTTGATTCGCTGCGTATGCCAGCCGAAGGCCTCCCATTTCTTATGGAGGGGCTCGAGACCCATCACCTTGGACGGCGGCCCGTCGGCCTGCTGGTTGTTGCAGTCGATGAAGGCGAAGAGATTTTCCAACCCGTGGTGCGCGCCGGCCATCGCCGCCTCCCACGTCGAGCCCTCCTGGCATTCGCCATCGGAGAGCAGGTTGAACACCCGGGCGGATTTCCCGTCGAGGCGCAGGCCCAGGGCCATGCCGACGGACTGCGTGAGCCCGTGGCCGAGCGAGCCGCCGGTGAGCTCGACGCCCGGCGTGGTCTCGGGCGCGGACATTTCCAGGCGCGAGCCGTCGGCGCCGTAGGTATCGAGCTCCGCCAGCGGGATGATCCCCGCCTCGGCGACCGCGGCGTAGAGGCCGATCGCATAGTGGCCGATCGAAAGCACGAAGCGGTCGCGGTCGGGCCACGCGGGATTCTTCGGGTCGTGGCGCAGTTCGCCGAAATAAAGCGTCGCGAGCAGGTCGGCGATGCCGAGCCCCTGCCCCACGTAGCCCTGGCCGACGATCTCCGCCATGTGCAGCACATGGCGGCGCATCGTGTGGGCGCGTTGCCGGATCTGCCGGAGGTCGGCGGCGGGCGGGAGCGTTTTCATTGCAGTTCCTGTCCGCCGGTGAAGTTGAAGCGCTCGCCGGTGACGTAGGAGGCGTCGTCGCTGGCGAGCCAAATGACGGCCTGCGCGACCTCGGCGGGATCGACGCGACGGCCCATCGGCAGGGTCTTGGTGCGGGAGGCGATGAGCTCGTCGAGGTTCTGGCCCGTCACCCGCGCGAGATCGCGGTCGAGGGCGTCGACCATACCGCCGGTCATGCGCCCGGGCGCGATGGTGTTGACGGTGATGCCGTGCGGGGCCCAGGCGAGGGCGGCGGACTTGGAGAGGCTGTCGACGGCCGCCTTGCTCGCGCCATAGGTCGCGAAGAGCGGCACGCTCAGTTTCGACGCGGGCGTCGAGATGGTGATGATGCGGCCGAATTTGTTCGGCCTCATCGCGAGGGCGGCGGCCTGCATGACGAAGAAGGCGCCGCGGGCATTGATCGAGAAGACCCGGTCAAAGCGCTCGGGCGTGAGCTCGTGCAGCGGATCGACGAGGCAGATGGCGGCGCAGTTCACCAGGATGTCGAGCCGGCCAAATTGCGTCACGACCGCGTGGACGGCGGCCGTGATGGCGGCGGGCTGCGCGATGTCGAGCGCGAGCGCAAGACCGCGGCCGGCGCCGGGGGCGGCGAGCGCGAGGGTCTCCTGCGCAGCGGCCAGATTGAGGTCGGCGACGACGACGGTGGCGCCCTGTTGCGCGCAGGCGATGGCCACGGCGCGGCCGAGACCGTTGCCTCCGCCCACGATGAGCGTGATGCGTTGGGACAGTTTCATGTCGGGGAAACTTCGGGGTACTTCATATTCAGCGGGGTGGCCGGACGTGACCGCACGGGGGCGGGGGTAAATTCACGGCAGACAGTCATGGCCACGGCCCGGAACGCGCTCAAGCGCGGCGTGGCTTTATTTTTGTGATTTTTCTTTGGCCGGGTTGAGGTAGGGCGGATTATCCCTAATCCGCCGTGTTTGAGTCTGACGGACTCAAATCGGCGCGTTAGGGATAACGCGCCCTACCTTTCGGTCGATTCTACTCATTCATTCTGCTGGCCAGCAGAATGGCGACCTAACCAACCCCGTCAAAACCGTCCGCCACAACTCCGCTTCACCGGGCAGTCCGCGCCCATGGAGCTGCGACGCAATCATGGCGACCGAAGGCTCCTCTACCTGATGCCGGGGATCGCCGGGCAGATCCGGCCGCACTGCGCGGGCGAGCGCCCAACACGCCCAGGCCCGCCAGCGGCGCTGCTCGCGGCGCGGGGCGTTCATCCGGCCGGCGTAGTGCTGGAAATGCACGCGGGGGTTGCCGATGAAGACTCCCGGCGGGGCCTGGGCGATAAACCAGGCCATCGCCGCATAGGGCAGCGGCCAGTCCCGCAGGACCGGTTCGCCGCCCCGCAGGTCGGCACCCAACGCCCGGTCGAGGCAAAGGAGCGAGCGCGCCGCCAAGCCCCGCGACCACAGGGCCTGGCCGTATTCGAGGCAGGCAAAATAAAAGTCCGCCCCGCGTTCGTCCTCCCGGAAGCGGTGCAGGGCGCGCCAGTCGAGCCCGGTGCGCAACGCCGGGAGATGGGGACAGGGCGGCAGCGCGGAGGACATGGGCCGGTTGGTGGCGGGGAACGCACCGGGCGTCAACCCGGCAGGTACGGCGAACGTCCCACATCGACGAGCGCTGAACATCGAACGTCGAAGCCAGCCTCCTGACGTCGGCTGCTACCAAGGGTGTTCGGCGTTCAAGGTCCGAAGTTGGACGTTCAATATTCGATGTTCGCCCTTCGCCCCGCCAATCTTCGCTTGGCGCGCGGGCCCGTTTCGTGGACAACACCCGGACTGAATCCGCCCGCTCCAGCCTCCCCTCCCGCCCCCGACCCGACGGTGCATGGCATCCCCGGCTGGATCCGCCTGCTGCTCTGGCCGCTCGCGATCCTGGTGCGGTGGTGGGGCATGACCCTGCGGTTCGAAACGCCGCCCCAGGATGTGATCAACTACTCCCGGCGCGACGTGCCGGTGGCGATGATCCTCTGGCACAACCGGCTGTTTCTCGCGACGGAGATCTACCGGCGCTACCGCCGGCCGCGTCCGCTTTACGCCCTCATCAGCGCGAGCAAGGACGGGGCCTGGCTCGTGGCGTTTTTCGAAATGGTCGGCGGCATGCGGGCCGCCCGCGGCTCCAGCAGCCGGCTGGGTCGGCAAGCGGTCAGCGCCCTGCTCGATGTCCAGCGCGCCGGCCACGACATCGGCATCACGCCCGACGGCCCGCGCGGGCCCTGCTACGACTTCAAGCCGGGCGCCGTGATCGTGCCGCGGCGCACAGGCGCACCCCTGCTGCTGGTCGGCGGGGAATTCACCGCGGCGGTCCGGCTCAACAGCTGGGACCGCTTTTACCTGCCCCTGCCCTTTTCCCGGGTGAAGATGCGCTGCGAGGTGATCGAAAACGACCGGCTCGCCGACCGCGATGCGGCGGTCGCATTGATCCAGGACCGGCTGCGCGCGATCAACCCCGACGGGATGGAGCGTTGAAGCGCAAAGACGCGAAGCCGCGAAGTACGGAGCAAGAAAACTCTGTTTCTTCTCGGATCGACCTCCGGCTCTTTGCGCCCTGGCGATTCTCCAAATCTGCTTAGAACACCGGCGTGAACACCGCGCTGGTGCCGGAGGGCGTCACATAATCCTCGCCGCTGCTCCAAACTTCGTCGTTGAGGAGGAACTTGAACACGACCGGGCGGGCGGACTCGCGCAGGACGAGGGTCCAGCGGTCATCGGCGACGCACTCCATGAGGACGCCTTTTTCCCAGCTGAGGCCGGGGCCTTCGCCGCGGACATAGAGGGTGTTGCCAAACCCGACATCAAGGTGGGCGGAAAGGGTGGTGACCACAGACTTGGGCGCGGTTTTCTTGACCGCGGGAGCGACCGGGGCCTTGCGGGCAGCCGGCTTCGTTTTCTTGGCCGGGGCGGGCGTCTTGGAGGTTTTGGATGATTTTTTCATGGCATTTCCAGTGTTACCGGGAATTTCCGGCACGTTGATTCACCCATGGAAAATAGCAACTACGAGGCCAAATCGGGCAATATGCCAAAATTTACCCGGGCGTAACCCCAATCCAGCGCCCTTCGCCTGCTTACGCCGGATCCTGCCATGCCAGCAGCCTGGCGCTCAGTGCACTCATTTGCGGGACACTGGACCGGGGCGGCGGCGGGGTTTCCGGATGTCGATGGAGAGGGGGAAAACGACGCGGAAGGTGGTACCTGTTTCCGCGGAGCTCGCGATCTCGATGCTGGCGTCGAGCAGCTCGCACAGGCGTTTCACAATGGAGAGACCGATGCCTTCGCCGGCTTGGTGAGGGGAAGGCGCCTGAGCGGAGGCGGCAATCGCCGGCGCCGGCAGGACCCGGGAGGTTTCGCCCTTGCGGGCGGTGGCCTTGGCGTCCGACTCCTTGGCACTAGCCGTGGCTTCCTGCAGGCCGGTCACGAGCGGGGCCTCAGGCCCGGATAACATCCCGGGGCCGGTATCCTTGACCATCAGCCACCACGTTTCATTTTCCTTGCCCCACGTCACGTCGACCCCGCCGCACGCGGTGTATTTGAGGGCATTGCCCACGAGGTTTTTCGCGAGCCGGCGAGTTTTTTCGGCGTCGCCCTCGACCGCCAGCCGGGCCGGCCCCCGCACACCCAAGAACAGCCGGCGTTCGCGGGCAAGCGGCTGGTGGACCGCACAGAGCTCGGTGAGCAGAACAGCGGCGTCAAAGGCGGCGATCTTCCGGGTTTCCTGGCCGGCCTGCAACCGGGCCAGTTCCATCAGTTCCTCCAGCATGGTGTTCAGTCCCTGCACAGCCTGCCGCAGGAAGGTCGTCGATTCCAGGCGCTCGGACTCGGCCATGGCCGGATTGCCGAGCAGCGTGGCGGCGAGGTTTACGCCGACGACATCATTTTTCAGATCGTGGACCGCCTGGTGGAAGAGCGTGGAGCGGTGCTGTTCGATCTGGTTGAGGCTGGCAAGGGCACCGCGAAGGTCGCCGACATGACCGGCGGCCTCAGCCTGCTGCATGCGTTCGTATTGTCCGGCGCTTTCGCTGATGGTGTCGTTGACGAGGGCCATGATCTGGCGGTGTGCCTCGGCCAGGGTTTCCGGTTCGATCTCCGGATTTTTTTCCGCGAAGCGGCCCAGCTCATCATAGAGGCAGAACTGGAGATGGCCGCATTCATTGATGAGTTCCTGCAACCGGTAACCCTGCTGCCAGCGGTGGAGGCCGTGCTTCACCCCCTCATCCTTCTTGTCTGCGTCGGCAGCAGCGGCCGCGGCACCGCCCGGGCGCGAGCGCAGGCGAAACTCAAACGCATCCAGCATTTCAGGGATGTGGTCGAGGAACTGCCCGAGAGTCAGGGAACGGCCGGTGGTTTGACCGGTGTCGGCCCGGTCAGCCTTGCGCCAAGCCTGCAGGATAGCGTCGCGCCGGGCGGCAAAGTGGTCACAGAGGGCGGCGAACTGCTGGCTCTCGGGCATGGGCATCGGCCCACGGTATAGGTGTAGGGCTGACGGGCAATTGCGAATCCCATACCCGCAAGCAGTCCGGGCCCGGCCGCCGGATTCGCCGGCCAAGCGGGACAGTAATTTCAAAAGTCCATGACATTCAGGGGCTTGAAATCGTATCCATGGATCTGCAGCCAGCAGGCCGAGCGGACCAGACTTCGGCCTGCACCACCCTCTGAACTTCGGCCACCTGCCGCATCACGGCCAAAATTCCGTTCGATACCAGAATGGTGGAGCAGATCGGGATCAAACCGACGACCTCGTCGTTGCGAACGACGCGCTCTATCAACTGAGCTACTGCCCCGTGAGGAAGGGAAGTTATCTAAAATCCTAGGCCCCCAAGTCCACACCAATCTTGGGCGGCGCGCTTACGCCACCCGGGAATGGTCCGACTCGGTCACCATGCGG
>CAIRTK010000040.1 GCA_903881475.1 uncultured Opitutia bacterium | reverse complement strand
CGATCGAGCGCTCGAGCACGATGGTCGAGTCCAGGTGGGCGAAGGTGTTCGCCGGGGCGGGATCGGTGAGATCGTCCGCCGGGACGTACACGGCCTGCACGGAGGTGATCGAACCCTTCTTGGTCGAGGTGATGCGCTCCTGGAGGAGGCCCATCTCGTTGGAGAGCGTCGGCTGGTAACCGACGGCGGAGGGCGAGCGGCCGAGCAGCGCGGACACCTCGGAGCCGGCTTGGGAGAAGCGGAAAATGTTGTCGATGAAGAGCAGCACGTCCTGGTTTTTCTCGTCGCGGAAATATTCCGTCATCGCGAGCGCCGAGAGGGCGACGCGCATGCGGGCGCCCGGCGGCTCGTTCATCTGGCCGTACACCAGCGCAACCTTGGACTTGCTGAGGTCCTGCTGGTCGATGACGCCGGCCTCGGACATTTCGTGGTAAAGGTCGTTGCCCTCGCGCGAGCGCTCGCCGACGCCGGCGAACACGGAGAAGCCGCCGTGGGCCTTGGCAATGTTGTTGATGAGCTCGAGAATGACGACGGTCTTGCCGACACCGGCGCCGCCGAACGCGCCGGCCTTGCCGCCCTTGATGAACGGACAGATCAGGTCGATGACCTTGATGCCGGTCTCGAGGATCTCAGCCTTGGTATTCTGCTCGGAGAGCGTGGGCGCGGGCCGGTGGATCGGGTATTTCTTGTCGAATTTGACCGGGCCCTTGCCGTCCACGGGCGTGCCGGTGACGTCGAAGATGCGGCCGAGCACGCCGTTGCCGACGGGGACTGAAATCGGGGCGCCGGTGTCGATCACGGGCATGCCGCGCACCAGACCCTCGGACGAGGACATCGCGATGGCGCGGGCGACGCCACCGCCGAGGTGCTGCTGGATCTCGAGCGTCAGCAGTTCCTTCTTGCCGCTGACGGTGAACTCGATCGTGAGTGCCTGGTAGATCGGCGGAATGGAGTTTTCAGCGAACTGGACGTCAACGACGGGGCCGATGACTTGGACGATTTTGCCGGTGTTCATTTGAGAGGGAGAAAGATTGGCGGGGTCTGGGGGTGAAAAAAATCAGGCGGCGAACTGCGCGGCGGCGATCTCGAGGATTTCCTGCGTGATGCCGGCCTGGCGGGCCTTGTTGTACTCGAGCGTGAGGTCGCCGAGGAGCTTGGTGGCGTTGTCCTTGGCGGTCTTCATGGCGACCATCCGGGCGCTGTGCTCTGAAGCCTTGGCGTCGAGCGCGTGCTGGAAGACCTCGCGGTTGATATAAAGCGGGAGCAGCGATTCCAGGACGGACCTGGCCTCCGGCTCGAAGAGCATCTGGTTATCCGTGGCGGAGGCTGCGGGTGTGGCGACAATGCCGGCGTCGGAGCGGAGGTCGGCGACCACGTCCTTCACGCTCGGCAGCGGGAGGAGCGGCATGACGGTCGGGACCTGCACCAAGGTGTTACGGAAACGCGGCCAGATGACCTCGACGGTGTCGACGGCGCCCTCGAGATACTGCTTCACCATGAACTCGGCGACGACCCGGATGTCGGCGAAGGTCGTGCGGTCGTTGGCGGGAAAATCCGCGAGCAGCTCGCGCCGCGTGCGGGCGATGAACTGGGCGCCCTTGCGGCCGATGACGGCGTACTTGGCGGGCGTCTTGATGTCGGTGACGAGCTTGAAGAGGTTGGAGTTGAGCGGGCCGCACAGGCCCTTGTCCGACGAGATGAGGATGATGCCGCGGACCCTGACCTCACGCTTGGCGAGAAACGGATGCTGCGATTCCTCCACGCGGTCGGCGAGCGCGGCCAGCATCTGCGCCATGAGCTCGGCATAGGGCCGGCCGGCGAGGGCGGCCTGCTGGGCCTTCTTCATCTTCGACGCCGCGACCAACTCCATCGCCTTGGTGATCTGGCGGGTGTTCTTGACCGACTTGATGCGGCGGCGGATATCGCGGGTGGAAGCCATCGGATTATTTTCGATTCCTGATTCCCGATTTTGGATTTCGACCGGCGTCCTCGCCGCAATCGGAAATCACGAATCGAAAATCCAAAATTAGTTTAGGCGGTGAAGGTCGGTTTCCACTCGTCGCACGCGGCCTGGAGCTTGGCCTCGAGGTCCTTGTCGAGGGCGGCCTTGGTGCGGATCTCGGCGAGGAGCGGGTCCTTCCGGGTGGTGAAGAATTCCTTCATCGATGCCGCGGCGGCGACGACTTTCTTGGTGTCGATCGCGTCGAAGAAATTCCTCTGCATCGCAAAGAGGATCGCGACCTGCAGCTCGATCGGCACGGGGCTGAAGGCGGGCTGCTTGAAAAGCTCGACGATGCGGGCGCCGCGCTCGAGCTGGGCCTTGGTCTTGGCGTCGAGATCGGAGCCGAACTGGGCGAAGGCGGCGAGCTCGCGGAACTGGGCAAGCTCACCCTTGAGTTTGCCGCCGACCTGCTTGGTGGCCTTGATCTGCGCGGCGGAACCGACGCGCGAGACGGAAAGGCCGACGGACACGGCGGGGCGGATGCCCTGGTTGAAGAGGTCGGTTTCGAGGAAGATCTGGCCGTCGGTGATCGAGATGACGTTCGTCGGGATGTAGGCCGAGACGTCGCCGGCCTGGGTCTCGATGATTGGGAGCGCGGTGAGCGAGCCCTTGCCATCGAGGCGCGCGGCCCGCTCGAGGAGGCGGGAGTGCAGGTAGAACACGTCGCCGGGATACGCCTCGCGGCCGGAGGGACGCTTGAGGATGAGGGAAATCTGGCGGTAAGCGACGGCGTGCTTGGAGAGATCGTCGAACACGATCAGCGCGTCCTGGCCGTTTTCCATGAACCACTCGCCCATCGCGGCGCCGGAAAACGGGGCGAGGTACTGGTTGGCAGGGTTGTCGGCGGCGGGCGCGGCGACGATGATGGTGAACTCAAGCGCGCCGGCGGCCTCGAGGGCCGAGATGGTGCGGACGATGTTGGAATTCTTCTGACCGACTGCGACATAGATGGAGTAGACCGGACGGAACTTCGGGTCCTTGCTGGCGAGGCCGACCTTGTTGATCTTCGCCTGGTTGATGATCGTGTCGATCGCGATGGTGGTCTTGCCGGTGCCGCGGTCGCCGATGATCAGCTCGCGCTGGCCGCGGCCGATCGGGATCATGGAGTCGATCGCCATGATGCCGGTGAAGAGCGGCTGGGAAACGGATTTGCGGACGATGATGCCGGGGGCGATCTTCTCGACGGGATAGGTCTCGGTGGCGGCGATGGGGCCCTTGCCGTCGACGGGATTGCCCAGGGCATCGACCGCGCGGCCGAGGAGGGCCTTGCCGACGGGCACGGAGAGGAGCTTGCCGGTGGTCTGGACCTCGTCGCCCTCCTTGAGTTGGGAGACGTCGCCGAGGACGACGCAGCCGACCTCGTCCTCCTCAAGGTTGAGCGCGATGCCGATGGCGCCGCCGGGGAACTGCACCATCTCATTGTACATCACGTCGGAGAGGCCGTCGATCTTGGCGACGCCGTCGGCGACGGTGCGGATGTTGCCGGTGTTCTTTTTGACGGCCTTGCTGGAGAGCTTGGCGATCTGCTGTTCGATTTGGTCAAGGACGGTGCTCATCGGAAAACGTAAGGTTGGGGGCGGGCGGAGGGAAAAATTTCAGACGGCCGCGGCGAGCGTGGAAAGCTGGCCGGCGACGGAGGATTCGTAGGTGTCGTCGCCGACGCGGACGCGCAGGCCGGCGAGGAGGGCGTTGTTCGGCTTGGCGACAGCGGTGACCGTGCGGCCGTATTTTTTTGTCATGGCGGCGGCGATGGCGGCGAGCATGGCGTCGTTGACGGCGCCGGCGTGCTCGACGACGGCCTGGCCGCGGGCGAACTCGGCGGCGACCAGGCGCTGGTAGGCCTTGAGCACGGCGAGCGTGTTGGCCGGGCGGTGCTTGGCGATGTACTCCAGCACGCCGCCGACACGCTCGGCGGACAGGACGCCGTCAGCGAGGCTCAGCTTGAAAAACTGGCGGGCGAGGAGCTGGATTTGTTTTTTGCCGGAGGCCATCGCGGAACGCGGGAGTTAAATGGAGGGGCGAAGAACGAGCTCAGAGGCCCGTGAGTTCGCGGGACGCCATATCGTTGTAGGCGCTGCGGTCGGCGTCGGTGAGTTTTTTGGCAAGCACACGCTCGGTCGTGACGACGACGAGGCGGGCGATCTCGGTGCGGGCATCGGCGAGCATTTTCTTGTGCTCAAGCTCGATGGACTGCTGGGCCTTGACGAGCATGTCACCGGCCTTGGCGGAAGCTTCCTGGGTCTGCTTGTCGAGGAAGTCCTTGGCGGACTTGCGGGCGTCATCAATGATGCGTGTGGCCTCGGCTTGGGATTGCTTGATGATGCTGGCGCTCTCCTGCTGGGCGGCGGCGAGCTTGGCCTGCATCTCCTCGGCGTACTTCAGGCCGGATTCGATCTTCTGCTGGCGTTCGTCGAGCGTCGCGAGGACGGGCTTGAAGGCAAATTTCCAGAGGACGAAGGCGACGATGGAGAAGCTCAGGACCTGGGCGAGGATGAGCGGCACGCTGACGCCAAAATCCTGCGTGATCTTCGTGATGGCGCTGGGGGCCGCGGCGGCTTGGCCGGAGACTTCAGCGAGGACGAGCAGAGGGGAGAGCATGATAAAAACGGGAGACGGGAAAGGGGTCGCGCCGGCGGATGAGCGCCGGCGCGGAGTTCGGAAGGATTACTTGCCGAGGAACAGCGCGTAGAACGCGACGGCCTCAGCCAGGGCCATACCGATGATGGACTGGACGAGGATCTTGCCGGAAGCGCCGGGGTTGCGGCCGACGCCCTCGACGGCCTTGGCGCCGACGAGACCGACGCCGATGGCGGCGGCGAGACAGCCGAACGCGCCCTGGATGCTACCGCTGATTTCTGCGATTACTTGGATCATGGTGGATTTATTTTTGGTTGGTTGGATTTCCGCCGTGCGCACGCGGGGCACGCTCCCGGCGGGAAAGGGTTAGTGGGAGGCCGGATGAGATTCGCCGTGGCCGGCCTCGTCGTGATCGTCGCCGTGATTGCAGATGAGGCCGATGTAAACACTGACAAGCAGCGTGAAGACGAGGGCTTGGACGAAACCGATCAGCAGCTCGAGGAAGTAGAATGGCACCGGGAGAACCCACGGGGTGATCGCTGACATCGAGTGCAGGAGGTTTTCGCCGCCGAAGACGTTGCCAAAAAGACGGAACGAAAGCGAAATCGGGCGGAAGAGGATGGAAACGATCTCGATGAGACCGACGGCGAAGAAGACGAGAAAAAGCGGATAATAAATGACGGCGGGAACCTCGCTCTTGTCCGCCTTGTTGCCGAAGATGTCTTTCAGCACGAGTTTCGGTCCGGCATATCGCAGGATGAAGTACAGCCAGCCAATGAAGGAAACGACGGCGAGTGCGACGGTGCCGTTCAGGTCGGCGTTGCCGGGACGGACAAATTCCATCCACTCTCCGGTCGCGTGATCGACCATGAAGATGGTGCCGACACCGGGGAAAAGCCCGCTCCAGTTTTGGATCAAAATGAAAGTGAACAGCGCGACGAGCAGGGGAAACGTGTGCTTGGCGACTTTCTTACCCACGATTGGGGAGGTTAACTCGAGAATGCCCTCGACCAAAGTTTCGACCATGGCCTGTCCGCGCGAAGGGACGAGCTTTGGCTTCCTGATGGCGAGGCGGATCGCGATGATGAGAACCGCTGCCACCACCCAACTCGTCACCATGCTGTTGGTCACCGGCAACGGACCGACATGAAACAAAGTTTCGGCGGATGCGGTCACGCCATGCGACTCACTGGCGAAGGCGGTCAGGCCGGACGTGAGTGAAAACAAAAACAGGACGAGTTTTTTGACTCGAAGCATGGGGGCGCTGGACGAGGGAAAGGATTGGAAAGGGGATGAGTAGGCAAAGGCTCATCGCTCCGTCAACCCTCGAAATAGCCCGGGCTTAGGTTGGCGCGAAGAATTAAACAGAGCGCGCCATCACGGCGGCAAACTTATGCATCTGCCGGCCGAGGCCGGGCGGTGAAGGAAAAGTGGCTGGCGGCGCGGCTTTGAAAGACCGTCAGCTGTTCAAACGGCCACGGTTCGTCGACGATCTGCCAGTCGGCCTGCTGGTGGATGATTCGCTCCGAATCGCGGAAATAAGGCTCATAGTCCGTGCGGAAGTGAAGCCGGGTGCCCTGCCCTGCCCGCTGGGCCGCCGCGGCCAGGAACTCGGGCTGCATGATGCGGTTTTTGTGATGGCGGCGCTTGGGCCAAGGATCGGGAAAGAGGATATAAACGGCGGAGAATGTGGCGCCAGCCGGCAAGGCATCCAGAAAATCGCGGGCATCGGCCTGGATGAATCGGAGATTATCGAGTTTGGCGCGATTACGCTTCCGTAGGCCGCGATCGATCCGGTCCTTGCTGATATCGACCCCGACACATACCTCGGCCGGATGGGCGGCAGCGTAGGCAGCCAGAAAGTGGCCGTGCCCACAGCCGATCTCCCAGACAAACGGAGTTTGGGAGGGAACGGACCGCGCGATGAGCTCGCTCAAGTTGCTGCGGCGCTGAGTGATGCGGGCAATATGCTCCGCAGTCCTGGTCGGATTTTCCATGACGTGTGCCGGATCTCAGGAGGCGCCCGCTCCCCTGCGCGATTCGATCAGGACCATCAAAATGCTGATGTCTGCCGGGTTAACTCCGCTGATGCGGCTGGCCTGGCCTAGCGTCATAGGCTTGAACTCAGCGAGCTTAAGCGCGCTTTCCCGACGCAGTCCGCGGATGGACAAGTAGTCGATGGTCACCGGCAGGCGGATCTTTTCGATATGGGAAAGTTTATCGATCTGGCGCTGCTCACGGGCGAGGTAGCCTTGGTAGCTGACCCGATAAAGCACTTCGTCACGGATGGCGGGTGATTCCCTCATGAGGTTATCCGGCAACAAGGCCCCTGCCCGATCACGGCGAATACGGTCTGCCCAAGTCCCTCCTTGGGTCCGATTCCTCTCCAGATAATCGATCCAGAATGCGGTCCGGCTTTTTTTAGCTACAATATTTGATATTCTATTTGACGATAGCAATTTATGGGATTTTACATGCTCAAGCATGCGAAACTCCGCGCTGCCGTGGTTAAAAAGGAGTCGATGCTCGGCGCGACTTGTAAACATACGGTAGGGTTCATTGGTCCCCTTGGTGACGAGATCATCGATCAATACCCCGATATAGCCTTCGTGCCGCTGGATGAGCATGGGGGAAGTTCCTCGCATCTTATTCACAGCGTTTACGCCAGCGACCAATCCCTGGCCGGCGGCTTCCTCGTAGCCGGAAGTCCCGTTGATTTGCCCGGCAAAAAACAGATTCTCAACTTTCTTAGACTCCAGTGTGGGAAAGAGTTGAGTGGGATGCGCGAAGTCATACTCCACGGCGTAGGCCGGCCTGAGCAGTACGGTATGTTCAAGCCCCGGGATACTATGAACCATATCGAGTTGAACGTCGAAAGGCAGACTTGTTGACAAGCCGTTGACGTAATACTCGTTGGTCGATCTTCCCTCCGGTTCGAGAAAAAGCAGATGTCGGGGCTTGTCGGCGAAGCGCACAAATTTGTCCTCGATACTTGGGCAATAGCGCGGCCCTACTCCTTCGATCTCCCCACTATACATGGCGGATTTGTGTAGATTGGAACGAACGATCTCGGCGGTCTGGGCGGTGGTATGGGTCATCCAACAGGACACCTGTTCTGTCCCTGGAACCCACCCCAGCCTGCGCTCGCCGCTATGTTCCACATGGAACATTTCACCAGACTCGCGCGTATCGTGAAATGCGAAGAACGTCGGATGAATGTCCCCTTTTTGCTCCGCCATTTTCGTGAAATCGATGCTTCGGCCGAGCAACCGTGGCGGAGTTCCAGTCTTCAGGCGTTCCAAGGTAATCCCGACCTCAAGGAAACTGGCGGACAAACTCTTCGCGCTAAAGTCGCCCAAGCGGCCGCCTTCGTTCTTGTTCTGTCCAATATGCATCAGGCCACGCAAAAACGTTCCGGTGGTTACGACGACGGTCTGGCCCAGAAAATCGATATCCAGATTGGTATGGCAGCCGACGACCTTGGTGTCCTTGAAAATCAGCCCGGTAACCGTTGCTTGGAAAATTTGCAGATTGGGCTGAAGTTCGAGCGTATGCTTCAGTCGGAATTGATATGCCTTCTTGTCGCATTGCGCGCGCGGCGACTGGACCGCGGCGCCTTTGGATTCGTTGAGTAGTCTAAATTGAATCCCTGTGACATCGGTGTTGATTGCCATCTCACCGCCCAAGGCATCGATTTCCCGAACCATCTGACCCTTTGCCTGGCCACCGATGGCCGGATTACAGCTCATTTGGGCGATGGTATCGATATTACCCGTAAGGAGCAGGGTAGAAGCGCCCATGCGCGAAGCCGCCAACGCCGCTTCAACCCCGGCATGGCCAGCGCCGCACACGATCACTTCGAACGGTATCTTGTTGTAAATCATTGCTAAGCGATTCAATTATCGGGAAAATGGTGCGATGCGCTTTGATTCGCAAGCGTGCTATTTTCCGATGCAAAAGGTGGCGAAGAGTTGATCAAGCATGCGCTCGTTGTCGATTTTGCCCACGATCTCGCCATAGCTTGCGAGTGTTCCACGTAGATCGCTCGCGATCAGTTCAATGGGTCCAGCCATGGCAAGCTTTGCCATGGCATCCTCCAGGCCCACCTTCGCCCTGGTCAAGGCGTCGGAATGCCGGGCATTTACAGCTATAAAATATTCTTTATCAACAGCTTGAAACGAATCGGCCAGCTGAACTATCGCGGCGATCAAAGCTTCCATGCCTGCGCCGGTCAGCGCAGAAACCTTTAGAGCCGGGATGGCGTTGGGAAAGGGCAGTTCAACCGAGGTAGGCCCGAGATCGATTTTATTGACCACAATGACGGCGCGGCCCGTCGAAACCCGATCCGTGACGGTCCCGGGCAGGGTGGGCAGGGGCTGCCCCGCTTCAAGCACGAGCAGGATTAGGTCCGCTTCTGCCACGCGCTCCAGTGATTTTTCCATGCCGAGTTTTTCAATGGCGCCCGGATCTGGGTTCAGCCCGGCGGTATCAATCAGCCGCAGGCAATGCGGTCCGACAATGATGCGTTCCTCGATAAAATCGCGGGTGGTGCCCGGTTCGGGACTCACAATCGCGCGCTCATGGCCAACCAAGCGATTCAACAGGCTGCTCTTGCCGGCGTTCGGTGCGCCGACGATCACCGTCTTGATCCCATCGCGCAGCAATTCCCCGTAATGGCTGGTCGCGAGCAGCCGGGCCGTGTCGGTCGCGAGTGATTCGAGCACGCGCCGGATGCCCGCGCGATCCTCGGCCGGCAAATCTTCCTCGGGAAAATCGATGTAAGCTTCCACGCGGGCGAGCGCGCCGAGCAACCGGTCGGTCAATTCATTCATCCGCCGCCCGAGGGCACCGCGCAGTTGCTGGTTGGCGGCGGCCAGGGCGCGTTCACTGCGGGCATGGATCAGGTCCATCACGGCTTCCGCCTGGCTCAGGTCGAGGCGGCCGTTGAGAAACGCACGCTGGGTAAACTCGCCCGGCTCCGCGGAACGTGCACCCCGGGCGAAAAGGTCCTCGAGGATTTTTTGCGCGATGAAGGGATTGCCATGGCACGAAATCTCCAGTGCATCCTCGCCGGTGTAAGAACCCGCCTCCGGAAAAAAAGTGAACAACGCGTCGTCGATCAATGCTCCCGCGCGGTCCTGGTAATCGCCGTGGCGCGCCAGACGGGGCGGGGGAATTTCACCGAGAATCTCGCGGGCAAAGCGGCCCGCGTCAGGGCCGCTCACGCGCACGAGGGCGATGGCCGAGGTGCCCGCCGGCGTTGCGAGCGCGGCAATGGTGTCGGTGAAACGCGGCATGACGGTGAAGCAACGCTCCACGTCCACCAACGCCAAGACAAAAGCCGGCCGCGCCCGGATCCTCGCCCCGGGCGGTCTGCTTCCCCCCGCACGCTACCGCCCGTCGACCTCGATCGGCTCGATCCGCGTGCCGTCGATCACCTTGTCGCCGGGATAAACCACCACGCGTTCACCTTCGTGCAGGCCGTCGAGGATTTCAGTGTCGACGCCGTTGCTATGGCCTGCCTGCACGGTGCGCAATCGCGCCCGACCTCCCTCAAGCACGAAGGTCTGCGTCGCACCACCGCGCTGAAACAGCGCGCCGCTCGGCACGTGCAGCGCCCGCGGATTTTCCCAGGTGACAATCCGCGCCTCGACGCGGTAGCTGTCGCCGAGGGTGGGGCGCTTTTCCAGCGGATCGGTAAAATCTGCGACGACATAGACGCGCTGCTCCTCGACGCCGAGCGCGGAGACCTTGGTGAACGCCGACGGCTCCACCAGCCGGACGCGCGCCGCGAGGGGCTCCGGGCCGCCCCACTGCTCGAGCCGGACGCGCGCCCCCGGGCGGATGGCCACGCCGTCGCGCGACAGCACCTCGATGCGCGCCTCGAGGTCCGTGGGATCGCCGACTTCCAGCAGCGGGAAACCGCCCGGCACCACGCGGGAGCTTTCCTGAAACACCCGCAGGATCCGGCCGCTCACCGGCGACGTGATCACCAGCGGCTCCGCGTTGCCGCCAGGCTGCTCGCGGGAGAGCAGGGCGCGCGCCTGCAGAAGCTCGAACTCCGCGACCTTGAGGCCGAACTCCGCCGCGCGCTCCTCCTGCTGCGCGACCGTGGCGCGCATCTGGGCGGACTCGAATTCCTGGACCGACAAAACCTTCTGCGCATAGAGCCGTTTCAACCGCTCGAAATCCGCGCCGTACATGCGGGCGGTGGCGCTGGCGCGCTCCCGCTGCGCGAGGCCGGCCTCGCGGCTGGCCTCGGCCGCCTTCACGCGCGCCTGCGCCTGCGCCTGGCTGCGGGCGTCCAGGAAATCCGCGCCGCTCGTCTCGAGCGTGGCCAGCACCGTCTTGCCGGCCTCGACCACGGCGCCGGCCTTCCAGTCGATCCGGCGCAGCTGGCCGGCGACGGGGGCGGAAACCACATAGCGGTTTTTCACGCGGGTCATGCCTTCCTCGTCCACGGTCACGACCAGCGGGCCGCGGACGGCCGTGCCCACCTCGACGGGCAGGGCGCGCGGCCAGAGCCCGAGGGCGATGAGGACCACAAGCAGGGCGGCGCCCGCCAGCGGCAGGCGCCGGCGCCAGGTGGAGGCACCGGATTTCTTGGCCGCGGCGGCGGACGGGGGGACTTCGTTCATGAGGAAAATGATTTCAATCGAGCGCCTTGAGCGCGCTGACCAGGTCGATGTCCGCCAGCTTGCGCGCGGCAAACAACGCCGACAATGCCGAAGCCAGCGCCACCACCAGCACGGCGAACGCATAGTTCGACGGCGTGAGCACGAGCGGCAGCCGGACCGTCTCGGTGTTGACCGTGGTGATGATGCCCGCCGCCAAACCGGAACCCAGCAGCAGGCCGAGCGGCAGGGCGACGACGGTCAGCAGCACGAGTTCCCCGACGAGCACCGCGCTGACCTCGCCGCGGGTGAAGCCGAGCACGCGCAGGGTCGCGAGTTCGCGGGCGCGCTCCGACAGTGAAATCCGCGCGCTGTTGTAGATGATGCCGAACGCCACGATGGTGGCGAAGAGCAGGTAGATTTTCTGCAGCAGGCCGATGCTGGCGGCGGTGGTCTGGCGGAAGCCTTCCCGGACGGAAGCCTTCACGACGCACCCGGCTAGGCGCGGGGTGTTCTTCACCGCCAGCAGGAATTCCTCCCACCGGTCCGCGGCCACCACCGCGTGCGCGCCGCTGATGCGGTCGCCCTCGAGCAGGAGGCGGTTGAGCGCCGACAATTCCATGTACGCGGCGGTGCCGGCGAAATCCTCCGCCAGCCCGGCCACCGGCACCGCGAGTTCGCGTTCCTCGCCCTCCAGCACTTTTGCGACCACCTCGTCGCCCGGCCGCACCCGGAGGATGTCGGCGAGCTTGGCGGAGATGACGATGCCGCGGGCGGGCAGGGTGAGCTGCCGGGGATGGGCGTCGATGACGCGGCTCAGGATGCCGTGATCGGCCAGGCCCTGGAGCAAAAGCCGGCGGGTGACCGGTCCCGCGCGCAGTTCCACCGGCACGTAGCGGAAGGGTTCGGCGAGCACCACGCCGGGCAGGTGGCGGAAATCAGCCAGGGCGCGCACGGAGCCGGGCTCGACGAGGGACAGCGTGACGGTCTGCCGCTGCACGATGTCCCACTGGAAATCGATGACATGGCTGATGCCGTCGCGGAAGGAATTGGGCACGATCAGGATCGCGGTCGCGAGGGCGAGGGCGAGGCAGGTGAGCCCGCTGCGCACGGGCCGGCGCTCGATGTTGCGCAGCGACATCCGGAACGACGCGCTGAACCAGCGCGCGGCCCCCAGCCGCTCCAGCAGGGCGGGGCGGAAACTGGCGGGCGCCTCCGGGCGCATCGCCTCGGCAGGCGGCAGCCGCACCGCGCGATACACGGCGCCGGCGACGCCGAGGAACGCCGCCAGCGCGCTCACAAGGGTCGCGGCGACAAGCACCCGGGTATCGAGGAGGAAATCGAGCCGCGGGAAACGGAAAAACAAATGGTAAAGGCCGACCAGCCGGTGGCCGAGCAGGATGCCGCCGATCCCGCCCAGCCCGGTGCCCACGAGGACAATGGCGAGCGAGAACTTGAAGTAGTGCGCGCCGACCTGCGCGTTGCTGAAACCGCAGGCCTTGAGCATCGCGATCTGCTCGCGCTGCAGCGCGATCTGGCGGCTCATCACCGAATTCGTCATGAACGCGGCGACGCTCAGGAACACGAGCGGGAAGGCGATCGACAGGCCCTGCAGCACGCGGATCTCATCGTCGAGCCGGCGGTGCGACGGGTGATTCGAGCGGCCGTAGGCCCCGCGCCCGCCGTAAGGCGCGAGCAGGCGGTCGACCGCGGCGATGACGGCGCCCTCGGAGGCACCGGGCGCAAGCGTGAGCGCCACGCTGTTGAACGCGCCGTAGAGCTGGAATGCCGTGGCCAGCTCCTTGTATGGCATCCAGAAAACCCCGTACGTCTTGTTGTCGGGCAGGGCGGAGCCCGGTGGCGCCTCGAAGATGAATTCGGGGGAAAGCGCGATGCCCGAGAGGTGAAACGTTTGTTTCGTGCCGTTGAGCACGGCCGAGATCGTGTCGCCGGGCCGGAGGTGGTGGGCCTCCGCGAAAGCTTCGCCGACCGCGAGTTCACGCCGGGTGGTGCCGCTGAACGGGAGCCGGCCGGCGCGTAGGTAAACCCGGTTCAGGACGGGTTCGCCGCGCTCCGGGATGGAGTTGAGCAACCCCACGGCGGGCAGATCCAGCCCGGGCACATCCAGCGTGACCTGCATGGCGATGCCGGTCTCCACCGTCGCCACGCCCGAGATCGCCGAGAGCTGGGCGCGCACGGCATTTGGCGCGCGTTTCAGCCGCACGAAGACATCGGCAAACCGGCTCTGGCTGTAATAGGTGTCGCGCGTCGTATTGAGCGACAGGATCAGCGAGCGCGTCATGATCATCATCGTCAGGCCGCAGGCCATCACGAGCGCCACCGCGAGCGCCTGCGACAAGAGCGCGCGGAGGTCGCGCAGGAGCTTGCGGTCGAGGAGGTTCATTTCGTGAAAGAGGTCAGATGTCAGAGGCCAGAGCTGAGCCATCGCATCGCGGGACTGTGGTGGTTGGCTTGGGTTTGGCTGACATCTGATTTCTGACCTCGGACTTCTGGTTTTCTCCTCACCACGCCAGATCACATACCAAACCGCGCCGGGTGTTGGTGCGCTCGCTGACGATGCGGCCGTCGGACAGGGTGAAGACGCGGTCGGCCATATCGGCGAGGATGGCGTTGTGCGTGATGATGACGGCGAGGGTGCCAAGCTCGCGGTTGATGCGCTCGACGGCCTCGAGCACCGTGATGCCGGTGTGCACGTCCAGCGCGCCGGTCGGCTCGTCGCAGAGGAGGAGCTCGGGCCGCTTGGCGATGGCGCGGGCAATGGCGACGCGCTGCTGTTCGCCCCCCGAGAGCTGGGCGGGGAAATGATCCAGGCGCGAGGCCAGCCCGACCAGCCCGAGCGCGGTTTCGGGCGTCATCGGGTCGCGGCAGATTTCCGTGATGAGGGCGACGTTTTCGCGCGCGGTCAGGCTCGGAATGAGGTTGTACGCTTGGAAGACGAAGCCGACCGCATCGCGGCGGAACTGGGTCAGCTCGTGTTCGCCGGCCGCACCGAGATCCCGGCCGCGGTAGCGCAGGGTGCCCGACGTGGGCGAGTCGAGGCCGCCCAGCTGGTTGAGCAGGGTGGATTTTCCGCTGCCGGAGGCGCCGAGCAGCACGATCAGTTCGCCGCGGAACAGGTCGAAGTCGACCCCGTGCAGGGCGGTGACCGCCGCCTCGCCCCCGCCGTAGACGCGGGTGAGCCCGCGGACCTGAAACACCGGCTCGCGCGTGGCGGGATTCCCGGTGGAAACGGGCGGAGTGGTCGCGGGGGACGGCATGATTCAGTCATCATACGCGCGAGACCGCCACGCGGCAACGTGCAAACGGTCGCCGGACCGAGCAGCAGCCGACGTCAGGAGGCTGGGCGCACCCGCACGGGTCAAACCAGCCTCCTCACGTCGGCTGCTACCTGGCGGGAATCAGGCTTCCTCGCCGCCGGTGATCACCGCCCCGCCGGTCACGGTGACCTTCTCCATGATGGCCTTGCCGATTTTCTCGGCGAGCTCGGGCTTTTCCTTGAGCGCGGCCTTGGCGGCGTCGCGGCCCTGGCCGACGAGGCTGCCCTCGTAGGCGATCCACGCGCCCTTCTTTTCCAGAATCTTGTGCTCGAGGCCGAGGTCGAGGAGCGAGCCGATCTTCGAGATGCCCTCGTCGTACATGATGTCGAATTCCACCTCGGTGAACGGCGGGGCTACCTTGTTCTTCACGACCTTGATCTTGGTGCGGTTGCCGATGACCTTGCCCTCGGGCGTCTTGATCTGGTCCTTGCGGCGGATGTCGATGCGGACCGACGAGAAGAACTTCAGGGCGCGGCCGCCCGACGTGGTCTCGGGGCTGCCGAACATGACGCCGATCTTCTCGCGAATCTGGTTGGTGAAAATGCAGACGCAGTTGGTCTTGCTGACGACGGCGGTGAGCCGGCGCATGGCCTGCGACATCAGGCGGGCCTGGCTGCCCATGGTCATGTCGCCCATCTGGCCGTCGAGCTCCGCCTTGGTGATGAGGGCGGCGACGGAATCCAGCACGATGACGTCGATGCTGTTGGAGCGGATCAGCGTCTCCATGATGTTGAGCGCGTCCTCGCCGGAGTCGGGCTGGGAGACGAGGAGATCATCGAGGTTCACGCCGACGACGCGGGCGTACTTCGGGTCGAGCGCGTGCTCGACGTCAATGAAGGCGGCGAGGCCGCCCTTTTTCTGCGCCTCGGCGATGACGCTGAGACAGAAGGTGGTCTTGCCGGAGGATTCCGGGCCGTAGATTTCGATGATGCGGCCCTTGGGCAGGCCGCCGACGCCGAGCGCGAGGTCGATGGCAAGCGAGCCGGTGGAAAGCGTCTCGACTTTCATCTTGGCATTGCTGCCGAGACGCATGATGGAGCCTTCGCCGAACTGCTTGCTGATGGAGGAGAGCGCGAGCTCGATGTTTTTCTCGCGACCGGGAGTGGAGGAAACGGCAGGGGCGGGTTTGGCGGGGGCGGCTTTGGACATGGAGGGTAGGTGGGCTGAGGGTTGGTTTTGAAAAAGTGAAAATCAGGGTGAGCCGCGCGCGCGGGCCGAGGCAAGCGCGGAGCGGAAATCTTAATGCGAAGCAGGTGCGCCGGCAGATCTGGGCACCGGGGCAAACCAGCCGGCCACGCTGCGGAGCGAGACGGCTTTATTCGTGCCGGTGGTAGCGCTTGAACCAGTCAACGAAGTGCCGGAGGCCGTCCTCGAGTGACACGCGCGGGGTGAAGCCGATGGCGGCATGGAGGCGCTCGATGCTGGCGCAGGTTTCCAGCATGTCGCCGGGCTGCGCGGGTAGCAGCTCGACCTGCGCGGTGCGGCCGAGCAGCTGCTCCAGCATGCGTACGAACAGCAGTACCTCGACAGGGCGGTTGTGCCCGATGTTGAAAATCCGGAAGGGTGGGGTGGGGTGCGAGGCGGGCGGGTAGAGGAGGACCTTCACCACGCCGTCCACGATGTCGTCCACATAGGTGAAGTCGCGCCGGCACTTGCCGTGGTTGAAGAGCCGGATCGGCGTGCCCTCGCAGATGGCCTTGGAGAAAATCGTCGGCGCCATGTCCGGCCGGCTCCAGGGCCCGTAGACGGTGAAAAACCGCAGGCCGGTGATCATCAGCCCGTGCAGGTGCGCGTAGCTGTGGGCCATGAGCTCGTTACTTTTCTTCGTCGCGCCGTAGAACGAGATCGGCTGGTCCGTGTTGGCGTCCTCATGGAACGGCACCTTCGCGCCGGCGCCGTAGACGCTGCTCGACGAGGCGAACACGAGGTGCTTCGGCGGCAGCCGGCGGCAGGCCTCGAGTACGTTGAGGAACCCGGCCAGGTTGCTGTGCACGTAGGCCGCGGGGTTCTCCATGCTGTAGCGCACGCCGGCCTGCGCGCCGAGGTGGATCACATAGTCGGGCTTGAAGTGCCCGTAGATTCCCTGAAAGGCCGTCGCGTCCGCGAAATCCGCCTGCACGAAGCGGAAATCCTCCAACGTGCCGAGCTCGGCCAGCCGCGCGCGCTTGAGGTCGACCGAATAGTAGTCGTTCAGGTTGTCGAGGCCGAGGACCTCGCAGCGCTTCGTTTCCGCGAGCCGGCGGGCGACGTGGTAGCCGATAAAGCCGGCCGCGCCGGTCACGAGGACTTTCATCCCGTGCGTGATAGGCGAGCGCGCGCGGGGCGGCTAGGAAATTGTAGGGCGGGGGCGCTGAGCACGGCGGATGGCGTAAGTTGCGCGCAAGCTAGCAACCCACCCGCGCGTTCGGCGAACCAGCCTTACCTCTGAGCGGCGCGCAATCAGCACGTCACGTTTTTGCCCTCGCTGCCGAAATGCTTCAGGCGTTCCTCCGGCGCATCCTTGGTCGTGCCGACGGGGGCATAGTGGAACTGCAGGGCGCGGCGGCGGTTCGGCGAGGAATTGTGCGGGGTGCCGTGGGGCAGCATGCCATCGAAGAACAGCAGCCCGCCCGGCTTCAGCGGCACGGCGACAGACTGGGCGCCGAGGATGGTGTTGTCGCAGATCTGCCAGTCGCGGCGCTGGAAATGGAGGATCGGGCCCTCCTTGTGCCGGCCGGGGAGGAGCTGCATGCAGCCGTTGGCGATCGTCGCCTCGTCGAGCGCGATCCACACCCCGACCACGGGCGTGCCGAGGGCGTATTCGAAATAGGCCTTGTCCTGGTGCCAGGGTTTTTCCCGGCCGAGGCGCGGCGGCTTGATCAGCGCCATGTCCTGGAACATCTCGGCGTCATGGCCCTGCAGGAGCGGTTTTAGCGCGGCCAGCATCCCGGCGTGGTGCGAGAGGGCCTTGAGCCGGGCGTCGAATTCGACGAACATGCCGAGCTTGCGCACGGCGTCCTGGCGCTGCTCGGGCCCGAGCGTGGGGAGGATCTCCTTGGCCTTGCCCTCGAAATAGACGTGCTTGAAATCCGGGCGCTTGCCCATGATCAGGTCCACGAGACCGTCGATGGCGTCCTGCACCTCGGCGGGATTGAAGGCCTGGCGGACCACAAGATAGCCCTGCTCGCGATAAAAGGCGATCTGTTCGGGGCCGATGTCCTCAAAGTGTTCGACGCCTTCCGCGATGGCCTTGGGCTGGTAAAGCTCCGGCGCGTGCATATCGGCGACGACATCGAACAAAACCTCGGGCGTGGCAGGGGTGCTCATGGGGAAAAACAGGGGATTGGACCCAACCCTAGCCGAATTGTCATTGCCGGGCCATGCACCGCCCCGCTATTTATTTGTAGTTATCCGCTCCAATGAAAATCTCCGGTCAATCCTGTTCCGTGAGGCTGGGCGAGGTGGGCCGGGTGCGTTGCGAGCCCGGCTGGCATCTTGGGTCGGACTGGGTGCGCGGCCTGCATGACTATGACCTGTGGTTTGTCTGGGCCGGGCGCGGCCGGATGAAAATCGGCCCGGCCGGGCGGGCGCTGGTACCCGGCACCTGCGTGTGGATGAGACCCGGCCAGGCCTATGAGGCGGAACAGGACGCGGCGGCGCCCCTCGGGGTGAATTATATCCACTTCACCCTGAAGGCCTCCAAGCGGAATTTGCCTTTATCCGACATCACGCCGCCGTTTGAAATCATGCGCACCCGCCAGCTTGACCTGGTGGACGCCATGATGCGGCGGGTGATCGAGCTGCGCCTGGAGCCGGCGGCGGCGGAAGTGGCCGCCGGACTCATGGGGGCGCTGCTGATGGAACTGGCGCGGGAGCACGCCGCCGCACCCGGCATGGATGCGCCCGGTCTGGACCACCACCATCGTGACATCATATTACAGGCGGCCGCGCAGATCCGGGAAAGTCCGGGCCGGGTGCCGCCCATCGCCGCGCTGGCGCGCAAGGCCGGCTACAGCGTGGATCATTTCTCGCGCGTCTTCCTCAAGGTCATCGGCGCGCGTCCGCAGGACTACATCATCAACGCCCGGATCGAGCGGGCGCGCCAGCTGCTCTCCGAGTCCGACCTGACGGTTGGCATGGTCGCCGAGGCGCTCGGGTTCCGGGACATCTTTTTTTTCTCGCGGCAGTTCCGGCAGAAAACCGGGCAGACGCCGACGGAATTCCGGCGCGGCCTGCGGCGCATATGACGGAAGATTCGCAAAACTTCCGCTTGCTCGCGGGAAAACGCGCCCTATACCTTGCGCCACTTTGCGTCTCGTCCATCCTATCGCATGAACATCAAAGCCTACCTCAAGCCCTCCTGCGGGTGGTCCAATGGCGTGCGTGCGATCATGCGCAAGCACCACCTCGCGTTCGAGGATATCGATATCATCAACAACCGCGCGAATTACGCCGAGATGGTGCAGAAATCCGGCCAGCCCCTCTCGCCCTGCGTCGAGATTGATGGCGTGATGCTGGCTGACGTGTCCGGGGAAGAAGTGGAAAATTACCTGCTCAGCAACGATCTGGTGAAATCCACCGACGCCGCGGCCGAGGCCCCGACCAATGCGGGCTGCTCGGACGAGGAACACGCCAAAATGGCCACTAAAACGATCCGTTTCTTCTAACGCTGAGAGCTCTCCGCACTAACCACGCTCCGGGCCGGCTCTCGCAAATGCGACCGGCCCTTTTTTTGTCCCCACGCCAGCACCCCCAGTAAAACCGTCCCGCCGTCGCCCGCCCGGTGGCACAAGTCCAGCTCCTGAAACCCGTTTTCCCCTCATCCCCCTCGATGTCGCACGCACCTCAGCCTGATTTCCCTTCCCGCCCGGCTGATTCCACCGCCGTCCCGCCCGGCCGTCCGGCCAAGCAGGGCCTCTACGATCCCTGGTTTGAGCATGATGCCTGCGGCGTCGGCTTCGTCGCCGACCTGCACGGGCGCAAGTCGCACCAGATTCTCAAGGATGCGCTGCAGGTGCTGACCAACCTCGACCATCGCGGGGCCGCCGGCAGCGAGCCCAACACCGGCGATGGCGCCGGCGTCCTGCTCCAGCTCCCGCACAAATTTTTCCAGGAAGCGGCCAAGAAGGCGCGCCTCACGCTGCCCGGCCCAGGCCAGTATGGCGCCGGCCTCATCTTTCTCCCGCGCAACCCGACGGTCCGCCGCAAGATCGAGCAGACCTTTGAGCGGATCGTGCAGTCCGAGGGCCAGGTGTTCCTCGGCTGGCGCACGGTGCCGACCGACAACTCCACACTGGGCGAGACCGCGAAGTCCTGCGAGCCGTTCATGCGCCAGGCGTTCATCGGACGCAACCCGGCGCTGGCCGACGACATGGCCTTCGAGCGCAAGCTCTACATCATCCGCAAGCGCGGCTACAGCGAGATCCGCACGTCCACGCTCGGCGGCGCGGAATCCTGGTATGTTGCCAGCCTCTCCTGCCAGACGATCGTCTACAAGGGCATGCTGCTGACGGACCAGCTCGGGAAGTATTTTCCCGACCTGCAGAACCCCGCGATGGAGACGGCGATCGGCCTCGTGCACTCGCGCTTCTCGACCAATACCTTTCCCAGCTGGGACCGGGCGCATCCCTACCGCTACGTTGCGCACAACGGCGAGATCAACACGCTCCGCGGCAACATCAACTGGATGCACGCCCGCGAGGCGCGCTTCGAGTCCGAGCTGTTCGGCGAGGACATCAAGAAGGCCCTCCCGATCGTCAACCCGAACGGCAGCGACTCGGCGATGTTCGACAACACGCTCGAGCTTCTCGTCCTCGCCGGCCGGCCGCTCGCGCATGCGATCATGATGATGATTCCCGAGCCGTGGTCGGGCGACCAGCACATGGACGACGCCCGCCGGGCCTTCTACCAGTACCACGCCTGCCTGATGGAGCCGTGGGACGGTCCCGCCGCCATCGCGTTCACCGATGGTCGGCAGATCGGCGCCATCCTCGACCGCAACGGCCTGCGCCCGTCGCGCTATTGCGTGACGAAGGACGGCCTCGTGGTCATGGCGTCAGAAACCGGCGTGCTCGACATCCCGCCGGAGAACATCCTGCGCAAGGGCCGCCTCCAGCCCGGCCGCATGTTCCTGGTCGATACCGAGCAGGGCCGCATCATCGAGGACGAGGAAATCAAGCAGCAGTTCGCCAGCGAGCGTCCCTACCGCCAGTGGCTCGACGAGCACCTGGTGCACCTGGAGGACCTGCCCGCCGCGCCCTCCGTGCCGGTGCCGGACCATGAGACGCTGCTCCAGCGGCAGATCGCGTTCGGCTACACCTACGAGGATGAGCGCGCCATTCTCGCACCGATGGCGCGCGACGGCGTCGAGGCTCTCGGCTCGATGGGCAACGACGGCGCCCTCGCCGTGCTCTCGAACAAGCCGCGCCTGCTCTACGACTATTTCAAGCAGCTCTTCGCGCAGGTCACGAACCCGCCGATCGACTCGATCCGCGAGGAGATCGTCATCTCCGCCGAGACCCGCCTCGGTTCCGAGGGCAACCTGCTCGACCCGCAGCCGACCGCGTGCCGCCGCGTCGAGCTGAAGTGGCCCGTACTCACGAACGAGGAATTTGCCAAGATCCGGCGCACCGACCTGCCCGGCCTAAAGATCGGCGTGCTGCCCTCGCTCTTCCGCGTGGCGCGCGGCGAGAAGGGCCTCGCGAAGTCGATGGAGGAAATCTGCATGATGGCCCGGCGCATGATTGAGGAGGAGGAAATCAACGTCCTCATCCTCAGCGACCGCGGCGTCAGCCGGGAGTTCGCCCCCATCCCGGCGCTGCTCGCGGTGGCCGGCCTGCACCACTACCTCATCCGCGAGGGCCTGCGCACGCGCGCCAGCCTCGTGATCGAGACCGGCGAGGCCCGCGAGGTGCACCACTTTGCGCTGCTGATCGGCTACGGCGTGAGCGCGATCAACCCGTACGTGGCGTTCGAGACCATCGACGACATGATCCGGGAGGGTTCGCTCACCGGCATCGACCACAAGGCCGCCTGCAAGAACATGGTGAAGGCCGCCTCGAAGGGCGTCATCAAGGTCATGTCCAAGATGGGCATCTCCGCGATCCAGAGCTACCGCGGCGCCCAGGTGTTCGAGGCGCTCGGCCTGCGGCAGGATGTCATCGACCATTATTTCACGTGGACCCCGTCCCGGGTCGGTGGCGTCGGCCTCGATGTCATCGCCCAGGAAGTGCTCGCCCGCCATCATGCCGCCTATGCCGACCGCCAGGTCGACGGCCATGTGCTGCCGGTGGGCGGCATTTACCAATGGCGCGCGGAAGGCGAGGCGCACCTGTTTACGCCGGAGTCGATCCATCACCTGCAGCGGGCCACCCGCACCGGCAGCTATGCGTCGTTCAAGAACTTCTCCAAGCTCATCAACGAGCAGGGCCGCGCGCTCTGCACGCTGCGCAGCCTGCTGGAGTTCAAGGCCTCCACCGCGATCCCGATTGAGGAGGTCGAGCCCGCGGAGACCATCATGAAGCGGTTCAAGACCGGCGCGATGTCCTACGGCTCCATCTCGAAGGAGGCACACGAGACGCTCGCGATCGCGATGAACCGCATCGGCGGCAAGTCCAACACCGGCGAGGGCGGAGAGGATTCCGACCGCTTCACGGTGATGGCCAACGGCGACTCGAAGAACTCCGCGATCAAGCAGGTCGCGGCCGGCCGGTTCGGCGTGACGAGCGAGTACCTCGCCAGCGCGAAGGAACTCCAGATCAAGATGGCGCAGGGCGCCAAGCCCGGCGAGGGCGGCCAGCTGCCCGGCTCCAAGGTTTACCCGTGGATCGCCAAGACCCGCGGCACCACGCCCGGTGTCGGCCTCATCTCGCCGCCGCCGCACCACGACATCTACTCCATCGAGGATCTCGCGGAGCTTATCCACGACCTGAAGAACAGCAACCGCCACGCGCGCGTGAGCGTGAAGCTCGTGTCCGAGGTCGGCGTCGGCACCATCGCGGCCGGCGTCGCCAAGGCGCACGCCGACGTCGTGCTGATCTCGGGCTACGACGGCGGCACGGGTTCCTCGCCGCTGACCTCGCTGCAGCACGCGGGCCTGCCCTGGGAGCTCGGCCTGGCCGAGACGCACCAGACTTTGGTGCTCAACAATCTCCGCAGCCGCATCGCCGTCGAGACCGACGGCCAGCTCAAGACCGGCCGCGATGTCGTCATTGCCGCGCTGCTGGGCGCCGAGGAATTCGGCTTCGCGACCGCGCCGCTCGTGGCGACGGGCTGCATCATGATGCGCGTCTGCCATCTGAACACCTGTCCGGCCGGCGTGGCCACGCAGGACCCGAAGCTCCGCGCCAAGTTTGCCGGCAAGCCCGAGCATGTCGTGAACTTCATGAAGTTCATCGCGGAGGAAGTGCGCGAGATCATGGCCCAGCTTGGTTTCCGCACGATCGAGGAGATGGTCGGCCAGGTCGGCTACCTCGAGCCGAAGCAGGCCGTCGACCACTGGAAGGCCAAGGGGCTCGATTTCTCCAACATCCTCTACTCACCCGAGGTCGGCCCCGAGGTCGGCCGCTTCTGCTCCACCAAGCAGGACCACGGGCTCGACAAGTCCCTCGACCTCACGACGCTCCTCGGCATCTGTCAGCCGGCCATCGAGCGCGGCGAAAAGGTCGTTGCCGAGCTGCCGATCCGGAACGTCAACCGCGTGGTCGGCACGATCACCAGCCACGAGGTCACCAAGCAGCACGGCGCCAAGGGCCTGCCCGATGACACGATCCGCATCCGCTTCAAGGGTTCCGCCGGCCAGAGCTTCGGCGCCTTCATGACGAGGGGCATGACCTTTTCCATCGAGGGCGACGCCAACGACTACGTCGGCAAGGGCCTCTCGGGCGGCAAGATCATCATCTATCCGTCCGCCGCCGCCACGTTCAAGGCCGAGGAGAACATGGCCGTCGGCAACGTGGCGCTCTACGGCGCCACTGCCGGCGAAGTCTACATCCGCGGCATGGCCGGGGAGCGCTTCGCCGTCCGCAACTCCGGCGTCAGCGCCGTCGTCGAGGGCATCGGTGACAACGGCTGCGAATACATGACGGGCGGCCGCGTCGTCATTCTCGGCACCGCAGGCCGCAACTTTGGTGCCGGCATGTCCGGCGGCATCGGCTACGTGCTGGATGAGACTGGCGACTTCGCCCAGCGCATCAACCTCCAGATGGTCGGCATCGAGAAGCTTGAGTCCCCGGCGGAAATTGCCGCGGTCCGCGATCTGATCGAGCGCCACGCCGACTACACCCAAAGCACCCGCGCCCGGCAGATCCTCGCGGCGTGGGACCAGTATGTGCCGAAATTCGTCAAGGTCATGCCCAAGGACTACAAGCGCATGCTCGCCTCGATCGACCGGGCGCAGGCGCAGGGCCTGACCGGCGACGAGGCCATCATGGCCGCCTTCGAGGACAACGCCCGCGACCTGTCGCGCGTGGGCGGGAATTGATGCCGCCAATTGCTCCAGGCTTTAAGCGATAAGCTGCAAGCTTCGGACACAAACCAAACCACCACCTCCACTGCTAGAGAAAAGCTTCAAGCTTACCGCTTACAGCCTACAGCTCCTTCCCCATGGGCAAGCCAACTGGATTCATTGAATATCTGCGCGAACTGCCGGTCGACCGTCCGCCGGCGGAGCGCGTGCGTGACTGGAAGGAATTCCATCACCACATGGAGACGAAGAAGCTCCGCAACCAGGGCGCGCGCTGCATGGATTGCGGCGTGCCGTTCTGCCACACGGGCAAGCTGATTAGCGGCATGGCCTCGGGTTGTCCGATCAACAACCTCATCCCCGAGTGGAACGACCTGGTTTACCGCGGCCTGTGGAAGGAGGCGCTCGCCCGCCTGCACAAGACGAACAACTTCCCGGAGTTCACCGGCCGCGTTTGTCCCGCGCCGTGCGAGGGCTCGTGCGTCCTCGGCATCAATAATCCGCCCGTCACGATCAAGAACATCGAGGCGGCGATCACCGACCGCGGCTGGGACGAAGGCTGGGTGCTGCCTGCCGCGCCCAAGGTCCGCACCGGCAAGAAGGTCGCCATCATCGGCTCCGGCCCCTCCGGCCTGTCCGCCGCGGCGCAGCTCAACCTCGCCGGCCACACCGTCACCGTCTTCGAGCGCGCCGACCGCCCGGGCGGCCTGCTGATGTACGGCATCCCGAACATGAAGCTCGACAAGCAGGAGGTCGTCCTGCGCCGCATCAAGCTCATGGAGCAGGAAGGCATCAAGTTCATCTGCAACGCCAACGTCGGGGACAACGTCGAGCCCCAGATCTTCCTGAAGGAGTACGACGCCACGGTCATCTGCACCGGCGCCACGCAGCCGCGCGACCTGCCGATCGAGGGCCGCGCGCTGAAGGGCGTGCACTTCGCGATGGAGTTTCTCACCGCCAACACCAAGGCCGTCCTGGGCAACAACGGCGCGAGCCCGATCCATGGCGGCGGCAAGGATGTGGTCGTCATCGGCGGCGGCGACACCGGCACGGACTGCGTCGGCACGTCGATGCGGCATGGCTGCAAGAGCCTGCTCCAGATCGAGATTCTGCCGAAGCCCCCGCTGGAGCGCACGCCGGACAACCCCTGGCCCGAGTGGCCGAAGGTCTATAAGATGGATTACGGCCAAGAGGAGGCCGCGGCAAAGTTCGGCGCGGACCCGCGCATCTACGTCACGACGGTGAAGAAGTTCATCGGGGACGAGCAGGGCCACGTGAAGGAACTCGTGACCGTCGAGATCAAGTGGGAGAAGAACGACAAGGGCCAGTTCGTCCCGAAGGAGCAGCCTGGCACGGAAAAGACCCGACCCGCGCAACTCGTGCTCCTCGCGATGGGTTTCCTCGGGCCCGAACAGGCGCTGCTCAAGGAGATCGGCGTCGAGACCGATCCACGCAGCAATATCAAGGCGGACTACGGCAAGTTTGGCACCAGCATCCCGGGCGTGTTCGCGGCCGGCGACTGCCGCCGCGGGCAAAGTTTGGTCGTCTGGGCGATCAACGAGGGTCGCGCCGCCGCGCGCGAGTGCGACCGCTACCTGATGGGCTCAACCGATCTGCCGTAAGCCAGGACGCGGATTGGTAGCGGCCGAGGTCACGAGGCTGATTTGGATATTGGCCGCGAACCCGGCCTCCTCACGTCGGCTGCCACAGGCCTGGCCGTCATGGGCTGCGCTGCTACACACCGGGAGGTACTTCATCAGCATGAGTTTGGCTTGGTGCCGGCCCGGCACGCGGTTGTCACGGTAAACGGATCGCTTATCCGGAACGCGATCTGCTACGATCCGAACCATGCACTACAAGAAAATCGTGATGGAGCCGGACAAGAAGATCGCGCTCGTGGCGCACGACAACAAGAAGCGGGACCTGATCGAATGGGCGAAGTTCAACCGCGACCTGCTCGCCCACCACAAGGTGTACGCCACCGGCACTACCGGCCTGATGCTGGAGGAGGAACTGGGCTTCCCCATTACCAAACTGCAGAGCGGTCCGCTCGGCGGCGACCAGCAGATTGGCGCGAAGATCGTGGATGGGGACATCGATTTCCTGATCTTCTTCTGGGATCCGCTGGAGCCGCAGCCGCATGACCCCGACGTGAAGGCGCTGCTGCGCATGGCCGTGGTCTGGAACATCCCGATCGCCTGCGACCGGGCCTCGGCCGACTTCATGATTTCCTCGCCGCTGATGGACAAGCGCTACCAGCGGCTGGTGCCGGACTACGACGTGTACCGGTCGCGGGTGATCCCGCCGAGCGAACCGGCGAAGCCAGAGGTCGCGGATCTGCCGGAGACCAAGAAAACCGCGGCGTAGCCGGAGGTGATGGCCAGGGACTCGGTTTTACCGTGGCTTTGGTCGGATGTAGGCGGGTGAGGGCACCCGCCCCACATTGGGGCCCATGACCCCGCGGCCCGGAGTTGCCTTGCCGGGTCCGTTGCGTTGCATGACGGCGATGCTTTCCAAGCCCATTCCCGGCTCGACGGGTGAAATTCTGACCTGCCTGCCGTCGCCCTACGTGCCGCATGCGGCGACGGGCTTGCTCTACCTGCCGCGGTTCCTGGCGAAGTGCCGCTACGTCAAGGCGCACGGTGCGCTGCCGGCGAGCTACGCCAAGAACTACAAGCGCGGGCTCGACCGCTTTCTCTGCCTGCATCTCGGGATTGATCCGGCGGCCGTGGAAAAAATCGTCTTCGAGTCGGCGGACGACGCGCAAGTGGAGGAGGGGTTGCGCGGCCTGCTTCCGCCGGACGTGCGCGCGGCCAAATGGAACCGCGACCTGGTGCAGAAAGGGCTCACCGCGGCCGGCCAGGAATTCCTGAAGGAGGCGCTTACCGCCATGGGCTGCGCGGATCGCGTGGACCAGATCCGCACCGTGCCGGACCTGATCGATTTCGACGAGGGCCGAATCGAGTGAGGCGGGAGGACCCCCCAAAAAAAGAGCCGCCCCAAAAGGAGCGGCTCATGTTTTTTTGGCGGGAAGAAGCTTACTTCTTCTTTTTCTTCGCCACTTTCTTCTTGGGAGCTTTTTTAGCCATGATCTTGGTTTCCTTTTGTGGGTTAGTGCCCGGCCGCATCATCACAGGATCGGTGATGCGCGCACGGGCTAGTGTGAAGTTCACGTCCGCAGCGCAGTGGCGCAATACAAATGCGCGGCGAAAAAATTCCGGCGAACCGCGAGGCGGGCGCGGATCAGAAAATAAATTCGCCCATGGTTGCCGGCCGGACCGGATGTCCGATCGCGCGGCGGATTGATTCGAGGTTCTCCCGGACAAGCTCGCCCATGGATTCACAGCGCAGGTAATCGTCGCGCTGGTAATGCTCGGCGAGGCCCGCGCGCAGCTCGTGCACCTTCTCCAGCGGGGCGATGGGATCGCGCGCCATTTCTCCGAGCAGCAGGCCGAGCCGCTGGCTGGCGAGCTCGGCGCGCTGCAGCATCAGCGTCTGTTCCTCGCGCTGGTACTGGAGCGCGGTCTTCGAGTGCAGGTGCTTCATGCAATAGAGCACGATCCCGGCGTTTTCCTTGAAGAACTGCGGCAGGTAGAAGTTTTTCCGGCCGTTGTAGGACTGCTGGTCAAAGTCCATCGCCCGGATGCGCACCTGCGCGCCCTCGAAGTCGGGCGTGACCACCACGACATAGTTGTAGGAACGCATGTCGCCGAGCAGGCGCACGAAGGAACGCTCGTTGAATTTCACCATTTCCTTCGCCACGCGCACGGGGCTGAGTTCGCGGTCGTGCAGCCAGCGCTCGATGAACACATCGCCCGGGATCCCGGCGATGTGTTCCTCCACGAGCGTGCTGCCGTGGGTGATGAAATTCAGCCGGTTGGGGGAAAGTAGGTGCTCGAGCTCGAGGCCGTAGGCGCGCGAGGCGTCGGCCTGCTTGAGGTAGAAATAGTCCTGGTTGTCGTTATAGGCGTTGACGACGCGGATGCGGAAGGGGGTCGAGTTCCCGAAGCTGCAGAAATCCACGCGGTCCACATACAGGTGCTCCACGACGGAGAAATCACCATCCACCTTCAGCAGCGCGTAGATCCGCTTCAGGCCCTCGTAGAGGTCGGCCATCTCGTCCGCCCGGTAGATCACGCTGTCCCAGAGCGTCGGCTTGCCCCGCTCATCGGTCAGCGGAATGGCCTCCTGGAAATCCCGCAGCCGTTCGTAGGTGACCGGTAGCTCGCGCTCGCGCTTGTAGCGGCCGAGGTAGCCGCGCAGGCCGGCGTTGATCGGGAAGGGCGGCTTCTTGGTCGTGGGAGGAGTGGAAGTCTCGGCCGCGGACATGGTGCCACGCTAGGCGCCCTTGGCAGGTTGGCGAGCCGGGCTTTTTGAAGGGAGCCCTTGGCTGTCAGTCGACCCGGGTTTGTCATTCTGAGCGCAGCGAAGAATCCAGTTGGATATAATCGAAGTTCGCAGCGGGCTCTTACTGGATTCTTCGCTGCGCTCAGAATGACAAACGTGAAATCAAAACCTAAGCATGCCTCGTTCCACGGCACCCGCCGTTTCCCGAGAACCGCGGTCTAAGCCGTGAAATAGTCCCGGAGCGCTGCGGAGACCGGCGGCACCTTCAGCGGCACGCCGTGCCGGCGAAGGGAGGCCGTGGCCTGGCAGCCCGCGGCCACGCTTTCGCGGGCGGCGAGGGCCGAGGTCTCGGTTTTCCCGCCGTCCCGCGCGAACCGCAGGAATTCCGCCATGATCATCGGATCCGCGCCCCCATGCGTGCCGCGGGTGACGGGGATTTTATAGGTGACGTCGCCCTTTGGGTGGTAACCGGCCCGCCGGTTCCAGAGGCGCAGGTGCGTGCCGGGCTCGCCGTTGCCGAAATTCTCAATCCGGCCCGCCGTGCCGATGACGGTGTAGTTGCGCCAGTAGTCGGGCGTGAAGTGGCACTGTGCGTACGTCGCGAACACCCCGTTATCCAGCCGCATCTGCATCGTGCTGAGATCCTCGACGTCGATGCGATGGTTCAGGCGGCGGGCGCGGGTCGGCGGAAACAGGTCGGGCTGCATGTCGCCGGGCCGGATGCGGCGCGGGCCCTTGGTCGGGGGCAGGCGCCCGGGAAGATCGCCATAGAGCGTGAGACCGCCAAGTGCGTTAACGAGCCGGGTGTAACCGCCGCAGAGCCAGTGCAGGATGTCGATGTCATGCGCGGCCTTCTGCAGGAGCAGGCCGGTCGTGTACCGGCGCTCGGCATGCCAGTCGCGGAAATAGAAATCCCCGCCATGGCCGACGAAGTGCCGCACCCAGCAGGCCTTCACCTCGCCGATTGCGCCGCCGTCGATCAGCGACTTCATCTTCCGCACAAACGGCATGTGCCGCATGTTGTGGCCGACATAGAGCCGGGCGCGGGTCCGGGCGGCGGCGCGCAGGATGCGGTCGCAGCCGGCGATGGTCAGGGCCATCGGCTTTTCCAGGTAGAGCGCAAAGCCCCGTTCCAGGGTTGCGAGGGCCTGCTGCTCGTGGAGGAAATCCGGCGTGGCGATGATCACCGCGTCCAGGTCGCACGCCAGCAGTGCGCGGCAGTCGGTGGTGGTGAAAATCCCCGGGCCGTAGTCGGCGCGGTTTTTCGCGAGGGTGACCGGGCTGAGGTCGCAGCAGGCCACAACGCGGGCGCCGCGGCCGGGCTGGTGGGCGAGCCGGCCGAGATGCGCGCCGCGGCCGCCCGAACCGATGAGGCCGATCTGCAGGTCAGGTTTTTTCATGGGAAGTTTTGGGCGGGAAGGCCCAGGCAAGAAATTCCGGCAGGGCGCGGGCCCACGTGGCGGGCTGGTGCTCGCCGCCGGGAATCTCGAGGTACACGACCTCGCGTCCGCGCCGCAGGCCCTTCGCCACGAGCTCGTCGATCAGCTCCGTGGTGTCCTGGATGGCATCAATCACGCCATTGCCGTCGCGATCGGCGGTTTCATCGTTTGTGCCGGCCTGGAACCAAAGGCGGAGGGTCGGGGCAGCCTCCGTGGTGCGGACCCGCCGGTGCGGGATGCGGGTGGCTTGCTGCGCCGCCACCCCGGCATTGTCGGTGCGCCACCAGAAGGAACCGGAAAAAGCGCCGATGATTCCGAACACCTGGGGCCGGCGCCAGGCGAGGTCGAAGGCCGACAGGCCGCCGAGCGATGCCCCGATTACCGCCGTGTGGGCGGGACCGCGCCGCAACCGGTAGCGGTGGTGCAGGCGCGGCAGCACGATGTCGGTCACGAACGACTGGAATTGGGCCGCGCGCGCGCCCTGGCCATGGACATTGGGGATGCCGGCGGTGCCATAATCATCCAGGCGTTCGGGACCCGCCGCGAGCGCCGCGACCACCGGGGTGTCGCCGCCGGCCGCGTGATGCCGGGCGAGCGCATCGGTGAGCTTCCAGGCGTCCATCTCCTGCCCGTCGTGCACCAGCAGCAACGGCCAGGCCCGGGCCGGGGTGTCCTCGTAGTCCGGCGGAAGATAAACGGTCAGCGCCCGCTGGCCGCCGAGCTGAGCGGCCGCCACCTGGACGGTCCGCTCGACGGTGACCGTGGCGCCGGGGTGGTCCGGCGCGTGGTCCCGCCGGAAGAGACGCGACATCCGGCCGAGCAGGGTGGACTTGGGACGGGGCATGGAGACGGATCAGGTGGAATCGGCCAGCCGGTGCTGGCGCCGGTAGTTGAGCGGGCGGATGCCGCGGGTATGGGCGGCGAATGCGGCATAGAAGGGCGCCACGGACGAGAAGCCGCTCTCCATCGCCACGTCCAGCACCTTCATGTCGCTCGTGATGAGTAGGCGCTGCGCGTGGGAAACCCGCAGGCGCGTCAGATATTCCCAGACGCTCACGCCGCAGAGTTTCTTGAACATGCGCATCAGGTACTTCGGGTGGAGCTTCGCATGGGAGGCGATGGCGTCCACGCTGAGGGGCTCGCGGTAATGCTGGGCGATGAAGCGGGTGATGCGGGCGATCTGGCCGGTGCCACCGGACCGGAAGTCGCCCTGACCGCGCCGCCGCGGCATGCCGAGGGCGAGCCGGTGAAACCGCGCCTCCATCTCCAGTTGCAGCACGCGCCGCCTGTCGGGATCGCCGCTCTCGGCGTCGGCCAGCCAGCGTTCCAGGGTGGGACGGTCGGCATCGTCGGGCAGGGCGGAGACAATTTCGCCGGCCAGCAGCCGGTCGGGCAGCCCGTTGGGAAGCCGCCATTGCAGAAACCAGGCGAGCGGCAGGGTGATCCAGATGCCGTCGCTGACAATCCCTGGGCCGAGGGTCTGGTGGGGCACGCCGCCCCACAGCACCGTGAAACGCCCGGCAGCGATGGGCGCGACGGAGCCGCCGTGCAGGTAGGAGAACGCGCCGCTGAACAGGAAGTTCACCTCGATGTCGGGGTGCGTGTGCGGCACCTCCATGGTCCCGGAGTGGTCCTGTCGCCAGATGCGGAAACCGAGCGCCTGCTCATGCCGGTCGGCGGACGAAAGGGAGCGGGAACGCGCCATAAGGTTACCATTAAAGAAATAATCCGGCCTAAACGGAAAGATATTTTTGAATAGTTCGCCTACAGTCTGACCCATGGAACCCCTGCGCTTTCACGGCCACACCACGATCCCCCCGAAAATTGAGCTGCCGGATGCCCGCATCCCCAGCCAGCTCGACGAGTACCTGTTCGACTTGAACGGCTTTGTCGTGCTCCGCGGCGTGCTGTCCCCGGAGGAGGTGGCCGACGCCAACGCCCGCATCAACACGATCCCGCGCGCGCTGCCCCGGCTCGGCTGGCACGGCTGGGTGCAGCGCGAGGATCATCCCGAGCACCGTGGCATCAGCTACCAGCAGGTGTATGAGCTGGGCGGGGCGTTCGAGCGGATGATCGACCACCCGAATTACATCAACTACGTGCTGCGCTTTGTCGGCGGCCAGGACACGTTCGATTACCACCACGGCCCGCTGTTCATTGACGAGAACTTCTTCACCATCCGCGGCCCCGGCGAGGCGATCACGCTGCATGCGGGCGGCCACGACATCTGCAAGCGCATGAGCTTCCGGTACCACAACGGCCGTTTCCAGTGCGCCCAGATCAACGTGCTGTTTGCCTTCACCGACATCGGCCCCGGTGACGGCGCGACGATGGTCATTCCCGGCTCGCACAAGTCCAACATGGTGCATCCCGAATTCCTGAACCCGAAGCGCGGCGAGGAATGGCAGGAAGGCAAGGGCGGCTCCGTGGACGGGGTGCCCGGCGCGGTCGAGGTGCACATGAAGGCGGGCGATGCGATCGTGTTCGTTGACGCCACCTGCCACGGCTCGGCCAAGCGGATCAATCCCGGCGAGCGCCGCATCGCCGTGTACCGCTACGGCTCCGCGTGGAACCGCACCCGCTGGGGCTATCACGCCTCGCCGGAGCTGCTGGCGCGGGCCAATCCCTTCGCGCGCAAGCTCATCCACCCACAGGAGTACGTTCGCCCGCCCGGCACGCCGACGCGATGGTGAACGCAAAGCGGTACTGCCGATCCCGCCGGTCTGGAAGGTAGGGCGAATCCTCCGGATAAGCCGCGTCTGTCCGCGAACGGCTCATCCGGAGAATTCGTCCTACCCTTGAACCAGGAGCCGTGCGCAGAGCGCGATCAGCCGCTCGCGCAAGGGCTCGCCCCGGGTGGCGAAGGCGCGATGGCTGCGCTCGTACTCGGCCCGGCCCGCGGCGGTTTCGATCCGGATGGGCTCGAATCCGAGCGCCCGCAGGTCATAGGGACTGGCGCGCATGTCGGTTTCCCGGATGTCGCGGGCCAGCTCGAAACAATCGGCCAGCAGCTCGCCGGGCGTGAAGGGCGCGAGTTTGAAGGCCCACTTGTAGAGATCCATGTTGGCGTGCAGGCAGCCGCGCTGCTCGTGCTGCGTCATGGTACCACGTTCGGGCTGCACGCGGTTGAGTGGCCGCGCGGGCGGCGTGAAAAAGCGGAAGGCATTGAAATGCGTGCAGCACACGGGCTGCGACTCGACAAAGCTGGCCAGCTCGGCGGGCGTGAAGCGCAGCGGCCAGGCATTGTGGCGGATTTCCTCCGGGGTCTGCCGGTAAACCATCGCCCACTCGTGCAGCCCGTAGCAGCCGAAGAAGGCCGGGCGCGTCCGGGTGATATTGAGCAGGTTATTCAGCCACGAAACAAATGCCCGGCGGTGACCGGGCAGGGCGGAAGGATCGACCATGATGCCACCCTGGATTTCGCGATATTCCCGCCAGCGCAGAAATTCCCGGCTGGATTCGCCCGTGAGCACCACGTCCGGCCCGGGATGCCAGCGGCGCAGCCAGGCCGGCCGGAACCCATAGTAAGTGAACAGGAAGTCGTAGACCGGATGCTTTTTCCCCCCCCCCCGCGCGGCGCGAGCCTGATGCGGCTCGGTCCAGCAACGGACGCGGCGCACATGCGCGGCCTGGCGGGTGCGCCAGGCCGCTTCGTCAAGCATGGGCGGCGACGGCGCGAGCATGCGTCCTTGAAAACCAAACCGCCGCCCGCGTCAAAGCCCGGGCGAAATTGAATTTACCGGACCCGGATATCGCTGCAACACCAAGGCATGAAAGTGCGCCGGATCCACATCACGGGGGCATCTGGCGCGGGCACCTCGACCTTGGGCGAAGCCCTGGCGCGCCGGCTCGGCTGGGGCTGGGTCGATGCCGATGACTATTATTGGCTGCCGACCACCCCGCGTTTCCAGCAGAAGCGGAATGGGATCGAACGGAATCGATCATACGCGGAAGCGCTGCGCGCGAGCGCCGAGACCGTGGCTTCCGGTTCGATCATTGGCTGGGGTCCGGACGCGGAGGATGCGTTTGACCTGATTGTCTACCTCGGACTGCCCGCGGCCATCCGCCTGGAACGCCTGCGTCGGCGTGAGCTGGCGCGCCACGGTGCCGTGAACGAGGAGTTCATCGCCTGGGCGGCGGCGTTCGATGAGGGTGACATCACCATCCGCAGCCGCCGGCGCATCGATAAATGGCTCGGCGAACGGACAGCGCGCGTGTTTCGCCTCGAGGGCGACCTGACCGTCGAGGCCCGGGTCGCGGCGGTCCTGGCTCAGCTAAAGGGGTCAACGAGTGACTGATGGCCCAGCACCTTGACCATAACGGCTTTCGTGCCCGGCCGGCCAAATTCCACCGGCCTGTCCTGCTGTTCGCCGGGGGCGGGCTCGAATAATGGTCACGCGAACGTTGCGGCCTCGCCCGGAACGCGGCCGGCGCCGCGGCGCCAGTGATGAGGCAACATGGCTGGTTTGCGGAGCGCGTGGCGGTCAGGAACGGATAAGCAGGCGGCGCACACCCTCGATGGGGGTTTCCCTGATGGGGTTGAGTGCAAACGGGGCCCGCGCGGCCAGCGCCTCATGGACCAGGAGATGGGTCAGGATCGGACCGCTCAGGCCTGCGGTCACGTTGGGCAGCAGCGAAGCGGAAAAAAGCGTTGTCGCGACCTCGATGGCGAAGTCCAGGAGTTCGCCCGTGGAATCGAGGACCAGCTGGTGCGCGGCGGCGTCGCGCTCTGCGGCGAGCCGGAGTACGGCGGGAGCGAGTCCGGCAATGATGCGGTTGGGTTCGGTTTGCTGATAATAAAAGCGCGTGACCGTGCCTGAATCGGCCGAGTCGTCGAGTTGAGCATGGCGGCGCACGAGCGGACCGAGCCGCGAGGCGGGCGCCCAGCCCTGCAGTTCGAGGAGGCCGCGCGCAAGGGCGCGCCGCCCGAGATCGTAGCCGCTGCCGGCGTCGCCAAACCGCCAGCCTAGTCCGCCGGCGTAGTGCACCGAGCCGTCCGGCGCCTGCGCGGCGACGAAGGATCCCGTGCCGGAGTGGAGGACGAGACCGGGCCGGCCGGCCGTGGCGAGTTCGAGCACAGGGCGGGAGTCGTCAGTGGTCGTAACGCGGCCGAACCCCGTGAGCGTTTGCGCGAGTTCCTGCCAGAAACTGCGGTGACCGGCCATGCAGAGCAGGGTGGCGGTGATGAGGGTCCTGGGATCGGCCGCGCGGCCGTGGTTCTCGGCAAAATGCGTCGCCGCCTGCGCGCGGAGGGAATCAAGCGCGGCGATAACGATGGAGGCGGCCTGGTCCGGGCCGGCGACGCTGGGATTGCAACCCGTGCCGACATGGGCGGCGACCATCCGGCCGGCGTCGTCGACGAGCATGCATTCCGTCTTGGTCCCGCCGCCATCGACCCCGATTTTGTAGCTCATGAAAAGAGGGGAGGACTCAGGCCAGCTGGCGGCTGAGGCGGTGCTTGTACCTCAGGCCGACCTCGCGGTTGTGCTCGATGGCATTGGGCAGGTTCTGGCTGCGGAGGACGGGCAGGGGATGGTGGTTTTGCTGCAACCACTCCATGGTCGCGAGCATGAGCCAGTTGAGCAGGGAGCTGCCAATGAAGGTGGAGGTCGGCCCAGCCATGAGGCCGGGGGTCACCTCGACGATGGCGTCACCGGGCACGCCGCAGTTGTCGAGGACGTAGTCGGCCACTTCGTGGAGCCGCTGGCCGCCGGGATGCACGGTCGGGGTCGTCGCGGACATGGCGAGGGCGGTGAGGCCGACGACGGTCAGGCCCTTTTTCTTCGCGTGCAGCGCGACCTCGATGGGCGAGGAATTTTTTCCGGAGTTGGAAATGACAATGATGACCTCGCCGGCGAGCAGCTGGTACTGGCGGTCGTAGCGCTCGATGAGCCGCGTGCCATAGCCGACGAGATTCTCGATGAACCCGCCGGTGGGATCGATGACGCCGGTCACGCAGACCAGACCGCCGGCGCGGCCGATGATTTCCCGCGCGATGACCTCGCTATGGCCGCTGCCGAAGGTGTGGATGACGCCGCCGCGCACCACGCTGGCCCCGAGGAGGGGCGCGAGCCGGGCGATGACCGGGGCGTTTTTCTCCCACGCCTGGGCGAGAAGGTCATTGGCGCGGGCGTAATAGGCGGTGGAGAGCGGCGGCATGGCGGGGAGTGTTATGCGCGGGACGCGGCGGGCAAAGCTGAAAGTCGCGGGCGGGCCTTGCGCGGCAGCCGAATACCTTTGCCCACGGCGGGATGATTCCTTGGATTCAAGTCCTGCTCATACCCCGATGAATTCCAAATGGCTGTTGAGTCTGGCGCTGGGAGCCGGGTGCGTCGCAACGGCCTTCGCCGATCCGGCCAAGGCCCCAAAAATCCCCCTGGAGGACTTCTGCCACGGGCTGGCGGTCGCGCACGCGATCATGTCCCCCGACGGTAAGGCGGTCGCCTACGAGGCGATGTTTGAGAAGGACGCGACGGTGGTGTTCATGGACCTTGATGCACGCAAGACCAACGCGGTGGAGATTCCCTATGCAAATTCCCCCTTACAAGTGGGACTGGGAAATTACTTCTTGTGGCTGGGGCCGAAGCGGGCGGCTTTCAGTCCCTACAATGGCTCGCTGGCCGCCATCGATTACGATGGGAGCAACTACGTGGGCCTGTCGGGCGAGGCTCGGCAGCAGAACCTGAACACTGACCGCCACAGCTTCTATGCACCCACGGTCATCCATTCCGCCATGGAGGACGAGGTCCTGCTTAATCAATACGACTTTCCGGTCAACGCCTACTCCGGTCAATTCGTCTGGCTGCCCTACCCGAATGTGGTCCGCGTCAACACCCGGATCGGCGGCTATGGCCGGGAGCTGGAAAATCCGGGCAACGTCACCACCTGGATCGCGGACAGCGCCGGGGTCGTGCGCGTCGGGGTGCAGACGGAGAAGGGCCTGAATCGCGTGATTTACCGCGAGAGCGATTCGGACGGCTGGCACGTACCGCTGGGGCTCGACTACAGCGGTCCCCGCACCCTGGTGCTGGGGTTGTCGGGGGATGCCAAGACCCTCTACGTCGGCCGCATCACTCCGGAAAGAAAATGGGGAGTCTACGCGTACGACTTGGTGAAGCAGCGGCTGGGCGACCTCATTCTGGCCCACAACCACTACGATATCATCCCACCGGATTATCATGTTTCCCATGATGGAATCAGCATGCAGTCGCTGGTCTTTTCCCGGGTACGGCGCGACCTGCTCGGAGTCCGGTTTGTCACCAACCAGCCCCGGACCTTCTGGCTGGATCCGACCCTGCGCGCCGTCCAGGACGCCGTGGATCAGGCGCTGCCGAAGCGCATCAACACCATCACGAGCTTTAGCGACGACCTCGGCAAGATGGTCATCCTGTCCTGGACGGCGCGGGATCCCGGCACCTACTACATTTTTGATTCCACCAAGAAAACCCTCAAGGAGCTGTTCACGCGCGCCCCGTGGTTCAAGCCGGCGCAGATGGCGGAAGTCTACCCGATCAGCTACAAGGCGCGGGACGGCCTCGTCATCGAGGGCTACCTGACGGTGCCGGTCGGCCACGAGCCCAAGCACCTGCCGCTGATCGTGTACCCGCACGGCGGCCCGTGGGTGAGGGATTCCCTCGAATTCGACATGATGACGCAGTTCCTGGCGAATCGCGGGTATGCCGTGCTGCAGGTGAACTACCGGGGATCGAATGGCTACGGGGATGATTTCTTCCAGAAGGGAAAGCGCCAGATCGGGCGCAAGATCCAGGATGACATTGCCGATGGCACGCGCTGGGCGATCGACCAGGGCATCGCCGACCCGGCCCGGATCGCCATCATGGGGGGGAGCTACGGCGGCTACTCGACGCTGATGGGCCTGATGCAGACGCCGGAATTATACCGCTGCGGCATTGATATCGCGGGCGTGACCGACTGGGTCAGCCTCATCAAATACGACCAGGAAAACATCCCGCTCGGGTCCCATTTCATCCGGACCAACATCGGCGATCCCGAGAAGGATGCGGCCGAGCTGCACGCCGTTTCACCCGTGGAACTGGTCGACAAGATCCGGGCTCCGCTCCTGATCGTGCATGGCAAGGACGATCCGACCGTGCCGTATGAGCAGGCGACCGCACTCATGGCGGCCCTGGACCGGGCGCACAAACCCTACGAGGTGCTGGCCAAGCAGAACGAGCTGCACGGTTTCCACGGCTACAAGGATGTCGTCCTGCTGTTCACGCGCATCGAGCAGTTCCTGGCGACGAACATGCCGGCGGACGCCCGCCCGGCCGTGGCGGTGGCCGGCACCCATTAGGCCGGGTCTTGGTTCCGTTTACGTCTCCCAGCGGCCGTAGATGCCGCAGGGGAGGACCTTGCCGTCGTGCTGGACCGGCAGGCCGACCTCGCCGGCGGTGATCGTGCCGCCGCGGCCGTCGAGAAGCTCGGCCAGCAGGTTCGCCACGACCGTGGGGGAGAGGCGCGCGGTGTAGGCGTTGATCAGGAAAAACAGCGGCTGTTCGCTCAGCAGGGCGCGGCATTCGGCCAGCAATTCCCAGAGGTGATCCTCGAGCCGCCACATCTCGCCCGTGCTGCCGCGGCCATAGGTTGGCGGATCCATGATGATCGCGTCGTAGCGGCGGCCGCGTTTCAGCTCGCGGCGGGCAAACTTGAGGCAGTCGTCGGTGATGTACCGGATGGGTGCCGCGGCGAGGCCGCTGAGCGCGGCATTTTCCCGGCACCATTTCACCATGCCTTCGGCGGCGTCCACATGGCAGACGCTGGCGCCGGCGGCGGCCGCGGCCACGGTCGCCGCGCCGGTGTAGCCGAAGAGATTGAGCACCGAGACCTCGCGGCCGCCGGCGCGGGCGGCCTTGATCTTCGCCCCGAACCAGTCCCAGTTCACCGCCTGCTCGGGGAAGAGGCCGGTGTGCTTGAACGACGTTGGGTGGATCTTGAAGGTGAGGGCCCCGTAGCTGATCTTCCAGTGGTCCGGCAGGTCGCGGCGGAATTCCCATTTGCCGCCGCCCTGTTCGCTGCGGTGGTAGAAGCCGTCCCAGTTTTCCCACGGGCCGGCCGGCGCCTTCCCGGCCGAGCCGTGCCGCGGCCAGATGATCTGGGGGTCGGGCCGGACCAGAGTGTAGGGCCCCCAGCGCTCCTGTTTCAGGCCGTCGCCGCAGTCGAGCAGCTGGTAGTCGCGCCAGCGGTCGGCGACGATGAGGGCGGGACGTTGGGTGGGCGCGGACATGGGCGGCGGTCGGTCGAAACAAGGCCCGGCGGCGGAGGTTGTCGAGCCGGCCTGTCGACGAATCGTCAAAAACCCCGTCCAAACCGGCAGTTTGGTTGACAATCCCGTTTCAGATAAGGTTTTTTGGAGGCTTTTCCACACGCCATGCATCTCCTCAAGCACCTCCGGACAGTCCTAGTTCTCGCCAGCGCCGCTTTTCTCACGACGCAGGCTTTGGCCGATGTCGTTGAGACCAAGAACGGCGCCCGCATCGTGGGCAAGGTCACCAAGATCGATGATGGCAAGGTTTACGTCTCCACCGATTACGCGGGCGACCTGACCATCAAGCAATCCGAGGTCACCGGGATCGTGACGGATGCGCCGGTGGTGGTGCGGCTCGCGACCGGCACCACGCTGCAGGGCATCGTGACCAATGAGGCCGGCGTGATGAAGATCACCGGGGCCGACGGCGAGCTTTCCACCAAGGTGGAAAAGGTGGCGGCCAGCTGGACGCCGACCGGCGAGGACCCGCAGGTTACCGCCATGAAACAGGCCCTCGCCGCCCGGGAGCGCCACTGGGCCTATGAGGCGGGGGTGGACGTCTCGGGCAAGACGGGCAACCAGGAGCAGCTCGGCACCGCCGCCAGCTTCCGGGCCACGCTTAAGACCCCGGAGGACACCCTCCAGTTCTACACCGCCTACAACCGGCAGGTTTCCGACGGCGTCACGTCCGCCGACCAGTTCAAGGCCGGGGTGGACTACGCCGACAACTTCTCGGGCAGCCTCTCCTGGTACGCCCGCGACGAAGCCGGCTTTGACCGGCCCAAGGACATCAACCTCTACAACACCGCGGCCGCGGGTCTGGGCTACGATGTCATCAAGGAGCCGATGCACCTGCTGACGTTCCGTTCCGGTCTCTCGTTCCGCTACGAAGGCTACGGCGACGTTACGCAGCCGGCGCTGAAGACCATGGGTCTGGACTTCGGCATCAACCACGAGTGGACGTTCACCACGTCGAAGATCGTGAACCGTCTCACGTATGTGCCCTCGTTCAACGATTTCAGCAATTTCCACTTCACCCACGAATCGTTCTACGAGATCCCGCTGGCCAATCCGGCCTGGAAGCTGCGCATGGGCGTGAACAACGACTACAACAGCAAGCCCGGTCCCGGGATCGAGCGCCTCGATACCGGCTACTTCACCCGGCTCCTGCTGAACTGGAAATAATCCTCCGCCCGGCGCGGAATAAGTTTTACCCCGACGGCCTCATGTCCTGCATGAGGCCGTTTTTATTCCTGGGCATCGGGCTGGCGGCGTTCGCCGGGCTGCGCGCCGAGCCGGCGCGTTTCACCAGCGGTCCGGCGCAGACCGCGCTGATCGAACTGTTCTCCAGCGAGGGCTGCAGCAGCTGTCCCCCGGCGGAACGCTGGCTGGGTTCGCTCCGCACCGAGCCCGGCCTGTGGCGCGGCTTTGTGCCGGTCGCCTTCCATGTCGACTACTGGAACCGGCTCGGCTGGCCCGACCGGTTTTCCACGCGGGAATTCACCGCCCGCGAATATGACTATGCCGCGGCCTGGCACAGCGACAGCGTCTATACGCCGTGTGTGGTGCGCAACGGGATCGAATCAAAGGGCGGGCCCGAGTTGCTGTCCCCGGGCAAACCGGCCGGCCGGCTCACGGCCACGTATGACGGCGCGGCCCTGCGGGCGGAGTTTTTGCCGTTGATTCCGCCAAGCACCCAAGCCTATGAAATTCACGCGGCAATTTTGGGAGGAGGCATCGTGTCGCGCGTGACCGCCGGAGAGAATTCCGGCGAGACGCTGCATCAGGAGTTCGTGGCGCTCGTTCTGGTGCACGGCGCACCCGGAGCCGAAATCGCCCTGAAGCGGCCCAAAGCCGCCGGTGTTTCCCGGCAGGCACTGGCGGTCTGGGTGACCCAGCGTGGCAGCCTGACCCCGCTGCAGGCGACCGGAGGCTGGCTGGAGTAGCGCAGGCATCCTGCCTGCATCCAGGGTAGGGCGGCTGCACGAAGCTCGCCACGCAGCGGGGCGGACTTTTAGGTTGCGGCCTGATGCCTGTGCCGACCCCAGCCGATTTCAGCCGACTTGCCGGTAAGCTTGAGGGCGAACTGCAGACCGGCCGCACGGCCCGGCTGCTTTACGCGACGGACGCCTCGGAATATCAGGAGTTGCCGGCCGCGGTTGCCCTGCCGCGCACCGAGGCGGATGTGCGGGCCCTGCTGGCTTTTGCCCGGGAACACCAGCTTGGGATCATTCCCCGCACCGCCGGAACCTCGCTGGCCGGGCAAGTGGTGGGCTCCGGCCTGGTGGTGGATCTCGGCCGGCACCTCAACCGCATCGTGTCCATTGATGCGCCCGGCCGCCGCGTGCGGGTGCAACCGGGGGTGGTGCGCAACGAGCTCAATCTCGCCCTCCAGCCGCACGGCCTGCTCTTCGGCCCCGAGACCTCGACCGCCAACCGTGCCATGCTCGGCGGGATGGTCGGCAACAATTCCTGCGGCTCCAACTCCGTGGTCTATGGCTCGACCCGCGACCACCTCGTGGCGGTGCGCGGATTGCTGAGTGACGGCTCGGAGGTGACCTTCGGCCCGCTGACCCGGGACGAATTCACCGCCAAGTGCGCGGGAGCCGATACGCTGGAGACCCGGATTTACCGCACCGTCCGCGAGCTGCTCTCGGATCCGGAAAACCGCCGGCTGATCCGGGAGAATTATCCGAAGCCCGCCGTCACGCGCCGCAACACCGGCTACGCGCTTGACCAGCTCATGGATTGCGCGGTGTTCGATCCGGCGTCGGAGAAGCCGTTCAACCTCTGCCGGCTGCTCGCCGGCTCCGAGGGCACCCTGTTCCTCGGCCTGGAATTCGAGCTCAATTGCGAGCCGCTGCCCCCGCCGGGCGCGCTGCTCTGCGCCCATTTCAACTCGGTCCAGGAATCGCTGCACGCGACGCTGCTCGCGCTGCGTCACCGGCCCAGTGCCGTCGAGCTCATCGACCATCACATCCTCGAATGCACGAAGCAGAACCTCGAGCAGGCGAAAAACCGGTTCTTCGTCCAGGGGGACCCCGGCGCGATCCTGGTCATCGAGGTCCGCCGCGAGCGGCGGGAGGACATTGAGCGGGAACTCGGCGCGCTCGAGGCGGAACTGCGGGCGGCCGGGCTCGGGCACGCTTACCCCGTGCTGTGGGGCGAGGACGGCAACAAGGTCTGGGAGCTGCGGCGCGCCGGCCAGGGACTGCTATCCAATGTCGTCGGCGACGCCAAGCCGCGCGAGGTGGTCGAGGACACCGCGGTCGCGGTCGAGGATTTGCCCGCCTACATCGGCGAGTTCGATGCGCTGATGCGGGAAAAATACGGCATCAACTGCGTCTATTATGCCCATGCCGGTTCCGGCGAGCTGCACACCCGGCCGCTTTTCAACCTGAAGACGGCGGAGGGGCTGAGGATGTTTCGGGCCATTGCGACGGACGTCGCGGCGCTCGTCAAAAAGTACCGCGGCTCGCTCAGCGGCGAGCATGGCGACGGCCGCCTGCGCGGCGAATTCATCCGGTTCATGGTGGGCGAGGCCTGCTACGCGATGATGCGGCGCGTGAAGGCCACCTTCGATCCCGACGGGCGGCTGAACCCCGGCAAGATCATCGACACGCCGCCGATGGACACCTCGCTGCGGCATGCACCCGGCGAGGTGACGCCGGATTATGCGACGATCTTCAATTTCAGTGCCACGCAGGGCGTGCTCCGCGCCGCGGAGAAATGCAACGGCTCGGGCGACTGCCGCAAGACCCAGCTGACCGGCGGCACGATGTGCCCGAGCTACATGGCCACGCGCAACGAGCGGGACACGACCCGCGCCCGCGCCAACATGCTCCGCCACATGCTCACGCACCCGCGCGATGCGGCCCGGCCGTTCGACAGCGGCGAAATCGCGGAGGTCATGGAACTCTGCCTGTCATGCAAGGGCTGCAAGTCGGAGTGTCCCTCCAACGTGGACATCGCGCGGCTCAAGGCCGAGTGGCAGCAGCACTACCACGATGCGCACGGCGTGCCGTTCCGCTCGCGGCTCATCGCCGGCTTCTCGCACTCCATGGCGGCGGCCTCGCTGGCACCGGCGGTGCACAACTGGATCGTGACCAATCCGGTGACGTCGCGCTGGGTGAAACGCCTGTCCGGCTTCGCGGAGGCGCGCAGCATTCCGAAGCTCCCGCCCGCGACGTTGCGGCACTGGCACGCCCGGCACGCCAACCGGGCGGGTGCGTTCCCGAACGGCCGGGTTTTCCTGTTCTGCGATGAGTTCACTAACTACCACGACGCCGATGTCGGCATCAAGGCGGTGCAGCTGCTCAACCGGCTGGGCTATGAGGTGGTGATCCCGGCGCACGTGGACAGCGGCCGCGCCCAGTTATCCAAGGGCCTGCTGCGCGATGCCCGGCGCCTGGCGATCCGGAACGTCGAGCTGCTCAAGGACGTGATCACCGCGGACGCGCCGCTGATCGGCCTCGAGCCTTCGGCGATCCTCGGGTTTCGCGACGAAGTGCCGGACCTGGTGCCCGCGCCCCGGATCGCGGCGGCCAAGGCGCTCGGGAAAAATGCGCTGCTGTTCGACGAGTTCATGGCGCGGGAGCGTGACCGCGGGCGGATCCGGCGGGAGTCGTTCACCACGGCGCCGCGCAAGATCAAGCTGCACGGCCATTGTCACCAGAAGGCGCTGTCCTCGCTCACGCCGACGGTGAAGGCGCTCGAGCTGCCGGCCAATTATTCCGTGCAGCTGATTCCCAGCGGCTGCTGCGGCATGGCGGGATCATTCGGGTACGAGGCGGAGCATTTTGCGCTCTCGCAGCAGATCGGCGAGCTGGTGCTGTTCCCGGCGGTGCGCGCGGCGCCGGCCGATACGCTGCTGGCCGCGCCGGGCACGAGCTGCCGCCACCAGATCAAGGACGCGACCGGCCGCCGCGCGCTGCACCCGGCCGAAATACTCCATCTTGCGCTCGTTTAGCCGTCTGCGGGCCGCGCACCAAATGGCCCGGCAAAACCAGACCGGGACAAATTTCCCCGTGATGGGTCAGGCGACCGCGCTGAATGTGGAGCCAGCCGTCGGGCTGCTGGCGGCGGGGCTCGAGCCGTCGTTGTCCCCGTCACTGTCGGTCCCACCGGTGGAAGTGGCAGTCGGTGCGCCCTCGGCGTGGTGATGACGGTGGTGCTTTCCGGCCGTGGCCTGCACGTCCTGCTGCAATTGCGTGAAAGCTTGCTGGGCGCCCGACAGGTCGCCGGATTTCAGGGCCGAGGCCAGGGTCTTCAGGTCGGTGAGCGCGGGACTATCGGAACTGCTGGGGGCCGAGTTCATGGCCTGGGCCAGTTTGGGATTGTCCTTTTGAAGCTGGGCGAAGGCCTGCTGGGCTTGAGTGATATTGCCGGACTGAAGGGCGGAAGCAATGGCCTGAAAGTCGGCGCTGGTCTGCTGCGACTGGGAACTGGCACCGGCGGCATAAGCGGAGCCGGTCGACGAACTGCTGGTGATGTTCATGGTTGGTTGGGCGGAGGAGAGAATGTGGAGTGCGACCAAAAGCATCGCCAAAGTGGGTCATCGGGCGGGTGCAACCCGGGTTTAGTGCGGGAGCAGCGTCCCGCTACCTGAATTTTTCCGACCCAAGGCGGATGCCCAAGGTTTAACGGAAAGGCCGAACCCTAGGCACTTGGCTCCACGCGGTCGGATACAAACCAAACACGGACAGTCTAATACAAACCCGGAACCAGCCGTTTGGTTGTGCGGGAATAGCGTCGGTAATCGTCGCCGAAGGCTGCCAGAAGGACGGTTTCCTCGACCTTGATCCGGTAGGCGAGGGCCAGGGTGATGGGAATCAGCATGCAGGCGAGGGAGAGCCAGTTTTGCAGGGAGACGGCCAGCGCCGCGAACGCCAGCATCATGCCCGTGTAGGAAGGGTGACGCATCCGGCGGTAGGGTCCGCGCACCACGAGCTGGTGGTCGGTGGCGATGGCGACATCGACCGTGAAAAATCGCCCCAGCGCGAGGATCGCCCACCAGCGCAGGACCAGACCGCCCAGGAAGAGCGCCACGACAAGCCGGGAAGCGGCAGGGCTCAGGGGAAAGCCGGCAACCGGGACGGCGAAAGCCAGCCAGATGCCAAGGCCGATCCCGGCCCCGATGGACACCCACAGGAAGGCGAGGGAGCCGCCGTCAGACTGCCTGGCGTTGCCGCCCGAGCGCCGGGAAAACCGCAGGACGAGCTCGGAAGCGAGATAGGTCAGGCCGAGTTGGGCAGGGAGATTCATCAGGCTTCAGGTTCCGTAAAGCCGGTCGCCGAAATCGCCGAGGCCGGGCAGGATGTATTTCTTCGCATTCAACCCGCGGTCCAGTGCGGCGGTGAAAATGGGGACCTGGGGATGATGCCTTTCCACCTCGGCCACACCTTCCGGCGAACTCACGATGCTGATCAGGGTGATGTCGGTGCCGCCCTGGTCGCGCACGACATCGATCGCCTTCACCGCCGAGCCACCGGTGGCGAGCATCGGGTCGACCAGCAGCACGCGGCGGCCGGTGACGACGGGCAGCTTGCAGTAATAGCTGCGGGCAATGGCCGTGGTGTGGTCGCGCTCGAGCCCGATGTAGCCGACGCTCACATCGGGAAAGATGTCGAGAAACGGCTGCACCATGCCGAGCCCCGCGCGGAGAATCGGGACCACCACCAGCGGCTGATGCGTCAGCACGCGGCCGGTGACGGCCTCGAGCGGGGTCTCGATCGCCTTCGCCTCGGTGGCAAGGCTGCGCGTCGCCTCGACGGCGAGCAGCAGGCTGATCTGGTAGCAGAGCGTCCGGAACGTGGCGGGCTTGGTCGTCTTGTCGCGCAGGTGGGTGATGACGTGCGCGGCGAGCGGATGGTCGAGGACGTGGAGCATGGGCGGAGGTTGAACGGGACGCGCGGGATTTGGCAAACTCCGCGGCAGCGGGGATCAGGGCGTCAGCGTGAGCGTGTGCTCGGCCGGACCCGGCAGCAGCGGGGTCGGTTCACCTTTTACCCAGGCTTCATGACCGGCGCGGTAGAATGGCGAAAGCGGATGGCCGCTCTGCCCGCCCGGCATGTGCAGCAGGCCCTCCGCCTCGTGCCCTGGAGAAACGACAAGCCGCATGCTCGCCCCGAAGGTCGGGGTCTGCACGCGCGGCATGTCGATATCGCCGGGCAGCGGGTCGGCGGGCATGTTCAGCCAGCCGGCCAGCCAGGCGGGCAGCAGGCGGCCGAAGGGATGGTTGATTTTCGCGGTGTTGCGCCGGCCCCAGGTGGCTTCCTCGGGCGACAGCCCCTGCTTTTCGAGATCGGCCGTGACGGCGTCGGCGGCCGCGAGCAGCAGGTCGTCCCAGCTGGCATATTTCGGGTCGAGCAGATGGGGCGGCTTTTCCCGGAGCAGGGCCTGCAGGGCCGCCTCATAGTGAAACCGGTGCCAGTCAAACCCGGGCGTCTCATCGACACAGCCGGCGAAGATCGGCGAAAGCGCGAGGTCCGCGGTGTGGGTGCGGAAGGCGCGCACGAGGCGGTAGCTCACGGACTCGGGGGTGGCGCGGCCTTCCCAGTGCTCGGCGAGACGCCGGAGTTCGGCGCGGGATGGTTTCCCGGCGAGGGCCTCCGGCGTGAGCACCGTCAGCAGGAGTTTCTGCCAGCGGCCAAGAAACAGGGCGCGGTCATCGAGCTGGATCGCGCGCAGGTCGGCGGGTGAGGCTTTTTCGAGCCCGGCGAGCCCGTCGCGGATTTGCGCGGCACGCGGTGGCGAGGCATAGCCGCCATCGCCGATCAGCTTGAGGGCGGAGCCGCCGACCACGCGGTTGTTGGCCGTCCAGAGCCGCCCGCTCTCCGGGGCGATGATGGCGGGAACCTCGTCGGGCGGAAGCAGCCCATCCCAGCGACGGTCGCCATAACTCCATGAGGTGGGCAGCCGGCCGTCGAAACCCACGCGCTTCGGGAGGCGCCCGATGATGGTCCAGGCAATCTGTCCGGCGGAATCGGCCACGATGAAATTATGCGCGGGCATGCCGGAACGATGGGCGATGGCGACCGCCTCCGGCACGGTCTGCGCTTCCGCGAGCTGCATCATGGAGATGTCGGTCGCCGCGGGATCGTGCGCGAGCCAGTGGTAAACGAGCGGGCGGGCCTTCGAATCGGTGGCGACGATCGGCCCCCAATAAGTCCACGGAGTCTCCAGGGTGACCGGGTCGGAACCCTTCACCGCGATGGTCTCGCGGCGCTTTTCAACGGGGATGAGCTCGTCCCGGCCGGGCACCTTGTAGAGCGAATGGTCGATGGGGTTGACCTCCACGGCGACGAGGTCGCCGGTGTCGGCGTAGGCATCGGTGAATCCCCAGGCGATGTGGCCGTTGCTCCCGATGACCACGACGGGCAGCCCGGGCAGGGTGACCCCGGAAATGCGGCAGGGGGCGGGCCTGTTCCACTCGAGCGAGGCGCGGTACCAGATGTTCGGCACGCTGAGGTCGAGATGGGGGTCGTTGGCGAGCAGGGCGGAGCCATTGGCGGTGTGGGCGCCGGAGAGGGCGAAGCTGTTGCTGCCGGGAAGGCATTCCGGATCGCCCGCCAGGCTGGCCGCGTAGCCTGCGCGCGGGATCAGGCGAAGGGCGGTGGAGCCGGCGGCGGACGGGGTCCGGAGGTCGAGGATCTTCTCCGACGGCAGGGGGGCCAGCGCTGCGGTGGTGCCGTCCAGGGCGGCGTCATCGGGCGTGCTGACCGGGGCGAAAAAAGCCACGCCGGCAAAACCCAGCTGGTCGCGCAGGGTGGCGAGGGAGAGTTCATAGGCCCCGGTCGAGTCCTGCAGGTCGAGCGTCATCGCATAGATCACGAGGACGCTGTCCTCCGGCCGCCACGGCCGCGGCGTGGTGCGGAGCACGAGGTACTCGAAGGGTTTCCGGCCGAGGGCGGCGAGGCCGGCGTTGACGCCGGCGGTGTAACTTTCCAGCAGGGTCCGCTCGGCCGGCGCGGCCCCGGCGTAAACCTTTTCCGCGAGCTGCCGGAAGCCGTGCACCCGCGTGCTTTGATCGAGCGGCAGCGCGGCCTTGCCGAACAGCTCGGCGAGTTCGCCGGCCCCGCGGCGGCGCAGCAGGTCCATCTGGAAAAACCGGTCCTGGGCATGGAGATAACCCAGCGCCCGGGCGACATCCGCGCGCGACGCCCCGCGCACCCAGGGAACCCCGAGCGCATCGCGCGCCACCGTCACGTTCGCGCTCAGTCCGGGCAGGGCCGCGGTCCCGTCCAGGCGCGGCAGGCTCGCGCGCATTTCCCGGTAAAACCACCCGGCGGCCACGGCCGCGAGCAGCACCAACACGCTGAGCATGCTGGCCAGCAGGCGGAAGCGTTTCCCGGCCGGGGTGCTCATAGGGAAAGTCCGCGGCGGATGCCGGAGATGATTTGCTCCGGCGTCCCGGCGATGTCCACCACGAGGGCATCGGCCGGCTCCTCCAGCGTGGCGAGCTGGCTGTCGAGCATGGCCGGCTTCATGAAATGGCCCTGCCGGCCGCTGATGCGCGCCCAGAGCAGTTCGCGCGTTCCCTTGAGATAGACGAGCTTCACCTGTGCGGGATCGCCGATCAGCGCGGAGCGGTAGCGCTGCTTGAGGGCGGAACAGGTGACGACGGCATTTTGGGCGGCGGCCAGCCGCGCGTCGATGTACGCGCGGATGGCGGCGAGCCAGGGCGCGCGGTCGTGGTCTTCGAGGGGCTGGCCGGCGCTCATCTTTGCGACATTGGCCGGGGGATGAAACGCATCGGCATCGACAAACCCCCAGCCGAGCTCATCGGCGAGTTTCCGGCCCAGGGTGGTTTTGCCGCTGCCGGCGACGCCCATGAGAAGGATGACCATGGGCCGCCGCGTTCAGCCCTGCCAGGATTTCGCCGCGACCGGATCCCGCCCCTCGTCGAAGTCGATGTAGTCAAACATCGTGAGGATGGGCTTGGCCTCGAGCTGGCTCTCCCGGATGCGCTGGGCGAGGGTCTCGGCCCCTGCGTCGCGCCAGCCGCGCTTCATCATGAACCCGCTCCAGACCTCGCATTCCTCGTCGGTGCGGGCGCCGCCCTGCTCATGGGCCCAGGCCAGCAGCTGTTCGTCGTTCAGGCCGCCCGCGAGGGTGCGGGCCTTGAGGTCGTCGTACTTAATGCGGAGGAAATTGCAGCAGCGGCCGTCAAAGCCCTTGCCGAGGTTCGCGGCGTAGTCGCCGGCCGGCAGGGTCTGCGCGGCGTGCAGGCGGATCTTGTCGAGCATCCGGCCGAAGTAAACGAGACGGCCGACCTTGGCGTAGGGGCTGCGGAGTCCGGGTACGATGGGCATCCCTGCAGGAAACTGAAAAATCACGGGGAGAAAATCCCAAACTGAGCCGGAGGGACGATTTGCGGGAGACAGGGGACGATTTTCTGGCGAACGAACGAGGCTAACCCACGGGCGCTGACAAATTCCGCGCAAACCGTCCCTCCAAAATTCCGTCCTCAGTCCCGCATGAAGTACACCGCCGTGCACAGCAGGGCGGAGATCACGGTCGGCACAATGACCCAGTTCGCGTTGAACGGGAGGTGGTACTTGTCGACCAGCCAGATCATCAGGAAGCTCTTCCCGAGGATCAGCAGCCAGCCGGCGAGGATGATCCGCTCGGTCTGGCGGTTGCGCTGGCTCCGCTGCGTGACGTGCACCTCCCGCACGAAGCGTTGCTCGAAGTCGGGCGGCGGGCGGCGGGTGATGAGCTGGAGGAGATTGGCAAACATTGCGGTGCAGGGCTTGAAACCTAGCGCAAACCGCGTGAAATGAAAGTGCCGTGTCCACTTCCGCCCCGTCCACCCCGCCGTCCGCGCAGCCGCCGCCCGAATCCGTTCCGCCGCACCTCGGCCAGCCGAGTTCCTCGGCCGCGGGACTGGCTGCGGTCGGAAAGACGGCGAGCTACGGGCTGATGGGCGCCGGACTTTGGCGCGGCGCGAAGCTGCTGCTGGAGGTGAACCAGAAGGACGGCTTTGACTGCCAATCCTGCGCGTGGCCGAGCCCCGATGGCAAGCGGCACACCTTTGAGTTCTGCGAGAACGGGGCGAAGGCGGTGGCCGACGAGGCGACGCCGAAGCGCATCGACCGGGAGTTTTTCGCCCGGCATTCCGTCGCCGGGTTGCTGGCGCAGGGCGATTACTGGCTCAACCGGCAGGGCCGGCTGACGGAGCCGATGGTGCTGCGGCCGGGGGCGACGCACTACGCGCCGATTTCATGGGAGGAGGCCTTTGCGCTGCTCGCGGCGGAGTTGCGCGCGCTGCCGACGCCGGACGCGGCGGCCTTCTACACCTCGGGCCGGACGAGCAATGAGGCGGCCTTTCTCTACCAGCTGTTTGTCCGGCAATTCGGCACCAACAACCTGCCCGACTGCTCCAACATGTGCCACGAATCGAGCGGGGCGGCGCTGGGGGAGAGCATCGGCATCGGCAAGGGCACGGTGCGGATGGACGATTTTGAAAAGGCCGGGGCGATCTTCATCATCGGGCAGAATCCCGGCACGAATCATCCGCGGATGCTTTCCACCCTTGAAGAAGCCAAGGCCCGGGGGGCCGTGATCGTCGCGGTCAACCCGCTGCCGGAGGTCGGCACCGAGCATTTCAAGAATCCGCAGCACTTCATGAACCCGCTGAAGGCGCTGCCCACGCTGCTCGGCGAAGGCGCGCGCCTTGCCGACCTCTGGCTCCAGCCGCGCATCAACGGCGACCTCGCGCTCTTCAAGGGCCTGATGAAGGAGATGCTGGCCGCGGAGGACGCCGCGCCGGGCACCGTGTTTGACCATGCCTTCATCCGCGAGCACACCCACGGCTTCGAGGCGCTGGTCGCCGATCTCCGGGCCACCGGCTGGGACGCGATCGTCGAGGACAGCGGCGTGCCGCGGGAGCAGATCGCCGCGGCGGCGCAGATTGCGATCCGCTCGCGCGCGACGATCTGCTGCTGGGCGATGGGGCTCACGCAGCAGCCGAATTCCGTGGAGACCATCCAGACGGTCGTGAATTTCCTGCTGCTGCGCGGCAGCATCGGCCGGCCGGGCGCGGGCGTCTGCCCGGTGCGCGGCCACTCCAATGTGCAGGGCGACCGCACGATGGGCATCTTCGAAAAGATGCCCGACGAGTGGCTCGACCGGCTCGACGCGGAGTTCGGCTTCAAGTCACCGCGCCGGCACGGGCACGATACCGTCGACACGATCAAGGCGATGCAGGCGGGCGCGGTGCGGGTGTTCGTTGCGATGGGGGGGAATTTTCTCTCGGCGACGCCGGACACGGAATTCACCGCCGCGGCGCTGCGGCGCTGCACGCTGACCGCGCATGTCTCGACCAAGCTCAACCGCTCGCACCTCGTCACGGGCCGCACCGCGCTGATTCTGCCCTGCCTGGGTCGCAGCGAGCGCGACGTGCAAAAAACCGGGGAGCAGTTTGTCACGGTCGAGGATTCGATGGGGATCATCAACTCGTCGCGCGGCCGGCTCGAGCCGGCATCGCCGCACCTGCTGAGCGAGCCGGCCGTGGTGGCGCGGCTGGCGCGGGCGGTGCTCGGAGGCGAGACGGGCGTGGATTGGGAGAGTCTGGAGGGGAATTATGCCCTGATCCGCGATCACATCGCCCGGGTGGTCCCCGGCTTCGAGGACTACAACCGCCGCATTGCCGAAGGCATCTTTTACCTGCCCAACGGTCCGCGCGACCGCCGCGAATGGAAGACCGCAACGGGCCGGGCCGCTTTTGTGGTCGCGCCCATCCCGCGCCGGGCCTTTGCGCCGGGCGAGTTCGTGATGATGACGATCCGCACGCACGACCAGTTCAACACGACGGTGTACGGACTGGACGACCGCTATCGCGGCGTGTTCGGCGGGCGCCGCGTGGTGTTCATGAACGAGGACGATCTCCGGGCCGCGGGCCTGCAGCAGGGCCAGATGGTCGATCTCACCAACCGTCACGGCGGGGCGGAACGCCGGGCGAAGCACTTCATGGTCGCACCGTACCGCATCCCGCGCGGCTGCGTGGCGACTTATTTTCCCGAGGCCAACGTGCTCGTGCCGGTCGGCAGCGTGGCGGCGAAGAGCAACACCCCGACGAGCAAGTTCGTCATCGTCACGATCGCGCCGTCGCCGGATGCCGCGCAGGCGCTGGCCGCCCGCCGGGCTGAGACGCAGGCCTGACGGCGGGCGATTCGTGTGCTCGCCGTGGAACTATTCCATGCCATGCTGCGTCCCATCGATACCATGAAAACCATCCGCCTGTTTCTCACGGCCCTTGCCGGGCTAGCTGCAGCGCACGCGGGCTTTGCCGCCGGGTCGGCCGCAAGCTCCGACGACCGAACCGAAGTGATCTTCTCCCATCCGGAAAAGTTCGCCGATGTCAGGAATACCTACGCGGAAAACGACCGGGACCGCGATGCGATCCTCGGGCAGCTCAAGGACTACCTGGTCCAGCGCTCCAAGGATTACATCCCCGCAGGCCAGAAGCTCGTCATCACGGTGACCGACGTGGACATGGCCGGGGATTTTGAGCCGTGGCGCGGGCCCCAGATGACGGATGTCCGCATTGTGAAGGACATCTACCCGCCCAAGGTGGACCTGGAGTTCAGGCTGACCGGCGCCGACGGCAAGGTGGTGAAGGAGGGCAAGCGCCAGCTGCGCGACCTCGCCTTCATGATGAAGGCCAATACCGCGGCCAACGACAACCTGCGGTTTGAGAAGGCCCTGCTCGACGACTGGCTGCGGGCCGATTTTCCGCGCGCAAAATCCGGCTGACCTCGCCGCCAGTTCATCGGTCAGACCGCGCGCCCGACCGGGCGCGCGTTTTTTTTGCGCCTGATGTCGGTCTTGCGGTTGCGCGCAGGAGCCCTAAACCCGAGCGGTCAGACAGGTCTTGGAATTTCCCCTAACCTAGGTTTCTCCTCCCATGAAATTGTCCGCTTCCCCGTTTCACCGCGGTCTGCTCGCGACCGTGTTTGTCCTTGGCACTCTCACGGCGGTATCCGCCGCCGATACCTTTGAAGGCCGCGTCCATATGGAGATCACCTCGGGAAAGAAGGACGCCCAGGCCATCGATTACGCCATCAAGGACGGCAAGATGCGCTGCGACATCCCGAAGAATGCCTCCCGCGGAGGCGGGGGCATGGGCGGCATGATCTTCGATTTCCAGAACCAGGAGATGATCATCCTCATGGAACACGGCGGACAGAAGAACTTCATGCGCCGCCCGTTTGGCCAGATGATCGCGGCGGCATCCGCCCACACGCACGCCGAACATTCCCCCGCTGCCGCGCCCGTCGCCACGGGCCGCACGGAGATGATCGCCGGCTATCCCGCCACCGAATACAAGCTGACGGGGCAGAACGGCGATCTGCACGAACTCTGGCTCGCGAAGGGCCTCGGCACCTTCATGTTCCCGGCGGCGCAAGGCCCGATGGGCGGGCGGGGCGCCCCCTCGCCGGAATGGGAGCAAGCGGCCCGGGAAGGCGGCCTTTTCCCGCTGCGGGTCGTGACGCGGGATGCCGGTGGCACTGAAAAGTCACGCATGGAAGTCACGAAGATCGACAAGACCCTGCTGCCGGACTCGCTCTTCTCCACGGACGGTTATACCGAATTCAAGATTCCGAGCTTTGGTGGCGGCTTCAACCCGCTTGGACACTGAGCCCTCACGCGGCTGCGCGCGGCTCGACCAGTGGCTCTGGGCCGTGCGACTCTTCAAGACCCGGGCTTTGTCGACGGCGGCGATTCGGGCGGGCAGCGTTGAGGTCAACACGCTGCCGGCCAAGCCGGCGCGCGAAGTGCACGCGGGCGAAACCGTGACCGTGCGGCAGGGGCTGATCCTGCGCACGCTGCGCGTCGTGGCGGTACCGCCGGCCCGGGTCGGCGCGAAGCTGGTGCCGCAGTACTGCAGCGACCTGACGCCGGCCGCGGAGTTTGAGAAGGTGCGCGAGCAGCGGATGCAGCAGGTCCTGGCGCGGGAGAAGGGCAGCGGACGTCCGACCAAGCGGGAACGGCGGGAGGTTGACCGGCTGTTTGAGTAAGCGGCAGACTCGCCCCGTCATGAACGTTTTTTCCAAGTTTGAGACCGAGCTGGCGGTCCGCCCGGACGACATCGACCTTTATCAGCACGTTCACTCCACGCGCTATCTCGACTATGTGTTGGCGGCGCGCTTTGACCAGATGGAGCGCTGCTATCAGATGCCGATGCCGGCCTTTGCGGCCAGGGGACTCGGCTGGTTCATGGCCTCGGCGACGATTTACTTCAAGCGTCCGCTGGGCTGGGGCGACCGCATGGTGGTGAGGACTTGGATCGAGCATTTCACCGAGACCGGCTGCCGGGTGGCGTTCCAGATCGAAAAGCTGCCGACCGGCAAGCGGGTCTGCGACGGGCACTGTGATTACACGCTGGTCACGCTGCAAACGGGCCGGGCCACGTTGCTGCCGGAGGACGTTCGCGCGAAGTATTCCATCTAACCGGTTGGTGCCGTGCGAGTCACCGCGATTAGCCTTGCGTTCTCCGCCGGTCCGGGTGTTTTAAGCGGCTTATCGATAGAGAAAACGTTAGATGACAGCATCTGGTGAGTCGTTGGCTGAGCGTTTGGCTTAAGTGATGATTTCGAAACCCACGGTGGGAACGGAACTGGCAGCAGACGGTAGGATCTTCGAGACATCACATGAGTAATTCCAAACTATACGTCGGCAACCTGTCGTTCAAGACCACCGAAGACGAACTCCGCGCCGCTTTCGGCCAGTTCGGCTCCGTGACCGACCTCTACGTCGCCATGGACAAGATGACCGGCCGCCCCCGCGGTTTCGCGTTCGTCACCATGGGCACGGCTGAAGAGGCCAAGGCCGCGACGGAAAAGATGAACGGCACCGATCTCGGCGGCCGTCAGCTGACCGTCAATGAGGCCCGTCCCAAGGAAGAGCGCCCGGGTGGCGGCTTCGGCGGTGGCGGCCGTGGCTTCGGCGGTGGCGGCGGTGGCGGCCGTGGCGGTTTCGGCGGCGGTGGCGGTGGCGGTGGCCGTGGTGGCGATCGCGACCGTGGCGAGCGCCGCTACTAATCGATCTGTTCTAACGAACTGATTTTCGAGGGACGGAGCTCCTTTGGGGCTCCGTCCCTTTTCTTTTTTGCAGTATCCTTCCGCCGCCCTGATGCGGCCCTGTGTCCCATGCCTTTCAAAGCTCTCAATCTTTCCGACAACGTACTCCGCGGCGTGCAAGCCGCCGGTTACACCGATCCCACGCCCATCCAGCTGCGCGCCATTCCGGCCGTGCTGACGGGCGGCGACCTCATTGCCTCCGCCCAGACGGGCACCGGCAAGACCGCGGCCTTCGCGCTGCCCGTGCTCACGCGCCTTGGCGCCCACGGCCGCACCCGCGTGCTCGTGCTCGAGCCCACGCGCGAACTCGCCGCGCAGGTCGAGACCGCCTTCCGTGATTTCGCCCGCTTCACCGACCTCCGCACCGTCGCCATCTTCGGCGGCGTCGGCTACGGCAGCCAGCGCGCCGAACTCAAGCGCGGCGTCGACATCATCGTCGCCACCCCTGGCCGCCTGATGGACTACCTCAAGGAGCGCACCATCAGCCTCCAGGACATCAACATCCTCATCCTCGACGAAGTCGACCGGATGCTCGACATGGGCTTCCTGCCCGCGGTCAAGGACATCATCGCCCGCTGCCCGCGCGAGCGGCAGACGCTGTTCTTCTCCGCGACGGTGCCGCCGGAGATTGCGGCCGTCGCCTCCTTTGCGCTGCGCAACCCGACGAAGGTCGAGATTGGCGTCGCCCGCTCGGTCAATGCGTCGGTGAACCACGCGCTCTATCCCGTGGCTGCCGAGCAAAAATTCGAACTGCTCGAGGCGCTGCTGGCGAAGACCGAATTCGACAGCGTGCTGGTGTTTTCCCGCACCAAGCACGGGGCGGACAAAATCGCGCGCCGGCTCAAGGCCGCCAATCATTCCGTCGCCGTGCTGCATGCCAACCGTTCCCAAAACCAGCGCATTGAGGCGCTGGCCGGCTTCAAGTCCGGCAAGTACGAGGTGATGGTCGCGACCGACATCGCGGCCCGCGGCATCGATGTCGCCGGCGTCTCGCACGTCATCAATTACGACGTGCCGGAAAAGCCCGAGGACTACGTGCACCGCATCGGCCGCACCGGCCGGGCGCAGGCCGTGGGCGACGCCTTCACGCTCGTCACCCCGGAGAATGCCGGCGACATCCGCGACATCCAGCGCTTTATCGGCCAGAAAATCCCCGAGCTGAAGCTCGAGGGCTTCGATTACAAGGCGTTCACCGCGCGGCCCGCCCACGAGACGGCGCCGGGCGGAGCCCACTCGAAGCCGAGCCGGCAGGGTGGCTGGAACCGGTTTGGCGGTGGTGGCGGCCGGCGCCGCGCGCGCTACTGACCGCTTCGGCTTGCGCGCCGGTGCGGGTGGCCACCAGCATCGGCGCGAATGATCCTTCCGGTCGCCGCGGTTGAACAGCATCTCGCAGCGCTTCGCGCCTGTGAGCGCTGTCCGCGCATGCACCGGCCCGCCGTGGTCGGCCGGCCCACGGCCAGCCGCGTGCTGCTGGTCGGACAGGCCCCGGGCGACAAAGAGCCCAAGCTCGGCCGGCCGTTCGCGTGGACGGCGGGCCGGACGCTCTTCAAGTGGTTCGCCGAGGCGCCCGGCTGGACGGAGGACGAGGTGCGCGACCGCATCTACTTCGCCGCGGTCTGCCGCTGCTTTCCCGGCAAGCGTCCCGAGGGTGGCGATCGCGTGCCGGCCCCGGATGAAATCACCAACTGCTCCGCCTGGCTCGAGCGGGAGTTTGCGCTGCTCCGCCCGCTGCTGGTGCTGCCGGTGGGCAAGCTGGCCATTTCGCAATTTCTTGGGGAGCGCCCGCTGGTGGAGACGATCGGGCGGTCGTTTCGCATCGATTACCGCGGGCATGCGGCCGACTGCATTCCACTGCCGCATCCCTCGGGGGCGTCGCCCTGGCACCGGATGGAGCCGGGCCGGACGCTGCTGCGCGAAGCCCTGGCGCGGGTCGCGGCGCATGAGGCGATAAAAAAGTCCGTGTCATCGGCCTGATCTTCGTTAAGTAAAACTCCCGCCATGGTCTCCGCCCTTTGCCGCACCAGCCTCCTCCTGCTCGTCCTTTTGGCTGCGCCCGCCCTGCGGGCCCAGCGGGAAAAACTGCCATCGGACGACCTCGAAATTGTCGAGAAGACCTGGCCCAACGCGAAGAAGACGAACACCGGCATCCGCTACATTGTTGAGCGCGAAGGGCAGGGGGATGTTGCCCAGCCGGGCGACATGGTGTCGGTGGTGTACGTGGGCACCCTGCTCGACGGCCGGATCTTCGACAAAATCTCCAATCCTTCGCGGCCGTTCACGTTCCGGCTGGGCCGGGACGTGGTCATCCAGGCTTGGGACGACATTCTCGAACGCATGAAAAAGGGGGAGCGCCGCCTGGTCATTGTTCCGCCGGAGATGGGCTATGGCACGCGGGGCATGCCGCCGCGCATTCCGCGCGATGCGACCCTCGTGTTCGAGATGGAGCTGGTCGAGATCAAGCGCGAGTGACCCGCGGCTGGGCCCAGAGGTTGTCGGCCGTGTAAAGCACGAGCCCGCACCAGATGAAGGCGAACGCGGCCGCCTGCCCGCGGGACAGCGGCTCGTGGTAGAGCCAGAGCCCGAGCATGAATTGCACGGTGGGCGCGATGTATTGCAGCAGGCCGAGCGTCGAGAGCCGGATGCGCCGGGCGCCATAGGCGAAGAGCAGCAACGGCACCGCCGTGACCACGCCGGCACTCACGAGCAATCCATGCTCCAGGAAACTCACGCGTCCGAGTGCTCCCGCCCCGGTGGACTGCCGCCAGACCAGAAATCCGAGGGCGAAGGGAAACAGCAGCAGGGTTTCCAGGCTGAGACCCGTGAGCGGACCAAGCGGCGATTTTTTCCGCAACAGCCCGTAGACGCCAAAGGTGACCGCCAGGGTGAGTGAGATCCATGGCAGCCGGCCGACGCGCAGGAGCAGCAGGGCCACGCCAGCGGTCGCACAGCCGATCGCGATCCACTGGACGGGCCTCAGCCGCTCCTGCAGCACGAGCCGGCCCAGGGCGACGTTCACCAGCGGGACGAGGAAATAGCCGAGGCTCGTCTCGAGCACGCGCCCGTGGTTCACTCCCCAGACGTAGGCCAGCCAGTTGAGGGTGAGCAAAATCCCGCTGGCACCGTGCCAGGTCAGGGCCTGGCGGGAGCCCAGGGCGGACCGCAGCCCGCCCAGCCCGTCTCCCGCGGCCATCAGGACCAGCACAAACCCCAGCGACCAGACATGCCGGTGGGCAATCAGCTCCGTGGCATCAACGTCGGCGAGCTGCTTCCAATAGATCGGGAAGAGCCCCCACGTCAGGTAGCAGGCGGCCGCAGCCAAGGCCCCGCGTCCGGCGACCCGGGAGGCTTCACCGCTCATTTATCCGCGGCGCGGGTGTAGCTGTAGCGGGCGCGAAATTCGTCGATGGCCTGCTGGCGGGCGAGATCGGCCGCCACCCCCCGCGCCACCAGTTCGCCCGCCCGCTTCTCGACCCAGCGCTGCCTGAAGGCCTCCTCGACTTCGGTGGCCACGGCGGTACTTTCCTTGGGTTGTTTGCTGCGGTGCCAGCAGCCGGCCGAAAACAGGGGGGAGAGAACCAGGCAAAGGAGGAGCGAACGTTTCATAAGGAGGCTGATGGGTGACAAGTTAGGCCGGGGAGAATTGACCGCGAGGGAATTTTTTGGTTTCGCGCCGCACGTAAATTTCGTTTTTAACATCCTGACATGAGTGACGAAACACCGCCACCGTCCCTGCGCCTTAAGCCGCGCCAGCGTCCCGATGCCGGGACGCCGCCGGCTGCCCCGGCGACAGCCCCGGTGCCGGCACCGCCCACGGCCGAGGAAGGAAAAATCAAACTCAAGATCAAGGTGCCGGGTGCGGCGGTGGAGGCCGCGGCCGCGGCGCCTTCGGTTGAAACGGAAAAACCCGCGGGGGCGCCCCCGCCTTTCCCGGTCGTCGCCGCCGGCGCACCGGGGCGCCGGCTCCCGCCCTCCGTGGTTGCCGCGTCGGCCCGCAAGAGAAGGATTTGGAAACTCCTGATGGTGGCGGCCGGCGGCATCGCCATGGCCGCGGCGATCATCAGCCTGGCCTACTACAAATTCATCGAGCCTCCGCCGCCCCCGCCCAAGGCTGTCGTCCCCGCGAATGACCAGGTCGAGCGGGCTCCGGCGCCCGCGGTCCATCCCCACTCCAAGCCCGCTCTGGCGGCGGTGACGACCGACCTCGCGCCCGGGGTCACCATCACCACGGAATCGGTTGAGGCCGAGACCGAGGCCACCCCGGCGTTCCGTTCGTTTGTGGCCGATGCCAAGATCAGCGGCGTCTTCCAGGGCACACCGCCCCGCGCGTTCATCAACGGCCGGCTGGTCCGGCTGGGCGAGGTGGTCGATTCGTCGCTTGGCATCCGCTTCGACAGCATCGACCCGAAGACGAAGAACATCGTGTTCAAGGACGCGAGCGGCGCGACCGTGGGCCGCCTCTATTGAGACGGCCCGGGGTCAGCCGGGGGGAAATATCGTCCACGGTCCACTGGTGCCGGCCGGCAACCCGGAGGACGGGACGGCCGGGCAACCGCACGGTGGCGGCGACCCCGCGGGGCAGGGCGAGCGAAACGCGCACGCGCGAACCCTCGCGCCGCCAGGCGCTGGTGACCGGACCCTGCGGCGTTGGCACGGTGGCGCCGCCGTGCTCGCCGATGAAGGTCGGGGCGAAGCCGATTTTCTTCCACGCCGGTGCCTCCTGCCGGATGCCGCCGACGATTTCCATGAAATGAAACAGCGGATGGGCCGACCAGGCGTGGGAGTGGCTGATCGGAAACTCCGGGTGATCCCGGAACAACTCGAACGTGGAGCCCTGGGCGATCATGGGCTCCCAGTGCGTCCGGATGTGGGCCACGACCTCGGAGCCATGGCCGCGGCTGGCGAGCACCGAGTAAACATAGGTGATCCAATAGGCGCTGGGCCTGGCCGTGTGTTTCGATTCGTCCCGCAGGTAAGCGAGGAGAAAGCGTTCCATCGCCGGGGCCGAGTCCGGCGCGAGCCCGGCCATGAGGGCGAGCGTTTGGGCGTGCGGGGAGGTGCTGGAAAGCAATTTCCCCTTGGCGTCGTAGCCGTCGCGCATCAGGCCGCGGGCATTGACCAACACGCGCAGCCTGGCACGCAGGCGCCGGGCCCAGCGTTCGCAACGGGCGGCTGCGACCGCATCGCGCGTGAGACGGTGCAGCGCGCCGAGTTTTTCCAGCGTGATTACCAGCCACAGATTGTAGATGGCCGAGGCACCGCCGCGCGGCAGGTCCGTCCAATCGAGGAACAGCCAGTAGCGGGGATCGTAGTGGACCAGGCCATCCTTGCCGGTGTGAGCCGCGAAATAAGCGAGCGCCCCTTCCACCACGGCGCGTTGGTCCCGGAACGGCTGGAGATCGCCCGTCTGCCAATAGTAGTCCCACTGGGTCACGATCCAGATGAGCGTAAAATCCGGGATCACGCAGTTATAGGCCATGGTCGGAGCGTGACCGAAGGTAAGGCCGTCCGGCGTGGTCTGCCCGCCGATCTGATAAATGCCGCGCCGGAACAGCCGGGCATCCCCGCTTAGGTGAAAGGTGTTCCACGCCTGCACCCGCGCGTCGCCCCACCACTGGGCCTGCTCGCGCCACGGCGTGTCAACGTAGGCATCCATCATGCAGTTCTGCTGTGACCACGCGCAGGTTTCCCAAATCTGCTCGAGCACATGATCGGAACTTTGGAAACTTCCGCGCCGTTCCACCGGGTAACCGGTGCGCCGCAGGCAGGGCGAGAGGGTGAGCGGCGTGGCCGAGTTGCGCACGACGAACATCACATACCGGAACCCATATGGATGATAGAACATGTGCTCCGTACGGCCGGCGCGGCAGATTAGGCGGCTGCTGAACGAGACGCTGCTGCCATCGGGGAAGCGCAGCTCAGGCTTCAATTTATCCGCGGCAATGACCTCGGTGTAAACCAGGTCGATGATTTCACCGCCCCGCGCCCCGCCTACCTGCAGGGAAAAACTGCCGACGACGGGCTTGCCGAGATCGATGAGGTAGCTGCGAAAGCGACCCGGTCCGGTAGCCGGGACATCGAAGGAAGCCGCGTCAAACGCCGCCGGCACATGGGTGTGATCTTCGCCTTGGCGCAGGGTATAAAGATTGCGTGCGTCTTCCCAGCCCGCGCCGCACACGCCTTCCGCTGTGCCGATGACGCGGCCGGGCCGCGAGGCTTCCTCGAACATTTGCGGAATGCCCCGAGGCTCGAGCGCCAGCCACGGACCGATGCCAATGGCCTGGCCGCGGGGGGCCGCCCAGGCCTGGTCGTCGAAATCCGAATTCATCCAATCGAGCGGGCCCGGCCGCGCGTCGAAATGTTCCTGCGCGAACAGCTGCGTGCTGGCGCGGATGGTGTCGCGCCGGACCCCGGGCTGCGGGAGGCATTTCCAGCTCAGGTCGGATTGCAGCTGGACGGCGCCCCACTGCGCCGCGACCAGCAGGCCGGCGTAGCCCTGGCTGAGATATTGGAAATTGCTCTCGCCGGGATTGTACGCGCGCACCGCGATCACGTTGCGGCCGGGCACCAGCCAGCGGGCGAGGTCGAGCTCGTCATACGGCCAGTGGGATTGAAATCCTCGCGCCGGGCCGCGGCCGACGAAGGCGCCGTTGACGTAAAGATGATAGGACTGGTCGGCCGTGATGAAAAGCGGGGCGCGGCGTGGCACGCGTACCAGCGTGAAATCACGCCGGAAGAGCACATAGGCGTTGTGCAAATCCCAGCGGTGGTCGTAGGGCCAGATCCATTGGGAACGGGCAAAAATCCGGTCTTCGCGGCGGGCGGGCGCAGGACGGGCAGCGGCAGGGCGGGGCATGGGCGGGATGCAACGGACTAGAGCACGCCGCGCCCGGCGGGGTCCAGTCCCGAGGCAAAAAAATCCGGCGCAGCCTAGTGGGACAGGACGGCGTCGCGGATCCCGCGGATGAGCACGGGGTCGGTCGCGATGTTGAGGATGCCATTCACGACAAACTGGATGCCGATGCAGAGGATGAGAAACCCCATGACCTTGGTGAGCGCGTTCATGCCGTTGACCCCGATCATGCGCACCACGCGTTCGGACAGCCGCAACGTGACATAGGTGATGATCGCGACGGTCACGATGCCGATGATGATCGCGATGTAGTCGGTCCACTGGGTGGCCAGTGAGGTGAAGCCGATCGTCACGGCGATGGAGCCGGGGCCGCTGAGCATGGGCATTGCGAGGGGCGAGAACGACACGTCGCGCTTGGCACGGGCCTCCTGGTGCGCCCGGCTGTCGCCGGCCTCACGCGCCGGCCCCACCAGCATCCCGGAGCCGATCCCGGCCACGAGCAGCCCGCCCGCGATGCGCAGGCCGGGGATGGAAAGCCCGAAAAATCCCATGATGAAGGTTCCCCCGATCAGGAAGCTGACCAGGATGACGACCATGTAGATGCAGGCCATGCGGAGCTGCTGCAGGCGGCGTTCGCGGCTGTCGCCCTCGGTGATGGCGAGAAATGTGGGGGCGGCCGTGAGCGGGTTGATCAGCGGCAGCAGGGCGACGAGTGTGCCGAGGATGAGTTCCCAGAAATGACTGACGGTGGACATGCCGGGAGACTCGGGCACGCGGGCCCGGGGCGCAAGACGGGCCAATCGGGCTACCAGACTTCCACCGGGCCCTTGGGCACGGGAATGGCCGCCCGCCCCGCCGCCCCTTCGTCGTCCCCGGCCATGAAGGAGGCGACCATCGGGGCCGGCTGGTATTTGGGCAGCAGCTCGCCCTGTTCGTCGCAAAACGGCGCGCGCCACGCGAGGTATTCGGCGACCGCGGCCTCAAAGTCGGCGCAGGAAGTGATGGTGATGATGCGGCGATTGAAGCCCTTGGCCGGGCCGAAGCGCTTGGCATACCACGGCGCGACCTTGCGAAAGAGCCTCGCGCCGTGCGCCTCGCCATAAAACGCCACGTAACGCTCGAAATGCAGCCGCAGGACGCGCATCCGCTCCGGGAAACCGGGTTCGGGCGTGAGCTCGCCGGTGCGCAGGTAGTGGTCGGTCCGGCGGAAAATCCACGGGTCATAAAACGCGCCGCGGCCGATGCTGACGCCGGCACAGCCCGTTTCATCCAGCATGTGCTTCGCCGCCCCGGGCGTGGTGACGTCGCCATTGCCGATGACCGGGATTTTCCGGACGGCTTCGACGACGCGCCGGATACCCGCGAGATTGACGGTGCCGCTGAAGCCCTGAGCGCGAGTGCGGCCGTGCACGAAGATCGCGGCGACCCCGGCATCCTCGAGAACGCGCGCGAGGTCGGGCGCGGTGAGGTTGTCGTCATCCCAGCCGAGCCGCATCTTGGCGGTGACGGGGATTTTCACGGCCCCGATCATCCCGCGCACGAGGGCGGCGGTCTTGCCGAGCTCGGTCATCATGGCGGAACCGCCGCCGATGCTGACCACCTTGCGCACGGGACAGCCCATGTTGATGTCGACGGATTCCACGCCGAGTTCCTGGCACATCACGGCGGCGTCGCGCATTTCCTCCGGCACGCTGCCGAACAGCTGGATGGCCAGGGGCCGGTCGGCGGCCGACGTGGCGGCGAGCTTGAGCGCGGTGGGATTGCGCTCGAGGAGCGAGCGGGCGTTGACGAGATCGGTCGTGGCCCAGCCGAGGCCGCCCAGTTCGCGCAACGTTTCGCGCATGGGCAGGTTCGTGTAGCCCGCGAGCGGCGAGAGGAACAGGTTCGACGACAGCTCGTGCGGCCCGATGCGCATGACTCAGTCCGCCGGTTTCCGGGCGAAGCGGGCGATGGTGACAGCAGCGAGGGCGCTCACTGCGAGGACAAGGGCGGCCGCCAGCCAGCCGGGGTTGGGCGTCAGCATCCGAGTGCCTTCAACATTGACGCGGTAAACCAGATGAAAAAGCGCCATGAAAAAAATCACCAGCAAACAGCCGGGCAAAAGCACCAGACTGGAAATCCACGCATCGGTGGCGGCGCGCCGCCCGGGTGCGAGCCAGTGATCACGGTGGGGAAGGTTGATCAGCTCAGCCGGCAGCCGCGATTGCAGCAGGGCGAAGCCCTCAAACAGGACGGTGAGAAAAATCAGGGTCCCCACCTGCCAGCCGAGAAAAGCGTCGCGTGTCATCCAACCGTTGGCCCGGCCGGAGAAATCAAAGTGGGACATCACGCGCTCCGGCAGCCGGGCATGCTGCCACAGCCCCTGTGCGATGGCGGCCAGGGTCAGGATCAGGAAGGCAACCTGCAGAATGCGTTTCACGACGGATCAGAGTGCGATCAGGGCGGATTTCATCCGGCGCAGGGCCTCGACAAGGGTGGCGCGGGTGCAGCCGAAGTTGATCCGGACATAGCGGCCCTTGGGCGCGCCGAAAAACGCGCCGTCGCTGAGGCCGACCCCGTGTTTCTCGAAGTGCCCGGTCGGATCGGGCAGGCCGAGGGCCGCGACGTTCAGCCAGGCGAGGTAAGTCGCCTCGATCGGCGCCTCGATCTTCACGCCGGGCAGTTCGCGCGCCACGAAATCGAGCAGATAATCGCGGTTGCCGCGCAGGTAGGCGAGCAACGCCTGGCGCCAGGGCTCGCAGTCGCGGTAGGCGGCTTCGCAGGCGGTGAAGCCGAGGGTGTTGACCTCCGCCACGATGCCCGCGGTGGCGCGGACAAACCGCGTGCGGCGCATCGCGTCGGGAATGATCGCGAACGACGTGCCCAACCCCGGCATGTTGTAGGTCTTGCTCGGGGCCATCAGGGTGACCGTGCGAGTGGCGATCTCGGGCGAGAGCAGGGCGGTCGGGATATGCGGCAGAGCGGGATCAAGGATGAGGTCGCAGTGGATCTCGTCGGAGCAAAGGACCAGCTTGTGCCGCAGGCAGAACTCCGCGAGCCGCGCGAGCTCCTCCCGGCGCCAGACCCGCGCGAGGGGATTGTGCGGGTTGCAGAGATAGAACAGCCGGGTCCGCGGGGTGACGGCGCGCTCGAGCGCCTCCCAGTTGATGGCCCACGCCCCGTCCCGCAGCTCGAATGGCACGGTCGTGGAAATCCGCGCGCTGTTCTTCGGCGCACTCATGAACGGCGGATAAACGGGCGCGAGCGTCAGCACCTCGTCGCCCGGCTCGGCAAAGGCCTGCGCGGTGACGTTCAGGCCGACGACCAGGCCGGGCAGCCAGACGATCCAGGCCGGGTCAATCTTCCAGCCATAGCGGGAGGCGAGTGCGGCGACGATCGAGTCGGTCGTGGACTGCACCGGGCGGGCGTAGCCGTAAATGCCATGGGCGACCCGCGCCTGCAGGGCCGCGGTGATGGCGGGCGGCGACGTGAAATCCATGTCGGCGACCCAGAGGGGCAGCACGTCGCGGCCGGCGTACTTCTGCCATTTTTGCGAGTCGGTGCCGCGGCGCTCGGGTGGGTGATCGAAGTCAAAGGTCATGCGGGAGGGAAAGGCAGTGAACCATGGATGGCCCCGGTGGGCACGGATTTTTTCCGGCATAGGCCGGAAAACCGCGCCGCGGTTCCCGGGGGCTCAGGCGGCCCGGCGGCGGCGGTAGCGGTGGAGACCCACGGCGCCGAGGGCAAGGCCCGTGAAGAGGAGGCCGTAAGTCGCCGGCTCGGGCGCGGGCGTGATCTCGTGATCGTAGCCCAGCCAGGCGGTGGCGTTGTTCGAGTTGCCGGTGAACGTAATCTGGTTCTCCGGCGTCGTGCCGCGGACGTCGGTCGTCGCGCCGGTGAAATTCTGCGTGTAGAAATAATCGGATGCGTTCACCCAGTTGTTGACCGTGAGGGTGACGCTGGAGTTGCTCATCGTCAGGGAACTGCTGTTCAGCACCGAGGCCGTGGAGGCGCCGAAATCGAGGACCGAGTTGCCGCTGACCGTGATGTTGCCGAACGTGTCGGTCGTGCCGTTGAGGTTGAGCGTGCCGCCGGCGAGGACGATGTTGATGCCCGAGTTGTTGAAGTTCGCCCCGAGGGTCAGGGTGGCGCCCGCGCCGATGTAGATCGTGCCGGCGCCCGCGAGGGTGCCGGAGAAGGTGGCGCTGCCGCCCGTGAGATTGAGCGTGCCGCCGGAGCCGAAATTCACCGCGCCCCCGCCGGCCAGCGAGCCGATGGTCTGGCTCAGGTTGTTGAGGTTGAGGGCGGCGCCGGAGGCGACGGTCAGGGCGGCCGAGTTGTTGAAGACATTGGCGGCGTTCGCGACCACGGTGCCCGCGTTGATGGCGGTGGCGCCGGTGAAACTGTTGGCCGCACCCAGGGTCAGGGTGCCGGCGCCGTCCTTGGTCAGGCCGCCGGTGCCGCTGATGGCGCCGTTGATGACGGTGTTGCTCGCGCCGCCGACGTTCAGGGTGTTGGCGCCGAGGCCGACGTTGCCGGCCACGGTCAGGGTGCCGGCGTCGGACTGGATGCGCGTGGCCCCCGCCACCGTCACGGCGCCGGAGAGCGTGTTGTTGCCGGCAAAATTCTCGATGGCCCCATTGCTGGAGGGGCCGGTGCCGCTGATGCTGAGGGCGTTGCCGAGGCTGATGCCGCCCTGCAGCTGCAGGTTGCCGGTGCTGCTGACATTCACCGCGCCGGTGCCGAGGACATTGTTGGAGCCGCTGGCGTTGAGCGTGCCGTTAGTGATGTTGGTGGAGCCTGCGTAGCCGGAATTGTTGCCGGACAGGTAGACCTTGCCGGTGGAATTGACGTTCAGGCTGCTGGAAGCGGAACCGGTCAGCAGGCCCGCGTAACTGGAATTAAGGTTGCCCGCGCCCGTGATGGTGAGGCTGCCGCCGGTGCCAAGCGCCGTCGTGGCGGTGGCGCTGGTGCTGTTGAGCTGGGCGATGGTCTCGGCCTTGCCGTTCAGGTTGAACGTGCCGGCGTTGTCGATTTTCACCGCCGCGGCATCGGCGATCTGGTTGCTGGCGCCGAGCTGCACGGTGCCGCCGGCGATGTCGAGCCCGCCGGTGCCGATGGCATTGGTTCCGGCCGTCTTGTTGAGCACCAGCGTGCCGGAATTGACCGTGGTGAGGCCGGTGTAGGTGTTGGCCGTCGCGGCGCCGTTGAAGTTGACGGTGCCGGTTGCGTCGATCGTCACGCCGCCGGCGCCGGTGGTGACCTGGTTCAGGCTGAGGGTGCCGGCGCCCGCGAGATCCAGATTTGTCCCGGAGCCGGTCACGTTGCCGGTGAGGTTCAGGGTGGTGCCGGTATCGGCCGCAATCCGGGTGTCGCCGCCGAGGCTGAGGGTGCCGGACGCGGTGTTGGTGCCGCTGACATTGTGGATGGCCCCGGCGCCGCCGTTGCCCACGCCGGAGACGGAGATGGCGTTGGTCGGGCTGATCCCGCCGGAGAGTTCCAGCGTGGCGCCATCCGAGACGGTGGTGGCGCCGGTCCCGAGGGCGTTGGTGTTGCCGGCCTGGACAATGCCATTGTTGATGAACACCCCGCCGGTGAGCCCGGAATTGTTGCCGGTGAGAATGAGTTTTCCCGCGCCGGTGCCATCCTTGATGAGGTTTTTGCCGGCGCCCGTGATGGCGGCGCCGATGGTGAGATTGCCGGTGCCGGTGATGTCGGCCACGGTGTTGTTCGCGAGGGCCAGCGTGGTGGGGCTGAGCGTCTGGTTGTTGGCGCTCTGCTGCTGGATGTAGGGCACGGTGCCGGACAACGTCAGCGTGTTGGCGCCGGTGATGTTATAGCTGACGGAGGCGCCAGTGCCGAACTGGATGCCGGCCACGGTATTGGCGCCGTTCAGGGTGACGTTGGGCCGGCCGGTGCCGAGGGTGTTGAAGACGGCGACCTGGGTGGTGGTGGGCTTGGCATTGCCGCTCCAGTTGGAGCCGGTGTTCCAGTTCGAGTTGCTGGAGCCATCCCATTCGACCGTGCTCACGGCGACCGGGGTGAGCAGGTAGGCCCCGCTGGCCCCGGTGCCGTAGATATTGTTGGTCTTGCTCCCCGCCTCCGAGGCGACGCCATACCCCGAAATGTAGATGGTACTGACTGTCTGGCCCGCGCCCGTCGTGGCGAAGGTATTAGTGGCCGACCAATTGTTGACGACCAGGACCCCGCTGGTCGGGGCGACATAGGTGCCGAAGACGAAGGTGTTTGATCCACCAGCCGCGCCGAAGTTCAGCGTGGCCCCGCCCGACGCGGTGAGCGTGCCGATCTTCTGCGAGAAACCGTTGAGATTGAGCGTACCCGAGGCGCCGATGTTGACACCGCTATTGCTCGCGAGGGTGTTACTGGCGCCGAACTGGATGGTGCCCGCATTGATGGCCGTGGTGCCGGTGTAGGTGTTGGTGCCGGAGAGGGTCAGCGTGCCGTTGCCGGTCTTGGTGAGATTGTCGCCCGTGCTCGTGCTGCCGTTGGCGATCGCGCCGCTGATCGTGCTCGTGCCGCTGTCCACCTCGACGGTGAGGGTTCCCGCCGTGGCCGTGTTGGAAATATTCACGGCCCCTGACTGGGTTGCATTGGCCAGGTTAAGCGTGTAGCTTCCGCCGGTCTGGGTGAGGGTGCCGGAGCTCGTGAGGCCGGACAGGCCGGCATTGCCGGTCAGCGCGACCGCGTTGCCAATCGTCGAGCCGTTGGTCGATCCCAGCGTGCCGCCGGCGAGGGTGACGGCGGCCGAGCCGAGCGCGGTGGCGTTGTTGGCGTTGAGCGTGCCGCTGTTGACCGTTGTGCCGCCGCTGTACGTGTTGGCGCCGGAAAGGGTGTCGGTGCCGGCGTCGTTCTTGACGATGGCGCCCGTGCCGGAGATGACGCCGGAGAGATTGGTGGTGGTGCCGGTGCCGTCGAGCGTGAGGGTGTTGCCGCCCGTCGCAATCGTGCCGGTCACGTTGAGTGTGCCGGTGGCATTGTTGCGGATGTTGATCGCGTTGCTCATCGCGAGGTTGGAATTGACGGTGTCAATTCCGGTGCCGTGGGTTTGGGAGACCGCGATGCCCGAGAACCCCGCCACGCCCTCGTTGTTGAACGTGATGGTATTGTTGTTCAGCGTGTAGTTGAACGGCGCATCGAACGAAATGGAGCGGACCGTGCGGTTGATGCCGGTGTCGATCGTCTGATTCGAGCTGACGTAGGTGTTGTCGAAAAGAATGTCCGCGCCGATCGTCGGGACAACGGTCGGGTCCCAGTCATTGTTGCTCGCCCACAGGCTGTCGCCGAGCGTGTTCGACCAGAGGTTCGACGCCAGCGTCGTGATGTTGAGATTGTTGACGTTGATGTTGTCGGTCGCCGCCCCGGTACCGGCGGTGAAACCGAGGCCGAGCAGGTCGGGCCGGGTATAGCCGGACAAGTCCATCTGGATGACCGTCTGCGGGGTCGAGCCGCCCTGGGAAAGCGTCACCGTGAGCTGGTTGGTGGCGCTGAGGAGGATCTGGACTGTGTTGGTCACGGTCGGGCGCGTGGCGGAGTCGAGCGGGGTCGCCAGGGTGCCGGAGCCGCCGAGATAGGAATAACCCGTCAACCCGCTGCCCGGGCCGCGCACGCCGACGGACTCGGTCACGGGTGAGGTGGCGCCGTTATAGCCGCCGACGCGACCTTCCGAGCCGGAGGAGAAATTTCCATAGGCGTCCAAGCCCACCGCAAGGTAACCGCCATTCAGTCCATTGATGTTGGCGCCACCGCCTCCGGCCAAGGTCTTCTGGGCATAACCCAATGAGCCACCATATGCGCCCACGCTCAAAGTTTGCGAGGCGTCGTAAAGAAAGAAGGTAAGGCCGTCGCCGCCGAGGGTGGTTCCATTGGAGCCGCCATACATCTGGTAGCTGAAGTTGGCATAGACTGTGGCGCCCGCGGAACTGAAACTCCCGTTGTAAACGGCACTGGTGGCTTCGTTGCCGACATTGTTGGTCAGGTTCAGCCAGCCGGCACCGGTGGGATCTGAAACTCCCGAGGTGAGGGTCGGCGTGTAACCCGAACCACTGAATGTCCATCCCGGGGCCGACGAATTTTGAAACGTCTGGGTGATCACCTGGGATCGCGCCACGACCAGCGCAGCCATGTAAGCTGCGAAAATGCCAAGAAGGCGGATCGAGGTGGCGCGGGGTAACGGCATACTGAACTAGGGTCAAAGCCTTAGGTCATTTGGGTATTTATACGACTGTATTTATTACGTAGTTCCCCCTACTCGGAGATCATCGGGAAATCCGTGGCGACCCAGGGAAAATTTTACCCGGTTGTGACGGCGCAAGTCGGCCAACTCGTCTCACCTTTGGCTCCATCAGATCTATTAAGTGCCCAATCAATAGCGCCTTGCGACTTTTTCATAAACGGCATTCTGCCTGCAATGGCTGGGGAATTATCAAGGGCATCATGCCCGGAATCTAACCCTTAAAAGAAATCACCATGAGAATCGTTCGTTACAGCTATCCTTCCTATCGCAGCCTGGTCACCGCGCCGGGCGGCTTTTTCCGTTCGCCGTGGCTGGGTCTCGAGAGCGAGATCGGCCGCCGGTTTGCCTCCGCCGTTGCTCCTTCCGCGATCATCCAGTTCCCGGTCGACCTCTACGAAGACGAGGCCAATGCCTACGTCCGCGCCGAGCTTCCGGGAATGTCGCGCAATGACATCCAAGTCGAAATGACGGACGGCACGCTGACTCTCACCGCCGTGCGCAAGACGCCCGCGACGGACGGCCAGCCCGAACAGTCCGCCTCGTTCAGTCGTTCGCTGTCCATCCCCGCCGAAGTCTCGGCCGACCAGGTCAGCGCCGCTTACGAAAACGGCGTCCTCACGGTCACGCTCCCGAAGCGTGAGGAAGCCAAGCCGAAGAAAATCACCGTCGCGGTGAAGTAACTCCCCCGCGCCACTCAACCCTTAACTCACATTACCATGTCACTGCTTAATGATCTCATTCCCTCGCTCAACCGCGCTCCGGCCGCCTCCTGCGCCGATGGGTCCGCGTGCTCGGCGTCCGAGTCCATCGCAACGATCCGTCCCGTCTACGACGTGCAGGAAACCGCCGAGGCCTACCGCCTCACGGTCCAGCTGCCCGGCGTGACCAAGGACGGTCTCGAGCTGACGGCCGAGAACGACGAGCTCCGCATCACGGGCCGCCGGTCGTGGACGCAGCCGGCCGGCTGGACGGCCCTGCATCGCGAGACGCCGGACGCTGCCTATGAACTTGTGCTCACCTACGACAACGCCATCGACGCCGACCGGATCGGCGCCGAGCTGCGGGACGGTGTCCTGCAGGTCACGCTGCCGAAGCACGAGGCCGTGAAGCCCCGCAAGATCGCGGTGGCGTAAAGGATCCCGGCCGCAACCGGCTTGGAAAGAATCCTCAAGGCTCAAATCGGGCCGGATGTTCATCAGACATCCGGCCTTTTTGCTTTTGCGGTGAGCCACGGCGGGTGAAAACGTGCAGGCAATGAGCCTGGCGATCGCTCCCCTCCTGATGATCGGTTTTTTTGTGGTCATCGCCGTGCTCATCGGCGCGGCGGCAGTCCGGCAAGGCAAGCGCGCCGCAGAAAACGTCCGCCAAACGGCAGGTATGCTCGGGCTGCAGTTTGAGGACAAGCCGCCGGTGCTGGGAGTGTTTTACTCCGGAGCGCGGGCGGCGGGGCAGTTGCGTGGCAAACGCGTGGAGCTTTTCCCGTTTTCGACCGGGTCGGGAAAATCACGCGTGCAGTGGTGTGCGGTGTCCGCGACATTGACGGTCCCCGGTCGACTGACGTTTCACCTGCGGCGACAGGGATTCAGCACCAAGGTCATGGAGCTGTTTGGTGCGAAGGAAATCGAGGTGGGCGACGCGGAGTTCGACCGCGCTTGGTTCATCCAGACCAACCAGCCGGCATTCTTGCGTGAGGCGCTGCTGCCGGAGCTGCGGGAGAAAATCACTGCGTTGATGCGCGAGTCCGGTGCGTCGGCCCGGGGGATGGAGTTCAAGCTTGATGGAAACACCGTGCGCTATGCGGAGATCGGGACCTTTTCCGATCCGGCCCGTTGCCAACGTTGCGGACGGGCGGCGGAAATCGTGTGCGACCTGGCCGACGTGGCCGAAGTGTTTGCGGAACAGCGCCCGGTGGATTGAGTAATGAACGTGATTTCCTCCCCAGCCTCAGGCCCGGTGCTGCTCTACGATGGCGACTGCGGGCTGTGCAACCGTGTCGTGCGGTTGCTGCTGCGGCTCGACCGCGCGGAGCGGCTCCGGTTCGCGCGCCTGCAGGGCGAGGCCGGCCAGGCGTATCTGCGCGCCCACGGGCTGCCGGCGGCGGACTTCGACAGCCTGGTGTTCGTGCCGGATTGGCCCCGGCGCGAACAGCGCGAGTTTTTGCTGCGCACGGACGGCGTGATCGCCGCGCTGCGCGTGTGCGGCGGCGTGGCGACGGAATTGGCGGCCGTGCTTGAAGTCGTGCCGGAGCGCTGGCGCGATGCCGGCTACCGCCTCGTGGCGCGCTGGCGCTACCGGATCTTCGGCCAATGGCGGCCCCGTCCGCTGGCCCGGCCGGAATGGGCGGAGCGATTCCTCCCCTGAGCAAACTAGGCGGAGTTGGAACGCGACGGGGCGAAGGGGCGAAGGGGCGAAGGGGCGAAGGGGCGAAGGGGCGAAGGGGCGAAGGGGCGAAGGG
>CAIRTK010000039.1 GCA_903881475.1 uncultured Opitutia bacterium | reverse complement strand
CGAAATATACAACCGCGACTGGCGCCTCGAAAAGCTCCGCTACAGGAGCCCGCTCGAAGCCCGCCGCGACCACCAGAAATCTACCCTCTTAGCCGCCTGATTAACCTTTGTCTTGTGTCCAGACAACCGGTGCCGACACAATGGCGATAATGCGGTGGGCCACAAGAGGCGAGCGGCGCGAAAGACAGAATGTTGCCCACGCTTTCATATCAGCCAACAGTGATACACCAATAAATGCTTGTGGTGCCTGAAATCTCAAACACGCGTCAGGCAGCCTGCAGGCAGTGGTAAGCGAACATACCACCAAGCGGTCGCGCCGGCCGACGCACCCGGTACGTTTGCCCGAATTCCCTTAGCCTGGGCTGTTATCCGGCTCCTTTGCGCGGCGTTGCCGGCCAATTCGCCAAGCCGATGCAACCCCGACCTTCGCGAGGCTGAGCACTCGTTCCTGGCCCCAGCTTGGCGACGTACCGGGTCCGCATAACGGCGGCCAATGTCCGGGAGGGCGCGACTCGCCTCCGGCGCGCGCTCCACACCGGCCCCGGGTTTTAGGCGATGAACGGATTGTAGCGCAGTTCGTTTCCCACCGTCGTCAACGGCCCGTGGCCGGGCGCAATCACGGTCATGGGCGGCAGCGCCTCCAGCACCCTTCGCAGGTGCGTCGCAAGCTGCCGGTGACAATAGTAGCCCCCACCCACGGATCCGGCGAAAACCAGATCCCCCGAGATCAGCAGCGCGCCGCCGGACCGGACCGACGGCATGGTGACGAGATAGCAATTGTGGGCGGAGGCATGGCCCGGCGTGCTGAAGGCCGTGACCTCAAACAAACCGTAATTCATGCGCTCGCCTTCCGCCATGGCCTTTCCGCACGGAATGCTGGCCCCGGTCGGACAGTAGGCCGCGGGCAGGCCGAAGCGCGCCACCGCCTCGCAGAGCCCGCCGCTGTGCTCCGCTTCCACATGGGTGAGAAACACGGCATCAACCGTCTTGATCGCCGCCGGCCAGACCGCCTCCAGCGCCCCGATGTCCGGACCGGTGTCAAAGAGGATTCCCCGCGTCGCCCCGCAGTCGGCCAGCAGATAGGCATTCGCATAGCCGATGCCGTGAGGCATGCGGAGGGCATGCACACAGAACGGCAGGCCCGGGATTTCCGGCAACGGGTACCGGCCGCAACCAAGCGCGCACAGGCCGATTTCATTGAGCTCCAGCGCGGATGCCAGCCGGCGCAACTCCGCCGACGACAGGTCGGAACGGTAGTCGATCGCGTCCAGGATCCTCGCCGGCGCAATCCCCGAGCGCCGGGCCAGCGCTTCCTCCGAAAGCCCGCACTGGCGCATGCCCTTTTCGAGCACGTCGCCGAGTTCATCTTCCAGTGGTACGGTCAGGTTCAGCACGGCACCGGCACCCTAGGCCCGCCCGGCCGGGCGTGCAAAATGTTTTTGTTTTTTGCCCCGCAAACCGCAGCGTCGGCGCATGGCCTCCGACCAATCCGAAATCCTCGGCATCTTCACCCGCACCGGCGCGCTGCTGGAAGGACACTTTGTGCTGCGTTCCGGCCTGCACAGCGGGCATTACTTCCAGTGCGCCCAGGTCTGCCAGCAAATGGACGCCGTGGAGCGCCTGGCCCAGCTGCTGGTGGAAAAACTCCGGGGCTATCACTTCAAAACCGTCCTCGCCCCCGCCATGGGCGGCCTCGTCATCGGCCAGGAGGTCGCCCGCCAGGCCAGGGTCCGGTACATTTTCGCCGAGAAGGAGAACAATGTCCTGGTGATGCGCCGCGGCTTCACGCTCTCGCCCGGCGAGCCGGTCCTGATCGTCGAGGATGTCGTGACCCGCGGCGGCCGCGTGCTGGAATGCCTGGAGATCGTGCGGCAGGCCGGCGGCGTGCCCGTGGCGGTCGCGATGCTGGTGGATCGCAGCGCCGGCACGGCCCGCTTCGAGGTGCCCGCGATCTCCCTGCTGGAGCTCAGTTTCCCCACCTACGCCGCCGATGCGGTGCCCGCCTGGCTCGCCCAAATCCCGGTGCAGAAACCGGGAAGTTGAGCGATTCTCCGAACCTGCCGGGGATCAGCCCGCCTTGACGTCGATGCGCACCACGCGCAGGGCACCGCGATAAAAAACGTAGAGCAGATGCCGGCCCGGGGTCAGCGCCGCCTTGGCCGAGGCCAGGTCCGTCACGTCCTCCCGGTCGATCTGCACGATGAGGACATCCGGTGCCAATGCCTCGGCATAGGGCGAGTCCTTGTCCACGGCCCGGATCATCAGCCCGTCAAATCGTGCGGGAATGCGGAACCTCGCCCGCAGTTCGTCCGTGAGCGGCACCACATCCACGCCGGGAATGAGCTCGTCGGGCTTCTCATCCAGCTTGGTGAGCATGACCTCCACGGTGACGGGTTTTCCGCCCCGGGAGAGGCCCAGCTTCAGCTTCGTGCCCGGCATGGTTTCGGCGATGATCAGCCTCAGCTCCTCCCCCGTGGTCAGCTTCCGGCCATTGAGCGTGATGAAAACGTCGCCCCGCTTGAGTCCCGCCTTGTCCGCCGGCGAATTCGGGATGACGTCCGTGATCACGATGCCCCGGCTCCCCTTCGGCAGGCCGAGCGTTTCCGCATCTTCCGCCGGCGAGGTCTGGGTCAGGACACCGAGGAATCCCCGCGACACCGTGCCGGTCTCGATGAGGCTCTGGAGCACGGACGACACGAGGTTGATCGGGATCGCGAAGCCGAGCCCGATGCTGCCGCGGGAAGTTGAAATAATGGCGCTATTGATCCCGACGAGCCGGCCCTTGGCATCGACCAGCGCGCCACCGGAGTTGCCCATGTTGATCGCGGCGTCGGTCTGGATGAAGCTCTCATAGCCGCCATCGAGCAGCCCCAGCTGGTTGCGACCCTTGGCGGAGACAATGCCCATGGTGACCGTCTGGCCGACGCCTAGGGGGTTGCCAACCGCGAAGACCACGTCACCCACCCGGAGTTTGTCACTGTCGGCGAGCGTGACCACCGGAAGGTTTTCCGCCTCGATCTTGATGACCGCCACATCGGTCTTCGGGTCGGCGCCGATAACCTTGGCCAGGTACTCGCGGTCATCGGACAGGCCGACCTTCAGCTCGTCCGCCCCTTCCACGACATGGTTGTTGGTGAGAATGTAACCGTCGGGCGAGACAATGACGCCCGAGCCCAGGCCCTCCTCCTTGTGCTCGCGCTCTTGGTCGGGAATGTCGCCAAAAAACTGCCGCATGAGCGGATTGATCGCGACGCGTTCCCGTACCGTCTTTTTGGAATAAATTGACACGACCGCCTTGAGCACCGGCTCCACGACATCGGCATAACTGGCCACCACCGCCGGCTTGCCATCGGTCACGGCGCTGGGGTCGAAGAGCAGGGTCGGCTTTTTGGGCGGCGCGGCATCCTTGGCCACCGCGGCCAAACCAAACATCGGGACAACGGCAAGAATCGTGAGGAAGCGGGAGAATGACTTGGATTTCATGAAGGTGACGAAGGGACAGAAGGTTGCGTCGAAAAGTTCCCGCCCGCAACCCCGGGCGTCAGGTCAGGAGAACCTCGGACACCCGGCTGGGTGCCGCCGGGATAGAAATCAGATCCACGATGTTCGGCACGCCGAGGAGTCCAAACGGCCTCCTCACTGCGGCAGCCACCCGCCGCCCTTCAAAACCCCTTGATTCGGAACAGGCCCGTCACGCTTTCGTTGCCGTTGATGCGGACGATCGCCTGGCCAAGCAGTTTCGCGATACTGAGCACCGTGATTGGGAGGCCGTGGGTCGCGACCGGCGTGGAGTTGGTCGTGATCAGTTCATCGATCATGCCGGACCTAAGTCGCTCCAAGGCGACATCGTTCAGGACGCAATGGCTCACGGCCGCGGTGATCCGCGCCGCGCCGTGCTCCTTCAGGATCTTGGCGGCCGCCGTCAGGGTGCCGGCGGTCTCGGTGATGTCGTCCACCAGCAGCACATCGCAACCGCTCACGTCGCCGACGACGTTCATGGCCTCGACGGTCGTGGCGCTCTTGCGTTTCTTGGCCACGAGCGCGAGAGCCGCGCCCATGGTGTCCGCATAGGCCGAGGCCATCTTCATGCCGCCGACATCGGGCGAGCACACGACGAGCGGCCGGTCGCGCTTCTGTTTGCTGAGGTACTCGAAAAACACCGGCGACGCAAAGAGGTGATCCACCGGGATGTCGAAGAAGCCCTGGATCTGCTGGCTGTGCAGGTCCATGGTGAGGATGCGGGTCGCCCCGGACGCGACCAGGAGGTTGGCCACCAGCTTGGCCGTGATCGGCACGCGCGGCTGGTCCTTGCGGTCCTGGCGGGCGTAGCCGTAGAACGGCAGCACGGCCGTGATGCGCTGCGCCGAGGCCCGGCGGCAGGCGTCGATCATGATCAGCAGCTCCATCAGGTGATGGTTCGTCGGCGGACAGGTCGACTGGATGATGAAAACGTCCTGGCCGCGCACGTTCTCGTTGATTTTCACGAAGGACTCACCGTCGGGAAAGCTGGTGACGGTGGCCTCGCCCAGCGGCATGCCGATCGAGGCGCAGATTTCCTCCGCGAGCACGCGGTTAGAGTTGCCCGAAAAGATTTTCAGCCGCGTTTCACCCATGGGCCGCACGCTGGGGATGAAGCGTCCCCGGCGGAAGTCTTTTTTAGGCTTCCTTGAGCAAACTCTCCAGCGCGTCCACGCGCTTGAAAAGTTCGGGCAGCCGCCGGTGGAGCACTTCCAGCCGGTGACCCAGCATGTAAGGCATGGCGGGCGTGCCATTCACATACGTCCCGGGCTCGACATCGAACGCGACCCCGCCCTGCCCGCCCACCTTCGCCTTGGCGCCGATCGTGATATGGCCGCCAATCCCCGCCTGACCGCCCAAGATGGCGTAGTCGCCGATCGTGGTGCTGCCCGAGATGCCGACCTGCGCGCAGAGGATCACATGCCGGCCGATCACGACGTTGTGCGCAACTTGGACGAGATTGTCGATCTTGGTGCCCTCCCCGACCACGGTCCGGCTGAAACGGGCGCGGTCGAGCGTGCTGTTTGCTCCGATTTCCACGTCATCCTCCACCAGGACATGGCCAATCTGGGGGGTCTTTTCATGGCGGCCGGCGACAAATTCATAGCCAAACCCATCGGACCCGACCACGACGCCGGGTTGGAGCCGGACGCGGTTCTTCAAGACGCATTCCGCCGCCAGGATCACCCCGGGCATCAGCCAGCAGTCGTCGCCGATCGCCGCGCCGCGGCCCACAAAGACCTGAGCCTGCAGATGGCTCCGCTCGCCCACCACGGCCCCTTCCTCGACCACGCAAAGCGGTCCCACGGTGGCCGAGGCAGCCACCCTGGCGCCGGGCGCAACCCAAGCCGTGGCATGAATGCCAGGCGCGGGCTTGGGCCACAGGAGCTGCTCAATCCGGGCACAAAGGCGCGCCAAGGCCACGGACGGCTTATCCACCAGAAGAAACAGCTGGTTGGCTTGGGGCTCGCCGTCGTGATCCAACGGCAGCAGCACGACCGAGGCCCGGGTGCCCGCGACCTCGTTGCGGTACTTGGAATTGCCCAGGAATGACAGGTCACCGGCGACTGCACTGCCCAGCGAGGCGATGCCCAGGACCGCTTCCGTGGTGGCGCCGCGCACCTGCTTGGGCTGAACGATGGCCATGATTTCCGCAGTGGTGAATGAAACCTGCATGGCTCCAGCGTGGGATTTTTGGCGGAGGGTGCAACGCCTCAAAAAAAAGCCCCGGTCCGAAAGGACCGGGGCCGGGAAGGGAATCAATCAGCCGATTACGGGTTCTTGGCCGGGGTCGTGCCGGGGAACGCGACCTTCGCCGAATCCGAGCTGGAATCGGTCGCGGCCGGGGCGGCCGGCGCGGCGCTGGCGGCCGGGCGGTCCTTGTTGATCAGCTTGAGCACCTCGTCGGTGATGTCATAGCTGGCATCCGAGTAGATGATGTTCGAGACGCCGATCAGGGTCGGGCCCGACTTGTCGATCAGGATGGTCGCACCCTTGCCCTTGGCCACATCCACGGCCACCTTGCTGATCTCCTCGATCATCAGGTCGCGGAAATTCTTGATGCGCTGCTGGAGGGAATTGCGCGTGTTCTGCTGGAAACTCTGCACTTCGCCCTGCTTGCGGCGGATGTCCTCGAGCATCTTGTCGGCGTCGCTCTGCGCCTTGGCCTTGGCGTCCGTCGTCATCGCGGGGTTGCTCGCCTGGTCCTTGAGCTCCTTGTATTTTTCAACGAGGGCATTGCCCTCCTTGTTCAGGCGGTCGAGTTCCTCCTGGGCCTTCAGCTCGTCACTGCGCAGCTTGGCGTTTTGCTCCTCGGTCTTGTAGTGGCCGTCGTAAAGCTTGGCCATGTCGACAAAGAGGATTTTGGGTGTCGGCTGGGCATGGGAGATCAGGGCCGCAGCACCAAAGGCCGACAGGGCAAACAGGGATTGGATGGTTTTTTTCATAATGGTTGAGAGGGACGGAAGGCTCAGCAAAGCCGAATCAGTAGCGGGTGCCAAAGGAAAAATTGAACTGGCCGCCCTTCTTCGTGTTGGGATAGCCGGCCGTCAGGGGAATGCCAAAATCGAGGCTCAGCGGCGAACCCGCGACAAATAGGCGCAAACCGAAGCCGATATTATCGCTGAAATGCACCGGGCTGAAATTGTAGGCTCCCGCATTCACGAAGCCGGCATCGTAAAACGCGGCAAACCGAATCGGGCTCACGATATCCAGCGAGTACTCCGCGCTGAAAAAGCCGTAGGTTTTTCCGCCGACCGGTTCGCCCAGGGCGTCTTGGGGGCTGACGGTGTGGTATTCAAACCCGCGCAGGTCGGTCGGGCCGCCGAGGTAGTACTGGAGGTAGTAGGGCACGTCGGGGCTGTGGCCAAAACTCTGGATGATGCCGCCACGGCCAATCAGGCTGAGCACCTGGGCCTGGGTCTCGAACACCGGGAAAAACTGCGAGCCCTTCACCTCCAGATGGTAGTAACTGTCGGTGCCCCCAAGCGGACCGCCGGCCACTTCCGTGAGGATGTTCATGTAATTGCCGGCGGTCGTATTGATGATCTTGTCGCGGGTGTCGCGCTCGATCGTGAATCCGACCTTCGAGACGGCGTTGTTGCCCGCCTGCGCCGCGATGATCGATGAGGCGTTGGAGACTACGTTGTCGATCGAGATCACCTCGTAGGTGTACGAGAGCTGGCCGGTCACGAGCTCAAAGAGCTGTTTGCGGGAGTAGACCGTGGCGCCCGTAATGACCTCGTTGTAATACTGGCTGGTATAGTCGGAGCTCTGCCGGAACAGCTGGAAGCCCACCGCCAGCCGGCGCTGAAACACCCAGGGTTCCTCGAAGGAGAGGATGATGTCGCTCGAGACCGAGCCGACCTGCACGCGGAACTTGAATTTCTGGCCGTCACCCTGGAACAGCGACCGGCTGTTGAAGAGATCGAAGTTGGATTGGGAGATCTCGGCGAAGACCGTCGCGCGCTCCAGCGTGCTGAAGCCGGCGCCGAAGGTCAGGTTGCCGGTACGGCCTTCCTTGACGGCGATGCGCATGTTCCGCCGTCCGGGAATGTTGGTGTCCTGGGGCGTGATGCTCACGTCGTCGAAGAAGCGCGTGTTTTCCAGCCGCAGCTTGGAGATCTTCATGCTGATCGTGCTGAAGACGTCGCCAGGGTACAGGGTGAGTTCCCGCAGGATCACGGTGCTCTTGGTCTTCGTGTTGCCCTGGATGACGATCGACTCGACGTTGTACTTGCCGCTCTCATCGACCTCGTAGACGAGATCGATGTTGCCCGTGGTGATGTTCGACTTGCGGATCAGCTTGACCTGCGTGTCGAGGTAGCCGTCGCGGCCGTAAAACTCCTCCAGGCGGTCCTTGTCCTTCTCGATCTTGGACGGGGTGAAGACCATCCCGCTCTTCTGGCGGAGGATGCGCTTGAGCAGCGCCTCGGGGTGCAGTTTGCTGCCCGTGATCGAGATGTCGCCGATCCGGTAGCGCCGGCCTTCATTCACCGCGATCGTGATGACGAGGTGGGTCGGGTCGGGGTAATCGAAATTGACCCGGTTCTGGGGGATATCGACGTCGAGGTAGCCCTGCTCCCGGTAATAGTCGCGCAGCTTCTCCAGGTCGTCGTCAAACTCGTCGTCCTTGAACCGGCCGGTATCGGTCAGCCACGAGAACCAATTCCACTTCTTCGTCTCCATCTCGCCGATCAGCCGCTTGGACTTGATGTGGGCGTTGCCGGTGAAACGCACCGCGGCGATGCGCACCTTGGCTCCTTCTTTGATTTTGAAAATGACCGTGCCGAAGCTCGTCGCCCGGTCCCGCTCGATCACGTAGTTGACCGAGACCTGGTTGTAGCCGGACTTCTGGTAGTATTCCCGGATCTTCTCGGCGTCCTCCTTCACCTGGCGGTCATCAAGCGCCGTGTTCGGCTTCGTCTTGATTTCCTTTTCCAGCCGCTTCGACTTGATCTGCTTGTTTCCCTCGTAACGGATGGCGAGGACCCGGAACTTGGGGGTGACCTCCACGACGAGGTTGAACAGCTGGTAGCCGACCGCCTCCTGCTTGATTTCGATGAACTCGAACAAGCCGGTCTTGTAGAGCGCGCGGATATCGCGGTCGACGATCGAGCCATCGTAGTCGCCGCCTTCGCGCAGCTGCATGTTCGCCCGCACCACCTGCTCATTGACAATGGCCGTGCCGATAAATTTGACCGTGATGGTCCCCACTTTGGCCGCCGGCGCCGCCGGCTGGTTGGGAGCCTCCGCCGGGGCTTCCTGGGCCCGGATCGGTGCCGCACCCGCCGTGAGCAGCAAAATTAGGGCAAAAAGGCTGCCGGTGACCCGATGTAACGGGTTACTGAGTAAAGTTTTCAAAGCGGGTGATATCTCTAAGGAAAGTAAGCTTCAATTCTCCTACCGGGCCGTTTCGCTGCTTGGCAACGATTAACTCCGCCGAGTCGGCGGCAACTTGGAACTTTTCGTCGGCATCTTTGGGGCGGGCCAGCATGAGTACAACGTCGGCATCTTGCTCGATTGAGCCGGATTCGCGCAGATCCGCCAGTTTGGGCGTGCGGTTCTCCTTTTCAGATGAGCGGTTAAGCTGGCTTAATACAAGCACCGGAAGGTCGAGTTCCTTCGCAAGTGCTTTTAATCCGCGCGACGCCTCCGCCACCTGCTGTTCGCGCGGTACCCGCGAGTCGGTCGGGCTGAGCAGCTGGAGGTAATCGACGATGATGAAGCCCAGCTTGTGCCGGGCATGCACCCGCCGGGCCTTGGCCCGCAGCTCCATGATCGACAGGTGGCTCGAGTCGTCGATGAACAGCTGCGACTTGGAAAACTCGTCGGCCGCCTTGATCAGTTCCGACTGCTCGTTGCCGTTTTTCGAGAGCAGGCCCTCGCGGAGCAGCTTCATGTTGATCCTGGCCCGGGCGCAGAGCATGCGCAGTGCGAGCTGGGCGGCGCTCATTTCGAGCGAAAAGACCAGCGTCGCGACCCCCTCGCCCTTTTTCGGCATCGAGGCGGCCTCCGCCATGTTCAGCGCCAGGGAGGTCTTGCCCATCGAGGGACGGGCCGCCAGCACGATCATTTCTGCGCGCTGGAACCCAAAAGTCAGCTCGTCGAGGTCGCGGAAGCCGGACGAAACCCCCGTCAGCTCGCCTTTCTTCATCATCATCTTCGTGATGACGTTCATCGCCTCGTGCGTGGGCTCCTTCATCGGCTTGGCCGCATCCGACACGCGGTCCTGCGTCACGTGGAAGATGTCCTGCTCCACCTTGTCGATGAACTCCTCCAGCCCGCCCTGGTAGCTATAGCAGCTCTCCACGGCGCCCGTGGCGACCTTGATCAGCTCGCGCAGCAGGTAGAGCTCGCGAACCTTGTCGATGAAGTACTGGGCCTGGGCCGTCGTCGGGATCCGGCCGCTGATCTGCGTCAGGTACGCAAACCCGCCCACGCTGTCGAGCTGCCGGGAGGTCTTGAGTTCCTCAGCCAGGACCGCGATGTCCACCGGCGGGCTTTTTTGGTACAGCTCGCAGAGCTTCTCGTAGATTAGCCGGTTCGCGGGCGAATAGAATGCCGCGCCGGGCAGCTTGGCCTCGAGGCAGCGCGCGATTGAATCGGAACCGTCCAGGAGGCAGCATGAGAGCAGGTACTCCTCGGCCTCCACGCTGTGCGGGGGCGTGCGGCCCACCATGCCCGCAGGAGCATCCGGACGGCGGGGAGCGGGAGCGTTGTCTTCAGCCATGGCGTGCGGATGAGTCAGGCGCGGTGGCGGGGGTGCGGCAACAAAGGGTTTTCCACAATTTGCTCCCATAAACACGAAGGCCGCGTCACTCGGACGCGGCCTTCAGTTCAATGGGAACCGGACTTACTTCTGCTCCTCGGCCGCGGCGGGCACGATCGGGTTCTCGGAGACCACGTCGAAGTTGAGCTCGACGGTGACCTCCGGGTGCAGCTTCACCTTCACGGTGTGCTGGCCGAGCGTCTTCACCGGCGTGTGCAGGAGTACGCGGCGCTTTTCCAGCGTGATGCCGGCGGCGGCGAGCTTGTCGTGGACATCGGTGGCCGTGACGGCGCCGAACATCCGGCCGCCCTCGCCCGTCTTCACGGCAAACGCGAGCGCGACCTTCTCGAGCTTCTTGGCGAGTTCCTGGGCGCCCGTGAGCTCCTCGGCCTCGCGCGTAGCGCGGCGCTTCTTCAGCGCCTCAACCTGCTTGCGGTTGGCGCTGGTGAGCGGCACCGCGATGCCGCGGGGCAGCAGGTAATTGCGCGCGTAGCCGGCGCGGACTTTGACTTGGTCGCCTTCGCCGCCGAGACCGTCGACGGGTTTGACAAGGAGGATTTCACTATTGGCCATGGGAGTATCGGATTTGAGTTTTAAGTGTAAATTTCAGGTGGACCTCAGCCTTCGGGTTTCGGATTTCGAACTTGGTCCTTCGAGCTTCAGAACGGCACATCCTCATCGAGGTTTTCCGTCGGCGCCGGTTTGCCGGCGCTGCGCGGCGGGGGCGAGTGACGCTCCGGCGTGGTCTGGTCGATGCCGTCCCCGGGGGCGGAGGGGGCGCCACCGCCGGCCCCGGCGCCGCGGGTGGAGAGAAACTGCACGTTGTCGAGGACGACCTTGATCTTGCTGCGCTTCTGGCCGCTGGTCTTGTCCTCCCACTGGTCGAGCTTCAGGCGGCCCTCGACCATCGCGAGGCTGCCCTTCGTAAGATATTTCGAGACGAGCTCACCCTGCTTGCCCCAGGCTTCGATGTCCACGAACGTCGTCTCGTCGCGCGTCGCGCCGGACTCGTCCTTGAACTGGCGGTTCACGGCGATGCCGAACTGACAGATGGCCGTGCCCTTCGGCGTGACCCGCAGTTCGGGGTCGCGCGTGAGGTTGCCGATCAGGAAGACTTTGTTGAGGTAGGCCATGGGTGGGGCGCCAACCGTCGAGCCGGTTCAGACGGACTGGACGAAGGTGCGGTAAACGCTGTGGTTGAGGCGGAGGCGCTCCTTGAGCTGGCTCGGGCCGTTGCTCGGGGCGGTGAAGTTGACGTGCACGTAGGTCGCGCCGGTGAGCTTCTTGTCGGTCACGCGGACGAAGTCCTTCTTGCCGAGGTTCTCGACGGCGGTGACGTCGCCCTGCACGGCGGTGATGTCCTTCTTGACGCCTTCGATGATGGTCTCGATGGAGTCAGCGTTGCCCCGGTTATCGAGGATGAAGGTCGCGCGGTAGTTGCGTTTGGAGGGTTTCATTTTGGATCTCTGCGATTAAGGTGGATCATTGCCGTTTCGGCGCCGCGGGAGAGCAGCAGGTCGAGGCCGGCGAGGTAGTGGTCGAGGTGGTGAGTGAGGAGAGTGTGTTGGGCGGGAGTGAATTTTCCGAGGACGAAGTCCTTGAGGTCCATCTGCGGCGGGTCTTTCGGCCCGATGCCGAGGCGATAGCGGACAAAGCCGTCGCCCAAGTGCTCGAGGAGGCTCGCGACGCCATTGTGCCCGCCGGCGCTGCCGGAGACGGAGACTTTGACGAGGCTCAGGTCGATCGTGAGATCGTCATAAATCGCGATGACCGACGCCGGCGGCACTTTGTAGAACCGCGCCAGCCCGCCGACAGCGGTTCCGCTGTCGTTCATGAACGTCAGCGGCTTGGCGAAGTAGCAGATGCGGCCCGGTCCGGCGTCCCAACGGGCGACCTCCGCCTGAAACTGCGGCGACGTTTTCCACGTCAGGCCGTGTTTTTTGGCAAAGGCGTCGACCACGACCCAGCCCAGGTTGTGGCGGGTGTCGGCGTAGTCGCGGCCCGGGTTGCCGAGCCCGGCAACGAGCGTGATGGACATGACTCAAAGAACAATCGTCACCGCCCGCCGCGGTCAAGCGGCGGACGGGACGGGGAAACTTACTTCTTGGCGGGAGCAGCCGGCTTGGCGGCAGCAGCACCGGCGGCAGGCTTGGCCCCCGCGGCGGGAGCGGCACCCGGCTTGGCGCCGGCGGCAGGAGCGGCGGCCTTCGCGTCGCCCGCAGGGGCGGCGCCGGCAGCGGCACCGTCGGCAGGAGCGGTGGCACCGGCAGCAGCACCGGCGGCAGG
>CAIRTK010000038.1 GCA_903881475.1 uncultured Opitutia bacterium | reverse complement strand
CGAAATATACAACCGCGACTGGCGCCTCGAAAAGCTCCGCTACAGGAGCCCGCTCGAAGCCCGCCGCGACCACCAGAAATCTACCCTCTTAGCCGCCTGATTAACCTTTGTCTTGTGTCCAGACAACCGGTGCCGACACAGGTCGTAGTACCGTTTACCATCATCGTGATTCCGCTGGCCGGCAGACCGATATAGTGGACGCCGATATTACCGCCAGAGACCTGCGAAGGCGGAAGCCATGCATCCGCCTGGATCGTTGCACCCCTGCTGTACCAAGCACTATGACAAGACAAACTGTCCGGTCACCGCCGGTCGGCTTTGCAGAATCAGGGGACCTCGTAGATCTCGACGAGAGCGACGCCTGTGGTGGCTGCAACACCAGAGATTTGGGCGGAATAGACCCCGGGGGGGAGGGTGACGAGGAGCGCGGCATCCTTACTGGTGACGCTGCTAAAGGCAAAGGCGCCGACCGAGCTGGCAGCCGAGGCTAGCTTAAAGGTCCGGTGCCACTGGCAGTGACACTCAGTGTCGCCGGGCTGCCGCTGGTGACGGTCAGAGGTAGCGGTGAGGTGATGAGTGTCGGCGCGCCGGATGCGCCGATGGTGTTGATCGAAACCATCACGCTGCCCGTGCCGATACCCGCTCCGTTGAGGGCTGTGAGAGTCACGGTGAAGGAGCCGGCGGCTGCAGGAGTGCCGGAGATCACCCCAGTGGCGGGGTTGATCGACAGACCGGCGGGCAGGTTCGTGGCGCCGTACCTTCCGAGGGTTGAGGTGAAAACGGAGGTATAGCTGAAGTTTTGGCCCAAAGTGCCGCTGGAGGTCGTGGCGCTGGTTTGGGCCGGAATGGCCGGGGCGCCCCAGTAGAGGTTGTTACCCTGGTCAGCCTCGTAGACATTCCCAGTGCTGTCGACGGCTACACCAGTGGGTAAGTTGAGACCGCTGCCGAGTGTGGACACGTTGCCGCTGGGGTCGATTTTCTTGACGGCCTTGTTGAACGAATCAGCGACGAAAACGTTGCCGGCGCTGTCGATAGCTACCGCAGCGGGATGGCTGAAGCCGCTGCCGAAGGTGGACACGCTGCCGCTGGCATCGATTTTCTTGACCGCATTGTTGCCATAGTCGGCGACGAAGACGTTGCCGGCACTGTCGGCTGCCACGTCATTGGGGTGGTTGAAACCGCTGGCGAGGGTGGACGTGTTGCCGCTGGGGTCGATTTTCTTGACCGCATTGTTGCCATAGTCGGCGACAAAGACGTTGCCTGCGCTATCGACGGCTACGCCATGGGGTAGGCTGAAACCGCTGCCGAGAGTAATCACGTTGCCGCTGGCATCGATTTTCTTGACCGCATTGTTGCCGAAATCGGCGACAAAGATGTTGCCGGCGCTGTCGACGGCTACGCCAGTGGGAGAGCTGAAGCCGCTGCCGACGGCGGATACGTTGCCGCTGAGGTCGATTCGCTTGATCGCATTGTCGAACGAATCGGCGATGTAGATGTTGCCGGCGCTGTCGACTGCCACGCAATAGGGCTGGTTGAAGTCATTGCCGGCGAGGGTGGATGTGTTGCCGCCGGGGTCGATTTTCTTGACCGCAGAGTTGCTAGAATCGGCGACGAAGACGTTGCCGGCGCTGTCGACGGCCACGCCCCAAGGCTGGTTGAAGCCGCTGCCGATGGCGGACACGTTACCGCTGAAGTCGATTTTCTTGACAGCTGAATTGTTTGCATCGGCGACGAAGACATTGCCAGTGCTGTCGACGGCCACGCCCCAAGGCTGGTCGAAGCCGCTGGCAAGGGTGGACACAATGCCGCCGGAGGAAATTTTTTTGACCGCATTGTTGCCCGAATCAGCGACGAAGACGTTGCCGGTGCTGTCGAGGGCCACTCCGGCTGGGTAACTGAAGCCGCTGGCAAAGATGGACACATTCCCGCTGGGTTCGATTTTCTTGACCGAATTGTGACCCGAATCGGCGACGAAAACGTTGTCGATGCTGTCGACGGCCACACCAACGGGAGCACTGAGGCCGCTGAAGCCGCTGACGAGAGTGGACACAATGCCGCTGGCGGAGATTTTCTTGACCGTATTGTTGCCCGAATCAGTGACAAAGACATTACCGGCGCTGTCGACGGCCACTCCAGCGGCGTTGCTGAAGCCAGTGGCGAGGATAGAAACGTTGCCGTGGGAGTCGATTTTCTTGACCGCAGAGTTGTTGGTATCGGCGACGAAGACATTCCCGGCACTATCCACAGCCACTGCTTGAGGACTGCTGAAGCCCCTGACCAAGGGTGTAAACGTATAGCTCTGAGCGCTGAGCAGCGCGGCGCTCAGCGTCGTGATCGCGATGAAGGTCAGTGGGCGGATAGCCCTGAAACCGAAAAGAGGAAAATTGAGATCGCGAAGTGACGAGGAGGCGAGATGGTGGAACGAGCCGAGAAATGAACAGGTGATCACGCGACAAGAAAACATGAAGAGGAATAATATGGTCCGGGAGTCGCCTGTGAAGGCGACTTTGCTAAGCAGGTTTATTTTGTCGGCGTGCAGCGTAGTGATGAGTCATTGGCTGACGAGTCCGAAGCCTCGGAGCTGAGTGTGGCCACAAAAAGGCGCAAGGGGAGTGGGGCTGCGAAGGGGTCACAATTGCGCCCATAGGCACTTCGATCGGCCTGGTCTTTGTGCTTTTTTGCGCCTTTTTGTGGCTAACACCTCCCCATGAACACACGTCGCTTTGTTGTCACGCTGGCTTTCTTTCTCGGTCTGTTGATTCCGGCATCCATGGCCGTTGAGCGCGACTACACCATCGCGGTGATTCCGATGGGAACGACGCATGAGTATTGGAAGCTGATCCATGCGGGCGCCCTCAAGGCGCAGGCGGAGCTCAAGGCCGGGGGCGTGGCGGTGGACATCATCTGGAAGGGACCGTTGCGTGAAGACGACCGCGACCAGCAGGTGCAGGTTGTGGAGAATTTCATCGGCCGGCGGGTGAGCGGGATGGTACTGGCGCCGCTTGACCAGCGGGCCCTGGTGGCGCCGGTGGAAGAGGCGGTGAAGGCCGGCATCCCGGTCGTGATCGTGGACTCCGGGCTCAGGTCGCCGGCTCCCGTGAGCTTCATCGTCACCGACAACCGCGCTGGCGGACGCCTTGCCGCGCGGCGGCTGGGCGAGTTGCTCCATGGGCGCGGCAACGTGATCCTGCTCCGGGTGCAGGTGGGTTCGGGCAGCTGCGAGGAGCGGGAGGCCGGTTTCCTCGAGGAACTTGCGGCCACGTATCCCGCCATCAAGGTCATTTCTTCCAACCAGCACGGCGGTGCGACACGCGACACGGCGCTGGCTGCCTCACAGAACCTGCTGAACCGCCTGGGCTCGCAGGTCGACGGCATCTTCACGCCCAACGAATCCACCCTCGCCGGCATGCTGCTGGCGCTGGACAATGCCGGCCTGGGCGGCGGCCGCGTGAAGCTGGTCGGATTTGCCAACAGCCGCACGTTTGCCGATGCGTTGAAGCGCAATAATCTTCACGGCCTGATCCTGCAGGACCCGGTGCGGATGGGCTACCTTGGGGTGAAGACCATTATTGACGTGCTGCAGGGCCGGAAAGTGCCGGCCATGGTGGACACGGGTGTGCGGCTCGCGACCGCGGAAAACCTCGATGATCCGGTCATCGCGGCATTGCTGAAGCCTTCGCCCTGAGCGGGTGGGACAGGCCCGCCCGCATCACGACCATAGCCTGGACAACTCAGTTCGACACCAGTGGGAAAAACTCGGTGTCGAGCTTTTGTCCGACAGTGAGCTTCATCGGGTCGGCGACTGAGTGCGGCGAACCGCTGTAGGTCGTGCCATCGGGCATGTAGATGATGGCGATGGCCTCGCGCATGCCGTCCGAGCGGTTCGGGCCGGCATAATGGAAGGTCATGCCATTGTGCACGGTGACGGAACCGGCCTTCAATTCGCAGGTGACGGGCTTGATGCCCTTGGTCTGGGGCGCCACGGCGTAAAGGTCCTGCGGCTCGCCGAGGTTGACCGGCTCGATATCCAGCATTCGCTGGGTCCCCGGAATGAAGGACATGCAGCCGTTGTGAATCGTGGTGTCCTGCAGGGCGACCCAGATGGTCAGCTGGTGCATCTTTTGCTGGTGCGGCCAGTAGGGGGTGTCCTGATGCCAGGGCGTCTTGGCCCCGGTGTGAGGCTCCTTGAACAGGGCGTGATCGTGCCAGAGGCGCACGCTCAAGCCGCTCAACTTCGAGGCGATGTTGCCCAGCCGGCGGTGCAGCACGAAGGGCTTCACGGCCGGATAGCGGTGCCAGAGGTTCACGCACTGGATGAAAATCTGCTCGTAGCTGCTTTTCGGGCGGTTGGGGTCGAGCTGGGCGGTGTCCTTTTTCACCGCGGCATTTACGGCGTCGCGGAACTGCACCAGGTCATCGCCGGTGATGACCTCGTTCAGTTGAATGTAACCGTCACGCTGGTAGGCGGTGACTTGCTGGATGGAGAGGGGATAGTCGTCGTTCACGGAGGGGCAGTTTAACGGATGGCGGTCATTGAAGCTTGAACGGGCCGGCCATAAACTTGAACGTTTCCGGCATTACCGCAACCTATACCATCAACCAAGCCATGGTGCGGCTGAGTGCCACCCGTCCGCTCAATGTCGAGCCGGCCGTGGTGACGGTGGATATCGCGCCGCATGACCACGACTACTACGAAGTCAGCATCGTGGTGCGGGGACGTTGCCGGCACCACACGGCGGACGGCACCCAGGAACTGCAGCCGGGCTCAGTGATCGTGATCGCGCCGGGTGGCGTGCATGCCTTCTCGCGGCCCCGCGGGGTCGAGTTCATCAATCTTTACTATCTCGCGGAATGGCTGGCCGTGGGTTGGCGCGAGCAATGGGCGGAGCGCGGGCTGGTGCCCCTGTTTCTTGCCCAAGTACTGTTCCGGCGGGCGGAGAAGCCGCGGCCGGCGGTATTCCGGCTGGATCCGCGGTCGGCGGCGGCGGTTGGGGCCGACCTAGAGGAGATTCAACGGGAACTGGAGGCGGTCCGTCCCTCGCCGCTTTTCATCAAGGCGGCCTTCCTGAAGGTGCTGGTGCGGCTCTCGCGCGCGGGGGACGTTTCCCGGGAGGAGTTTTCCCCGGCGGTCTGGTCAGTGATGCAGGGGGTTGAGACCTGCATCGAGAATGGGCGGCCCTTCGACCAGTCGGCCCAGCTGCGCGCCTGGCCGGTCACGGCCGATCATGCGAGCCGGCTGTTTCGTCGCGCGACGGGCCTTGCGCCACTGGAGTATTATCAACGGCGGCGCGTCCACCACGCCTGCGCCCGGCTCCTCGACCGGGAGTGCACCGTCACGGAGGTGGCCATGGAACTGGGTTTCGCCGATGCGGCGCACTTCAGCCGGCTGTTCCGGAAATATGCCGGACTGACGCCGCGGGCTTATCGCGCCAAGTATCAGGTTGAACGCGAGGCCCAGATCGCATCCTGAGGCTTTGCGGCCCGTAGCAGCCGGCGCGAAGCGGTTGGCGGACTCGGTGGTTCATCCCAGCCTCCTTACGTCGGCTGCTACGAATTCGGGCTGCGCGCCCGGGATTACAAATTCTGCCGGCGCGGGGACCAGCAGGTCGTGCGGCCCCCGACTTCCTCACGCACCAGCAGTACGCCGGTTCGCGGGCAGCGTCCGCCGTCCTCCCAGCGGTGCCAGAACAGCCAGGTACGGGGGATGTGGGCGTTGAGGTCGGGCGGCAGGTAATTGCCGCGGCCGGCGATCGTATCGAGGGCGAGCCGGCAGATGTGTCTACATTCGCGCCAGAGGATCTTCACTTCGGCGGGTTGGAGCGAGCCGGCGAGGCGCTTGGGGTGGAGGGCAGCGCGCCAGAGGATTTCATCGGCCATCCAATTGCCGATGCCAGGGAAACGCTCCTGCATGAGCAGGACGGCCTTGATCGGGGCGCGGGCGCGGCGTTTCAGGAAGGCGGCGACGGCTTCGACGTTGAATTCGGGGGAAAGAATGGGCGGGGCGATTTTGGTCCACCATGCCGGCGGCGTGGGACCGTGATGGAATTGGACCCGGCCGAACATCCGCGGGTCGGAGAATACCAGCTGGTGCTTCGCGGTGGCGAGCACGAGGTGATCGTGCTTGAGCAGGGTGTAGCCGATGGGTTCGGCCCGGAGCTCGCCACTCATGCCGAGATGCACGCCCAGCCAGGAGCCACCGCTGAAACGGAAGAGCATCTGCTTCGCCTGGGCCTCTGACGAAAGGTACTTCGCGCCGGTGAGGGCGCGCTTGATTGCGGCAGGATTGGTCCCGCGGAAGATCTTCGCGGCCGGGTGCAGCTCGACGGACCTGATGCGCTGGCCGGCAGTAGCCTGGGCCCAGCGCTTGCGGAAAAACTCTACCTCGGCGAACTCGGGCATGGGAGCTATTGAATGCCGACGAGGCCTTTGACGGACTCGAAGAGTTTTTGGGAATCGTAGCCCACGCCGTCCTTGAAGACGATCTCGGCCTTGCGGAGGTCGGAGATGTTCCGGGACGGGTCGCCGTTGACGATGATCAGGTCCGCGGCCTTACCGGCCTCAAGGCTGCCGGTCTGGGCGTCGATCTTGAGCAGCTTGGCGCCGTTGTGCGTCGCAACCTCGATCGCTTCGAGGGGCGTCAGCCCGGCCTCGACGAGCAGCTCGATGGCCCGCCAGTTGCCATAGCCCGCGAGGCAGCCGCCGTAACCCGTGGGATCGGTGCCGGCCACCAGCAGGCCGCCGGCGCGGAAGAACCTGGCCTCCAGCTGCATGTCGCGCGCAAAGGCGTCCCGCGAGGTCTTGCTGTTCTGGAGGTTGATGGCGGCCCAGCGAGTCAGGTAGCTCTCGCGCAGCGGGGGCGCAAGGGTGTCGAGCTCGGCTTTGCTGGCGACACGGCGGCCGGGGGTGAAGGTCTCGAAGATGGCGAGCGTGGAGGTAAGCGTGACATGCTGGCTGATTAGCAGCGCGATAAGCCCGTTGATCTCCGGGGTGTCGGGATCGAGCGCCTCGAGGGAGCGGTAGGTGTTGAGCGCGTTGGAAGGATCGCCCGGCTTCCGGCCGGGGATGAGGTCGGACATGGCCATGAAGCCGTGCTCGAGATTGTCGATGCCGAGCCCGGCGGCCTCGCGGTAGCTGACCTTGCCGATATGGCCGGTGACCTGCAGCCCGCGCGCGTGGGCGGCCGTAATCGTGGCGGCCATGATGTCGGCCGGCAGATTGACGTAGACCTTGATCGAGGTGAACCCCTCGTCGGCCCAGTAGTTGACCATGCGGGTCGCGGCGGCGGGGCTGGCCACCGCGTGCAGCTGGGGAATGCCCGTGCCGGCGCCGTCAAAGTAGGGTGCCGTAAGATGGAGTTTCGGGCCAAAGGAAGTGCCGCTCTCGATCCGGGCCTTCATCTCCAGGTCGGTGTACGGCTCCATGCTGCCGGTGGTACGGGCGGAGGTGACGCCGGCGGCGAGATAGAGCCGCGGGAAGGAGAACTCCATTTCGTTCACATGGAACGGGCCGCCGGCGAGGGACGAATAAAAGAGATGCTCGTGCACCATGACGAGGCCGGGCAGCACCGATTTGCCGGTGAGGTCGCGCACGGTGGCGCCGTCGGGAATTTTTAGGTCCGCACCGATGGATTCGATTTTGCCGCCGCTCAGAATAACCGTCTGGTTTTCCAGGGGCGCATGGCCGAGTCCATCGATCACGCGGGCGTGGGTGAGCACGACGACGGGTGCCCGCACGGCGATGATGGGGTCAGGCGCGGGTTGGGCACTGATGCGGGTGACGGACAGGGCGAGCAGGAAGGCGAGGCGCGGGGGTTTCATAGGGCTCACGTCAGGGTGGCGGCGAACTCGGCGAAACTGGGGTAGATCGGAATGCGGTGGGCGGCGATTTCGGGCAGGGTGGACGGATCGACTTTTCCCGTGCGGACGGCGGCGATGTTGATCCGGGCGGCGAGGGCCGAGCCGATGTCGGCGGCGGAGTCGCCGACCATCCAGCATTGCGTGGGATCGAGACGGTGTTGCTCGATTTTCTCCAGGATATAACGCGGAGAGGGCTTGCGGTAAACCACGGGCTGGCCCGGAGCCTCGGGTGCGATGCAGACGCCGGCGAACAATGGTGAACCGAGGCCGAGCAGTTCCTCCATGCGGGCGTTGACGCGGAGGGTATCGTCGCGGGTATGGAAGCCGCGACCGATGCCGGACTGGTTGGTGAAAAGGAAGAGCTTGTAGCCGAGCGCGCGGGCCCGGTTTAGCCCCGCGGCGGCGCCGGGGATGAGCTCCACGCCGGCCGGATCGGCGAGGTAAACTTTGTCGAGGATGAGCGTGCCGTCGCGGTCGAGGAACAGCGCCTTGCTCATGACTCGTGCGCCACGTACGCCGCGAGCTCCCGGGGTGTGACGGTGGCCGTGCCGATCTTGCCGACGACCACGCCGGCGGCGGCGTTGGAGAAATACGCAGCCTGCTCCAGCGGGGCGCCGGCGGTAAGGGCCAGCACGAGCGCCGCGAGGGAGGTGTCACCCGCGCCCGAAACATCGAACACCTCGCGGGCGGCCGTCGGGATGGTTTTCAGGATCCGGCCGCCGGCGCTGAGGAGCATGCCCTCCTCGCCGAGGGTGATGACGAGATGCCGGGTGCCGTAGCGCCGATGCAGCTCAGCACAGACCACGGCGGCGGGGTAGGGCGCATGCGGGGGCAACTCGATGCCGGCGAGCTGGAGCGATTCGCGCTTGTTGGGCGTGATCAGGTCGAGGTCGCGGAAGGCGAGTGGACGGCGGGGCTTCGGGTCGAGGGCGATGAATTTGCCGGCGGTCCGGGCCAGCTGCGCAACGCGGGTTACAAGTTCGTCGTTCAGGATGCCCTTGGCATAGTCCGAAAGGATGACGGCATCGCAGGCGGCGATTTCCTTCGCGAGCAGCTTTTCGGCCTGGGCGGCCGTGACATGATAGGAGGCGGGCGGGGACTCGCGGTCGATGCGGCAGAGCTGCTGGCGCTGGACCATCACGCGGGTCTTCAGGATTGTCTGGGCGGAGCCCGGGGTGGAGAGGACGGCGATGCCCTTGTCCTGGAGAGTCTGGCGCAGTTTCCCGCCGGCGTCATCGGCGCCGAAATAACCCGCGACGGTGCAGCGGGCGCCCAGCGCGGCGAGGTTCAGGGCGACGTTGCCGCCGCCGCCGGCGGTCCAGGTTTCCCGGTTGATGTCGATGACGGGCACGGGAGCCTCGGGTGAGATGCGCGTGGCATCGCCCCAGATATACCGGTCGAGCATCACGTCGCCGACGACGAGGATGCGCAGCTTCGCGATTTTCCGGAGCAGACCGGGGAGGCCTTTTATCTGAGTTCCCATTCGTAGTGGTAGTTGGAAAGCATCCTGGGGGCGCGGTCGGTGACTTGCACGACATCCTCGATGCGGCACCCGCCGAGACCCGGATAATACAGCCCGGGCTCGACCGTGACCACCGCGCCCTTTTTCAGGAGCATGGAAACGGTGGGGCTCAGGCGCGGCATTTCGTGGACGGCGAGGCCGAGGCCGTGGCCGGTGCCGTGGAAATAACCGACGGAGCCATTCTTCGTGTGCTTCGTCTTGTAGCCGGCTTCGACGAAGGTGGCGGCGACTTTTTGGTGCACCTTCTGGCCGTCCACGCCCGTGCGGATCATCCGGAGGGCAGCCAGTTGCGCGGCGCGCACAGTGGCGACGAGGTTGCGCTGGGCGTCGCTGGCGCGGCCGCGGAGGAAGGTGCGGGTCATGTCACCGTAGTAGCCGGTTGCCGTGACACTCGGGAAAATATCGAGGATGATGAGTTCGTTCGGGCGCAGCGGACCGGTGCCGCGGTTGTGCGGGTCGCAGGCCTGGTCGCCGCCGGCGACGATGGTGTTGAGCGACGATCCGCCCTCGCGGAGGATGGCGCTCTCGATGGCGAATTTCAGGACCTCGGACGTGAGGGGCTGGCCGGCGTAGCGGAGGGAGCGGCCTTTCGGGCGCGACGCACGCAGGATGGCCTCGGCGGCGGCGAAACCGACGGAGCTGAGGCGGTTGCCCTCGCGGATGGCGGCGGCCTCGGCGGCGGACTTGATCTCCCGCTCGGGAAACATCTGGCCGCCGGCCGGTTCGACCTTCACGCCGAGGGCGCGGAGCTTCAGGAAGAGCGCGACGGGAAAATCATCCGGCACGCGAAACCCCGGCACGCGGTAGGCGCGGGCGAGCTCGGCGATGACCTCGGCCACGCCGACCTTGCGGCGGGGCCAGCGGGCGGCGGCCTTGGCCTGCCAGTCGGCGAGGGGCAGGACGGCGTCAAAGGTACGGGCCTTCCTGACGCGGCCCAGCTCGAGCGCGTTCTGCAGGGTGAAGCGTTTTTTCCCGACGCCGAAGGAGATGAACGGGTCCGGCACGCCGACGCGGCTGAAATAGAGCTGGTCGGAACTGGTGGCGGTGTCGGCGTAAAGGAGAGGAGGGAGCGGGGAACGGGCCACGGTGGAGAGAGAGGTTGAATCGAACGACGGGCGTGATTAGCCAACGAGTCTGTGAAAAACGCAAATCCGGTTTCGTGGCGCAGCCTGCTTCTCGTGACCGTCCTCCTCGCGGTCGCCGCCTGCGGAAAATCCGCCGCGGAAAAGATCCCGAGCGTGCCACCGACGCCCGCGGCACCGGCGGTCACCCACTATACCTATGAGGTGATCGCGACCTGGCCGCATGATGCGCGGGCGTTCACCCAGGGGCTTGTCTTCCGCAACGGGGAGTTTGTGGAAAGCACCGGGCTGTACGGCCAGTCGTCCCTGCGGGAAGTGGAGGTGAACACCGGCCGGGTCCTGAAGCAGGTGCCGGTGCCGTCGCAATATTTTGCGGAGGGGCTCGCCGTGATCGGCGACCAAGCCTACCAGCTCACGTGGCGGAACGGGAAGGGGTTCGTCTATGACGCCGACACATTCCGGCTGGAAAAGGAATTTGCCTACGACGGCGAGGGCTGGGGCCTGGCGACGGACGGACACTGGCTGATCCTGAGCGATGGCACCAACCGCATCCGCTTTCTCGACCCGGTGACGTTCAAGGTCGTGCGGACCATCGAAGTGCTTGAAAACGGCCAGCCGGTCAACCGGCTGAACGAGCTGGAGTGGGTCAACGGCGAGATTTTCTCGAACGTCTGGCAGACGGACGAGATCGTCCGCATCGACCCGGCGACGGGCCAGGTGCGCGGGGTGATCGATTTTTCGGGCCTGCTGGCGCCGCTGGACCGCGGGCCGGAGACGGACGTCCTCAACGGGATTGCCTTCGACGCGGCGAATGACCGGCTCTTTGTCACGGGAAAGCGCTGGCCGAAGATCTACGAGGTACGGCTGAAGGCCCGGCCCTGACACGTCCCCGGTGATTACTCCTTCGGGATTTCGTTATTGGTCCGGAGCATGAGGACGGGCGTCTTGGTCTTCACCCAGAGGTCGGCGTCCTTGAAATGCTTGGCGGGGACGTTTTCGAAGGCCTCGCCGACGGTCTTGACCGGCAGCAGGCGGCCTTTCTTCGAGGCATTGAAATCATAAACACCGCGCAGGACGCGGTCGGGCGTGGTGACCACGCTGTCATTTTCCGGAATCTGCAGCACCCAGCCGACGAAGTCGCCCTTGGGGAGCCGTTCTTCGGGATCCGAGATGACGATGACCCACTGTTTCTTGACCGCCGGCGGCTTTTCCTCGCCGGTGTCAGGCTGCACGGCGATGTTCATCTCCTCGATCACGCGGCGGAGGACGGTGGGGTCGATCTGGTTCTTCTTTAAAATCTCCGCGACTTTGCTGACGTCAATTTTCGGCATGGTGTTTTCTGTTTGGGGGACCACGAATGGACACGAATGAACCGGAATGTAAAGGCGGCGCATGGCTGGGTAGTGGCTCAGTTTGCCCTGTCATCGCGAGCCCAGCGAAGCCGGGTGTGGCGATCCAGCTCGATGGATTGCTTCGTCGCCCGCTGCGCGGGCTCCTCGCAATGACAAACTGTACCACTACCCATGACTGAGGAATACTTCGACGTGGTGAACGAGCGGGACGAACCGGTCGGCCGGGCGTTGCGCGCCGACGTTCACGCCCGTGGACTACGGCACCGGGCCGTGCTGATCTTTGTCTTCAATGCGGCCGGCCGGATCTTCCTGCAGAAACGCTCGCTGACCAAGGACGTGTCGCCGGGACTGTGGACGGTCTCCTGTTCGGGGCACGTGGATGCGGGGGAGGACTACGATGCCGCGGCCAGGCGCGAGCTGGGCGAGGAACTCGGGCTGAGGCAGGAAACCCCGCCGGAGCGCTGGTTCCGGGTCGAAGCCTGCGCCGAGACGGATTGGGAGTTTTCCTGGATCTACCGCACCACAGCTGACGGGCCGTTTATCCTGCATCCGCAGGAAATTGAAACCGGTCAGTGGATCGACCGCATCGTACTCGAGCGCTGGTTATCGCTACGCCCGCAGGAATTTTGCCCGGGGTTCCGCTGGATCTGGACGAAGGCGAAGGAAAAGTAGGGCGGGTCTCTGAGCCGCCTTGCATAGAAAGTGGAGCGGCTTGTCCCCCAGACGTTGGGTTGAGATACAATCCGACCCAACGCGTTTGGGGCAACGCGTTCCACCCCGGAAAGGCGGGCCCAGCGTTTCTTGCCTACCTTTGCTCGGTCGCCGGACGGTCCATGGCCGGGTTTTGCGAGCCGGGTTCGTAAAACGACGGTCCGTTGCCGGTCACGCGTCGCCCTGTGATCTTTCCGGGGCCGGTGTTTTCACTGAGGCGCTTGATCTCCTCGAACTGCTTGGTCGAGATCAGCCGGCGCGGCACGCGCTTCTCGGCCTCATAGATGAGCCGCTCGCGATCGTCGTCGTCGGGGGTATAAGGAATCCAGGACGAATGATGTCCCTGGTGCTTGGTCCACTCGATGTTACCTCCGTGCACGATTGCGCTGACCTGGAATTTTTTCCCGTCCGCGTCCTTGTTCCACCAGCCGAACTCGATGCTCATGGCGACAGTTAGACGGATGGCGGTGGCAACCCGCAAGGTGGGACTGCGGAGTTTAATTTTTACAGGAGGTAGCGGAGGGAACGGTGAGGAGAAGCAGACCTCGGAGCTTTAAACCACGGATTACACGGATATCCCCGGATGGGAGAATACAGCCAAGGCATTGAGGTGATGCTTGAGGTCTTTTCCGGATCGAATCCGTGAAATCCGTGGTCAAATCGTCTGAATGCCTGATCGCCTTCATTCCCTCCGTTGTCCCCTGTGAAAAAGCCCGTTCACTCACTGAGGGGAAACTCAGCCACGATCCGACCGGGATGAAACTCATGCTGACGTTGGTCGATGGCGCGCAGCGTCAGGCGGTCGGGGTGCACGTCGACCAGCCAGCCGCCCAGCGGCGGGCCGAACGAGCCGGTGTTGATGACCGTGACCCCGTTGGGCATCCGCCAGAAGCCCGGCCGGTGGATGTGGCCGATGACGATAAATCCGGCATGGGGCCGGTACCGCTGGCTTAGCGCGGCGGCGAGACCGGGTGCGCGGCGCCAGGCACCCAGCACCCGCAGGATGCGCAGGGGAGGCCAGATGGTGTCGGCCAGGAGACCCAGCGTGTACTTGAGGCCGTTGCGCTCCGACTGGTGGCGCTGAGGAATGGAGGCGGCGACCCGGCGATAGACCGCCAGCCGCGGATCGAGTTGTTCGCGTACTGCCGGGTCCAGCTTGGCCAGTTCACGGGCGATGCGCTCGCGGATGACCGGTGCATCCTGTCCCCAGGGCACGAGGTCTTCAAAGATGATGTCTCCGTGGGTGACGAAAATCCTGCCGCCGGCGAGGTCGAGGGTATGGCGGGTGGAAATGTCAGGGTCGTGATTGCCGGTGAGGAACGTGGTGGGCGGAGCCGACTGCCCAAAGAACTCCCGGGTCTCGGCGCGCAAGGCCGCGGTCACCTCCGGGGTGCGGCTGGGCCGCGTGTCGATCGTGTCGCCGTTGAGCACGAGCGAAGCGACGCCCTCAAACAGGGGCGCCAGCGCCGGGAGCGTCCGGATGCGGCTCGCCCGGTCGCCGTAGTGCAGGTCGGAAAGAATGCGGATGACGTCGGTGGACACCTTTTGAAGGGCGAATTCCGGAGGGCGAAAGGCGGATTGGCAAGGAGTGACGAGGGGGCGACGGACGATTCCAGCGGCCCAAGCCCGGAGCCGAGAGGGACCGGGCGGTTTCGGCGCTTGCCAGTGCGCCGCGCGGCGCGTGGATTCGCGGCATGGCGATTTACGGTTCACTCAGTACGGTCCGCGCGCAGACGGCGCGGATGGAAATCTTTGCCCCGGCCTTCTCCTACCTGGACGAGCTGTTCCGGCCGGGATCGGCGGCGGACCTGCGTCTGCGCGGCACCGCGGCGGGCGAGACGCAGCGGATCGAACTCAGCGGCGGGGCCTTTGCACTCGAGCAGGTCTATCCGGCCAAGGTAAGGGCGGACGGCTTCTTTGAATCGCACCGCAGGTATATCGACGTGCAGGTGGTGTTCGAGGGCGAGGAAGTGATGGAACTGGCGGACGTTTCGCGGCTGATGATCCGCCAGGACTACAAGGCCGAGCGGGATCTCGTCGTTTATGCGGACTGCACGGAGGCCTCGCTGCTACGCGTGAAGGCGGGCGAAGTGGCGGTGTTCTTCCCGGCAGACGGGCATATGCCGGGGCTGCGGGCGGGATCGGAGCCGACGCTAGTCCGCAAGACCGTGGTCAAGGTGCCGGTGCCGGCCTGAGGCGGGTCGCGCACGGATGAATTACCGTCATCATTTTCACGCCGGGAATTTTGCCGACGTGATGAAGCACGCCCTGCTGGGGCGGCTCGTGGCCGGCCTGCAGCGGAAGGAAAAGGGGTTTCTGTACCTCGACACGCATGCCGGGCGCGGCAGCTACGACCTGACCGCGGCGGCGCAAGGCGACACGCTCGCGCGCCAGCCGGAGCATCCCCAGGGCATCGGGCGGCTCTGGGGACGGCCCGACCTGCCGGAGGGCCTGGCGGAGTACGTGGCCCTGGTGAAGCGATTTGACCGGGAGCAGGGCAATCCGGGTGAGGCGCCGCGATTTTATCCCGGGTCGCCGTGGATTGCCCGGCTGCTGGCCCGGCCGCAGGAGCGGCTGGTGCTATGCGAGAAACAGCCGGCGGAGAGCGAACTGCTCGACATCGGCTTCGGCCGTGACCCGCGGGTCAAGGTGCTCACGATGGATGGTTATGCCGCGCCGCGGGCCCTGCTGCCGCCGCCCGAGCGTCGGGCGCTGATCCTGATCGACCCGCCATTCGAGGCCCAGGATGAGTTTGCGCGGATTGCGGCCGCCGTAGGCGAAGGATTGCGGCGGCTGCCCGGCGCCGTGTTTGCGATCTGGTACCCCCTGACCGAGCGGGCGCGGGTGGAGGCGTTTTTTGGCGAGCTCCTGGCCCTGAAGCTGCCGCCGACGCTCGAACTGGAACTCACCGTGGCCGGCGAGCAGTCGGCCGTTAAAATGCGGGGCTGCGGGCTGGTCGTGATCAACCCGCCCTGGCAATTCGACGGGGAAGCGCGCCGGATGTTGGACTGGCTGGCCGACGCGCTGGCCCAGGAAGCGGGCGGGCGCGCCAAGTGCCGCTGGCTGGTGCCTGAGTAGGCCTTTCCGATCCTGCCCGCTGGTCGATGCAAGCCGCCGGAGTTACCAAGCCGCCCGGCAACGCCGGCACTCGACTCAGCGGCCGGCCTGATTCCCCGCGTGGGAATCGACGGCAAACAGCTCAGAGGCCGACGGAACGACCACCACCAGCGGCGGAGCCTTGAAGGTCGGCCGGTTCCACACGACATCCTCGCGCTTGATCACCCGGACGATGGCCGGGATCTCTCGCGCGTGCGGTGTTAGGAACTCTGGGTTGGGCAGATTCATGTCAGGGTGCTTCTTGACCATTACTTCGGAACAAGGTGCCAGGAATTTTAGGAAAAATTACTGGGCCGTGAAAATCCCTGCGGCCAGGCTGGGCGGGTGCAGCCCCTGTGCCTGCCGGGTGCCGGACCCCGGGTCCGGTTCCATTGGCGCTGCGGGCGGGCAGCATCAACGAATGCGCGCCCGCGGATCCTTCGACCCGCTGAGGTCGGGCTGCACCCGCCCACCTTTGCGTCGGCCTAGGCGACGCGTCGGGCGGGCAGGCTTTCCCCGAGCGGGAGGCGCTTGGGGAGCACAACGGTGAGCACGCCCTGATGGATCTCGGCGTGCAGCGCGGAGTAATCCACGCCGTGCCCAAGGCGCAGCCGGAGTTGGTAGTCCCGCTGGGCGCTCTCGAGGTGGAGGGCCTGCCAGTTGACGCGGACAAAGTGAACCTTGCGGGCGGTGACGATCAGGTCGGGGCCGCGCATCTCGATTTCCACGCCGGATGCTTCCACGCCCGGGACGTAGACCGTGAGCTTCACCGCGTCCGCGTGCTCGCGGCAGTCGTAGCTCGGTTTGCGGAGCTCGGCCGAGAGAGACGAAGCATCTGCACTGCGCGGGCGACGGGCCGGACGGAGGGGATGGATGATGGTGGTCATGGGAAAATGGAGGATGAACCTCGGGGCTGGTGGGCCGCCGGGCTTCAGGATTTTCTAAACGGGGTCCGTTAAACGGAGGTTTAGGCCTGGAAGCCCGTGCCGGTCTGGTGTTTGCCCCAATTAAGGACGACCGGTCGCATCTGGGCGCGGCAAAGAGCGACGCAGGCCTTCGTAATCGAAGTGCCGGCGGAGCCGCGGAGATGTTTTTGCTGAACGGTCATTGGAACGCTGGGAGACCATGCATACTGCAGAACGCGTGCCAAGAATTTATTTTGTCATCACGTCAAGATTGCGTGACGGCCGGGCGGCGGCAGGCTGGCGAAGATGAATGACTCCACCACCACGACGGCCGAGCTCAAGACCCGCCTGCTTGCCTTCGTCCGCGAGCGGGACTGGGAGCAGTTTCACGCGCCAAAGAACCTCAGCATGGCGCTGGCCGCCGAGGCGGGCGAGCTGATGGAGCATTTCCTGTGGGCGACGCCCGAGCAGTCCCATGCGATCGTCCAGGACCAGGTGAAGCGCGCGAAGATCGCCGAGGAACTCGCCGATGTGGTGATCTACGCACTGGAGTTTGCCAATGCCACGGGGCTGGACGTCGCCGCGGCGATCGAGGCGAAGATGGCGGCCAATGCGAAGAAATACCCGGTGGACAAGGCGCGCGGGCGCTCGGAGAAATACGACGAACTCTAGGACGAGGGACGATTTGAGGAGCGCTGCCCCGATTCCGATCAATCGTAAATCGAAAATCCCACCTCGCAAATTCTCAGAACGTATCGCCCTTCCAGCCCCACATGCCGCGGTTGACGTCGATGAACTTCACATAGACGCGCTCCTTGGTGATGCCGAGGTGCTCATCGATGAGGGTGCAGAGAGCCTGGCTGAGTTTCCTGGTCTTGCGGCCGGGCAGCCCGACGCTCTTGAGCTCGAGAAAGGCCACGGGATCATCGCTGCCCGCAAACAGCATGGTGGTATCGTCCTGCAGTGCGACCATCACCAGTTCCTCGGGCTTCTCAAGTTCGCGCGCCACGAGGGAGGAGGCGTTGCGCAGGATGGTTTGCCGGGATTTTTTCCCGATCGGCAGATTGGTCTGGATTTTGAGGTAGGGCATGGAGGGCGGGAGTTGAGCTGGGCTAGCCGCGGAATTGACTGACCTCTCGAGGCTGAAATGGTTCGCGGGCGACTGCAACCTCCGGCCGGCGGAAGGCGGCAAGCCGTTCCGCGTTATTTATTATGTTCGGATGAAGGCGAGGAATCAGCTTCGAACTGGATGGGAACCTGCATGTGGGTCCGAACAGGAACACCGTTTCTCAATCCCGGCTCGAATAGCCACTGTTGGACGGCCTCCAAGGCCGATTGATCAAACTCATGGCGGGAGGATGAAAGCACCGATGCAATGCGCACGGCTCCGTCCCGATCCACAATAAAATCTACGACGACCACGCCGGGGATTCCCGCATGGCGCATGGCGGCCGGATAGTGCGGCGGTGGTTGGGAGAGGGCCCGGGGCACGCGTTCCACCATCGACAAATCCAGGGGTCCGGTGTCGCCGCCCGGAATCGTGGAGGTGGTGGAATGCATGGCCGGGACCTTGGCCGGAAAGGAGCCGGCGTTCCACTTGAGCACCGACATCGAGGGGGCGGGCGGCAAGGTGCCGGTAAAGGAAAGCGAAGGGGCGGGATTCCGTGGCGGTACCGTCGTCGCCAGCGTCGGCCCAAACGAGCGGATGAATTTCACCCGCTCCTCCGTGCCCGGATGCGTGCTCAGGTAGCTGAAATCGGTGCCGTGGGTGGGACGTTTTTCTTCCAGCCGCTGGAGGATGGACGCAAGCGCGACGGGGTTGATGTGTGCGTCGCGGAGCAGGTCCACGGCGAAAGCATCGGCCTCGCGCTCGAACTCGCGGCTGTAGCCGTACTGGAGCAGGATGAAAGGGAGCGTTCCGGAAAAGGTGGAAAGGGTGGACAGATCCCCGGTCACCGTGCTGACCACGATCAGGGCCGAGCTGTTGCGCAGCACGCTTTGCAGTCCGTGGCGCAGTTCCACGTGCCCGAGCTCGTGGGCCAGCACGGCGGCCAGTTCATCTTCGTTCAGCGCGAGGCGGACGAGTTCGTCGGTGACGACGATCGTGCCCCCGGGCAGGGGCGAAGGCGTTGGGCGCGTTCATCTGGAAGAACACGACCTTAGGATCGAGGTGCAGGGTCCGCGTCTGCTTGAGCCGTCCGAGTGCGTGCCTCACCCGCTCCTTTTCATAATAGCCCAGGTTGGAGGGGAGGAAGCTTTGGGCAAAGGCGGCGTAGCCCGCCTTGCCGGCCTGGAGCTCGATCTCGGCGGGCACCGCATACGCCGCCCGGCGGGCCAGGCGCGGGAGTCCGAGCCAGAGGGAGACCGCCACGACGCCGGCCAGCAAGAGCGTGGCGGCCGCGGCGACCGTGGCGTGGGATTCGAGGCGGTGAATCAGCGAGGTGCGCGAAGGGGACGGCCGGAGCCCGTCGAGGAATGCGGCGGCTTCGTCGCTGGCGGGAATTTCGAGCATCCCCCGGCCGGATAACCGCAGGAAAAACGGAATGCTCCCGAGCTGGTCGCTGATCTGCGCCTGCGCGGCCGGGATTCGCAGGTCCACCGGTCCGCCGGTGATCCGCAGGTGCCGGTCGTCGGTGAGCGCCACGCCGACCGCCTGCCCCCGCAGGATCTCGCCATCGAAATAGGTCGCGGAAATCACGGTGTTCACAGGCCGAAGTCAAAGCCGACGAACTCCGCGGCGGTGTCCCCGACGGCGCTCCCGGCCGTGCTGCCCAGCCGGGAAATGGAATCGAGCGGGCCGGCGGGAATGAATTCAAGGCAGTCCTGCACATAGCGGGTGGTGCGGATCAGGGCCCAGGGATAGAGGAGACCGCAGGTGCCGATAATGGCCGCAAGGTTGGTGACCTGGAGGCCCAGCCACCGGCCCGTCTTCATCCGTCCGCGGAAGCGATGCTCATCGAGCTGGGTCCCGTTCCAGATGTGGTTGAACAGGAGGGCGAAGGTCAGCTGCTTGGCCGCGTACAGCACGGCCGCATAGGCGGCGAGCACAGGCAGCAACTGGGTGGGGCTCGGCGCATGCCCGCCGTTGTGGCCAACGAGGAGGCCCATGGTCACGGCCAGCGCCACCAGAAAGGCGAAGACCAGGATCCCGGTCACGAAGTAGGAAAAATAAAACCGGCTGGTCCGGGCGGTGAAATGGAAATAGGCGGTGCCCAGCCGGTGGCGGCTGATGATGAAATCATTCTTATCCCGGACCCAGGCGGGGTAGTAAAAGCCAAGCGAAACCACGATCAGCACAGACTTGAGCAGGAAGACCATGACGGCGGCGCTCAGGCTGGGATGGAACCGGAAGCGCAGCCCGCACCAGACCGTATGGTGCGCGTTGAAGGCGAGGGAGCGCACGATGATCCACGGCAGCGCGAGCACGATGACGCCGATGGCGAGGAACCGGATGGCGGGGTATACGGCGCCGAAGAGGGCATAGCCGAGAAAGAGCACCACGACGATGAGGTTGCCCACGAGAATGCGCCGGGAATCAGCCGTGTAATCAAAGCGGTGGCCGAGCAATTCCGTGTTGCCGCGCAGGTACCGTCGCTTCCGCACCTTGGCCCAGGCTGAGAAAATCCCGAGCGTCAGGACACTCAGCAGCGTGTTTACAATCCAGATCCGGAAGTACTCCGTGGCATTGCCATGGAAAATGAAGGGCGCCGGCGACGGGGAAGGCGCCAAGGGCGGCGGGGCCCCCGGCTTCGGGCCGGAAAGTCCGTCCCCAGCGGTCGGTTCCGACTGCGTTGGCTCCACCGGGTTGTCGTGATGCGGAGGATCGATCTGCTCCATGCCAGCTTCACCAGCGTGCCGGCGATGGCATTCCGGGAGCAAGCCCGGATTCCCCCGCCGTCTGCCGCTCAGCAGGTTTCTGCCTGAAACTTCGCCAGGATATCGGAAGGGGTCACGCCTTGGGCCCGGAGGGTGCGCAGGCTCAGGGCGTCGTGGCGCTTGGCGAGCCGCTGGCCGCTCACGTCAGTCATCAGCGGACAGTGATAAAAGGCCGGGGCGGTGGCGCGGAGCGCGCGGTAGATCAGCAGCTGGCGGAAGGTGCTCTTGATGAGGTCGGCGCCGCGGACGACCTCGGTGATACCCATCGCAGCATCGTCCACGGCGCACGCGAGTTGGTAGCTGGGCACGTCGTCCTTGCGCCAGACCAGGAAATCGCCGAAGTCGCGTCCCACGACCGCCCGTTGTTCGCCGAAGCGCCCGTCGGTGAAGGCGATTTCCCCGCCGTCCGGCACGCGCAGGCGCCAGTTCACGGTGATCTTTTCGCCGAGCGGCGGCAGCGGCGCGCCGGCGGGCGGACGGAACTCCCGGGGATAAACCGGCTCGTCATCGGTACCCGCGCCCTCGTGCGGGGCGCCGATGGCCTCGAGCACGTCGCGGCGCGAATGCGTGCAGGGAAAAATCAACCCGGCGGCGTGCAGCTGGCCGAGGGCGGCCCGATAGTGGGAGCGGCGGGCGCTCTGGTTGTACGGGGCGCAGGGTCCGCCGACATCCGGGCCCTCCTGCCAGGTGAAGCCGAGCCAGCGCAGGTCCTCGAGCATGGCGTCGACGAAATCCAGGCGGAAGCGCACGGCGTCGAGGTCCTCGTTGCGCAGCACGAGCACGCCGCCGGCGGCCCGTGCGCGCTCCGCGGCCACCCAGAACGTGCGGGCATGGCCGAGATGAAGATGCCCTGTTGGCGACGGCGCGAGGCGGCCACGGTAACTGGAGACGGGGAAAACCACGAATGGACACGAATGAACACGAATCGCCCGGACGATACAGCGCTTTCTCCGCTTTTATTCGTGTCAATTCGTGTTCATTCGTGGTTCACAAAGGTCATGCCGAAATTGCTTTGTGTTTACTGCTCGTCAAGCGACCGGCTCGACCCCAAATATGCGGCGTCGGCGGCGGAGCTGGGGCGGGCCATGGTCGCCCGGGGCTGGGGCCTCGTCTATGGCGGCGGCAAGACCGGCCTGATGGGCGCGGTGGCGCGCGCCGTGAAGGAAAGCGGCGGCCACGTCGTCGGCGTGATTCCAGAATTCATGAAGGCGCGCGAACTGGCCTACGACGAGGCGGACGAACTCGTGACGGTCGTGACCATGCGCGAGCGCAAGCTGCTGATGGAGACGCGGGCCGACGCCTTCGTGACCCTGCCGGGGGGATTCGGCACACTGGAGGAAATCATGGAGATCCTCACCCTGCGCCAGCTCGACGTGGTGAAAAAGCCCTGTGTGTTTTTCAACCAGGATGGCTTCTACGACGACCTGCTGCGGCTGTTTGAGCGGATGCTGCGGGAGAAATTCTTCAAGCCCTCGAACATGGACCTGTTCCGGGTGGCGGCGACGGTCCCGGATATTTTTACCCAGATCGACGCGGCGGCCGGCGTGCGGGCGGAACCGAAATGGTTCGAAACGCGCTAGACCCAGAATGTTTACAGGAGGCAACCGAGGAAACTGAGAGTTTGGAATGGGAAGCAATTCCTCCGTTCCCTCGGTTGCCTCCTGTAAAATGAATCGTGGTTATAGATCGGGATTCAAAATGCACCGCACCCAAGTTCTCCAACTGCTGCAGGCCCACGCCGGCCGGCCGCTTGACCCGCATGAAGCCGCGATGACCGCGGAGACGATCCGGTTTGTCGAAGCCCATGCCGATTGCCTGCAGCGCACCCAGCTGAGCGGGCATCTGACCGGTTCGGCGTGGGTGGTGGATGCGGGGCGTACGCGGACGCTGCTGACGCATCATCGCAAGCTCGACAAGTGGCTGCAGCTCGGGGGTCACGCCGACGGTGATCCGGACCTGCTGGCTGTGGCGCTGCGCGAGGCCCGGGAGGAAAGCGGGCTGACGCGGCTGCGGCCGGTGACCCGGGAAATTTTCGATCTTGACCGGCACTGGATTCCCGAGCGGAAAGCCGAGCCCGCGCACTGGCATTACGACCTGCGCTTCATGATTGAGGCGGACCCGGCGGAGCCGTTGACGGTGACCAACGAGTCAAAAGATCTTGCCTGGGTGGAAATCTCGAAGGTGACGGGGCTTAACCCCGAAGAGTCGATGGCAAGGATGGTGAGGAAAATGAAATTCTAAGGAGGAAATTCGAAACCTGCAGATCGACCTGCCGAACTGCTTGATGGAACGGGTCCTGATTTTCGAGTTTCGGACTTCTACCTTCGAATTTCATTTCCAGAGCCCGATCACATCCTCCTTCCGCACCCAGCCGGTCTGGCCGTTGTCAAAGGAGAGGCGCACCCAGTTGCCGTCGAGGAAAGTCCGGTCCACGATGGCGACGCTGCCGGCGGAGAGCGCCGTGCTTTTCTGGGTGATGTCGGCCTCGGTTGGAATGGAACGCAGGACGCTGCCGCGCCAGAGGATGACGGCGCGATTGTCGGCGGTCGGGCCATAGGCCGTCAGGGCGGCGAGGGCCGCGGCGGACAGCAGGACGCTCACGCCCAGCAGGATCCCGGCACTCCAGGCCCGTAAGGCGGACGACCGGCCGTAGGCGCCGCGGAGCAGGAGACCGAGCGAGAGGGCGGCCCCCGCCGCGCCGGCCAGCAGCCACCGTTGCCACGCACCCGGCGACGCCAGTTCCGCGAGCGATTGCAGTGGGCCCGGTCGGGGAAAGGCCACGAGGGGCGCGGGCAGAAAACCGGACTTTTCGCCGGCGAGGGCGAACTGCCAGCGGATGGACTCGTTGGCGGGATCTTGGACCAGCGCGGCGGTGGCGTGGGTCAGGGCGAGGTCCCAGCGGTCCTGCTGCGCCAGTGCGAGCGAGAGGTTGTACCGCGCGACCGGGTTGGTTGGATCCTGGGCGACCGCGGCGGTCCAGGCCTTTTCCGCAGCGGGGAAGTCGCCGCGACGGTAGGCGGCGAGGCCATCCTCGGCACCAAGGGAGGTCGTGAGCAATGCGGCCGCCGCGAACACGAGGAAAGGAGCGAGATTGCGCGGTCGCAGCGCGGCCAGCGGCGAAAAGTCCGGCACGCGGCGGGCGGCGAGGGCGGCCTCGGCCCGGGCGAGCCAGTCGTCCGGCAGCGCGGTGTCGGCGCGGTAGAGGGCGCGATCCGATTCCACCCGGAGCTGGCTCCATCCGGCGTCGCCGAACGCGGCCGGCGGCGGCGCGGCGTGGAGGATTTCCCAGAGGATGGCGGAATCATGCTGCCAGGCGAGGAGCAGGGCGGGGCGGTCCGCCGCGGCGGCGGTGCGGAGCCTGGCGAGTGTCGCGGCGAGCCGGGCATGGGCCTCGCGGCGGCGGCGGCGCGGGTCGGTCTGTCGCGCGCGCCGCACGGCGAGGCCGCCCCAGAAAACCAGGAGCAACGCGAACGGCGCGGCCACCAGTGCCAAGAGCCGGCCGTCAGGCAACGGCACAGGCGCATGATCACTGCCGGGCAGGGCATCGCGCGGAATGCCCTCGGGCGGTGCGGTGGGCGGGGTGTCGGCCCGCGGAGCGGCCGCGGCAGCCGGCGCGGCCGAGGGCGTCTCGGGCGAGCCCACTTGGAATCGCGGGGCGGAGCCGGCCGGCGTCACTGCGGCGGTGATCGTGACCGTGGTGCCGGCCGTGGTGAGGGTCTTGTACTCGCCGGCCCTGGGGTCGAAATAAACGAATGTGACCGGCTTGAGCGGGTAGTCGCCGGTGCGGGTGGGGACGAGCACGACGTCCTCGGTGAGCGTGACATCGAAGAGTTTCCCGTCGGCGGGAACGCGCTTGGCCTGGGGTTGCACGACCTGGAAATCCTTGGACACCTCGCGCTGCGGCAGCCCGGCGATGTCCGGCCAGTTGCCCGTGCCGCTGAGCTCAAGGGTCCAGGTGATCGGCTCGCCGACGGCGGCGCTGGTGGGCACGACCTTGGAGACGAGCTTGAACTGCCCGACCGCGCCGGTGAAACCGGGCGGCGGCGGTGGCAGCGGATGGACGATGAGATCGACGCGCTTCGAATTTACCGAGAGCTGCTCGACGCGCTGCTGCTGAAACAGGCCGAAGCCGACGCTGCCGGTGGCGATGTTCACCAGCTGGGTGGTGGGATTGAGCGTGACCGGGCCGGATGACCTGGCGTAAGCCCGGGCCTTGTAGATGATATTGAGGCGGGATTCGCCATTGAGACTGGTTTCGACCGGCTCGGGCTTGGACCAGTCCTCGACGATCAGCGGGCTGGCATTCCAATCGATGGGGCTGGCGAGCTGGTTGAAACTGCGCCGGGCGGCGTCGAGCACATAGGTCAGCGGGAACACTTCGCCGGCCCACACGGTTCCGGAACCGGGCACAAGCCGGGCGTTGACCATGGCGTCGGAAATGACGCGGGCCGCCCCGCCGGTGAAGGAGGCGACGGACTTGGGCCCCTTGTTGGTCTGAACGGTGAAGGCGGGGATTTGCAGGGTGGCGCCGGCCCGGTGCGCGCGGGCGCTGTAGGTGAGGATCGTTGAGCGGGAGAACGACCCGTTCATGATCGAGGTCTGTGTCGAATTGCCAGTCAGGGTCAGGGAAGTTTCAGCCATGACCGGCAGCTGGGGATCCCCGTCCGGAGCGCAGTCCTCGAACACGAGCTGCACCTCGGCGGGATCGTCGGGGGACCCTTCCCAGTGCACGGATTGGGCGCGGGCGACCAGGGCCAGGAGGGGGAGGAGAAGGAGGGCGAGGAAGCGGTGGAGCGCGGTTGAGCCACGGGCAAACCCAACCTTCGGAAGCTTTGGCCACAAAAAGGCACGAGGGGCCGGGGACGGCGAAGGAGCCACCATGGCGCCGATGGGCGCACGGGAGATGCGAGACGCAGCCGCGGAATTTTTTGAGCCGCTTTGCGGCCAATTTCCGGGGTTGGGCGTGCTCATTGCCGGTGTGGACTTTGCGGTACGGTGGTGCATGGCGGTCACCAGTCTTTGCCGGTTTTTTTCGGCGTGGTCTTTTTGTCGGTGTCCATCAGCTGGAAGAGTTCGGCGGGGGAATCCTGGTTGCGGAGTTGGTCAAGTTTTTGGAGCTGCAGGGCCAGCTGGGAATCCAAGGGAGCTTTGTCGGCGTCCCTCTTCTCCGGGGTGCCGCCGACCTTCTGCATTTCGCGGGAGGGCGGTGGTTGTTTCGCGGCTTCCTTCATGTCGCCAAACGCGGAGGGCGACTGGCTCCCGGTTTCCGGTTTCGGCCTGGTCGGCGGCGAAGAATCCTGCTGCCGGGGTTGGGAGGATGAATCCTGCGACGGCTTCGATTGCGAGGTGGGATCCTGCTTTTGCCGGTTGGGTTTCGACGGGTCCTGGTTTTGCTGGCTTTGATTCTGCTGGTCCGATTGATCCGGCTTTTGCTGCTGCTGGTCCGGTTGATTCTGCTGGTTTTGCGGCGGCTTCTGCTCGTCGGGAGTTTTCAGCAGGGCCGCCAGGTCCTCGCGCAGCTTGGGCCAGTCGGCGGTTTTGGGATCCCGCGCCGACCCGAGTTCGGTGGCGGCCAGGGCATCGCGCACCGGACCGGGCGGCACCGGCCGCGATTCGGACTGGATATGCTGGCCCCACGTGACGGTCTCGCGGGCGAGCTCGGCCCAGTCGCGGGCCGATGCATCGTCCTGGGTGGAAAGGCGGGAGACGATTTTCGCGAGGGGCGGGGGCGCCTCCGCCGGTTCGGCGGCGGCGATGGCGGATGGCGGATACCGGATACCGGATAGGGCTAGCAACACGGCGGCTGCCGTGAGCGCGGTGAGTTTCGCGGATTTCGGATCGGGTCCTTCGAATTTCGAGCCTGGGCCCGCAGATGTTGGATCCCCCGTTTCGGGCTTCCTGCGCAGCTTCAGCTCGCGGGGCTTGGGGTGCACCGGGAATTCGTAGCAGAAACTCACCAGGAGGCACCAGAGGCCGAGGGCGAGCGGCCATTGGAAGCGCTCGGCGAGCCGCACGGTGGTTTTATCAATAAACCGGCCCTTCCGGCCGGCCTCGACGGTGGAACGGAGCACGCCGGCGAGGTCGATCCACGTGCTGGCATCGCGATACGTGCCGTTGGTGACTGCGGCGAGTTCCTGCAGGGTGCTGCTCTCGAGCTTGGACAGGACGACCGCGCCGCGCTCATCCTTCATGAAGCCGCCGGAGCCGTCGGGAATCATGGCACCTGAGGTGGTGCCCACGCCGAGGCCGATCACGCGGATGCCCTTTTTCTTCAGCTCCGCGACCTCGGGCTTCCAATCGTCGTCGGTGGCCTCGCCATCGCTGAGCACGATGAGGAAGCGGTCGGCGGCATTGGTGGCGCCGAAGGCGGACACGGAGGTGTCGATCAGGGCGCGGTAGTTGGTGCCGCCCTCGGGAAGGAAGTCGGGGTTGAGCGCGGGCAGGAATTCGCGGAGGATCTCGTAGTCCGAGCTGAGCGGGCTTTGGAGGAAGGCGGTGCCGGAGAACGTCACGAGCCCGACGCGCTCACCGGACAGTTTTTCGAGCAGCGACTGGGTGAGCAGCTTGGCGCGTTCCAGGCGGGACGGCTTCACGTCCTGGGACAGCATCGAGCGGGAAAGGTCGATCGCGATGATGATTTCCCGGGCCTGGTCGAACACGGGCTCCTCCAGCCGGCCATATTGCGGACGGGCGAGGGCGATGATCGCGAGGATGAGCCCGGCGCACAGCCAGGGGCGGCTCCGGTGGGATGCGGCGGGTGTCTGGACCAGGGAGAGCTCATGCGTGCCAGCCTCGGCGTGGAGGATCTTCGGATGGCCAGCGGTGGCGGCAGCCCGACGACGCCGCAGGAGTTCGGCGGTGAGCAGGGCGACCGGCACGAGCAGCAGCCAGAGAAGCTGGGGCCAGGCAAACGTCATGCGGCGGCCTCCCGTTGCCAGAGCGGCCGGGCGAACACTGCGGCCAGCAGGAGGGCGCAGAGCCCGGGCGCGGCGGTCCAGTAGAAGAGCTCGGTCGTGACGAGGTAGCTCTTGGCCTGAAACTCGATCTTCTGGGCGCGATCAATGGCCTTGAAGGCGGACTCGACCGTGTCGACATCAGCGGCCCGGAAGAAATGGCCGCCGGTCGCCTCGGAAATCCGGCGCAATGCGTCCTCGTCGAGGTCGGCCATCAGGTGCGTGTAGCCGATCTTGTTACCCTTGTCGTCAAAGACGGGAAACGGCACGATGCCGTCCTTGCCGGCGCCGATCGTATAGACGGGCACGCCGCGGCCCTTGGCGATCTCGGTGGCCTGTTCCGGCGTGAGTGTGCCGCGGTTATTCGCACCGTCGGTCAATAGCACGACGAAGGCGCCGGAGCGTTTGCCGCCGCTTTCGCGCTTGGCCTGATCGAGCCGGGTGAGGGCGATGCCCAGGCCGTCGCCGATGGCGGTGCCGTCCTCAATCATGCCGATTCTCAGCCGCTCCGTCTGCCGGGCGAGCCACTCGTGGTCGAAGGTGAGCGGTGCGAGGGTATAAGCCCGGCCGGAGAAGACCACGATGCCGATCCGGTCGTTGGGCCGGTCGTTGATGAAGGCCTGGATGACGGGCTTGATCGCCTGCAGGCGGTTGAGGCGCTCGCCATCCTTCTCGTAATCCTCGGCGAGCATCGAGCCGGAGAGGTCGACCGCCAGCATGATGTCGTAGCCCTGCGAGTGGACCTCGCGCTTGTCCTCGACGTGCTGCGGGCGGGCGAGGCCTACGACCAGCAGCACCAGCCCGAGCAAGGCCAGGGCCACCGGCCAGCGGGAAACCGAGGCGAGCGAAGGACGGTGCCAGGCGGCGGCAAACGGCACGAGCAGGACGGGCACACGGCGACGTCCGCGCACCCAGACCAGGAGCGGAAGCGCCAGCAGGGCGAGCAGCCAGAGCGGGTCCTTGAGGACGTAGCCGCTGAGGCCGCCCAAGGCGGCCAAGTGCCAAGTGACCAGTGACGAGTGACAAGAAAAGGCGGCGGTCGTGATCATCTCGAATCGGCTTCTTGTTACTGGGTCCTTGGTACTAGCCACCTATGATTCAGCGCCCGGCGCGCTGAACCATCCGGGCGTGGAAGAATCTGACCAAGGCATCGAGGCGGTTCTGGCCGGTGTCGACCACGAGCCGGCTGAGCCGGTCGGGAAACAGTGCCTGCCAGGCGGCCTCGCGCCGGGCCACCCAGGCGGCGTGCGCGGCGCGTTCGGCGGCGCTGCCATCTAGCGTGACGAGCCGGCCGGCGGCGGGATCGTAGGCGGCGAATGTTTCTTGCGCAGGAAGTTCGCGCTCCCACGGGTCGTCGACGCGAAAGCCCATGGTCTGGTAGCGGCGCTGGAGCACGGCCCAGCCCTCGGGCTCGGCCCGCGGCGGAAAGTCCCCCAGCCAGAGCAGCACGCTGTGCTTCGGCGCGGCGCGCGCGAGGAAGCGCCAGGGGATTTCAGCGGCGCCGGCCGTGGGCGCGGGGGCGGGGCGCCCGAGCAGCGTGGCGGCGGCATGGAGGATCGCGCCGCGGCCACGCACGGGTTCGCGGACCAGATTCCCGCCGGGCGCAGCGTAAACGAAGCCGACGCGGTCGCGGTTGACGGCGCCGAGGAGCATGACGAGGCCGGCCAGCTCGAGCAGAGCCTCGCGCTTCGATTGCGCGCCGGATCCGAAATGGAGGGAGGGCGAATCCTCGAACACGAGGAGCAGGGTCACCTCGCGTTCCTCGACGAACTTCTTCCGGTAGGGCTCGCCGAGGCGGGCGGTGACGTTCCAGTCGATGTCGCGGACATCGTCGCCAAACTCGTATTTCACGACCTGGTCGAACTCCATGCCGCGGCCGCGGAAGGTGGAGCGGTATTCGCCGCTGAGGACATTCTCGACGGCATGGCGCACGCGCCACTCGAGCTGGCGCAGGAGGGCCAGGGGATTTTGCGGGGCGGGTTGGGCTGCGACGGGCATTGGGTCGGAAAAATCGTTCTTCTAATGCTAATCTTTCTCTCACCCTTCGGCGATCTCCTGTTCCTGGGAGTAAGATTAGGATTAAGAGAACGAGAACGATTATTTCGCGGCTGGCACTGGTGTGTTCTGCACGACCTGGGCGATGATCTTGTCCGGGGTGATCTCCTCCGCCTCGGCCTCGTAGGTGAGGCCGATGCGGTGGCGCATGACGTCGGGGGCGAGTTCCTGGACAAGGGCGGGGGAGACATAATCCTGGCCGCGGAGCCAGGCCAGGGCGCGGCCGGACTGGTAGAGGGCGAGGGAGGCGCGGGGCGAGGCGCCGAAGTTCAGGTAGCGCTTGGCGGTCGGACCGCCCTCGGTGAGGGCGCGCGTGCCGCGGACCAGGGCGAGGATGTAGCCCTGCACGGCGGGGGAGACGTGGATGGAGTCGACCGCGGTGCGAAGCTCGAGGAGTTCCTCGCCGCTGGAGACGGCCGAGAGCGCGGGCTGCTGCGTGACCTGACCCCAGCGCTGCATCATGGTGGATTCCTCCTCGGCGGTCGGGTAATCGACAATGAGCTTGAAGAGGAAGCGGTCGGTCTGCGCCTCGGGCAGCGGATAGGTGCCCTCCTGCTCGACGGGGTTCTGCGTCGCCATGACGAAAAACGGTTTGGGCAGGGGATGGGTCTGGCCTCCAAGCGTGACCTGGCGCTCCTGCATCGCCTCGAGCAGCGCGCTTTGGACCTTGGCGGGGGCGCGGTTGATTTCGTCAGCGAGGACGAGATTGGCGAAGATGGGACCGCGGTGGGCGGAGAATTCGCCCGTCTTCGGCTGGAAGATCATGGTGCCGACGACGTCGCTGGGCAGGAGGTCGGGGGTGAACTGGATGCGCTCGAACTGCACGCCGAGGGCGGTGCCGAGGGATTTCACCAGCAGGGTCTTGGCGAGGCCGGGCATGCCCTCGAGGAGGACATGGCCGTTGGCGAGGAGGGCGACGAGGAGGCGCTCGATGGCGGCGTCCTGCCCGATGACCGCCTTGCCGATTTCCGTGCGAAGTTTTTCTGACCAGACTGGACCGTTAATCATGGGAAAAGAGAGGGGAGGAGATGGGGCTGGTTTGACTGCGGGGCCGGGAATAAGTTTCCATCAGGAAAAAGCCGCCCCGATGCCTTTGCCACCTCAAATCGGCCGGTGGCGGGCTTCCCGGAATGATGCCCGGTGACGGCTGGGCTTCGGAGTGAGACCTAAATATCGCAGGGTCAGGAAAAAACCAGGCGGCGGCTCTGCGAAGATCGCACGGCGCCAGATATCCCGATCTCTTGGCGGCCAAGTTGCGCCCGACTTCGGGCCGGTCGGATTTTGTCCTATAGGAGCGGGCGGCTAATAGTCTCCGGCCCGCCGGTTGCAGGCATGATCTACGCTTCACGTTTTGTGGCTGGCCGACCCCGATGCAAGGTGCGTCGGACACGTGCCAGCACTCTTACCCAAACCGCCTTCCCTGCCGATTATGTCCCAGCCAACTCCTGGATTTGTCACCGTTGATTCCGCCCTGCTGGAAGAACTTCAGACCTTGGTCGGCTATGACCAGGTGATTTCCACCCAGGCCGAGGTCGAAACGCTGTCGAAAGACTGCTACTGGTATTCGCCGGTCTTGAAGGCGCGTTTGGAGCCGCGGAACGCTTCCGCGGTGGTGAAGGTGGGTTCGGTCCAGGAACTCAAGCGGGTCCTGGCGCTGGCCTACCGGCATGAGCTGCCGGTCACCGTGCGGGGCGGTGCCACGGGCAACTATGGGCAATGCATTCCCCTGAGCGGCGGGCTGGTCATTGATATCACCGGGCTGGATCAAATCATCGGGATCGAGGACGGGGTGGTGACAACCGAGCCGGGCGTGCGGGTGATCAACCTGGAGCGGGCGGTGCGGGCCGTGGGCTGGGAGATGCGGTGCCTGCCGTCCACGTGGGTAAAATCCACGATCGGGGGATTCATTTCCGGAGGGAGCGCCGGCATCGGGTCGATTACCTGGGGAGGCCTGCGGGAGCCCGGTACCATCAAGCGGCTCAAGCTCCTCACCATGGAAGCCGAGCCGCGGGAGATCGTCCTTGAGGAATCCGAGACCCTGCGGGCGTTTCACGCCTACGGCACCAACGGGGTGATCATCGAGTTGCAGCTCCGCCTCGCGCCGGCCCGCCGCTGGGACCAGATCGTCGTCACCGGCCCGGACTGGGAGGAGGTCACCGCCTTCGCCCGCTGCGTGGCGTATGACGATGCGATCCCCAAGCGCCTGATGTCGCTCCTCGAGCCGAGCTTCGGCGCCAGTTTCAAGCCGCTGCGCAAGTGGCTGCCGGAGGGGCATGCCTTCATCTGGCTGGAGGTGGATCAATCGTTCACGGAGGCGGTCGTGGGCGAGGCCCGGCTGAAGGGGCTGCATGTTCCGCTCGTCATCCCTCATCATGAGCCCAAGCGGCAGCCGATGCTCATGGAGTACGGTTGGAACCACAGCACGCTGTGGATGCTCAAGAGCCACCCGGGGCACACCTATCTGCAGCTGGGCATGGGGCCGAATTTCGCGGAGCAGGCGGCTCAACTGCAGGCGCGCTTTCCCGGCCAGATCCACCTCCACTTCGAATTTGTGCGCGGCCACCACCCAACCGGCGAGTTTGGGCTGGTGATCCCCGTGCTCATTCCTGTGGTGGAATTCGTGAGCGAGGATCACCTGCGCGAGGTCATCGCCTATGCCGCCGAGCTGGGCATTTCCAGCAGCAACCCGCACACCTGCTACCTCGAGGAAGGCGGGCGCGGCAACGGATCCGCGGCCCAAGTCTCGCTCAAGCAGGAGGCTGATCCCAAGGGCCTGCTCAACCCCGGGAAGATGAAGGGATTTCCGGTCGCCCCGGCCCTGGCCTCCAGCCTGCCGCGATTCCTGTACGGCTGATCCGGCGGGGCGACGGGACTGGGATTGCGCTTGGGGAGGCCGGCTGCTCGCATGGTGCGGCCTGAATCGCGGCGTTTCGTGCCGCGAGACCCGCCCGACTCCATGAACCAAGCCGTTGAAGCCAGATTGGCCGCCCTGGGACTTAGCAGCCGGGAGGTGGTGGAGAGCTTTGTCCGCGGCTCCGGGCCGGGCGGACAAAAAATCAAGATATCCAAGTCGATTCCTACTGTTTCTGTGCCGCCGTCAGATCTCCACCGATGAACAAGGCAATTGAAGTCAGATTGGCGGCTCTCGGGGTGCGGGCCTCGGACGTGGATGAACGATTCATCCTCGGCTCGGGTCACGGCGGGCAAAAGCTGCAGAAGACGAGTTCCTGTGTGTGGCTGCGTCATCGTCCGACCGGCGTCGAGACGAGATGCCAGCGGGAGCGCTCGCAGTCGGCTAATCGCGAACTGGCCTGGACAGAGCTGTGCGCGAAGTTGGAAGAGCGGCAACGCGCGGAACGGGCCAAGCAAACGGATGAACGAGAGCAAGGACGCCGCAGAAACCGGCAAAAATCCCGCGGCCAGAAGATCCGCATGATTCAATCCAAGAAGCATCGCGCGGGTATCAAGGTCCAGAGAGGTCGGCCAGAAAGAGACTGACGATTTCCGTCTTCTGCGAGGAGTTGCTGCCAGGCTTGCCGCCTTGGCATAGGAGTAGGGGAAGCGAGGGACAGCCCTTTTCTCATGAAGCCGCGGCGGCTGAAATCCTCTGTTTCAAAAACGCCCCCCTTGTCGGGATGAACACCCTAACGCACATCAAGGCTCGCTGAGTCATCGTTGCAGAATCGGTCCTATTTGAAACGCGCCATTTGATAAGCGCGTTGGCGATTTGGCACTCGTCCGGACGCATCCCCGCCGAGAAGTGCGTTCGATTTACTTGCCCAGAATCAGGGGCACATAGCTTCGGGCGTCCTGCAGCAATTGTTCGCGCGCAATACCGGCCTTGGCGCGAAGCCGCAGACCCTGAATCAGGTCGATGAACGCATGGCCTCGCACCCGGGCCGAGGGCGTGCTCGTCAGATTCCCTGCCTTCATTTCCCGCTCGAACCTTTGCGCGAACGCATTGGCGCTCGCGTTGAGGCTCTTCGCGAAAAAGGAACGGATCTCATCAACTCGCTCCGACTGTCCCAGCGCGGCAGCGACCATCATGCAGCCGCCACGAGCCTCGCCCGTAGCGCTGTTGACAGCGGCCTCGAAAAAGGCGGTCACGGCCTTACGGATGTCAGGCTCCGCTTGAAATGCTGCCATTCTGGGAGCCCCATACGTCAGGGCATAGCGCTCGACCGCCTTGAGCAGCAGGGTGGGCTTGTCTCCGAAGGCTCGGTATAGCGCGGGTTTGGTGACGTTCACGGCGCGCGCGATCCGATCCACGTCGACGCCTTCGTACCCGTTCTCCCAAAACATCTCAACGGCACGGTCGAGTGCTTCATCGGGGATAAAGGCTCTGGGACGCCCTCTGGCGCGCTTTGAAAGATTAGTTACCATTGCGTAAGAAACTCCTGGCCTTGCAGCTTTGATTAACGTACTTTAGGGTCTGTAATACTTCAAGACAGATAAACACAGGAGACAACATGGATCGGTTCAAAGGAAAAACAGCAGTAACGTCCCCCTCACCACGGAGACGCCCATGAAACATTCAATCGTGCTCGTCACCGGCACGACCTCCGGACTCGGTCACGCGGCAGCCCGCTTGCTCGCCGCCGAAGGCTGGCGCGAGATCATCATCACCGGGCGCAGCCTAGCCCGGATCAAGGAAACGGCCGCTCAACTCATGGCTGAGACGAAGACACCGGTTTTCACGCCGCTGGAGATGGATCTGGACACGCCGGCCAGCGTTCATTTCGCCCTCGCCGAGCTGGTTAAGCGAGGTCGGCCAATCGATTTTCTACTGCTCAATGCAGGGATGGTCCCTGGCAAGGCGCGCGTGCTCACTGCGGCGGGCGTCGAGGCGTCTCAGGCCCCGCTGATCGGCCATCATCAACTGACTGTCGGCTTGCTTCGCGCCAACCTGCTGAGCCCCAACGCGCGGATTGTTATCGCCGGCGCGGAGCCTGCCCGAGGGGGCGTCCCCATGTTCAACTACACCGACGTGCCAGCCTTCGCGGCCAAATACCACCAGGGTGACCGAACCGCCGCGGTGGAAGCCCTGATTCGCAACGGGCCGAACGTGAAATACGTGCCCAACAATTCGTATGCCGACGCGAAGCTCATTATCGCTTGGTGGGCCGCGGCGCTGGCCCGCCGGCTACCCTCCGGCATGGCCGTATACGCCGTGTCGCCCGGTGCCGCGACCGCTACCAAGGTTTCGAGACAAGCTAGCCTGGCCGTGAAGTATCTGTTTATCCCAATTGCGAACCTCATCCCCGGCATGAATCAGACGCCTGAGACCGCCGCCCGTCGCTACCTCCAGGCGTCGGAGTTCGGAACCGACGTCTCAGGGCAATTCTTCGCCTCGGCTCAAGGGAAGTTCTCAGGCCCAATTGAGGCGCAGCGCCACCCACACCTACACGACCGAGTAAACCAGGAAGCCGCTTGGAAGGCCGTCGTCAAGGTCTCTGGCGTGGGCTTGTCTACAACCTGAAGGACCCGACCGGCCCGCACGTGCGTCGGAATGGTTTCGAGCCCGGGTCGGCTCGTGCTGACACCGGACGCTGAATCTCGGATTATCAGAGGATCCATCCAGCCGCGAACCCGGCAATGCTCCAGCACGTGGTGTTCTTATGAATCCGTCTCCTGCTCAGTGGTTGAAACGTATGCGTCCGTCGGGGTGCCTCCTTGACGGGGCAAAAGCGTGACGGTTCTGATGCCGCCACCGAGCATAATAGTGAAGTTGACCCTTCCGACTTCCGTCACGCAGATTTCATCGTGACTTCACCACCGCTTCATCACGGCTTCACAATCAGGTGGCACACTGATTGGATGGTTTTCTGGAAACGGCGACGGTGGCTTGCCATTATAACTCGTGTAATCGCGCTGTTCGCAGCGGGCGTCACGGTGTTGATCGCCGCTTTGTGGATCGAGCACCGTTTCGAAACTGTCCTTCCTCCGCCGCCGGGACCTTATGCCGTCGGGCGGGTTCACCTCGTTTGGTCAGAACCACCGCCGGCCCCGAATGAGCAGCAACTAATCGCTTGGATATGGTATCCAGCTACCGGTCATTCCGAACCAGGAAAAACGAGCCTCTTTCTGCCAACCGAGTTGTCTGCCGCGGTCATGCGCAATCAGGGGTGGTTAATCAACCTGGTTACCCGGGACGTCTCCAAAGTCCGGGTGCACAGCGTCGACGGAGCCCCGCTGGCTCCCACGCCCCGATCATTTCCGGTGTTGTTGATGCGTGGCGGCGCCTCGGCGCCCATATGGAATTATACGACGCTAGCCGAAAATCTCGCGAGTTACGGTTACGTCGTCGTCGGATTCGATATTCCCTACCGCACGAAAACCGTCGTGATGGCGAACGGGGCTGTTGCGACTCGCCCCCCTGAAAACGATCCGGAATTAGCGGCTGAACGCCACGACGATGCCACCATTCAACGACTGATCGACGCTTGGACTCGCGACCTGAGCCGCGCCACCGATCATCTAACGCGCCTGAACGTTTCGGACCCGACAGGCCTCTTCACCGGACGGCTCGATCTCGGCCGGGTGGGCGTCTTCGGTCACTCGTTCGGTGGCACCGCTGCCGCGCAGTTCTGCGTGAATGATCCGCGCTGTCGTGCCGGTGTAGACATCGACGGCGGAATGTTTGGCAGCACAGCAAATGCCGCGATCAGTCGACCGTTCATGTTCCTGCTCGGCGATCACCACCGGGAAGATGATCCCCAATCGACCGCCATCATGCACGATATCCAGGCGGTGTATGGCCGGCTTCCTGCGGCGACGAGGAAGCTCGTAACGATTCCGGGTGCGAACCACTTTTTTTTCAGCGACGACGGTGCGCGGCTGAAAAGCCACCTCGTCATCGGTGTTCTGCGGCGCTTAGGAATGGTAGAGATCGACGGCCCGAGGCAGATCGCGCTAACTGCAGGCAACCTTCGGTCATTTTTCGATGACGCTTTGCCGTCATCCGCTCCAACGTCGCCGTAAAGTATTCGCACGGGGACCTGTCGACCGTTCGCAATCGCTCGTCGGGGAGATGAACACCGAAAGACGCCTTTCACAAAATGAGACAACGAACGAGGGCGCCTTCGTCGCCGTCCCCAAGCCCTGCTGTATCCGTCCGGCGACCGACCGCGCGCAACGTCATTGCTGTGACGTCGTCCTCCTAAGATCACACACGAGGCGCAGAACTCGATTTCGGGCTGTTGCAAAATCCAAGGATTGGGAAAAGCCAACCGCGAATTCCGCGTAGACCGGTGTCTTAGGCCGCGGGAGCTCCGTTAATCAACAAGACCTCGTCCACGGTCTGGCTGCGACACCGGCCGACGGGGATCGAGGTGCGTTGCCAGCGGGAGCGGTCACAGGCCGCGAATCGCGAAATTGCCTGGGCCGAGTTGTGCGCGAAGCTGGAGGCGCATCAGCGCGCGGTCGAAGCGGCGCGGGCAGATGAACGCGAAAGGAACCGCCGCCGTCACCGCCAGAAAAGCCGCGGGCAGAAAGTCCGGATGATCGAGTCGAAAAAACGCCGGGCGGGCGTCAAATCGCAACGCGGGCGGGTGGGGATGGATTGAGTTTCGGCAAGAGGCAGTCTTGCTTCGCGCGTCGGTTAATAAGGAAAACCAACTCACCTCCAGAGCCCGCGCCGAGGGCGATTCATTGAAACGCTAGACTAAGAATCGAAGATGAAAACAACCCAGCTCTTGCGGTTCACCGGTTCGGTTCAGCGGGATCCGGCCATCGAGGCCTGGATGAAGAGGCAGCCGCGCGAACTGGGTGGTATCGCCCGGCATTGGTTTGAAGTCATGCGTGGGCGCGGCGACGATGTGCGGGAACTACTGCATGACGGCCATCCCACGGCGTGCATCGCTGACGCGGGTTTCGGATACGTTAACGCCTTCAAAGCCCACGTGAATGTCGGATTTTTTCGAGGTGCCGAGATTGCCGATCCGAAGGGCCTGTTGGAAGGCACAGGAAAGTTCATGCGTCACGTGAAGCTCAGGCCCGGAGATGACATCGATGCCATGGCTTTGATGAAGCTCATCGATGCGGCCTACACCGACATGAGGAAGCGCGTGCAAGCGGAGTTGGCATGAGCGGGCTCCTAACCGGCTGATCGAGTCCGGGGAGCACCGGGCCGGCACCAAGCCGCCGCGCGGACGGGTGGGGAGCGAGTGACTCGCCAGTATCTTAGACCTGATCCAAGTGCCTATATTTTACCGGCCGCGTGCATGCGTTGGAATTTGGCGAGCTGCTCGGGGGTCAATAATTGTTCCCTTTGGGCGATGGATTGAATGCGGATGGCTTCGACCTCCCCATACTTCTCCTGATAGGTGAGGGCAGGATTGTCATGGATGGCCCGAAGCGCGACCTCTTCCTGTTCACGCTGGGTCCGAAACGCGTCAATTTGTCCGGGACTCAGCCCCAGCTCATGTGCGAGCCACGACAAGGAGTATTTTATTTGGGTTTTGGTGACCTGCTCAGTCTGAGCGTGCTCAAAGTACCGCCAAAGCGTCGCCCGCTGTTCCGGAGTCAGCAGTGCCTCCCGTTGGGCGTCATAGTGCTGATATGTAGCCTCCGCTTCGTTGCGGCGTTGCGCGGAATCGGGATCGGTGTCCGATCGGATCGCCCTGAGCGCAATTTCCTCTTGGGTGCGGATGGCCCGGAATTGGGCCTGCTGGGCAGGGGTGAGACCCAGTGCGTTGGCAAACTGCATCACATGCAGGAAGGAGTGACCGCCCGTTGTGCCCTCAACGGTCGCGGATGAGGTTTGGGCATGGCCGATCAGGAACGCGGCGAAGCTGATGCTGGCCAACAGAGGGATTCTGAGGTGCTTGATCATGGGTTTGTCGGGTTGCAGTGGTTACATGCAGCATGCATTCATTTAAATCAGAACGATCCGGTCGCCGAGGCGGAGGGTACCGGACTTGGTTTCGTGGATCAGGTTCTGGCCGAAATTGACGTCGGTCGGGTCCTCGGGGTCGCGGCGGTAGGTGGCGAGGGTGCGCAGCGGCTCCTTGCCGCGCTCGGCGGTGAGCTGGTCGGTAGTGGTGACCACGCAGCGGGCGCACGGGCCGGCGGTGCGGAAGGTGATGCCGCCGGCCTGAAAACGAGTCCAGGTGTCTTCGGCGAAGGCCTCGCAGCCGGCCACCATGAAGCTCGGGCGGAAACGATTCATGGGCAGCGGGGCGGTGAGGCGGGCATTAAGGTCCGCGAGCGAGGCCTCGCTGATCACGAGAAAGGGATAGCCGTCGGCGAAATTCACGATGTCGCCGGGCTGTGCGTTGCCGGGTTTCAGGATCGGCCGCGTGAACTGCGTGCCGATCCGGACGAGGCGGGAGGGCCCGCGGAGAAAATCGGAGAGCCAGGCGGCGACTTCCGCACCGCAATCCTCGGCGAGCAGGCCTTCGCTTTTCCAGACGCGGACCGGGATGATTCGGGTGGGCGCTGTGGCCTGCAGCGGCACCGCACAGGAGCCGCCTTGGTCGGTGTGGAGGATCAGTTCCCGCGCGCTGAGCGCGGTTTCGATCAGCGCCATGCGGGGCAGGGTGCGCTGGGTAAGGAACTGGCCCTGCTCATCCACCACCATGAAGCGCCGGTCTCCGACGAAACCGAGGGCGTCGATTTCGGCGGAAGTCACCGCCAGGCCGCGCAGCGATTTTACGGGATAGAGAAACAGGCCGCTGACATGCATGGCGACTGAGGTTCGGACGGGAAGGGGGTATTGGCAACGCCGGAGCGGCATTGGCTCAGAGGCAGGGCGCGTCGCTCTCGACGAGCCGCGCGACCCGGCTCATCCGGAGGATTCGCCGCCATCCAACTGGCGGAACAAGCGGACTTCGATGATCCTGACTGAAAGGTGGAACGCGTTGCCCTCAACGCATTGTTTGGCTCCGTGTACGGATTAAATCCAGCCGGCGATGCTTAGCGGGTTGAGGGCAACCCGTTCCGCCTCGAAAGGCGGGCCAGAGACGGCGCCCTACTTCCGGCGGTAGGTGGCGAGGTAGAGCTTTTGACCTGTGCCAGTGGCAAAGGCGCTGGGGGCGGTCCCATCCAGCCCGTAGCACACACGCAGCCGGTCGCCAACGTGCCGGTAGATCGCCGGGATGGTCCGTCCGGCATTGGCGCCCTCGACCCCGGTGAGGTGCATCGTCTGGTGCTCGCCGCTGGTGCCCAACATGACCGTGCCGCGATCCGACACTTCGCCGGCGAAACGAACGGTGTAGGATCCGCCGGAGAGCTCGACCTCGATTTTCTCCGCGACAAACGCGGGCATATCCTCTCCCGCCAGCTCGGCCTTCACGATCTGCCAGATGCCGTCGAGTTTGGCGGGATGATCCATGGAATTGCGCCGTCAGCTGCGCTTGGTGATCTCGCGCGGGGCAATCTCGATCGGAGCAGGCTCGGGCAGTTCCTTGGCGCCCTTGGCGCCGAGATCGGCGAGCTTGCGCGCGCCGGGGAGCAGGGCGCCCTCGTACGAGCCGACGGCCCGGTTGTAATGGGCGAGCGTCGTCTTGAGACCGGAACCGACGTTCTCGAGATGCTCGGCGAACGTGGAGACACGGTCGTGCAGCTCACGGCCGAGCGAGGCGATGACCTCGGCGTTCTTCGACACGGCCTCCTGCCTCCAGCCGTAGGCAGCCGCCTTGAGCAGGGCGATGAGGGAGGCGGGGGTAGTGAGCAGGATTTTGCGGGCGATGGCGCGGTCGATCAAGGTCGGGTCGGATTGCAGTGCGCCGGACAGAAACTGGTCGCCCGGCAGGAACAGCACGACGAACTCGGGCGAAGGCTGGAATTGCTCCCAGTAGTTTTTCGCGCCGAGGGCGTCGATGTGGCCGCGGACCTTTGCGGCATGCTCGCCCAGCTTGGCTGCGCGGGTGGCTTCGTCGGGGGCGTTGGCGGCCTCGCGGTAGGCGTCGAGCGGAGCCTTGGCGTCGATCACGATCTGCTGTCCGCCGGGCAGGCGGACCACGAGGTCGGCGCGCAGGCCGCCCGCGGACTCCTGCTCGGTGAAATCACAATAGCCGGCCATGCCGGACATCTCCACCACCCGCCGCAGCTGCAGTTCCCCCCAGGTACCGGCCGTGGTGGTGGAACGCAGGGCGGTCGAGAGTTTGGCCGCTTCGCCCTGGAGCTGAACCTGCGCGGTATTGAGCGACCGAAGCTGCTCGGTCAGGGAGCCGTAGGCCTCCTTGCGGGCGTTTTCGAGGGCCGCGATCTTGGTGTCGACCTGCTGAAGGGACTCCTTCAGTGGCTTGACCAGCGCATCGATGGCCTGCTGGCGCTTGTCGAGGTCGCCGGTGGATTGCTGCTGGAGCTTGGCGAAGGACTCGCGGGCGAGTTCGAGGAAGGATGTGTTGTTGCGGCTGAGGGCGTCGGCGGAAAGGGCCTTGAACTCGTGCGAGAGGCGGACCTGGGCGTCGCGCTCCGCCGTCAATTGCGTGTTGAGCTGGGTGTTCAGCGTCGAGAGCCGGGCGGCATCCGCACGGAGGGACTGCACCTCGGCGGCGAGGCGGGCGTTTTCGGCTTCGCCGGCGCGCAGGCGCTCGGTCACCGCGGCCTGTCGGCCGCTCAGGATGAGCCAGACGAAGGCACCGGCAAGGACAGCGGCGAAGAGGGCGATGAGTGTAAAAACCACGTAAAGGATAGTTTGGGGCCGACGTCTGCAAATCAATGCCGGACGCGTTCCTTGACACAAGTTGGCCCGCTCTGCAAACACGCGTCATGCTCCACGTGAGTTATTTACCCCGGCAAATGGCGAACCCCGCGCTGCTGACCGCCGTATGCTAACCACCTCTTCTGCCCTGGGTGAAAAGCCCCTTGTTTTGGTGGTGGATGACGAATATGGCCCGCGGGAGTCCATTGAACGGATCCACCTTTTCGAGCCACCTTCAGAGTCGGTCTGGATGGTTAATTGATGTTGATACTCCTGACGCTGGTTGTCCATCCCTGGCGGAGGGAAGGCCCGGCT
>CAIRTK010000037.1 GCA_903881475.1 uncultured Opitutia bacterium | reverse complement strand
GCAGCACTGCACCGCCGCAAACCACTCCTCCGAGAGGTAGGGCGTCGCCAGGCCCTCGCGCGCGTGGATGAAGAAACCGTCGGAGCCCGCCGCGCGGATTTCCAGGATCTTCGCGCGCAGCCGCGCCGGCTCGAGCCGGTGGTTCAGGAAGAAAAACGGCACCACTGCGGCGCCGGCCGGGGCCGCGCCGCTGCCGGCAGGGGATTTCGGAAGTTTTTTCATCAGGAGATTTTATCAGGCCGGCACACCCAGCACGAAAAGTGCCCAGCAGCCGACGAGGGCATGGGAGAAGCCGACCGCGAGATAGGAGCGCTCGCGCTGATACAGCCAGCCCCAGAAGAGGCCGGGCAGGAACGCCATCAGCGCGAACCACGCGCTGAGGTGCACGTGGGTCGCCGCAAAGACCATGTTCGTGACCACCAGCGAACGCCAGCGGTCCGGTTCGCCGCTGTCCCGGTAGAATCGGGCGAGCGAGCCCTGCGTGACACAGCGGACCAATTCCTGCGCAAAACTCAGCAGCACATACATGCCGGCAAACAGCACCCAGTGGATCCAGCTGGCGCCGCCCACGCCCTTCAGCACCTGCTCAGGCTCGAACAGCTCGAGTTGTTCCGGATGCGCGCCCACATAGGCCCACTTCAGGCCGAAAACGAGAAGCAGGAGCGGGGAAGTCAGCCACAGCGAGCGGGCCAGCTGCCGCGGCCAGCCCTGGAGTGTCATGCCGAAGGCGGCAAAGTCGGACCCGTCCTTTGCGAGGGAGGACCACGCGACCAGGAAAAACAGCAGGATGAAGAAGAAGGAGATGAGGCTGTCCGTGGGCAGCGTGGTCCGGATGGATTCGAACACCGGCAGCAGCGCCAGGTAAGCCGACAGGGCGAACAGCATCCGGGTGAGGAAAACGGCGGGACTGATGGAGATGGGGCGGGTGGTCGTGATCATGGCAGGGAGGTCTTTTCCCGGGTTGGAGTCCGATGCTCAGGCCGGGGCGGAGATCCGCTGCTGCCTGTTGCTCGGACCAGGGCGGACATCACGGGTTTTTGGGTTTCAGTCAAAGGGTTCACCTTGGAGCAAGGGCGGCAGCATCATACGAAAGGGTTCCTGACATACAGACCATAAATGACCGTGCGTTGGGCAGGTCCGCCGGGCAAAGTTTCCCCTGCCATGCAGCTTGCCTATGTTCCTTTGCTGAAGGTCCAGCGGGAGATCTACGCGATCCCCGCCGGCGCGGAGCGCTTCCGGGCCTATCTGCGGAAGCTGGTCAACGATGCGGGCGACGACCTGCGGCTGCCGCTTGGCGGCATGAATCCCATGGGCCGGGAGCATGTTCCCGCCCTCCTCGATGCGTATCTGAAGCTCGACGCCGATGCGCTCGCGGAGCGCGCCACGGCCAGGTTGGCCGCGGAAGTGGCCGGCGAGCCGGGCGATTTCAAGCTTACCATGGTGATGGTTGACGACGCCAGGGGCGGCTGGACGAACCGCGCCGCCACGGAGCTCGAACACTGTCGCGGGGAAATCCCGCTCCGGCAGCGCGGCTGGCTGGCCGGGTTCCTGTGGACGAGTGAGCCGCCCTCCGCCCGCGCCCTGCAGGCCGAAGTCAGGGCGGTGGTTCACCGCGCCGCCTATGCCGGCCGGCATGGCCCGGCCCGGACCCTGCGGGAGCTGCTGGCCCAGGAAGGCGCCATCCTCGCACGGTCAGGCGCGCTGCGGCCGGAGAATGAGTTGAGCCCGGATGACCTCGCCGACACGCGCGAGGTCCTGCGGCCCCATCTTGACGCCACCGATGAGCCCACGCTGATCGGCGCGCTCTTTGGCGATGCCGCGGCACGTGCCCTGGGCCACCCGCCGCTGGGGCTCAGCCCGCGGGCCGGGTTTGCGCTGGCGTGGAGCGAGGCGCAGGCCGCGGGCTCGCGGGAGTAATCCGCGGCACGGGGTACGGAATCGTTCGGCACTTGCCGAGCCGGACGGAAAAATCCAGCGTGCGCCACGTTTTCCAGCCCATCCTGCCCGAACCTTTTCAACCGTGACGAACCCTGCCGCTCCCGTTGGGCCGACGACGAACCCGGTCCCCAGTGCGGAGGAGAAATTCCTCTTCGATACCAACGGCTATCTGGTCATCGAAAATTTCCTGAAGCCCGACCACGTCGCGCGCCTGTTGGCCGCGCTGGACCGGGCGGTCGTCCGGCGCCGCGTGCGGCGCGAGGCGGATCCGGCCGAGGCGCGCCTCACGCTGGTCAACGGGGCGAAGAGCACGCGGATTCTGTACATCCTCGAGGACGACCCGCTTTTCCTGGAGCTGATGGACTGGCCGGCGCTGCTGCCCTACGTGCGGGAGTTTATCGGTCCCCGGGCCCACTACCACGCCTCCGACGCGATCGTGGAGCACGGCAGCGAGCTGATGGGCCGCAAGGGCGGCTGGCATATCGACGGCCATGACGAGGGCTACCGCACCCTGTCGTCGCCGGTCGCACTGCTGCAGCTCAAGGTGGGTTACTATCTCACCGACATGACGCAGCCGGGAAACGCGAACCTCATGGTTGTGCCCGGCAGCCACCGGACGCCGCATCCGCCATCGCGCGCGGAGCTGGGCCGGCGGGAGTCGGTTCCTGGCGCCGTGCAGATCTGCGGCTCGGCCGGCAGCGTGATCCTGTTTCACAATGCCCTCTGGCACACGGCCGCGCCCTATGCGTCGCCGGAGCACCGGCGCACGATGCTGTACTATGCGTACGAGCATCACTGGATGATGGCGGCCGAGGGACACTGGGGCTACAGCAAGGACTTCTACAACCGCCAGCTGTCCGCGGCGCAGCGCCAGTATTTCCACGGCTTTCTCTTCGACCCGCCCGAGCACCGGCATTTTTTCTGACGGGAAATTCCGCGAGAGAAGCGGGCTCAGAGGCTGATTTTTGGCGGGCCGCGGCCTTCCGTGGCGAGCATCACCTGCACCTTTTGTCCGCGGTGCGTACCCTGCACCTGCCAGGTTCCGCCCTGCCGGGAAAGGGTCATTGCGCCGGGCGCTTCTCCGGCCGGAGTGGCGGCGCAGAGCGTGAGAATCACATGTTCGCGCGCCGGCGCCGCGGCGACCTCCACAAACGGAAAGACGCCTTCGCTCTCGGCGATGGCGATGCGGCCGGTGCCCACCGTGAAATCGCCGGTGGCGGCGGCTTGGGCGTGAAGCGTGGCGAAAGGCCGGTCGATCCGGAAAGTCGGCCCGGCCACCGCGCAGGTTCCGCGCTCGTCCTCGTTGAAGACCTGGAATCGCGCCTGGATGGTGGCGGTGGTGGTGGCGAGGACGACCCGGTCGAGGAAAACGAGCACGTCGGGCTTGACGAAAACGAGGGTACGTTCGACCCGGCGCACATCCGGGTTTACCCGCTGGTAGGCGTCGGTCGCATCGCTTGTCACCGTCATCCAGCCCGGGCCGGTCTGAAACGCGGTCACCTCGGCGAACGCGAAGGAGGCGTTGGTGCCCTCGTGGCCGTCGTGGTACTGGTGGCCCTGGCCGTTGATCAGGATGGCGGTGTGGGCTTCCGTCAGGCGGAGTTTCCAGCGCGGGAGTGTCGTTGAATAGCCGGCGCGGAAGGGATCATGCAGAAGCCGGTCGCCATGCGCCTTGAAGATCACGCTGTTGCGATCGGCGTGCTCGTGGTTGGCCGGGCCGCCGCTGCGGAGCGCGACCACGCCGTCCGCCGGACCCCAGCCGCTGCGCGACACGACCAGATCGTTCAGCAGGTGTTGGTCGAGGAGCGCGGGCTCGGGCAGCGCGGACGGCGCCGCGGCGTCGTACCAGATGAGGCCGTAGTGGTATTTCACCTCGCCCAAGTCCTGCGCGAGGTACTGCGAGACCGGGTCGCCGAAGGTGCGGCCCACCCAGGTGCCGAGCGAAATCTCCACGGAGCCGTTGGCATCGCCGAAATCCACAATGTCGTAACGCGGCGGGATGAGTGCGAGGGGTTCGCCCATGTTCTTGGGCGCGAGGGCGGGGCCGGGCGCACCCTCGAGACGCGGCAGAGTCATGGTGACCGCATAACGGATCGTACCCGGATAGTTGATGAGCCGGCGGTCATCGATGCCCCGCGTCCGCCACAGCACCTCGGCGAAGACGGCCATGTCCAGCGTCGTGGGCACCCAGTAGCTGACCCCCTCGTCGTACGAGCCGTCGCTGCCATACATGGTGGCGAACTCCGCCATGCTCGAGCGCGCCAGCTCGAGCCAAGCCTCGGCCTGCGGATGACGTCCGTACAGCCGGCAGGCCGCGATGCCGAGCCCCGCGGCGGGGACGGTCTTCAGGTTTGTTGAGTTGAGGATCAGCGGCCAGCGCCGCAGGTCCACCTCGGTGAACGCATGCTCCTCGGTGGGATTGAAGGACCAGCCTTTCACGTGGTCGGGATGCTTCATGCCGTAGAGCGAGGTGAAGCAGGCGGGTGCGCCCTTCTCGGCGATGTTGCGCTCGATCTCGCCGACCTCGGCCGGCGTCAGGCTGTCGCTGAGCCAGTCGATGCCGAAGGAGAGGGCGATGGAGGTTTCCGCCGACCGCAGCAGGCCCATCACGGTCTTGCCGCCCTCAAGGAACATGTCCCATTGCGGGTAATCCAGCAGCCGCCGCATCGCGAGTTTCGCCAAGGCCAGCTGCTGCGGATCCCGGTTCACCGCGTAGACGAACGCCGCGTGCTCAAACAGGAGCCGGACGCGGCCCATGTCGTCGCCGTGGCGGTTGAAGTGCACGTGATGCTCGAGGAAGTCGAAGTCGTCGGCGCGGTCGTTCGAGGCGAGCTTCCGCCAGAAGTCCGCGAAGCGCGGGCGCGCGATGTTCGCGCGGATCCGCGGCAGGTCCGACTCGTCGAACAACAGGCCGCGGCGCTGGCCGGAAGGCGGCGCAGCCGGCGCGCCGGTTTCCGGCGTGGCGGCCAGCAGGTGATAAAAGGGCAGCGAGGCCGCGGCCAGCGAGGCCGTCCGTACGAAATTTCTTCGGGACTGTTTCATGACATTTAAGAATAGGGGCTGGCTGATCAGGACTTGGCCCGCGCGGGGGCCGGCGTCAGGCGGACGCCGGAGAACTGGATGCCGCCGTCGGAGAAGAGCGTCCGTTTTTTGTCCGACAGTTTGAGCCGGTCGGCCTTCAGGCGGAGCGGGTAGGTGCCCGCGCGGTCAAACGTGAGCCGGCCAAAGCGCGTGGCGACCTGGGGATAGTAAGCCGAGCGGAGTCCGGGCAGCAGAACATCGCGCCGGGTGACGCGCCGCAGCGTGCGGCCGGCACAGTCGAGACGCAGCGTGTGGCCGCCGCTCCAGGGTTCGAGGTGCTGGTGGGTCGTGACGACGGCGACGTCGTAGGTGCCGGGCTGCAGGACGGTGAACCGCCACTCGAGCCAATCGCGGGGGTTGCGCCAGTTCTCGCTGAGGCCGTTGCCGCCGATGCGCAGTTCCGATTTTCTTGCACTGGTCCCGACCCTGGCCATCGGGCCGATGAGCGTGATCGTGCGGTCGGGCTGCTGGAGCGTCAGCGGTTCGACTTCCGGCGCGGCCGCGAGCTGAACGGCAATCACCATGACCGGCCTCGCGAAGTGCACGCCGGTGAAATCGATGGTGAGGACCGGCGTGGCGGTGGCGGGCTCGATCGTCTGGTGGAAACTGAATTTCCAGCGCGGGTGGGCGAGGGCGGAGACGGCCGTGACACGGGAGCGGAGGCCGTGCAGCTGGAAGAGGCGGTCCGGCTTTTCGAAGAAATGGAAATACAGCGTGCGGCCCTTCGTGGTGAGGCGCCCCCAGGGGAACTCGTAGCGGAACGGGCTGGGCGCGGCGCCATGGATCGCGGCGCCGTTGACCTTCAGCCACGCGCCGATGGCACGGAGGCGCGTGAGGCTCGGGGCCGGGACCGCGCCGTCAGCGTCGGGGCCGACGTTGAGGAGGTAGTTGGCGCCCTTGCTCGTGAGGTCAACGAGTGTGGTGATGAGGTTGGCGGCGGATTTCCAGTCATGGTCGTGCCGCTTGAAGCCCCAGGTGTGGTTGAGCGTGGCGCAGGCCTCCCAGTCGCCCGCGAGCTGTCCGGGCGGCAGGAAGTTGTCGCGCAGCTGGCGGTAATCGCCGAGGCCGTGGCCGATGCGGCCGGAGATGAGGCAGCGCGGCTGGAGGCGTTTCACGTGGCGGCGGATCGCGGCGCTTTGGACGCGCGTGAGCGTGAACGGCATGTCGAACCAGATCAGGCCGACGGGACCGTACTGCGTGAGCAGCTCGGTGAGCTGGGGCAGGACCTTTTCGCGGAGATAGCGGCCGGAATTTTTCCCCTCCTTCGCGTAGTCCCAGTTGTTCCACGCGCCGTCGGGATGATGCCAGTCAAGGTCCTGCGAATAATAAAAACAGAGGCGCACGCCCTGCCGGCGGCATTCGCGAGTGAGATCGGCCATCGGGTCGTGGTGCCACGGCGTGGCCTCGACCACATTGTAGGGGCTGGCCGGCGAGCGGTACATCGCAAAGCCGTCGTGGTGCTTGGCCGTGATCACCAGGTAGCGCATGCCGGCCTCCCGGGCGAGGCGGACGAGCGCGGCGGCGTTCCAGTGGCGCGGATGAAAGTGCGCGGCGAGTTTCGCATAGGTCGCGACGGGGATTTTCTCGCGGTACATCAGCCACTCGCCGGCGTACGAGACGCGTTTCCCCCGCCAGACCCCGGCGGGAATCGCGTAGAGTCCCCAGTGGATGAAGAGGCCGAAGCGCGCCTCGCGCCACCAGGCGAGGTCGTCGCGGCCGCGGGACGGATGCGGCCCCTGACTTTTAAGGTGCGTCTGCAAAATATTCCGCCGGGTGGGCGGGCACGTCCCGTGCCCGCATGGTGATAGGTCGCCGGCAGGTGAATGCGAATTTCAAGCTTGGCGCTGTTTGAACCAGCCCATGCAGGCACGGGACGTGCCTGCCCACCTTAAGACTATTTTGAGAAACCACGGTGAAGACGCATTCCAAATGTCCTGCCGAACGCACAGCCGTTCAGGCGTCCCGATAGCCGGCGATGCCATCGATGCTGACGCGGTTCTTTTGTCCGCGGTAGGCGGCCAGTCCCTCCGGGCCCTTGGCTGCGGCCCATTTGTCGAGGGTGTCGCGGTGTCCGACGAAATCGAAATAGGGCACCGCGTAGCCGCAGGAATCGGACACCCGCGAAACGGCGACCCGCAGGATGGCCCGGGTCCCGGGCAGGTCGGGAAACAGGCCGATCAGCTCCCTGTACTCCGGCTGGCCCGGATAGATCACCCGCGATTGTCCATGGAGCCGGACAATCTTCGGCGGACCCTCGAACGCACAGAACATGATTACGATCCGGCTGCTTTCCTGCACGTGGGCGACGGTCTCGATTCCACTGCCGGTGAGATCGAGATAGGCGACGTCGCGTTCGCCGAGGATCCGAAACGTATCGCCGCCCTTCGGCGAGCAATTGACGTGGGCGTTCAGCGACAGCGGGGAGGTCGCGACGAAGAAGATTTTCTGCCGCAGGAGCCAGTCCTTCAACTCGGGGCCGATTGACTCAAAGGTTTTACCCATGGCGGTGCCGGCATCATTGCCCGGCTGCGGCCCGGGAGGCGAGCGTTGAAAGATTTTGGGCGAGGGAGGCGGTAGGCTTCCGGAGATGACCCGTAGCAGCCGACGTAAGGAGGCTGGGTTCGATACCGGACTCGGAACCAGCCTCCTTACGTCGGCTGCTACTAGGCGGCGCTTCTCTTCCTCAGCGTTTCCGCGACCAACGATTTCCGCGCGGCGCCGGCCGGCACTTGTCTCGGACTGCACAACGAGCATGGTCGGGGCATGACAATCCACGGAGGACGGGCTTGGGCATTGGCCGCGGCATTCGGTCTGCTCGTGCTCCCGGGCGGCGCCAAACCGCCGGTCACGCTGCCGGGCCTGCAGCGCGATGGCTCCGTGCTCCTGCCCAACCAATGGTCGCTGCGCCCCGCGGGCCGCCAGCTGGTGGTCGGCGATTTCCCGGTGAACATCGCGCTGCATCCTGGCGGCCGCTTCGCCGCGGTCCTGCACAGCGGCTACTCGCAGCATGAGATCCGCATCATTGACCTGTCGGCCGGCCGGCAGGTCTCGCAGGTTGCACTTGAGGAATCGTTCTACGGACTCGCCTGGTCCCAGGATGGCTCGCACCTCTACGTGAGCGGCGCCACGCTCGAGGTCGTGCAGGCCTTTGCCTTCGCGCAGGGCTTTCTCTCCGCGCCGACGACGCTCCGGCTGCGCCCCGTGACGGAAACCGGCGTGCCGGTCGGGCTGGCGATCGAGCCTGGTTCCGGCGCGCTTTATGTCGCCGAAGGCTGGGGCCAGCGCGTGGACAAACTGGATCCCACCACCGGCAAGTTCCTTTGGTCGACGGCGCTTGCCACGGCGCAGACCGGTTCGGAGACCGGCCCCGAGAGCCAGCGCTCGCAGCCATCCAGCGCGCCTGATGCGCCGTTTCCCTACGCGTGCCTGCCCGATCCGGCCCGCGGCCGGGTCTACGTCAGCCTGTGGGGCCGCGCCGCCATGCTCGTGCTGGACGCCAGGACCGGCGCGGAGCTCGCCCGCTGGCCGGTCGGTCCGCACCCCAATGAAATGGTGCTCGCGCGCGACGGCCGCCTCTTCGTCGCCGAGGCCAATACCAACACCGTCAGCGTGCTCGATCCCGCCACCGGCCGGGTGCTCGAAACGCTCTCCACCGCGGTTTCGCCCGGTGCGCCGCCAGGTTCGATGCCCAACAGCCTCGCGCTCTCGCCCGACGGCCAGCTGCTTTTCATCGCGAATGCCAACACCAACAGTATCGCCGTCTTTGACATCTCGGCGCCGCGTCGCGCTGTCTCGCTCGGCTTCATTCCGGTGGGCTGGTTCCCGACGGCGGTACGCGTCAGCGCCGACGGCCGCACGCTGGTGGTCGCCAATGGCAAGGGCGTGGCCTCCGCCGCCAATCCCGCCGGTCCGTTTCCCGGCGACCGGCGGCCGCGCGACCTGCAGGACTATATCGGCGGCCTCCTGAAGGGCACGGTGAGCCTCATCCAGCTTCCCGCCGTGGCCGAGCGCCCGGCGCGTTTCGGGACCTGGACAAGGGAGGTCCTCGCCAACAGCCCGGTGCCCGTGTCGCTCCGCCCCGCATTGCAGCGTCCCGCCGGCAACCCGGTGCCCGCCACCCTTGGCGATCCCTCGCCCATCCGGCACGTCATCTATGTCGTGAAGGAAAACCGCACCTACGACCAGATCCTCGGCGATCTCCCCGAGGGCAACGGCGCACCGTCGCTCTGTCTCTTCGATGAAACGGTCACGCCCAACCATCACGCGCTGGCCCGCGAGTTCGTGCTGCTGGATAATTTCTACACCGATGGCGAGGTGAGCGCCGACGGCCACGAGTGGACGATGGGCGCCTATGCGAGCGACTTCGTCGAGAAGACCTGGCCGCTGAACTACGGCCACAACGAGCGCAAAAAGATCGGCTACCCCAGCGAGGGTGCCTACGCCCTCGCGACCCCGGCGCGCGGCTACCTGTGGAACCAGGCCGCGCAGGCGGGCGTCAGCTACCGGAGCTACGGCGAATTCGTTTTCAACGGCCGCACCGCCGGCACGCCCGCCCGGCCGTCGTTGCCCGTGCTGCGCGACCACATTGACCCGCTCTACCGCGGCTTCGACCTTGATTACCCGGATGTGCAGCGCGCCGCGCGCTTCGTCGCCGAGCTGAAACGCTTCGAGGCCGAGGGCGACATGCCGCGGCTTCAGGTGGTACGCCTGCCCAACGATCATACGTCCGGCACGTCCCCGGGCCGCCTCACGCCCCGCGCGGATGTCGCCGACAACGACCTGGCCCTCGGGCAGCTGGTCGACGCCGTCAGTCATTCGAAATTCTGGGCCACCACCGCCATCTTTGTGCTGGAGGACGACGGCCAAAACGGCCCGGACCACGTCGACGCGCACCGCACGCCCTGTTTTGTCATCAGTCCCTACACCGCGCGCCACACGGTGGATTCCACGCTTTATTCCACGACCAGCGTGCTCCGCACCATCGAGCTCATTCTCGGGCTGCAACCGATGTCGCAGTTCGATGCCGCCGCTGCGCCCATGTTCGCCACGTTTGCCGCCACCCCGGACCTGACGCCGTATGCCGCGCGGTCTGCGCAGGTCAATTTGCATGCGCGCAACCCGCGGGACGCCTGGGGCGCAAAGGAATCCGCCAGGATGGATTTCCGGGAAGCCGACCGGGCCGACGACATCGTGCTCAACGAAATCGTCTGGCGCTCCGTGAAGGGCGCCGCCTCGCGCATGCCGGCGCCGGTCCGCGCGGCGTTCTTGAAGCCGTATCCCAAGACGGAGGACGACGACGATGATTGACGGGCGCCGCCTGGAGGCCGTTCGGCCATGCCACCCATCAGGTGACATGGGGATCGGCTTGGATTCGGCATTTCCGCGATAAAAACGGCCCGCTCCCGGCGCCTTCGCGGTCCGGGTTTACCGCAACGTGACCGTCGTGCCACGGAACCGTAACATAGCATGCGTAGATTCCGCAGCGTGAACCTAACTGTATCCCGCCTACACCCTTGGATTAAATTCGCCCCGGCCGTGCTGGCCGCCGCCTTCGCTCCGCTGCAGGCCGAGACCCCGGCCGCCGGCAGCGATCAGGGCGGCGTGGTCCGCCTCGAGGAATTCGAAGTGGCCGCGCCGCGCAACTCGGCCCTCACGAGTGCGCCGACGGACAGCAAGCTGACCATCACCCAGCCGCAGTCGGTCATCGGCTTGGAGTACATTTCGAACGCGGTCGCGCCCACGGCGGATTACGCGACCATCGCGAACATCGCCCCGAGCGTCGCCAACGTGGAGACCAACGGCCCGGGCCTCAGCGAGGCCAAGCACACCACCATCCGCGGCATCGATGACGGCGGCTACAACGTCACCTTCGACGGCATCCCGTTCGGCGACTACAACACATTCACACACCACACCACGAGCTACTTTCCGGCGAAGCTGCTGGGCCAGGTGATCGTGGACCGCGGCCCGGGCACGGCCAGCACCATCGGCAACGCCACCTTCGGCGGCACCATGGCGCTCTTCTCCAAGGATCCGCGCACGGAAATGACGTTTGTGCCGACGCTCAGCTACGGCAGCTGGAACACGGAACTCGGCCACTTCGAGGCGAACTCGGGCCTGCTGGCCCCGCTGAACAACGCCTCGGTGATCGCCAGCTACCAGCGCATGACGACGGACGGCTACCGCACGAACGCCGACCTGCAGCGCGACACCTACTATTTGAAATATCTCCAGCCGATCGGGAAGGACACCACGCTCACCGTGCTGAGCAGCGTCAACAAAATCGCCTTCGGCAATCCCAGCACCGTCACGCAGCAGCAGATCGACCTCTTCGGCCGGAACTTCGGACTGAAGGACGACAACGCGGCCAACCACCTCGACACCCTGAACCGGAAGTACAACTACCAGCAGAAGAAGGCCGACTTCGAATACATCGGGCTCGATTCCCTGCTGGGCGCCGGCTGGCGGCTGGAAAACAAGGTCTACACCTACTATTACAACAACGAGAGCCACGAGAAGCCCAAGGCTGGAACCGGGGCCGCGGCCGGTGACATGCTCGGTTCGGTGAAGTTAAACGAATACCGCACCTACGGCGATACGTTCATGATCTCCAACGAGAGCACGATCGGCACCTTCAAGGCGGGCCTCTGGTACGACACGACCACGAACCACCGCTACACCTACGGCATCAATTACGACACCACCGGGGCCGAGCAGATCGACCTGACCGCGACCGCGCTCTACAACGCCGCCGCCCCCGGCGGCAACCCGGCCACCCTGCCCGGGGCCCCCGGCTACGATTACAAATACCTGCTGGTCGACAAGGACACCTCGTTCCAGCCGTTCGCCGAGTATGACTGGCACGTGACGCCGTCCCTCGACCTCGACGGCGGCGTGCGGTACCAGTCGTTCAAGCGCGACCTGAACGCGACCGTCAACCAGACCTCGGCCCGCCAGGCGCTCATCGATTCCCGCACCGACTCCGAGGCCACGCCCTCGGTGACGGCGCATTACACGATCGACAAGGACTGGGCGGCCTACGCCGAAGTGGCGCAGGGCTTCCAGGCACCGAGCGAGGCCAACGCCTTCTACGTCAACAACAGCAATCTGGGCAGCATCAACATCAAGCCCGAGCTCTCGACGAACTACCAGGTCGGCACGGTCTTCAAGCAGGACCGGTTCAACGCCGACTTCGATGCGTACTACATCGATTTCAAGAACTACGCCTACAACGGCCCCGCCGATTCCTCTGGCGACCCGCTGTACTACGGCATCGCGAAGGGCGCCTATTACCGCGGCGTGGAAGCCGAGGCCACCTACTTCCTGGGCGCCGGCCTCAGTGCCTACGTCAACGGCTCGATCAACCAGGCGGTCTTCAAGGGCTCCGGGCTCAACGTGCCCACGGTGCCCAACTCCACAGCGGCGGTGGGCTTCGTATACAGCCAGGGCGGCTTTTTCAGCTCCCTCACGGAGAAGTACGTCGGCAGCTGGGCGGTTTACGACACCATCACGAATCCCGACCTCCCGGGCGCCGGCGCGGCGCGCGAGGCCGACAGCATGAGCTACTGGCTCGGCGACTTCTCGGTCGGCTACGGCCAGAAGTTCGACCACAGCTCGTGGTTCAAGAGCTACAAGGTCCGCCTGCAGGTCAGCAATATCTTCGACAAGAAGGTCCAGGTCCTGGACAGCATCGGCTCCAGCGCGGCCGCGGCTTACACGACGGATGCCTTCAACGTGCTCCCGGGCCGGAACTACTTCCTCACGGTCTCGGCCGAGTTCTGAGCGGATCGGGCTGATCCACGAACTGCACGAACCGCACGAAAAGAGGAATCCCGAAATCCGCCCGGTCCATGCGACTGGGATTCTTTTCGTGCCTTTGGTGTTTTTCGTGGTGAACTCCGATTGGCTTAGTCCGACTTAATCCACCCTGCCCGATGCGCTCCCTCTTCCTCCTCCTCGCGTTGGTCTCCGTGGTGCCGCTGCGTGCGGCGCCCGCCAAGTATCTCGCGGATAGCCACACAGACGTCCTCACGCTGCTGGCGCCGCCGCCGGAGCCCGGTTCGCAGGAAGCCGCGGCCGATCTCGAGACGGCGTACAGGGTTTACTCGACGGCCACGCCCGCGCAGACCGCGCTGGCGACGGACGAGCATGTCTTCACGATCTTCCACTTTGCCCCGGTGATCGGTCCGTGGTTCCAGCCCGGCAAGTTTCCCAAGACCCAGGCGCTGTTCGCGGAGGTGGAAGCGGAGACGAAAGCGGTGTATTCCATCGGCAAGAAACACTGGCAGCGGCCGCGGCCCTACCAGGCCGACCCGGTCCGGTTCACGCACGCGGTCGAGCACGAGAAACTCACCGACTTCAGCTACCCGAGCGGGCATTCCACGCGCGGCACGGTGTTTTCCATCCTCCTGGCGGAGCTGTTTCCCGCGCAGCGCGAGGCGCTGCTGGCCAAGGGACGCGAGGCCGGCTGGTTGCGGGTGCAGGGCGGCGTGCATTACCCGACGGACATCTATGCCGGCCGCGTGTTGGGCCAGGCTCTCGCCCGCGATTTCCTGGCCAGCCCGGCATTCCAAGCCGACCTGGCGGCGGCCAAGGCGGAGTTGGAGTTGAAGCGCTAAGACGCGAAGGGCGAAGGTCGGAGTGAAGGTTTATTTTACAGGAGGAAACGGAGGGAACGGAGAAGAGATTTTAACCACGGATTTCACGGATGGTACGGATACAGAATTCCGGATCTGGCCGTTTGATCCGGATCGAATCCGTGCAATCCGTGGTTAAATGCCCTGGGATTGTCTCTCCGTTTCCTCCTGTGAAAACAGTCCGGTCGCCTGATTCGCATTAGGACACTTCCCGTTCTTGCCAGTTTGACCGGACGCCGGAGACTCCGCCCACCATGGGCGCCTACGACTTCAACTTCGATCTGCCACCGGGCGTCACGTACGCTCCCTCATCTGATCGGGTGAAGGCATTGCAGGCCCTCATGCCGCGCGAGCCGTTCTCTTTCGCGCCGCCAGTCACCGACCGGGCGGCGTGGTCGCGCTGGCAGACAGATCCCTTCGGGCAATCGATCCTGAAGGCCGCGCGGGACCTGGCGGCGCAGCCGTACCCCGACTTGTCCGACGCCGCCTTCCTCGACTGCCTCGAGAAGCAGGATGTGACGCACATCAACGTGGCGATCCAGGTCGTGCGGAAGCGCCAGGTGGCGTTCCTCCTCGCCGAGGCCATCCACGACACGGGCGAGTTTCTCGCGGTCATTGGCGACGACCTCAAGAAGCTCGCGGCGCTGCGCACGTGGATCCATCCGGGCAACGATCTCAAGCGGCTCAACTTCGACCTCAAGACGGTCGAGCCCGACCTCGGCGTGGTGCATTTCGTGGCCAATCTGGCGGAGACCGACTTCATCCTCGGCGCGCGGCTGCCGGCCGACGTGCGGGCGCTGATCCTCGCGGAGGCCAACCGCCGTGTGTTCGAGCCGCTGCGCCAGCGGCTCGAGACCGGGCGTGATGTGTTCTGGTGCATCGGCGTGAAGCATAACTGGAACTCGGCCTACCTCGCGTGCTGCGTCGAGGCCGCCACGGCGCTGCTGCCCTCAGCCGCCGACCGCGCCTATTGGCTGGCGTTCGCCGAATCCTTGGTGAGAAATTCCCGCGACGGGTTCAACGACGACGGGGTCTGCGTGGAAGGCGTGAGCTACTGGGGCTACAGTTTCACGAACTACATCTCGCTGTCCGAATCGCTGCGGATGGCGACCGGCGGGGTGATTGACCTGCTCGACGAGCCGAAGATGGCGCGGGCCTCCCGGTTTGCCGACGAGGTCGAACTTCAGCCCGGCGTATTCCCGACCTTCGCCGACTGCGCCCTCGGCGTGCAGGCGGTGACCTGGACCCGGCTGTGGCCGGACAACCGCCGCGGCACGCCGGTCCACGCGGTCGAGCCCGTGGCCGCCGGCACCGATCCGTTCGCCGGCATGATGCTGCAGATCACGGTCGAGCCGCTGCTGTGGATGTTCCGCACGAACGACCCGCGCCGGCCGCAGCGCCGGACCCTGGCGCCCGGACTGCGCACGTGGTTCGAGGCCTCCATGCTGCTGGTCTGCCGGCCGGGCCCGGCCACGAAGCGGAAGCTCTCGGCCTCGCTGCTGGGCGGAAATAACGGCACCAATCACAGCCACAACGACCTCGGTACCTTCACCGTCGTGCTCGACGGCCGCACACTCGTCATCGACCCCGGCGCGGAGATCTACAGCTTCCGCACGTTCAGTACGAGCCGGTACGACAGCATGCTGCTGAACTCGTACGGACATCCCGTGCCGCGCGTGGCCGGGCGGCTGCAGGAAGCCGGTTCCGAGTGGCGCACGAAGGTGCTGGCCAAGGAGTTCACCGATGACGTGGACCGTGTCGTGTTCGACCTGAAGCCGGCCTATGACGTGCCGGCGCTCCGGCGGCTCGAGCGGGAGTTCATCTTCGACCGGCGCGGCGACGGATCCGTCACAATCACCGACCGCGTGGAATTCTCCACGCCGTCGGCGTTCGAGTCGGCGCTGATCACGCTCGGGCAGGTCGCCATCGAGGGCTCCAAAGTCCGTTTGTCCGACGGAGCGGCCGTGCTCGTAGCGGAGGTGAGCATCGACGGCGCCCCGCTCGAGATCAGCACCGAGACGATCGACCAGCCGCCGAACCCGAAGCGGATCGCGCTGCGCTGCGGCGGCGAGGTGCTGAAGGCGGTGGTGAAGGCCGTCCTCCGGCCGGCCTAACCCGTAGGCGGTAAGCTTTTCTGAGACGGAATCGGAGTTGAATCGCGAAGACGCGAAGAGGCGAAGGTCGGATTTAAGGTGGGGCGCGTTATCCCTAACGCGCCGCTCCGAGTCGGGCTGAGTCCAACGCGGCGGGTTACGGATAACCCGTCCTACCTCGATCCTGACGGTCCGTAGCAGCCGACGTGAGGAGGCTGGTCTGGGTCGAGGGTCGAACCCAGCCTCCTCACGTCGGCTGCTACTAGGCGGCCTTTCTTGCCTACCGCCTATCGCTACACGTAGTGATCCTTCCGGTCCGGGGAGCGGCGGATGGTTTTGAAATCGAGGTCGTGGACGGTCTTGATGTAGCGCACGGAGCGGCTCTGGGAGCGCATCAGGATGGAGTGCGTGATGACCTTGCGGCCGATCAGCCGCACGCCGGGTAGCAGCGCGCTGTCGCTGATGCCGGTGGCGCAGAAAATCGCGCTCGGACTGGTGACGAGGTCCTTGGCGTAAAAGATCCGGCCCAGGTCGGCGCCGGCGGGCGTGGCGGTGATTTCCGCGCGCTCGGCGTCGTCACGCGGCCACATGCGCAGCTGCTGGTCGCCGCCGAGCGCGAGCACGCCGGCCGCGGTCAGTACGCCCTCGGGCGAGCCGCCGATGCCCATGTAGAGGTCCATGCCACTGTCGTGGAGTGACGGTGCGACGGCGGCGGTGACGTCACCGTCGGAGATCAGCCGGAGGGCGGCGCCGGCGGTGCGGATTTCGGCGATGAGTTTCGCATGTCGCGGCCGGTCAAGCACGACGACGTAGACCTGGCGGACCTGTTTCCCGAGAGCGGCCGCGACGCGTTCCAGGATCTGGGCGACGGGGGTGTCGAGGGTGAAGCGCAGGGCTGGGTCCCGCTCCATCGCGGCGACGACCGCGGGGCCGTAGGCGAGTTTCTCCGAGTAGAAGGTCGGGATGTTGAGCATGGCGGCCTTCGCCCCGTGCGGAACGTGCGCGGCGGCCATGACCGAGATGGAGTTGGGCAGGCCCTTGGAGATGTTCGTGGTACCGTCGATGGGATCGACGGCGATGTTGAAGCGTGGGGAGGGAAATTTCCACGAGCCGATCTTTTCGCCGAGGAAGATGCCGGGGGCGTTGTCCTTGATGCCCTCGCCGATGACGACCTCGCCGCAGAAATCGCTCTGCTCGAGGGTGCCGCGGATGGCGTCGCTGGCGGCGGCGTCCGCCGATTCCTTGTCGCCGCGGCCGAGCCAGTCGACGGCGCTGAGCGCGGCGTTCTCGGTGGCGCGGACGAAATCGAACTGGAGGGAACGCTCGGGGTGGCGCTCGTTGGCGCTGAGGTAGGGTTCGGAATGGGACGGGGACATGGGGTAGGTTTGGGGTTGGTCCGATGTTTGGCCGGGCGGGCCGGTTGGCGACCGCGAATGCGCAGGAGGCCGCGGCTATTAGGGACAGTGGAGGGCGGCGAAAGTCCGGGCCCGGAGCGGTTTTTTTCACCACGAAGATCACGAAGGCTGAGCCGTCGGACCAAGGCATTTGACCACGGATTGGGGTCACGGAACCCAGCCTATTTTTACAGGAGATAACCGAGGAAACGGAGAGCCGTCGCGCTGCACAGCTAACCAAGCCGGAAACGCAGGATCAGATCCTCCGTTGCCTCAGTTTCCTCCTGTAAAATCCGAAGGTCGGAAAGCCTGAGCTTCGTGCTCTTTGTGGTTAATTGATCCATGGAGCGGGAAACGCGTTGAAGACCCCGGACCGGGCCGCCAGCTTCACCGCACTATGCTCAAGCTGACCTCCTGGCTCCTGTGGTTCCTGGGGGTCATGGCGCCGGCAGGGGCGGCCGCGCCTGTGACGGTCCCGTTCAGCCCGCTGCATTACCCGTACGAGCCGCAGCCACCCCGGTTGAACCGCCCGGGCTACGGCGATGTGCTGGATGGGGCGGTGGTGACGGCGTCGGCCTATGACGACGAGCAGCGGCCGGACCTGGCTCATAATCATGATGTGCACGACGACACGGTGATGTACTGGACCTCGAAGGTGTTTCCGTCGTGGCTCCGGTTCGATCTCCCCGAAGTACGCGAGATCGCGCAGCTCAACCTCAACCTGCGCGCGCCGGGCACGCGAGTGTTTCACTTCTTGATCGAGGGTTCCGCAGACGGAACGGCCTGGCAGCTGCTCCACGACCAGCGCACGGGGTCCGCGCTGATTCCGGCGAACGGGCTGGTAATCGTGCTGCCATCGCCGGTGCGGGTGCGCGCGGTGCGGCTGACGGTCACGGGCAGTTCGAAGCCCGGCGAGGGCCCGATGATTTCGAAACTCTCGGCCTTTGCGGTGCCGACGACGCGCACGCTGGACGGCGCGGTGGGCGACCTCGACCACCAGTATGACGCCAGCAACGTGCCACTCGCTGCCGGGACGCAGGCGTGGCGCGGCACGGCGTGGCGCGGCGAACGCATCTCCGGCCAGTTCGTGGTCTGGACCTCGGCCGAACGGCCGGGGCTGCGGACAGAGGTGTCGGCGTTGCGCGACGCGCACGGCCATGAGTTGCCGGCGGGCGCGGCGACGGCGCGCTTCGTGCGCCACGTGCTGGCGGACGGGAAGCTGGTCGGTGACGTGCTCGACGACGCGGACCGCGTGGACATGCCGGCCGGATCGTACCGGGCGGTGTGGCTGACGGTGGAGACGCCGCGCGACGCCGTGCCGGGCACCTACACGGGCACGCTCACGATGCGGGCGGATGCGACCGAGCCGAAGGTGTTTCCGCTTACGCTCGAGATCCTGCCGGCGACGCTGCCGGCGCCGGCGGACTGGAAATACCACCTGGATGTGTTCCAGCACCCGTGGTCGATCGCGCGCTGGCACGGCGTTAAGCCGTGGAGCGACGCACACTTTGCGGTGATGCGGCCCTATCTGCTGGAGTTGGCGCACGCGGGGCAGAAGGTGATCACGGCGACGATCACGGCGAGGCCGTGGGGCAAGCGCGACTACGACGACTACGACACGATGGTCACGCACCTGAAGCAGCCGGACGGTTCTTGGAAATTTGACTACACGGTATTCGACCGGTACGTGGAGTTCGCGATGAGCTGCGGGATTTCCCAGCAGATCAACTGTTACTCCATGCTGACCTGGTCGGGCAGCCTCGAGTACACCGACGCCGCCACGGGTGACCTGAGGACGGCGATGTGCGAGCCGGGCACGGCGAGCTACGCGGATTATTGGGGGCCATTCCTGAAGGATTTTGAGCAGCACCTCGCGGCGAAAGGCTGGCTGGAGCGCACGCGGATCGGCGTGGATGAGGCGCCGGCGGCGATGATGCAGGCGATGGTGGAGGTGCTGCACGCCAATGCTCCGCGACTGAAGGCGGCACTGGCGGGCAACCAGACCGCGTCGCACTACACCGGCCTCGATCTGGCGGACTTCACGATCATCCTCGATCACGCGGGCGACGACCTGCTGCGCGACATCGCCCAGCGCAAGCGTGAGGGCAAGGTCACGACGTTCTACATCTGCCTCGACCCGAAGCGCCCGAACACCTTCGTGACGAGCCCGCCGGCCGAGGCGGTGTGGGTGGGCTATTATGCCTTCGTGAACGGCTACGACGGCATGGCCCGGTGGGCGCTCTCAACCTGGCCGGCGAATCCGCTGAACGAGACGCTTTATTCCTGCCACCCGTGGCGGCGCGACCTGCCGCCAGGCGACGAATTCCTGCTCTATCCGGGGCCGCGCTCCGCGGTCCACTGGGAGATGATGCGCGACGGTGCCGAGGAGTTCGAAAAGCTGCGGTGGCTGCGCGAGCACCATGGCGGCCGGCTGCCGGCGACGGTGGCGGCTGCGCTGGAGGCGTTCCGCGACCCGAAGAAACTCGGCGACAACGAAGCAGTCATCCGCCAGGTGGAGACGATGCGCGCGGCGATCGAGACGGCCGCGCGCGAGTGAGTTAACCACGAAGGGCACGAAGGCCACGAAGATTCGGAACGGAGGATGGCCACAAAAAGGCACAAGGGCATTGGGGGCTGCGAAGGAGTCTCCATTGCGCCTATAGGCGTGCGGGGGATTCGAGCCGGAGCCCAGGAAATTTTGTGCCTCTTTGCGGCTAACTTCCGATGGCTCCGACTTCGTGCCCTTCGCGACCTTCGTGGTGAGAAATCCGGTCCGATCAGCCTGGCTCACTCACCGAAGTCGGAAAGGTGAAGACTGGGAGGGCAGGCTGCGGGGCCGTTGACCGTGTCATCAAGCCGTGGTTAAGTGGGAAAAATCAATAGCGGCCCCGCGCGCCGCCCACCCCATGGCTGCGATCGAAACCCCACCCCAGAAAACCGATGGCGACCGTTCCGTCATCGACATGTCGAAGATGAACGAAGGGCAGCGCGCCGCCCTGCAGGTCACCGAGGCCGCCCGCGAGTCCCACGACGACATCAGCTTCGTCGCGAACCTGTTCATGGGCCGCTTCCGGCCCGGCAAACTTTATCCCGTCACCGAAATCGCCGCCGAGGAAAAGACGCGGGCCGACGCGTTTCTGGCGGAGCTGGGCGCGTTCCTGCGCGACCGGGTCGATCCGGACCTGATCGACCGCACGGGCGAGATTTCCGCCGAGGTGATGGCCGGGCTGGCGCGGCTGGGCGCCTACGGCATCAAGGTGCCGCGCGAATACGGCGGGCTGGGCTTCTCGCAGACCACGTATTGCCGCGCCTGCATGGTGATCGCGAGCCACTGCATGAATGTGTTCGCGCACATCTCGGTGCACCAGTCGGTCGGCGTGTCGCAGCCGCTCATGCTGTTCGGCACGCCCGAGCAGAAGCAAAGAATCCTGCCCCGCGTCGCCGGCGGCGAGCTGTCGGCGTTTGCGCTCACCGAGCCGGGCGTCGGCTCCGATCCGGCGCGGCTGACGACCGAGGCGAAACCCGACGGCGACGACTATCTCATCACCGGCGAAAAACTCTGGTGCTCCAACGGCACGCGCGCGGGGCTCTACATCGTCATCGCGCGGACGCCGCCGAAGATCGTCGACGGCAAGCCGCGCACGCAGCTGACGGCGTTTGTGGTCGAGGCGAATTCACCCGGCCTGGAGGTCCGGCACCGCTGCCAGTTCATGGGCCTGCACGCGCTCTACAACGGGGTGATCGGTTTCACGAATGTCCGGGTGCCGAAGGCCAACATCGTGGGCGGCGAGGGCCGCGGCCTGAAGGTTGCGCTCAGCACGCTGAACGCCGGCCGGCTCTCGATCCCGGCCTGCAGCATCGGGGTGTCGAAGCGGGCCCTCGCGATCGCGCGGGAATGGGGCGCCGAGCGGATCCAGTGGGGCGTGCCCATCGGGCGGCATGCGGCGGTGGCGGAGAAAATCCGCCGGATCGCGGCGCACGCGTTCGCGATGGAGGCGATGCTGATCGTCACCTCGCGCATCGTGGACCGGGACAAGAAGGCGGACATCCGCCTGGAGGCGTCGATGTGCAAGCTGTGGGGCACGGAGAAGGCGTGGATGTGCCTCGACGACGTGATGCAGATCCGCGGCGGGCGCGGGTACGAGAACGTGGCATCGCTGAAGGCGCGCGGCGAGAAGCCGCATCCGGTGGAGCGGCTGATGCGCGACAACCGCGTGACGATGATCTTCGAGGGCTCCTCGGAAATCATGCGGCTCTTCATCATGCGCGAGGCACTGGACCCGCACCTGAAGATCGCCGGGGTGGCGCTGAACTCGGAGCGTCCATGGGGCGAGCGGCTGAAGAGTGCCTGGGCGGCGGCGAAGTTTTACGCGTGGTGGTATCCGGCGCAGTGGCTGCCGTTCAACGGCGGGGCGCCGGCGGACATGCATCCGCACCTGGCCGGGCATTTCAACCGGGTCGCGGCGCTGAGCCGCAAGCTGGCGCGCACGCTGTTCCACCAGATGGTGAAGTTCGGGCCGAAGCTGGAAAAGCGTCAGGTGCTGCTGGGCCGGCTGGCGGATATCGGGTCGGACCTCTTTGCACTCTCCGCCAGCTGCGTGCTCGCGCAGAAACTGCTCAAGGATGGCGAGCCCGAGGCGAAGGTATTCGCGCTGGTGGATGACTTCGCGGCGCAGGCCAACCTGCGCATCGCGCAGAATTTCACCGGGGTCGGGCAGAACTCCGACCAGCACGGCTACGACCTCGCGCAGCAGGTCATCGCCGGGGAGCACGTCTGGCTGGAGCGGGGGATACTCTGAGCGGCGCGGGCGCCGCGGAGATGGAAGATTGTAGATAGAAGATGGAAGTTCGGATTTCGGAAATCGGGGCGCGGTGCCTCTAACGCGCCGAGCGGTTTTGCGGAAGGCTGAAGGTTGACGGAGCCAAATAACGCGTTGGGGACAACGCGTTCCACCCCGGAGCAGGCCCGGCCGGCTGAATTTTCGGCGAAAGGCGCCGGTAGTTCTTGTCGCAGCGAAAGCAGCTTCCACGATGGCGGGGTGCTTACCCTTACCCCGAGGATGCGCCGTTGGGCGGCGTTGCTGGCGTGTGTGCTGTGGGCTGGCGTGTGCCTGGCGGCGGCGCCGGCGGACGAGATCACCGCATCCTGGCAGCTTGTGGCCGACCACCTCGGCCGTGACGCCTATGTGAAGCTCGACCAGCTCGCCGGGCCGCCCACGCGGGAGCAGGCCTTCGCGCAGGCGGTGGTGGCCATTGACTACCAGCCGGTGACGCAGGAGCGGCTGCATGAGGCGGAAGCGGTGTTCGAGCAGCTGGCGCGCGGGGACGACGAGATTGCCGCGGCGTCGGCGTACCTGCAGGCGCGGATGTACCAGATCCATTACCAGCAGCAGGATTATGCCAAGGCGGTGGAGCTGTTCCGCGCGCTGGCCGAGCGCCAACCCCGCAGCCACTGGGCGCAGCTCGGGCTCGTGAAGACCGGCCTGCTGCTGCTCTACGCGCTGCCCGAGCCGGCCAAGCCGGCGGACCGGATCGCGGCGGCCGAGGCGCTGCTGCCGCGCATCGGGGAAAAGAAACTGTGGCGCGACCTGCAGCTGCAGCTCGGCCGGGCGGGAACCTTTTATGAGCAGCCGCTCGACACCGTGCTGCCGCATCTGCTGGCGGCCGACCGGGTGGGCGGGCTGGTCGGGCAGGTGAATGCGGACCTGCTGGCATCGATCGGCGAACTTTCGCTGCGGGCCGGGCACTACGCCCAGGCGCGCGCGTATTTCGAGCGGTACCTGAAGGAGGACACGTACAACATGCGGCAGATGACCGTTCGCCGGCGGCTGGAGGACCTGGCCGTGCTGGAGGCGAAGGCCCGGGAGGTGAAACCATGAACCGGCGGATCCGCAGCCGGCTGGGCCTCGCGCTGTTTTTCGCGGGCTACGCGCTGGCCGTCATCTGGGTGTTCACGCGCTCGACCCCGATCCTGACGGACCGCCCGGTCGTCATCCGTGTGGCGCACTGGCAGATCGAGCGGGGGCCGCCCGACGGGCTCAACGCCATCATCCGCCGCTATGAGGAGCTGCATCCGCGGGTGAAGGTCGAGCAGGTGCTCGTGCCGGGCGGCGGACCGATTTTCCGGCAGTGGCTGCGTTCCAACCTGGTCGGCGGCACCGGCGTGGACCTGGTGGAGTTCGGCATCTGGCTCGACGGCATGTCGGACATCCCGGCGCGGTACTTTGCGCCCATCACGAAGGAGATGCTCTCGCCCAATCCCTACAACCGGGGGACGCCGCTCGAGCACGTGCCCTGGGCGCAGACGTTCCGGGACGGACTGATCAGCCAGCAGGTCAACGCCCCGGTGCCGGGCCAGTTCTACGCGGCGACGCTGACGGAAGTATCGACCCGGCTTTTCTGCAACCGGGCGCTCCTCCGGGAAATCACCGGCGGCGAGACGATGCCGGTGACACTGGCCGACCTCCGCGCGCTGGCGGGCAAGGTCCGGGAGTTTGCGGCGCGGACAGGCCGGCCGATCTACACGCTGGCTGGCTCCCGGGACAATGCGGAGTGGCTCGCGGAGTTCCTCATGCAGGGCGCGACGATGCGGATGAGCCAGCGCAACGACCGCAACGGCGTGCTCGGCCACAACAACTGGGACGAGCTTGAGGCGTACCTCGACGGCCGCTGGAGCTTCCGGTCGCCGGAAGTCCGCGCCGGACTGGAGCTGATGCGGGAGATCGGCACCAACATGAAGCCCGGCTTCCTCCAGTCCCAGCGCGACGCCTCCGCGCAGGAGTTCCTGCGCGGTGACGCGTTGTTCATCTTTGCCGGCACGTGGGACGGCACGAGCCTGCGGGGCCTGGCGACGTTTCCGATCGAGGTGCTCCGCTACCCGCAGCCGACCCCGGACGACCCAGTAATCGGGAAATATCTCTTCGGACGGTTTGCCGACGGCGGGGGCGGCACGGCGATGGAAATCTATCTCAACAAACAAAGCGCTCACCCCAAGGAGGCGGTCGATTTCCTCCAGTTCATGAGCAGCATGGAAGGCAGCCAGCTGTTCACCGACCACAGCGGCTGGCTGCCGGCGATCATCGGGGTCAGGGTGCCGGAGGCGATCAAGGCCTACGAGACGCCGTGGGACAGCTTCACGTTCGGCATGCCCTACATTACCATCGGTTCGACGATCATCTCCCAAGTCGCCCTCAACATGTACCAGCTGGACGGGCCGGAGGGGAGCGTGGACAAGTTTATCGCCGCGATGGAGGCCGTGATGCCGGCGGCGGTCCGGACGGACCTGCGGAAGGAGATCAGCAACCGGCTGCTCTCGGTGCGTCCGCAGGACGTGCAGATCATGGCGCTGGGGGCGCTCAGCCGGCGCCGGCCCGAGGATCCGGAGCTGCCGGTTTCCCAGGAAAGGCTGGAGAGCTCGCAGATCCAGACGGAGGCGCTGCTGCTGCAGATGAACCGGAAGCTGGCGGAGGCGGAGCCGGGGAAATGAGCGGGTGGGCGGGCACGTCCCGTGCCCGCCCACCTTCCCATTCCAGCCGGCCGACATGCTTCGGCTTCGCTCAGAGCCTGCCCTGAGCTTGCCGAAGGAATGATGGAGCGGGGTGTCGACAAAATTCAGGGAGACATTCGTGCACGAAGGTCTTGTCGGCGACGGGCAAACTTCCACGATGGCCACCTGCTTTCGGTCATGCCCACCCCGCGTTTGTCCTGCCTTGCCCTGTTCGGTCTGCTGCCGCCCCTGCTGGGGGCGGCTCCCGCGTCGCCGGAGTTGAACCAGGCCTGGACCGCGCTCGCCAACAGCCGGCCGCGGGACGTGCTGCGGATCCTCGACAGCGACCGCGGATCGCGGCCAGAGCGGCTCGCCTGGGCGGCGGCGCGGATGAACGCGCAGCCGGCCACGGACGACAACATGCGGGCGGCGGAAAAGGTCCTGGTGGAGCTGGCCACCGGCAGCGACGAGCTGGCCGCCGAGGCCGCGTACCTGCAGGCGCGGCTTTACCAGATGTATTTCGTGCAGCCGGATTATCCGCGGGCGGCGGAGCTGTACCGCGCGCTGGCCGCGCGCCAGCCGCAGAGCCATTGGGCGCAACTCGGCCTGGTGAAGCTGGCGATGCTCAAGCTGTACGTGCTGCCCGACGCAACAACGGCCGGCGCCGACCGGCTGGCCCCGGCCGAGGCGCTGCTGGCGGAGATCCACGAGCCGCTGTTGCAGCGCGACCTGCACCGGCAGATCGGCCAGGCCGGCGTGGTGCTGAAGCAACCCCTCGCGCGGCTGCTGCCGCATCTGGTCGCGGCCGATCGGATCGGCGGCATCACCGGCACGGCGCATGAGGACCTGATTGTCCAGATCGGCGTGCTCTCGCTGCGTGCCGGACTGCTGGCACAGGCGAAGGATTATTTTGAACGCTACCTGCGCGAGTATCCGACGAACGTCCGGGCCTGGAACGTGACCCGGCTGCTGACCGAGGCGAACCGGCAGCTGGCGAAGGAGGGCGGCGGATGAGAAGGCGGATGAAACGGATTGGATTCTGGCTGCTGTTGCTGGCCTACGGCCTGGCATCCTACTGGGTCTTCACCCGGTCGAGTCCGCTGCTCAAGGAGCGCCCGGTCACGATCTGGTTTGCCCACTGGCAGATCGAGCGCGGCCCGCCCGACGGCATCGCGGCGGTGATCAAGCGCTACGAGGAGCTCAACCCGCGCGTCAAGGTGGTGCAGCTGCTGGTTCCCGGGGCCACGATCTATCCCCAGTGGATGCGGGCGAACCTGGCGGGCGGCACCGGTCCCGACCTGATGGAATGGGGCGCCTGGGTCGAGGGGCAGAAGGACATCCCGGCGCGGTATTTCACGCCGCTGACGTCCGAGCTGGCCCAGCCCAATCCCTACAACCGCGGCACCTCCCAGGAAAAGATCCCGTGGCAGGACACCTTTCACGACAAGCTGCTGGCTCCCCGGCGCGATTCGCCCGACCCGGGCCAGATCTACGGCGTGAACATCACCGAGACATCGCTGCGGCTGTTCTGCAACGTTGAGCTCCTGCGCAAGATCACGGGATCCGTGGCGGCGCCGAAAACCTACGACGACCTCCGGCAGATCCTCGTGAAGGTGAGGGAGTATGTGCGGCGCACCGGGCAACCGGTGATGGGTCTTGCCGGCAGCCGCGACACCGCCCGGGCCGTAGCTGAAACGGTCTTCAGCTGCCCGCTGCTGGGTGTAAACCAGCGGATGGACGACGGCGGCAACCTCTACCTCTACAACCGCCAGGTGCTCGCCGACTACCTGGAAGGCCGGTGGCGTTACAGCGAACCGGCGGTGAAGGCGGGCCTGCAACTGGTACGCGAGGTCACGCAGGCGATGAAGCCCGGGTTCATCCAGCTGCGCCGGGACGACGCGATGATTGAGTTCCTGCGCGGCCAGGCGGTGTTCCTGTTCTACGGCACTTGGGACGCGACGACGCTGCGCCGTCTGGCGAGCTTCAAGATCGCGCCGATGAAACTGCCATCGGTGACCCCGGACGATCCCGAGGTCGGCCGCTACATCATTGGCTTGGGCGGGGAAGGTCAGGGCGAGACCTCGCTGGCGATGTACCTCAACAAGAGCAGCCCGCACCCCCAGGAGGCGATCGATTTTCTCCGTTTCCTGACAAGCGTGCCGGGCAACCAGATCTTCACCGACAACAGCGGCTGGCTGCCGGCCGTTGACGGGGTGGTGGTACCCGAGGAGATCCGGAACTTCCGCAATTACCAGGAAGGCTATTCCTTCGGCCAGGCGCCCTACGATGCCATCGGGTCCGAGGTGACCATCCTGTGGGACAAGTATTTCTACAAGCTGGTCGGTGACCAGGGCAGCGCGGACCAGTTCGCCGCGGCACTGGACCAGGCGATGCCGGACGCGATCCGCACGGACCTGCAGGCGGAGCTGCGCACCTCCCTGGTGCTGGTGAAGCCGCAGGACGCGATGATCGCCGGCTGGGCCGGACTGGCGGACGGTGATCCCGCGGATAGGCGGGCCCGCGCGCGGCAGCATGAACTCGAGGCGGGACAGACAATGACCGAGGGACTCGTGCTCCAGATGAGACGGACGCTAGATCTGACGGCGGGGAATGCAGGGCGGTAATACGGCCGCCCCTGACTCTGTCATTCTTCGCTGCGCTCAGAATGACAAACGGCGCTCAGCAGATCATGCCCTGCTTGGCGCGGGGGCCGTGGCCGGCGGGATTGGCGCCGACCCAGCGGGCGTCGGCGGGCTGGCTGGCGCGCTGGTAGCGGGTGTCGGACGAAAGGCGGATGGTATCGGTCTGATTGTCGAGACTCGCGTGGACCAGCGTCACCTTGAACGTGATGAAATCGCCGGGTTGCCAGTGCGTGGTGAGCCAGCGGCCGCCCAGCTTCTCGCGGAGGGAGACGGGATTCTTGGTCAGCGAGCCATTCTGGCGGTGGCTCCAGCCGCCCTGCACCCGGACTTTTTCCACGTCATGGGCGCGGTTCTCGCAGTACTGGTCCACATCGAGCTCGAGGTAGTTTTTCAACCGGTCGGATTGCCGGTGCGAACCCTCCAGCACCATGAGCCCGCCGACGTCGAGCGGCACCTCGCCGTAGGGAATCCAGCAGGTGAGCAGCTGATGGGTGCCGCGGCCCATGTAAACGATGTCGCAGTGCGGCGGAGAGCCGTGGCCGTGGGGAACGACGCGCACCCAAGTGTGATCGAAATGCCGGACGGATTCGCCGAAGAGGTTTTCGAAAAAGCCGATCAGCTCCGGTCCATAGATGACGCGATCGAGGGCGGGATTGTTCTGGGCGATGTCGGCGGGGACGGCGGGAAGTTTTCCGGAATGGGCCCGGGCCTCGATGGCGGGGGATTCGGGATCAAGCAGGCCGGCGGTGGCCAGACGGTCCGTCAGGGAGCCGCGCGCGGCGTGGATCAGATCGCGGTCGAAAAACCCGGGGATGAAAAGATAGCCGTCGGTTTCGAGAAGGGCCCGCAGCACGTCGGGCTGGCCGACGGCGTCATCCGACCGGACGGGTTCGCCAAAGGCGTCCGGCCCGGTGTCGAGTTCGCGGCCGAGGGACAGCAAGCGGGTCGAGACGGGCATGACGGAGCAAGCGGCCGCACTCAGCAAATCATGCCCTGCTTGGCGCGCGGGCCATGGCCGGCGGGATTGGCGCCGACCCAGCGGGCGTCGGCGGGCTGGCTGGCGCGCTGGTAGCGGGTGTCGGACGAGAGGCGGACGAAGTCGGTCTGGTTGTCGAGGCTCGCGTGGATGAGCGTCATCTTGAAGGTCAGAAAATCGCCGGGTTGCCAATGCGTCGTGAGCCAGCGGCCGCCCATTTTTTTCTGCAGGGAAACTGGATTGTTGGTCAGCCAGCCCGGGTGGCTCCAGCCGCCCTTTTCCTTCACCTTCTCGATCTCCTTCGGGCGATTTTCGCAGTACAGGTCGACATCGACCTCGAGGTAGTTCCTGAGGCGCTCGGATTGCAGATGCGAACCCTCCAGCACCATGAGGCCGCCGATCTCGAGCGGCACCTCGCCGTAGGGAATCCAGCAGGTGAGCAACTGGTGGGTGCCGCGGCTCATATAGACCAGGTCGCAATGCGGCGGCGTGCCCTGGCCGCGGCTCAGGGCCCGGAACCACGTGTGGTCGAAGTGGCGCACCGACTCGCCGAACAGCTCCGCATAGAAGCCGATCAGCTCCGGTCCATAGACCACGCGGTCGATCGCGGGATTCTGCTTGGCCAGGTCGCCGCGGAAGCCGAGCGCCTTGCCGGGCTGACAGCGGGCCTCGATGGCGGGGAAGGCAGGATCGAGTGCGCCTTCCGCGGCGAGGCGGTCCGTCACGGACGCCCGGGCCGCCTGAATCAGATCGCGATCGAAGAAGCCGGGGATGAAAAGATAACCGTCCTCTTCCAGCCGCTGGTTGAGCACCTTGGGCTGGCCAAGGTAGTCGGCCGACGGGCGCAGTTCGCCGAAGGCCTCCGGCGAGGTGTCGAGCTCGTGCTGGTAGGAAAACAGGGGAAAGGAGGTAACCATGGGAAAGTCCGGGTGGGTGGAGAAAGTTACACTTCGGGCAGCCTTTGGCGGGAAGGGGCCCGCTGGCAATAGCTATGTCGGTTTGCGGCGGGCGCAAGCGGGCTGGGGGAGTGAGAATGCCGTCTGATAGGGGGCGGGGTGCCCTCACCCCGCTGGAGCCGAGGCGGGTGAAGGCACCTGCCCCACATTAGCACAATGATCGCTGCGACTTTCGCCGGGGAGCCGTGTTTTGAGGATATGAAAACCTTCCTTAAGATCCTGCTCTTCGTGCTGGCGGGCCTGGTGGTCATCCATGTCTTTCCGGTGCTGCTCCTGCCGGCGATGATCGCCGTTGTCACAATGCTGGTCGTCGGGGCGCTGATGATGGGCGGCGTGGCCGCGGTCGCCGGCGTGGGACTTGCCCTGCTCGCCGGCCTGCTGGCGGTGGCGCTGGTGATCCTGGCGGTGCTGGCGCCCGTCTGGCTGCCGGTGCTGGCAATCGTCGGGCTGGTCTCGCTCTGCCGCCGCCGGCCGAAGGCGGCGGTTTGAGTCCAGTGTAGCGCAGGCATCCTGCCTGTATCCAGAATGAAGGCAGGCAGGATGCCCGCGCTACGCTGCTTTCAGGTTGGCGGACCGGGGCGCGGTCCGTTTGCTGGATGGCGAATGACGGGCGAACTCCCTTCCAGCATCATCGCGGGCATCAGCTTTATTGGCCGCAGTGGCGGGCTGGTGAAGGCCCTGGGCGGGTTCAAGAAGGGCCATCACACGGTGCCGGACGCGGCGAATGCGGTGACCAACGCGTTCCTGGGGAAAATCTGCGAATTCGAGTTGTCGGAGCAGGCGGAGAAATTGTTCCAGGACGCGCGGACGGAGCTGGGCTACAAGCGGAAGGACCTGAGCCTGACGGTGGCGGCCGGTGCGGCGGTGCTGACGGCGCGGGATTTCACCGTGGAGATCTTCTATGTTCTCGAGGAAGCGGCGCCGGCGCGTTACGCCGTCACGACGACCCTGCGCGGGTTGAAAAACGCGGACCTGGCGCGGACGGAGGAATTTGCGCGGGTGTTTCACGGGAGCTTCACCGAGATCGCGTTTGCCCTGAAAAAAGGAGCGAAGGTCGAGTCCATCGTGGACGTGATCGAGGCGCTCGACGGCGAGGGCGGGATGACGGTGACGTATCCGTCCGATTGCCGCGAGTGTCTCATCCGCGTTGAAGGCGTGGAGGCGCAGGTGCGCTGCAGGGGGGCGGCCCTGGAGATGGTGTTTCCCCGGGCGGATTCGCCGCGGGAGCTGATGGCGGCGTTTGCCGCGGTCCGGGGCGCGTTTGGCGTGAGCCGGGCGCTCGCGGGGCTGATGACGTAGCCCGTTCAAGAAATCACTCGCGCGCCCGGCGCGGCCCGATAAGGCCGAGGGATGCTTTTTGCCCCCTTTGCCGGTGAGCAGATCTGCCGCCGGGTGACTTCCCCGGCCGTGCCGCATGGCACGCCGAACATGGAGCCCTTGCATCCGCTGGATAGCGCGAGCTGGCTCTGGCACCCGCAGCTCGCGGCGGCGGAGCCGGGATTCGTGCTCTTCCGGCTCCAAGTGAAGGTGGCGCGGGCCGAGACGGTGCGGCTGCAGGTGAGCGGCGATCTGCTTTATACGCTGGCACTGGACGGCGCAATGATCGGGCGCGGACCGGATGCCGGCGATGACTCACACTGGTCGTATGCCACCTACGAAATCGCCTTGAAGGCCGGTATGCACCGCTTGGAGGCCCTGGTCTGGTGGGCGGCCCCGCCGCAGTCGCCGGAAGGACGCATGACCTGGCGCGGCGGATTCGCCTGCGTGGGTTTGGGCAAGGGCGCCGGGCGCTTCACCACAGGCGTGGCCCCCTGGAAAGTGGCGCGGCTTAATGGCGTGGTTTGGGGAGAGAAGCTCGGCCGATCCTATCATGTCATCGGCGGTTCCGCCGCGATCGATCTCGCGAAATTCGATGCCCGCCATGCCTCCTGGGTGAAACCGGTGGCGGTGCGTGATCCCGTCCCGGCCAGTCCCACGGGCATCCTCGCGCCCGGCTGGCAGCTGCAGCCGTCGGGCCTGCCGGAGCAGCGGCACGACCGGTGGCAGGGCGGGCGCGTGCGGGCCTGGCTGCCGCGGACGAGTACCACGCCGCACGTGAAGTTTGGCGGGGAAGTATCACCGGACCGGGTCACGGACTGGACGGGTCTCCTGCACGGCACGGCGGCACTCACCTTGCCCGCCCGCCACGAGGCGACGGTGCTGGTCGACACGGAGGACTACCTGTGCGGCTACCCGGTGATCGAGTTTTCGGGCGGGGCGGGGACGACGGTACGCTGGGAATGGGCGGAGTCCCTGTTCGACCGGCTCGATGCCTCGATCGACAACACCCCCGGCCCGAAGGGCGACCGCGGCGCTGTGGCGGGGAAGACGTTCATGGGCTTTGGCGACACGTGGCGGCTGGGCGGCGCGGGCCGGCGTTGGGCGAGCGCCCCGTGGTGGCGGGCGGGGCGTTACCTGCTGCTCCGGGTGAAGGTGGGGGCAAACCCGGTGGTGCTGCACACCCTCGGGGTGGAGCGCACGGGGTTTCCCCTGAAGCCGAGCATGACGCTCGCCATGGACGATCCGACGATTGCCCCGATCCTGGAGCTGAGTGAGCGCGGGCTGCGGGCCTGCATGCACGAGGTCTTCGTCGATTGCCCGTATTATGAGCAGATGATGTACGTGGCGGACACCCGCATCCAGATGCTCCTGGTCTATGTTTTCGCGGGGGACGACCGGCTGCCGCGGCGCGGCATGGAGCTGTTCGACTTTTCGCGCGGACTCAGCGGATACCCGCGGATGCGGCACCCGGCGGCGGTGCGGCAGGAAAGCGCGACCTTTGCGATGATCTGGCCGTGGATGCTGCGCGACTTCGCGCTGTGGCGCGATGACGGGCCGTGGCTGCGCCGGCGGCTGCCGGGCCTGCGCGCGCTGATGGAGGCGCTGGTCACGGAGGAGGACGCGGAGGGGCTGCTGGTGAAGCCGCCGGGCTGGCTCTTTGCCGACTGGGTTCCAGGCTGGGACGCGGGCTGGCCGCCGGGGCAGCGCGAGGGCCGGCGGTCGGCGCTGGTCAACCTGCAGTATCTCCTGACGCTGCAGAGCGCGGCCGACGTGGAAACCTGGTCGGGCGATCCGCGCATGGCGCAACGCTGGTCGGACCGGGCGCGGTCCCTGGCAGCGGCGCTGACCCGGGTCTTCTGGGATGAGCCGCGCGGGCTGTGGGCGGACGACGAAGGGCACGGGACTTTCAGTCAGCACGCGCAGTCCCTGGCGGTGATCGGGGGCCTGCGCATCCCCGAGCCGGCGCGCTGGGCGGACGCCGCGGCCAACGGACTCGCGGCGGCGACGATTTATTTCCAGCACTACCTGTTTGAGGCGCTGGGCCGGGCGGGACGGGCGGACCTGATCCTGGAGCGCCTGGACATGTGGCGCGGGCTGGTGCGGCAGGGATTCAAGACACCCGTCGAGAGCCCGGAGCCGGCGCGGTCCGACTGCCACGCGTGGGGCGCGCATCCGGTGTTTCACCTGCATGCGACCGTGGCCGGAATCCGGCCGGCGGCGCCGGGATTCAAGCAGGTGCGGATTGCGCCGCAGCCGGGCAGCCTGGGAAAAATCGAGAGCGAGCTGCCGCACCCGCGCGGCATGATCCGGTTGCGGGCGAAATTCACGGGGGCGCGGGTGGAGGCCACCGTCGAGCTGCCGCCCGAGACCACGGGCGTGTTTGTCTGGGGCGGAAAGGAGACGGAATTGAAGCCGGGGGCGCAGAAGCTGCGGCTGTGACCGGAAATCTGCCGGCAGCTGGTATTCCGTGGTAGGGCGCGACCGCAGGGCGCGCCGTTCGAGGTGTGCGCATTCTCCTCAAGGCGCTCTCTACGCGATCAAACCAACGCGTTGAGGGCAACGCGTTCCACCTTCAACCAAGCACGGCGGGCCCAGCGGTCCCGCCCTACCTCGGACCAAATGCAGCTCAGCTGATCATGTCGGCGACGAAGGCGCGCTCCTCGGTGAGCTCCTTGTTCGTCGCGGCGAGCTTGGACTTGGCGAAGTCGTCCATGGCGTAGCCGGTGATGACCTCGTAGGAGCCGGGGGTCGTGGTGCGGACGGGCATGCCGGCCCAGACGTTGGCGTCGAAGCCGTAGAGCCCGTTGGATTTCACGGCGACCGAGTGGATGGCACCCGGGGTCACGAGCGAGCGGACGTGATCAACGAGGGCGTTGGCGGCCGAGGCGGCCGAGGAGGCGCCACGGGCGGCGATGATGGCGGCGCCGCGCTTGCCGACGGTCTCGCAGAACGGGCCCTGCAGCCAGGCGGTGTCGGTGATGACGGAGGTCGCGGGCTGGCCGTTGATCGTGGCGTGGGCGAACGCCGGAAACATCGTCGGGCTGTGATTGCCGTAGATGAAGATGTCCTTCACCGCCGTGAGATCGACGCTGGCCTTTTTCGCGAGCTGGGTCTGGGCGCGGTTCTGGTCGAGGCGGACCATGGCGGTGAAACGCTCGGCGGGCAGGCGCTTGGCCTGGCTGGCGGCGATCATGCAGTTCGTGTTGGCGGGGTTGCCGACGACCGCCACGCGGGCGTCCGCGGCGGCGACGGCATCGATGATCTGGCCCTGGCCGATGAAGATTTTGCCATTATCCTTGAGCAGGTCGGCGCGCTCCATGCCGGGACCGCGCGGCTTGGCGCCGACGAGGAGGCACCAGTTCGCGTCCTTGAACCCAACGGCGGCGTCGGAGGTCTGGACAATGCCCTTCAGGAGCGGAAACGCGCAATCATCGAGCTCCATCGCGACGCCCTGAAGGGCCAGCAGGGCCTTCTCGATCGGGGCCTCGATCAGCTGGAGGATGACGGGCTGGTCGGGGCCGAACATGGCGCCGGAGGCGATGCGGAAAAGGAGGGAGTAGCCGATCTGGCCGGCTGCACCGGTGACGGCGACGCGGATGGGAGTTTTCATGATGGAGTTGAAAGAGCTAACCACGAAACACACGAAAAACACGAAAGAACTTGGGAGCACCTGAATCTGAAGCCTGCAAAACAGTTTGGGTTATAAAAGCTACTGGCCGGGTTTCGTGTAGTTGGTGTGTTTCGTGGTGATCAAGGTTCCTTACACGAACCGCGGGGCGAGGGCGGTGTGGAGGTCGCGGACCAATTTTTCGGTGGTCGGCCAGTCGATGCAGCCGTCGGTGATGGAGACGCCGTAGCGGAGCTTCTCCTTTGGCTGGGGGAAGGGCTGGTTGCCGGCGTCCAGGTTGCTCTCGATCATCGCACCCATGATCGAGGTGTTGCCGGCGGCGATCTGCTGGAGCAGCTCCTGCATGACCTCGGGCTGGCGCTCGGGCTGCTTGGCGGAGTTGTCGTGGGAGCAATCGACGAGGATGGACTTGATCAGGCCGGCCTTGGCGAGGAGCTGCTCGGTCTGGGCGATGTGGGCCGGGGAGTAATTGGGGCCGGTGGCGCCGCCGCGAAGCACGACGTGACAGTCGGGATTGCCGCGCGTCACGATGGCGGAGGCGGAGCCGTCGAGGTTGATGCCGAGGAAGGTGTGCGGCTGGGCGGCGGCCTTGATGGCGTTGATGGCGGTGGCGATGGAGCCGTCGGTGCCATTCTTGAAGCCGAGGGGCATCGAGAGACCGGAGGCCATCTGGCGGTGCGTCTGGGACTCGGCGGTGCGTGCCCCGATGGCGGACCAGCAGATCAGGTCGGCGATGTACTGGGGGGTGATCGGGTCGAGCAGTTCGGTCGCGGTGGGCAGGCCGAGATCGAGGACATCGCGCAGGAAGGTCCGCGCCAAGCGCAGGCCGGCGGCAATGTCGTGGGAACCGTCAAGGTGCGGGTCCATCACGAGGCCCTTCCAGCCGACGGTGGTGCGTGGTTTCTCGAAATAGACGCGCATCACGATGAGGACGCGGTCCGAAACCTCGCGGGCGAGGGCGGCCAGGCGGCCCGCATAGTCGCGGCCGGCCTCGAGGTCATGGATCGAGCAGGGGCCGACGATCAGGAGGAAGCGGCGGTCGTCGGTGAAGATAAGCCGGTGGATCTCCCGGCGGGCACGCGTGACGAATTCCGCCTCCCCGGCGGTTTTCGGCAGTTCCGCCAGCAGGGCGGCGGGTGACGGCAGGGCGCGGGTCTCAACGACATTGATGTCCGATGTTCTCTGCATGAACCGTCAGTTTGGCGGGTCGGACTGGAGAGGTGCAAGACCCGCTTGAGCGGGAAAACAAATCCAAAGGGCCAAGTCCGAAATTCCGGGGCAAGAACCTCAATAAGGCAGAAAATTGCCGGGCGAACCGCGCCATTTGGGCAAAAAAGTGGCCGGCCACTTACCCCTAAGTGGCCGGCCTTTGCTTTCTTAGTCACCCCAAAACTCCCGCTAGGCGGGAGAAGTGTTAAACTGATGAGTTGATAGGTACGGCACTTTGCCGCATCGTCAACTCTTAGTTATCAAATTCTCCCACTTTCTTTTGCTAGTAGCTGGAAAACGCCATCTTATTAAATTCATGAATCTCGGCCCCGAAGCTACCTTTCACCGATGGAATCCCGCGGCGGTGCTGCGGATTTCGGGTGAGGATTCCCCCAGTTTCCTACAGGGTCAATTTACCAACGATTTGCATAAGCAAGGAATTGGGGGTGCGGTCTACGGGCTTTGGCTGAATCAGAAAGGAAAGGTGCTCGCAGACAGTTTTGTCCTGCAAATCGCGGCCCAGGAGTTCTGGGTGCTGAGCTATTTTTCTCCCGCCGCGGTCATTCGCGAGAGGTTGGAGGCGTATGTCATCGCGGACGATGTCGTGATCGAGGATCTCACGGGCGAAATGGCGGGGCTCACGGTGTTTGGCCCGGCCGATGGGCTGCCGGTGGGCGCACGGAGTTTTCCCGGCCGCCGCCGGCGGGAATCCCATACCGAGATTATTTTTCCGGTGAGTGCAGGGGCGGCGCTGGGCCCAAGTCTGGGGAGTGCGGCATGGCTTTCCCCGGTTGAAATGGAGCGTCGCCGCATCTTGGCGGGAATCCCGGCGGTCCCGGTCGACATCGGGCCGGCGGATTTGCCCAACGAAGGCGGACTTGAGACGGAAGCGATCTCGTACACCAAGGGCTGCTACCTCGGCCAGGAAGTGATGGCGCGCCTGAAGTCGATGGGCAAGGTCCGTCGCCAGCTGGCGCGGGTGTGCGGTGCGGGACAGCCGCCCCAGTTGCCCGCGCCTGTATTCCAAGCCGGTCGGAAGGTGGGGGAAGTGCGTTCGGTGGTGTCCGAAGGCGCGGGCTGGATCGGGCTGGCATTGGTTTCCTTGCTGCAGGTCCGGCGGACCGACGGATTGTCGCCGACGGCGGAGGGGGCCCCGACGATCGCCTTTATCGAACCGGCATGAGCGAGGACGGGCAACTGCGGGCGCTTTGCGAGCGGCTGGGAGCAAGTCCGGCGCAGGCGGCGACGATGGCGGCGCAACTGCTGAAGCGCGCGGGCCAGCTGGCGGCGGAGCGCGGGATCACGCGGGAAGCGGCCCTGGCGCACCTGCTCAATGTGGTGGTCAAGGGTCGCAACGGCGAGGTGCCGGCGGATTTTGTCCCGCCACCCGGGCTGTCCGGCTGAAATGGGGTTGCGCCGCGCCGGAGGGCGTTTCTTCGTTTGAGCCGCCGGGCATCCGGCGCCCACCCTTTCCTCATGAACAAAGCTGAATTGATCGACGAAGTGCAGAAGCGCCTCGGAGGCGAAACCTCGAAAGCAGCGGCGGAACGGGCGGTCGACGCCGTGCTCGAGGCGGTGAGCAAGGGCATCAAGCGCGACCGGGAGGTGCAGCTGGTGGGATTTGGGGCCTTTGCCGTCGCCACGCGCGCGGCGCGACGCGGCTACAATCCGCACACCAAGCGGCCCATGAGAATCCCCGCGATCAAGACCATCCGGTTCAAGGCCGGGCTCGACCTGAAGGCGGCTGTTTGAACGCGATGAACCGTTGCGGGCAGGCCAGGGCGCCATCAGCCCGTTTACCGGTATGAAGGACCTGCTGCTGGAAGAGTTCCGCGCGCGTTTCGGGCGGACGCCGTCGGTCATCGCGCGCGCGCCGGGCCGGATTGAATTCATTGGCAACCACACGGACTACAACGGCGGCACGGTGCTCGGCGCGTCGATCGACCGCGATGTCTGGGTGGGGGTGGCGCCGCGCGACGATGGGCAGTGGCGGCTGGCCACCGCGGCCAAGGACGGGGTGGTCACGCTGCCGGCCGGGAGCGGCCCGGCCCGTCAAAGTGGCGAGGGCAGCTGGGTGAACTATCCGCTGGGGGTGATCGCGGCCTTCCCGGAATTCGGGCTGCGGCCGCCGGCGGGGTTCGACTTCCTCGCGGTCTCCGACCTGCCGGTGGGCGCCGGATTGAGCAGCAGCGCGGCGCTCGAACTCGCCTCGGCCCTGGCCTTCCTGGCCTCCAGCGGCCAGGCGGCGCCGCGCGAGACGGTCGTGCGGCTGTGCCGGCACGCCGAGAACAACTTTGTCGGCGTGCCGTGCGGGATCCTCGACCAGGGCGTGTCAGGGTTCGGGCAAAGGAATCACCTGGTGTTCATCGACTGCCGCGGCCCGGTATTTGCGACGGTGCCGCTGCCGGCGGAGGCGCGCTTCTGGATTTTCAACACGCAGACGAAGCATGCGCTGGTGGACGGACTGTATGCGGTCCGGCACCGGGAGTGCATGGAGGCGGCGGCCCGGCTGGGCGTGCCGGTGCTGGCGGACGTCACGCCGACGGCGCTCGGCGCCGCGGAGGCGAAGCTCCCGCCCATGGTGTTCCGCCGGTCGAAGCACGTCGTGGAGGAAATCGCGCGCGTCGACGCCACGGTGGCCGCCCTGTGCACGGGCGACCTGGCCGCGGTGGGCCGGCTGCTGACCGCCTCGCATCGCAGTTCGCAGCACCTGTTCGAGAACAGCACGCCGGAGCTCGATTTCCTGGTGGACCGGCTGACGGCGGCCCCGCAGGTCCATGGCGCCCGGCTGACGGGCGGGGGCTTCGGCGGCGCGGTCATGGCGCTGACCACCGCGGAGTTTGGCGACGCGCAGGCGGCGGCCGTGGTGGCGGCCTATGCCGGACGGTTTGGGCACCGGCCGGAGGTGCTGCACGCGCAGACCGGCGACGGCGCGGCGATGGCAGACTGATCCGCGGCACTGGGCCGCGCCGGCGAGGGGCGGGACGGCCTAGCGATGGTTCAGGGTCTTCAGCTGCTCGCTGAGCCAGATCTTGTGCTTCCAGCGCAGGTTTTTGGAGGACATGTCGATCGCGTACAGGCTGTCGTTCGTGCGGATCTGGGGCAGGTCGAGAATGGCGCAAAGATTCAGTGCGAGCCATTTCTCGATTTTCAACACGACCATCTTCTTGCGCAGGCGGCCCTGGATGTCGCGGTTGAGCACCGTGGGAATCGTGTTCAGCGTGAGGATCTCGTCGATGGCGGTGTGGGCCATCTTCACCCGGCCCTCCTCGCTGGCGTAGAAATGCGTGAGCGCGAAGACGGTCTTGCCCGGGTTGATCTGCTTCAGCAGCTGGCAGGATTGCACGACGGTCGAGCCGGTCCGCACCATGTCGTCGAACAGCACGATGTCGTGGCCCCGGATGTCCTCGAGGCGCCACTCGCTCTCGGCATGGACGGTGATTTCCACCTTCCGCTCGCCGGTGCGCACCTTGTCGAGCAGCACGAACTTCGCCTTGGGCAGGTTCAGGCGCCGGGACATCTCCTGCACGAACTCGCGCGCGCCCTTGTCCGGTGCGCACAGGGCGAGGCCGGTGCCGTCCTTGCCATAGTTCACGATGTTCGAGTTCAGCAGGTAATCCACGTAGATGTCATAGGGGATGATGTTGTGGAATTTCCCCTCGAAGACGTCGGTGAACATCCGCGTCACGGAGTGCGAGTGGTTGTGCACCGTGAGCACGCGGTCCACGCCGGCCAGCTTGAGCAGCTGGGCGTAGAGCTTTGCGGTGAAGGGCTGGCCGTCGAATTTCTTCAGGTCGTGCTGGTCGCGGGTGAAGCTGGTCTCGCCCAGGTCGGGCCGGGGACCGCGGTCCTGGGCGCTGTAGTAAAGGTCGGGCTCGACCAGGATGACCTCGGAGGCGCCGTTCTCCTTGGCGGCCCGGGCGATCATGAGGGTGCGCATGGCCAGGCTCTGCCGGCTCATGGCGAGGCTGCTCGTGCTGACGATGATGACGCTTTTACCCCGCAGCTTCGCGCCGATGTCGGTAAAGTCCTGCTCGTCCGAGATGAACCGCGGGCAGAACTCCGAGTTGGCGAACCGCTTCATGCTGATCAGATCCGCGACGTCCTCCCGCTGGCCCATGGCGAAGGCGACGTCGATGGCGAAGGGGTCGTCCGAGGAGTTTCCGACGACAAGGTATTGCGATCCGGTCATAGGCGGGGGAGATGGGTTCAAAGTAATTCACCGAGCTGGCCGAAGTAGTCGGCCACCGCGGAGTAGAACCAGAGAAAGTACAGGAGGCCCGCGACGGCGAGCATCGGGCCGAAGGGCACATGCACGCCGAAGCCGAGGGCAGCGGGCTCGCCGGCCGGGGCCTCCGCGGAGGCCGCAACCCCGACCTTTTTGCCGGAGACCTTCTGCCAGAGCAGCGCGAAGGCGAACCACACGGTGCCGACGATGGCGCCGCCAAAGATCGCAAACACCGCGCCCTGCCAGCCGCAGAACGCGCCGATCATGCCGACGAATTTCACGTCGCCGAAGCCCATCGCCTCCTTCTTCAGCGCCAGTTCGGCGAGCAGGGCGATCCACAACACGAGGCCGGAGCCGAGGAACAGCCCCTCGAGCGAGGCGGTGCCGGCGCGCAGGCTGTCCACGAGGTAAATTCCCTGCTGCTGGCCGTGCAGCGCGGGCACCAGGAACGACAGCAGCACGCCGAACAGCCCGGCGCCGAGGGTGAACACGTCCGGGATGATCAGGTGGTCGAGGTCGATGAACGTGGCCGACACGAGCACGCTGACGAAGACCATACCGCAGACCGCCTTGGCGGGCGGAAACAGCCGCCAGCAGGCAAGGAACAGCGCCGCGGTGAGCAGCTCGACGAAGGCATAGCGGAAGGAGTAGGGCCGCCCGCAGCAGCGCGCCCTGCCCCGCAGGACAAACCAACTCAGCACGGGAATGTTGTCATACCACTTGATCGGCTGGCCGCACGCGCAGTGGGAGCCGGGGGTGACGATCGATTGCTCCGCGGGAATCCGGTAGATGCAGACGTTCAGGAAGCTGCCCATGATCGCCCCGAACAAGGCGGCGGCCAGGGGGAAAAACCAGGGGAACGCCGCGGCAAACTCATGATAGGCTGGCATGATTCAACGGGCGCCGAGGGCCCGGTTGGCGGCAGCGTGCATCGTCGGGGCGATCCGCGCGGCGGCGACGCCGGTCCAGAGCTCCAGCGCCTTCGCGCCCTGGTGCACGAGCATGGACACGCCGTTGGCGCAGGGCAGGCCGAGCGCTTCCGCCTGACGGAGCAGCGATGGACGAGGCGGGTTGTAGATCATGTCATACACGCTGGCGGGGCGAGGCAGGCGCTGCAAATCAATCGGCGCGGGATCGGTTTCGCGTAGGCCGGCGCTGGTGGCGTTGATCACCACCGCGCCGGCGGGCAGCCAGACGGGCGGGGCGTCCGGCGCGAAGCCCCGCAGCGGCACGCCGCCGGCCAGCGGGGCGAGGAGGGCGAGCAGGGTCCCAAGGTTTTCACGGGTGCGGTTGGCGATGCTGAGCGAAGCGCAGCGCTGCTGCAGGCACTCGACGGCGGCGCCGCGGGCGGCCCCGCCGGCGCCGAGCAGGATGACGTGCGCGCCGGCCAGCTGGCAGCCCAGGGTCTCGTGGAGCGCCGTGGCGAGGCCGTAGCCGTCGGTGTTGTGCCCGAGCCAGCCCTGTTCGGTCCAGAGCAGCGTGTTGACGGCGCCGATGGGGCGGGCGGGACCGGCGACGGCGGCGACCTGGTCAAAGGCCAGGACCTTGTGTGGCACGGTGAGGTTCAGGCCCCGGAATTTTTTGGCGTGCAACTCCCGCAGGGCTGCTGGCAGGTCGGCCGGGGGGATATCGAAGCGGAAATAGCTCCACCCGGCGAAACGCGGGTCCGTGCCGGCCAGCTCGGCGAGCGCGGCGTTGTGCATGGGCGGGCTGACCGAGTGGCTGATGGGGTGCCCGAGCACGGCGAGCGAGACGCCGGGGTGCGACCAGGATGCGAGGTCGCGGAGGGTGAAAACGGGGTCGAATGCTGCCATCGTTCTCGTTCTCTTAATCGTTCTCGTTCTCCAAGCGAGAGAGATTCAAGCAGGAGTAAGAGGGAACGATCAGGATTACGATTAAGCGAACGATTTTATGGCTGCGCGTGCCGCTCGTAGGTCGTCTCGAACTCCTCGACGAAGCTGGCGAACAGCCGGGCGTGCTCGGTGTCGCCGACCGTCGTGTAGTGGTTGGCGAGGTTGCGGCAGTTGCGGCAGAGGACCTCCCGGACCGGCGTGGGGGCGAGGTCGGTGTCCTTCGGGGAGATGTGGTTGGCGCGCAGCAGGGTGAAGATCTCGTCGGGATCGAGAAAGACGCCCTTGTCGAAGGGATCGACGAAGAACGGCGGGGACTCCTCGAAGCAGCCGACGATGAAGTGGCCGGGAAGCCCGACGGGTTCCAGGGCCAGCCCGAGACGCTGCGCCACGAGCAGGTAGACGATGCTCAGGGAAAGCGGGATGCCGGTGCGGCGCACCAAGACCTGGTCGAGGAAGCTGTTCAGCGGGTCGGTGTAATGCTCGACGTTGCCGTGGAAGCCCCACTCGTGGAACAGCACGCGGTTGATGATGCGGCACTTCTCGCGGGCGGAGGCCGGCTCGCTGATGAGCTCGGCGCACCGGGCGGCGAGCCGGTCGAGCTCGGTGCAGCAGGCGCCGACGTCGAGGGCAGGCGTGACCGTGCGGCTCAGCAGGAGCGCGCCGGTTTCGAGTTCGTAGTTAAGCGAGCGGATGAAGCCGCGGAACTCCGCGACGGGATCGGCGAACTTCAGCTCCTCGAGGAACCATGCGGCGTGGCGCGCGAGCAGGCGGTTGGAGCCGCGGGCGGTGCGCTGGAGGAAATGCATCGCCTCCGGGCCGAGCGCGAGAAAGTGGGCGACCAGGGCGCGGCGCACCGGCGGGCTGGAATCGTCGAGCAAACTCCGAAGCGCCTCCTGCCGGGCTTCGTCAAGTTTTTCAGGTTCCACACCGAGAGGCGAAAAAAGTTTTGCGCCGCTGGCAATCCGGAAACGGAAAAATCTTCTCCCCGACCCTCAGGCCGCCGGTTCGCGCGAGCCGAAGAGCGCGGTGCCGATGCGCACAAGCGTGCTGCCGGCCGCGATCGCGGCGGCGAAATCGCCGCTCATGCCCATCGAAAGCTCGCGGAGCGGCGAGCCGGTCTCGCCGGTGAGCCGGTCGCGCAGCTCGCGCAGGGTCGCGAAGGTGCGCGGGGCGGCGCTGGCGTCGTCGCTGAGCGGTGCAATCGTCATCAGGCCCTCGACCCGCAGGTGGCTTTGCACGAGCGCGGTGTCGAGCAGGCGCGGGGCGTCCTCCAGCTCGGCGCCGAATTTCGCGGGGTCGCGGCCGGCGTTGATCTGCAGGAGGACGGGCAGGATCCGGCCCGCCTCGCCGGCGGCCCGGTCGAGGAGGAGGAGCAGTTTTTCGCTGTCGACGCTCTGCACGCGGTCGAAGTGCGCGGCGGCGAGCCTCGCCTTGTTGGACTGGAGATGGCCGATCAGCTCCCAGCGCACCTCTGCGCCCGTCTGGGCGCGCTTTTCGATGCCCTCCTGCACGCGGTTTTCCCCCACGGCCGGCAGGCCGTAGCGGGCGACATACTCGACGGCCGCGACCGGGTGTGTCTTGGTGACGGCGAGCAGTCCGACTTCCTGCGGATCCCGGCCCGCCGCCACGCAGGCCGCAGCGAGGTCGGCGCGGACGTGGTCGGCGCGGCGGGAAAATTCCTCGTAGGTGATGAACATCGATTAAAGCGGACCTGCTTATGGGTTGCTGTTAAATTAGCGGCCGTTATGGTGGGTGTTTCCCGGTCCAGCCATGCAAATCGAAAACTTCAAAATTTTTGCCGACCTCGTCGAGACCAAGAGCTTCTCAAAGTCCGCCAAGCTCAACGGCATCACGCAGTCGGCGGTCAGCCAGCAGGCGCGCGCCATGGAGCGCCACTTCAAGACCCTGCTGATCGACCGCAGCCAGAAGCAGTTCCAGCTCACCCGCGAGGGCCAGCGGGTCTATGAGTCGGCGAAGGAGATCCTCCACACCTACGACAAGCTGCTGTCCGAGCTGCAGGAGATGAAGAAGGTCATCAGCGGCACGATCCGGATCTCGACGATCTACTCGATCGGCCTGCACGAGCTGCCGGCCTACATCAAAAAATTCCTGCACGACTTTCCCTCGGTGAACGTGCGCGTGGAATACCGGCGCTCCAACCTGGTTTACGAGGACATCCTGCACAACGCCGTGGACTTCGGCCTGGTGGCGTTTCCGGTCCGCCAGCGGCAGATCGAGGTGCTGCCGTTCCGCGACGACCATCTGGTGCTCATCACCCATCCCGGGCATGCGCTGGCGAAGGGCGGGGAGATCGACCTCAAGCAGCTCGCCGGGCAGAAGTTCATCGGGTTCGACCCGGACATCCCGACCCGCAAGGCGGTCGACCAGATCTTCCGCGACAACAAGCTCGAGATCGAGCCGGTGATGGAGTTCGACAACATCGAGACGGTGAAGCGGGCGGTCGAGATCGACCATGGCATCGCCATCGTGCCGCTGGCCACGGTGCTGCAGGAGATCAAGCAGGGCACGCTCACGGCGGTGCATTTCAAGGGCAAGGACTTCACCCGGCCGCTGGCGATCCTGCACCGCAAGGGCCGCGTGCTGACGCCGGCGATGAAGAAATTCATCGAGGTCCTGGGACTTGACCTGCCGGATTCGCGGGGCGGTTGAGCAACAGAAGCCGGGTGTTCCAAGCGGGTGGCCGGACGCGTCCCGGGCTTTCATGCAGGGACGGGACGTGTCCGCCCACCTAACGTCGGGCCGGGGTTGAAAGTTTGCTGGGAATGAATTGGGTGTTCCGGCCTCCCACCGTTGGCCCGTCCCATTCTCCCATGAAATTCCCCCGCTTCCTCCCCGGTTTTGTTTCCCTGCTCTTACTGGCCGCCCTGTTGCGGGCCGAGCCGGTCGCCCCGACCCCCGCGCCCGCGTGGAAACTGAAGGACGTGGACGGCAATGTCGTCAGCTCCGCCCAGTTCAAGGGCAAGGTGGTGGTCGTCGATTTCTGGGCGACATGGTGCCCGCCCTGTCGCGCGGAGATTCCCGGCTATATCGCGCTGCAGAAGAAATACCGCGACGCCGGCCTCGTCATCATCGGGGTCTCGGTCGACCGGCAGGGCCCGGGAGTGGTCAGGAAATTCATCGCGGACCAGCATGTGGATTACCAGATCGTCATGGCCGACGACGACATCCAGACGGCGTTTGGCGGCATGGACGCGATCCCGACCACCTTTATCATCGACCGCGCGGGAAACATCCGCGACCGCAAGGTCGGGTTGGAGCCGGCGGCGGAGTACGAGCAGGCGTTGCTGCGCTACCTGAAGCCCTGAGGCGGGTGAAGGCTAGTCCGCGTTGAAGCGGGCGACCTGGGCGAGGCCGTCCGCGATGACGCGGTCGCTGCGGCAGCGGGGCATCTTGTGCTGGCCGCCCCATTTTCCGTGGTGACGCATCCAATGCTCGAACACGCCCGGCATCACCAGCCGCACGACCGGCGCCTCCAGGCCGCCGCCCCTGCGCTTGGCCTCGTAGTCCTCGTTGCGAGCCTTGAGCTCGGCGTCGAGCTGCGCCGCCATCGGGACGCCGGTGGGCGTCTGCACGGTGCCGGGCCGCAGCTCGATCCACCACTCGTGCCGGCCGCGGTTCTGGCCGGTGAGGGACGCCGTGAACAGCGGGGCGACGTGGAAGTTAGTGATCGTCCAGCCATGCGCGTGGCAGACGGCGAGGAGCGAGTCGGTCAGCTCCTTCTCGATCACATGCTCGCCAAAGGCGCTCAGCTGGAGCCGGGTGCGGCCGGTGTAGATGAGCCGCGGCGGCTCCGTGGAGACGAACCGCACCACGTCGCCGATGACATAGCGGCAGAGTCCGGCGGGCGTGGTCAGGACGAGCGCGTAATCCTGCCCGGCCTGGACGGCGGCCAGCGGCACGGCCCGGGGGCCGAGCGACGGGAGGCGGGCCTCGTCGAATTCCCGCATCGGCAGGAATTCAAAAAACAGCCCGGCCCCGGTCATGAGCCGCAGGCCCTCGCCCGGCGTGGCATCCTGGGCGGCGATGAAGCCCTCGGACGCGGGATAAACCTCGTGGAAATTCACGGCCGGTCCGAACGCCTCGCGGAGATCCTCGAGGAACGGCCCGGGCGGCACACCCCCGTGCACGAGGCATTCCAGGTTGGGCCAGATTTCCTGCAGGTTGGCCGCGCGGGCCGCGCCCTGGGTGTCGTCGTTGCGCAGGGCTTCCGCGAGGATCAGCAGCCAGCTGGGGATGCCGGCCACGAGGGAGATGTCGAGCGGGCGGGTGCGCCGGACGATGGCGGCGATCTTGGCCGGCCAGTCTTCCATCCGGGCGATTTCGGCCCCGGGCTCGAAGAGGTGCCGTTCGATGGACTTCGGCAGGTGCAGGGTGGTGAGCCCGCTCAGGTCGCCGGTGTGGGCGACGAACGGCTCCACGTCCGGGACGGCCGCGAGCGTGGTCGAGCCGCCGAGGAACAGGTGCCGTCCGCGGAACACGCGGTTGTGCCCGACGCGGGCGCTGTAGTAGAGCAGGGAGTCGAGTCCGGCGCGCTTGAAATGGGCGAACATCTCGCCGGTGACGGGCAGGTACTTGGTGCGGCCGGCCGTCGTGCCGGAGGACACCGCGTAATACGAGCACTGCCCCGGCCAGAGCACATCCGGCTCGCCGCGCTTCATCCGCGCGATCCAGGGCGTGAGCTGCTCATAGGTGTGCAGCGGCACCCGCGCCTGAAATTCATCGTAGGCCATGAGCGCCTCGACCCCGGCCCGCCGGCCAAACGCCGTCGCAGCCAACTTCGGGGCCAACGACCGGAAGGCCCGATCCTGGGCGGGCACTGCCGTGGATTTCCGTCCGAGCCTCCGCCTGGTGCGGGCGGTCTGCAGGCTCGCGCCAAAGGTCAGGAAGCTTTTGGGAAGGACCGGCATCGCGGCGGCGGAGGGCGCTTCAGGCCATTCCCCCCGGCGGGCTGCCGCAAGCGCATTCATGCCGCCGCCTTCAACTTACCGGTTTTTAACCGCTGGTAGAAGGCGCTGATCGCCGGCAGGAAATCGAACACATGGAAGATCAGCGAGGCGTGTTGCACGGGCGGGCCGAAGGGCGTGGCGATCCGTTGCACGCGGCCGGCGGGGAAATACGCGCGGTGCGCCGTCTCCAGCGTGAACCGCGTGGGCGAGCCGGGATCGAGCACGGCTTCCTCCTTGTCCGCGAACAGGATCAGGGCCGGGGCCTCCGTCAACGGCAGCCGGGCCGGGGAAAAATAATCCGGGGGCGCGGTCAGGCGGCGCAGCGCCTGCACGCGCTCGCGGGCGCCGGCCGGGGTGATCCCGCGGATCGTGGCCATCACGGTGCCGTGCAGGTGCCGGAGTTCGTCCGGGGTCATGAGCGCGTGGAGCGCCGCCTTGTTGGCGGCGCCGGCCTCGAACATGCGCGCAAAGATCGTGCGTGATTTCACGACGGGACCCTCGTCGTCGCCCGTGGTGGAATCGAACCAGGGCTTGAGCGCGCGGCCGAGTAGGGTGGCCGGCCTGGCCGCGGTGGGTGAAACCAGGTCCGCCGCGCAGGCCACGGGGCTCACCAGCACGACGCCGGCCAGCGCGGGATTCTGGCCGGCCCGGCGCGCCCGGCCGAGCCACTCCAGCAGCAGGCCGGAACCAAAGCTCACCGAGAAGATCACCGGGACCTGGCGGTGGTGGAGGGCGAGTTCGGACACCAGGTCGTCAAGCTGGGCGCAGAGCAGGTCGAGCGAGAAGCCGTGGCGCGGATAATTGAGGCAGTACAGGTCGCCGCTGCGGAGGAAGAAACGGCGCAGCAGGAACACCTGTTCGGTCGAGTCCGGCACAAATCCGCCGAGCACAATGGTGGGCACGGCGCCCCGGCCGGCCTCGCGCCAAACGGCGGCCAGCTGATGCGGTCCGGCGGCGCCCGCCGCGAGGACCCGCTCCTGGGCGGTGCGCACGGCGGGCGCATGGGGCCGGGCGTGCGAGGGATGCCATCTTTCCCCGGTCGTGCGGAGGAGCGTGCGCAGCGGCCGGCCCGAGGAGACGCGCTGAAAGGCGGCGAGAAACGAAAGGACGGGGGCGAAACTCAGCGCGGGCATGTGACGTTCGTCGGGTGGCGGCCAGACGCAGGCAAAGCGAAAGCAGCCGTGTCACCGAAATGTTGCCGGCCCGGAACGCGGGCGTGGCATTCCGGCGCCACCGGGCCGGAAATTTAACCACGGATTTCACGGATGGCACGGATCAGAAATCGGATTCCTGAAGCTTAATCTTCCTTGCAGGAGGCAACGGAGGGAACGGGGAAGGGAAAGCTGCGCTCTCTTTCCTCTGTTGCCTCCTGTAAAAGGATCGATGGTTCGGGATTGTCGTCTGCGATTAAAATTCCGACGGCTTGGATTGCGGCCCGACGCCGGCACGGTCATGCGTGATGGGATTGAACCCGAATCCATCGCCCCGGCGGCTTCCGCCCATTTTGCACGAGGACGACGTCATGCTGGCGTTCGACAAGCCGGGTGGGCTGCCCGTTGCGCCGGACCGCACGACCAAGGGGCAGGAGACCCTGATGGACCTCGTGCGGGCGAAGTACGGCGCGGACGTGGCGAACGTGCACCGGCTCGACACCGAGGCGAGCGGCGTGCTGCTCTGCGCGAAGACGAAGGTGGCGCTGGATTTTCTCAGCGGGCAGTTCCAGTCGAAGACCGCGGACAAGCGGTACCTGGCGCTGGTCACGGTCCTGCCGGTGGAGCGGGCGATGCCGGCCGTGGCCGCGCTCCGCTCGCCGGACGGCGGCCTGCCGGACACGTTCACCCTGGACCTGCCGCTGGTGGACGACATCCGCCAACCGGGAAAAATGCGGGTAGGCAAGGGGCGCGGTTCCCGGGACTGCCTGACGGAGTTTCGGGTGCTGGAGCGGTTCGGCCGCTTTGTCTGGGTGGAGGGCCGGCCGGTGACGGGACGGACGCACCAGCTGCGGGTGCATCTCGCCGCCATGGGCGCGCCCGTGCTCAGCGATCCTCTTTATGGCGACCCGACCGTCCAACTGCTGCTCTCCGACCTGAAGCGCGGCTACAAGGGCCGCGACGAGGAGAAGCCGCTCCTGACGCGCCTTGCGCTGCACGCGAATGAACTCACGGTGAAGCACCCGGTGACCCGCGAGCCGTTCACGCTGCGGGCGCCGCTGCCGCCGGAGTTTGAGATCGCGCTGAAGTACCTGCGGAAATTTCCGGCGGGCCGCGGCAGGTCCCGGGTATTCTGAGCCCGCCGTCCTCTCACGCGCGGCTACCGGGTTCGCATCCCGGGGCTAATACCCGCCCGGACGCCGCATCGAAGATTTACTCGTTTCCCGACCCAGGCATCGTGGGGGAAAACCACCCCAACCCCATGAATCCGACTGTCACCCAATCCGTGGATAGCGAGGGCATCGGCTGGATCGTGTTCGACGATCCGGCGGCCCGGGCCAATGTATTCACCCCGGCGGTCCATGCCGACCTCCGCGCCGCGCTCGACGCGCTGGCGGCCTTGCCCCTGAAGGCGGTGGTCGTGCTGAGCGCGAAGGAGCGGATCTTCATCGCCGGCGCGGACCTCAAGTGGCTGTCGTCGCTGCCCGATGCCGCGGCGGTGGCGGCCGCGGGGCGGGACGGCCAGGCCTCGTTTGCGCGGCTCACGAATTTCAAGGTTCCGGTGGTCTGCGCCATCCATGGGGCGTGTGCCGGCGGCGGATTCGAACTCGCACTGGCGTGCCACTGGCGGCTGGCGAGTGCGGCGAAGGAAACGGTGATCGGGCTGCCCGAGACCAGCATCGGCACCCTTCCCGGCTGGGGCGGAACGGTGCGGCTGCCGCGGCTGATCGGGGCGAAGGCGGCGCTCGGGCATATCCTGAAGGCCGCGCTGTTGCCCGCCGCCGAGGCGCTGGCTGCCGGACTTGTGGACGAACTGGTGCCGGCGACGGAACTCAGGGCGCGGGCGAAGGCGGCCGCGCTGCGGCTGGCGGCGGACGGCCGGCCTGCCCGAATGGGCCCGCCCGCAGCGGATGCGGCGTTTTTTTCGGGAGCGCGGGCCGAGGTGCTGAAGAGGACGCGGGGCCACGAGCCCGCGCCCCTGGCCGCGATCGCGCTGATCGAGCGGACGGCGGGGCTGGCGGTGGACGCCGCGCTGGCCGAGGAAGCGAGGGTCTTTGGCGAAGTGACGGCGGGAGAGGTCTGCAAAAATCTCGTCCACGTTTTTTTCCTCAAGGACGCGGTGAAGAAGCTGACGGTGGACGCCTGGTTTCCCCAAACGGCGGCGACGGTCGCGCCGGCGCCATTCCGGAAAATCGGCGTAGTGGGCGCCGGCGTGATGGGCTCGGGCATCGCGCAATGGTGTGCGGCGCGCGGGCATGAGGTCGTGCTGCGCGACGTGAAGCCGGAATTCACCGCGCGCGGGCTGGCCGTGATCCGCGGGGTGTTCGACGAGTCGGTGGCGCGGAAAAAACTGACGCCGGAGGCCGCGGCGGCGGGTCTGGCCCGCGTGCGGACGACCACGGCGTGGGACGGATTTGACGACTGCGATCTCGTGATTGAGGCCATCGTCGAGAATGTGGCGGCCAAGCAGGCGCTGTTCGCGGAGCTGGCGAAAGTCGTGCGGCCCGACTGCGTGCTGGCCTCGAACACGTCGGCGCTGCCGATCGAGGAACTGACGGCACCGGTGGCCGGGTCCGGCCGCACGATCGGGATCCATTTCTTCAACCCGGTGAGCCGCATGGCGCTGATCGAGCTGGTGCTGAGCCCGCGCACGGCGCGCGAGACGGCGGAGCGCACGCTCGCCTTTGCGAAGGCGCTCGGGAAAACGCCGGTCATCTGCCGGTCGTCGCCGGGCTTCCTCGTCACGCGCGTCCTGTTCTTCTACCTGAACGAGGCTTGCCGGCTCTGGGAGCAAGGCGTGCCGACGGACGTGCTGGACGCCGCGCTGCGCGACTGGGGCTGGCCGATGGGCCCGGCGCGGCTGATCGACGAGGTGGGGGTGGACGTGACGGATTTCATCTTCAGGGAGATGGTGCATTATTACCCGGACCGGTTTAAGAGCACCGCGGTGTGCGGGCGGATGCTCGACGCCGGGATGAAAGGCCGGAAAAACGGTTCGGGCACGGGCTTCTACACGTATGCCGGCGGCAGGGAGGCACTGAACCCGGCGATGGCGGCATTTGCGGCCGGCGCGAAACTCACGCTCAGCCCCGAGGCCATCACTGAACGCCTGAACCGCGTGATGATCGATGAGACGAAGCGGGTGCTTGACGAAGGCGTGCTGAAAACGGCCGACGATGCGGACTTTGCGCTGCTGATGGGCACGGGCTTCCCGGCCTTCCGCGGCGGCCTGATGCGCTACGCGAAGAGCATCGGGGAGGTAGGATCGGATTAACCGCAAAGGGCGCGAAGAGCGCGAAGGTCAATCCAGTCACCACGAAAGATCCGAACGACACGAAAGGCGGACGCCGGAACTGAGCGCGGAAGGGCGGAAGCGTGGAAAACGACGGCCCATTCCGGATCGTAAGGAACGGCCTTTCTGCTCTTTGGAGCTTCGTGGTGAAGCCTCATATCCGGCCAAAGCGGAAAACGCTTTGCGTTGTTTGATATTTGGGTGAGCGTGAAGGCATAGAAAACATCCACTCCCGCACTTTTTTGGAGTCCTCATGCCCACTGTTGCGTCCCGCCTGTCTTCCCAACTGAAACGCCGGCTGCTGACGACCATCCTGGAGAGTCGTCAGGGCGACCTGCGCGAGGAAAACCTCAACCGCCAGGGCAAGGGACACTTTCACGTGTCCGGCCGTGGCCATGAAGCGCTGGCCGCGGTGAGCCTGCAGCTGCAGCCCGACGATTACATTGTCCCTTACTACCGCGACCGCGGCCTGGTGCTCGGCCGGGGGGTGACCACGCGGCAACTGGCGCTGGATTACATGGCCAAGCGCGATTCCTCATCGCGCGGCCGGCAGATGCCGTCCCACTACAGCTACCGGGAACAGAACATCTGGAGCGTGCCGACGCCGACCGCCGCGCAGCTGCTGCCGGCCTGCGGGATGGCGTGGGGAATGCAGCTGGACGGGAAGAAGAGCCTGGTGGTCACGACCGTGGGCGACGCGGCGACGCGGCAGGGTGATTTCTACGAGGCGGTGTGCTTTGCGCAGGAGCGGCGGCTGCCGATGCTGTTCATCGTCGAGGACAACGGCTTTGGCATCAGCACCCCGACGGCCCGGACGACGCCCCGGGCGCTGGCCGTGCTGAACGAGGAGCAGTGGCGCGCGGTGGACGGGTGGGACGTCGAGGCGGTGTACGCCGCCGCCGAAACCGCCGTCGCGGACATCCGCGCCGGCCGGGGTCCGGTGCTGCTCTGGGCCCGGATGGAGCGGCTCTCGAGCCATACGAGCTCCGACGACCAGGCGATCTACCGGGGCAAGGACGAGCTCGCCACCCTGGCGGAGCGCGACCCGCTGATGACGCTGAAGGCCCAGCTCATCGCCGAGGGCGAACTGACCGAGGCGGAATTTGAGCAGCTCGAAAAGGAGCTGAAGGAACGAATCCGGCTCGATTACGCCGAGGCGGAGAAGGCGGAGAATCCGGTGGCGAACGAACTGGAGACGAATGTGTCCTCGCAGCCCGCGGCGCTTGACGAGCAGGTGCTCAAAGCCGGCAGCTACCGCATGGGCGATGTCATCAACCTCACGCTGCGCGCCGGGCTGGATGCCGACCCGGGGCGGCTGATCTTCGGCGAGGATGTCGAGGATCCCAAGGGCGGCGTATTCCGGCTCACGCAGAAGCTCTCCACGGATTTTCCGGGGCAGGTCTTCAATTCACCGCTGGCGGAGAGCACGATCCTCGGGGTGGCGTGCGGGCTCGCGAGCTACGGGAAGCGGCCGGTGTTTGAGATGCAGTTCATCGATTTCATCTACCCGGGCTGGAACCAGCTCGTGACCAATCTCGCGACGCTGCGCTGGCGCACGTACGGCCGGTGGTCGTGCCCGGTGGTCGTCTACGCGCCCTACGGCGCCTACCTGCCGGGCGGGTCGCTCTGGCATTCGCAGGCCAACGAGGCGGCGATCGCGCATTTCCCGGGGCTCAACGTCGTGATCCCCAGCACGCCGGAAGATGCGGCCGGGCTGCTGTGGACGGCGATGCACACGGAGGACCCGGTGATTTTCCTCGCGCCGAAGCACCTGCTCTGGGCCGAGCGCCGGATCGAAGAGCCGGCGATGGCGGTGCCGATCGGGCATGCGCGCCGCCGCCAGGCAGGCCGCGACGTCACGCTGCTCGCCTGGGGCAACACGATGGAAAAGGCGCTGGAGGCGGTCGCGGCGGTCGGGGACGAGATCAGCATCGAGCTGATCGACCTGCGCTCGATCGTGCCGTGGGACCACGAGATGATTGAGGAGTCGGTGCGCAAGACCGGCCGGCTCGTCGTCGTGCAGGAGGACACGGAAAACTGTTCCGTCGGCCAGATGATCATCTCCCACATGGCCGGCCGGCCCGATGTCTGGAGCCGGATGGTGGCGCCGCCGGTGCTCGTTTCCAAGGGCAACGTCATGATCGGCTACAACCCGATCTACGAGTACGCCGCGCTGCCCGACACCCCACGCATCATCGAGGCGCTGCGGCGGATGCTTGCGACCTCGGTGGAGCGCGGCGGCTACGCCGCACCGTCGGCGGCTCCGTTCGCGCCCCCGCCGCCGGCTGCATCCGTTTCTGCTTCCGACCCGGCGCACGCGCCGGTAAACAGCGTCGTGCCCGGTACCAGCGACATCAGCGTGAAAGTCCCCATCATGGGGGAAGGCCTGCGCTCGGCGCGGGTCGTCGCGCTGCACAAGCAGGCCGGCGACAAGGTCAGCCACGACGACGTGCTGTGCGAGGTCGAGACCGACAAGGCGGTGTACCCGATCGAGGCCTCGTTCACCGGCACCTTCAAGGCCTGGAAGATCAAGGCCGACGACACCGTCGAGATCGGGCAGGAGATCGCGATTGTCGCCGGCGATGCCGCGAGCGTGGCCACGATGGCGGCGCCGGTCGTGCCGGCGGCGCATCCGGGTCCCCAGCAGTTGCAGGCCAGCCGGAGTGAATCGGTCGCGGGCCAGCCGGCCGCCGCGCCGGGACCGGCGGGCGAGCGGCGCGATCCGGCGCTGCCGGCCGCGATCACGCGCCGGCTCGACCACGTGGTTCCCGCCAACATGGAGATGGATGTCCGCTACGCCGCGCTGCGCGCGGCGCGCGAGCAGGCCAAGAAGGAGCTCGGCAAGGCGGCGCCCTCGCCGTCGGCCATGATGGCCTGGGGCGTGGTCCGCGCGATGGAGAAGCATGCGGGTTTCCGGCGGATCGTCACCAAGGATGGAACGATCCTGGAGCAGAAGGACTTTGAGCTGGGTGTCGCCGTGGCACTGGAAGGCGACCGGCTGGGCACGGCGGTCGTCCGGCGGAGCAACCGGCTCGATTGGACCGGGTTCACGGCCGCCTACGCTGCGGCGGTGGAGTCCACGCGCACGGGCAAGATCGAGGATGTGCAGGCGCCGGTGAACCTGACGAGCCTGGGGGCCTTCGGCATCGAGAAGGCGTGGCCGATCGTGGTGCCGCCGGCGATGAGCACGCTGTTCGTCGGCACGGCGCACGAGCGGATGATCAACGACGGCGGCGTGGTTTATCCCGTGGAAGTCGTGACGCTCTCGATCACGTTCGACCACCGGGTGGTGAACGGCGCGGGCGCGGCGGCATTCCTGCAGGAGCTGAAGGCGCAGTTCGAGAACTTCAGGCTGCCGGGTTGAAGCGTGGGATCGCGGAAACGCGGGAGGAACGGAAGCGCGAAGCGAAGATGGGCGGACACGTCCCTGTGCCCGCATCGCAGTCGCAACGCATCACGGTTGGCCCGGCATACAAACACGATGCGTGCAAAAAATGCGGGCGCGGGACGCGCCCACCCACGGGTTATAATCCAGCCAGCGCTTCGCGGGCCCGGCTGAAGGCCTCGTCGTCGTATTTTTCCGCGCGGGGCATGGCGAGCGCCTCCCTGAACGCCCGGCGGGCGGCGTCGCGCTGGCCATCGGCGAGCAGGGCGAAGCCCAGTTCCACGCGGTGGGCGGGCAGCTGCGGGGAAAGCTCCACGGCCCGCTGCAACTGCCGCACGGCCTCGGCGGTGGACGCGGGCGGCAGGCCGCCGTAAATCAGCCGGACGATGACGCGGGTGCCAAGGCCCAGGGATGCGACCTCGTAATTCCAGCGGCCCAGCACGTGATGGGCGTAGTCATAGTTGGGGTCGATCGCGAGCGCCTGCTCGGCGTAGTCCTTCACCAGCCGCGAGTATTCGATCTTGGTGCGGGTGTCGCTGTAAAGGCCGAGCTTGCCGTAGCAGATGGCGACGGAGAGCACGTTGACGGCATCATGGGGCGCCAGTTCGGCGGCGCGTTTGGCGTAGGCCAGCGCCTTGGTGCAGAGCCGTTTCTTTTCCGCCAGATCGGGGGTGTCGGCGGTGGAGTCCGAGTATTGGCGGGAGACTTCCTGCAGGATCGCGGGGTCGTTCGGCCGCGCGGCGTTGGCCTGCAGGAACAGCGCGAGGGCCGTCCGGGTGTCGAACCGGTCCTCGGCGGCGCGCGCCTGCCGGATGAGCTCCTCCGGGTCGGCGGCCCGGAGGCCGCCCGCCAGCAGGAAAAGCAGGGTGATCCGGGCGAGGGGGCGCATGGTCACGGCTTGCGGAACAGATAGTGGCTGACGATCCACTCCTGGCCGCCGCGGTAGCCCCAGAGTTCGGCGCAGCTCAGGTAGAACACCCGCCAGTAAGCCCACCATTTCGTGGCCTGATCCCGGCCGTAAGTATCGATGAAGAGGGGAAAAATCTCCTCGCGATGGGCGTCCATGTTTTCCAGCCAATGCTCGGCGGTCCGCTGGTAGTGGGTGCCGTCGACCCGCCAGTCGGACACGAGCCGCAGGTCGTCCTGGAACTGCGGGAGCAGGTCGTGGGCGGGCATCTGGCCGCCGGTGAAAAAATAGCGGCTCATCCAGTCGCCCGGGCCCTGGGAGACAAAATGGTAGGAGAGCCGGTGGTGCGTGAAGATGTGGACGAAGAGCAGGCCGCCGGGTTTGAGCCAGCGGGCGATATTCGCGAAGAGACGCTGGTAATTTTTCAGGTGCTCGAACATCTCGACCGAGACCACGCGGTCGAACTGGGCCGGCGCGATGTCGAAGGTGTTGATATCGCAGGTGAGGATCCGGAGGTTGGTGAGGCCGCGCTTGCGGGCCTCGGTGTCGATATGCTCCTTCTGGGTGCGGGAATTCGAGATGGCGGTGATCCTGGAATTCGGGAATCGCGCCGCATTGTAGAGGGCGAGGGAGCCCCAGCCGCAGCCGAGCTCGAGGATGTTCTGGCCGTCGGCGAGCTGCGCGCGCTCGGCATACAGCGCGAGCATGAGCTCCTCGGCCTGGTCGAGGGTCTCGGTGCCAGTGGGATAAAGGCAGCCGGAGTATTTCAGCCGTTTCCCCAGGCAAAACTGGTAGAACGGTGTCGGCACCTCGTAGTGCTGCTCGTTGGCCGCGCCGGTCTGCTCGGCGAGGGCGCGCGTCTTCAGGTCGGCGACGTACGCGGCGCGGTCATAGCGCGCGGACTCATCGTGGATGCGCTGGGCGAGCAGGCGGCGGATGCCGAAGCGGAGGAGGCCGTCGGGCAGGAGGTTCTTTTCGAGCAGGGTGTCGAGCATGGGACGGGCAAATCGTTTTCTTCCTTCTCTCGTCCGGACCGGCGCGGATGTCCTGACGAACGAGAAAGAGAATGAGGAAAGAGAACGAGTGGGTTCAGGCGGATGGCTTGCGCGGGAACCAAGGAATAAACGCGCTCGTGGCCTGCTGGTAGCGCCGGTAGGCGTCGCCGCGGCTGCGAAGGCTTTGCTCCTCGGTCATGGGTATGCCTGTTACGCGCAGCAGCAGAAAAAGGATGCTGGCGGGACCGATGACCGCGAGCCCGCCCCAGGGGGAACCGAGGGCGAACACGAAGTAGGCGACCCAGATGAGCCACTCGAAAAAATAATTGGGATGCCGGCTGTAGCGCCACAGGCCGGTGTCGCAAACCCGGCCCCGGTTGGCCGGCGAGCGCTTGAAGGCGGCGAGCTGCGCGTCGGCGAGCGCCTCGCCGCTCAGGGCGCCGAGCCAGAGCAGGCCGCCCGCGATCTCGAGCGGGTGCAGGGCCGGCGCGGGGTTGAGGCAGGCGAGCAGGAAGGCGGCGCCGAGCAGCACGACGGAGACGGCCTGCAGCTGGAAGAACCCGAACATTTTTGCGGCGAAATGGGCGGCCCAGTCCTGGCGCAGTTGTTGGTAGCGGCCGTCCTCGACGGGATGGTGGCCGAGCACGCGCACGGCGAGGTGGGTGCCGAGCCGCGCGCTCCAGAGCACGGCCATCGCGGCGACGAGCGCGCGGCGCACGGGCCAGCCGGGACCGGCGAGGGCGTAGAACGCGGCGAGCGCGCCGAAGGCATACGACCAGGCGATGTCGACGACACCATAGTTGTCGATGCGGCGGGCGACGGCGTACAGCCCGGCAAACGCGATGCAGAGCGCGGCGAGGGCCAGCAGGAGCAGCGGCAGCGCGTTCATGGGGTGGGCGGCGGAGTCTCCCCGGCCTCCTCGACCTCCGCCTTGCGCTTCAGGTAGGTGACCTCCCGGGTGATGGGCAGGGCGATGTAATAGACCGCGGTGATGAAAAACGGCGCGACCACGGCCCAGGCCACCACGGCATAGAGCACGCTCAGGCCGAACTGGTGGAAGAACAGCCCGGGATCGGTCCAGAGATGTTCACGCATATAACGGATGCTGAAATGCACGTGCGGCGCGCCGAAGAGGGACTCGCCCAGCCGGATGCAGCCGAAGATGGCCGGGATGTGGGCCGGCCAGAGGGCCTGGTTGATCAGCTGGACAAGCGGCTGATTGAGCCGCAGGGCGATGGCCACGAGGAAACACAGCAGGGTGGTCGTGCCGAGGACCGGAAACAGGGCGAAGGCGCTGCCGACGGCCAGGGTGAGGGCGATTTTTTCGGGAGTGATGCCCTGGGTCAGCTGCGCGATGATCGGATCGCGCACCCGCCGCTGCCAGAAGGTGCGCGGGGGAGGCGGGGCGGAACTGGAGGGTGCGGCGGGCACAGGCGGAGAGCGATAAACACGGCCCCGGCCGGGTACAAGCCGTGTTCATGGCGAGAGGGACAAACGCGCGGGGCGAAGCCTCAGGATGAGCCGCGCGCCAGTGCGGTCCGTCGGGACGATCCGCCCTGCCATTCATTGCGCCAGGCCGAGCAGCGTGACGGCGAGGCCGGCCGCGGCCAGGGCGATGCCCAGCCCGCCGACGCCCGGGCGCGGCGCGGTGAGCACGTCGGCGACGCGGCCGTCGCGGGGAACCTGGAAAAGTTCGACGAGGCAATAAAGCGACATGGCGACATTCCCGAGGAGCAGGATGGCAAGGAGCCAGGCGATGCGGGCGGTCCACGCGGTCTGCTTGTAGCAGACCCAGACGGAAAACGTGATGAAGCCCCAGTAGGCATCCGCCAGGGTCGCGATGAACCACGGATGGGTGAAGACCTCGCGCGGCACGCCGAACAGCGGGCAGTGCAGGCTCGCCCAGGTGGTGACCCAGAGCATGGAGAGCAGGATGGCGATGAACAGGCCGCGAAGGAAGGTGATCATATTTTTTGGGTAGGGACGGACTGCTGGGCCGTCCGTCACGGAAGGCGCGCCCAGCGGTCGCGCCCTACCTCAGAATGAAATGTTGTTTGCCCGGGTGTGGAGGGTCTGGACGACCGAGATGTTGCGCATCGCGAAGGCCGCCTCGCAGTAGGCGAGGTAGTAGCTCCATTTGCGGATGAAGCGGTCGTCGAACCCGAGGGCACGCACCTCGTCCAACCGGGCGCGGAAGTTGTCGTGCCACGCGCGCAGCGTGGTCACGTAGTCGTGGCCGTAGTCCGCGGCGCCATGGAGCACGAAGCCGCCGGCGCGCGCGAGCTGGTCATTGACGCGGTTGAGCGAAAGGAGGAGCGAGCCGGGGAAGACATGCTTCTGGATGAAGTCGACGCCCCGCCGGAACTGGTCGTAGCGCGAGTCCGGGCAGGTGATGAACTGCAGCGCGAGCAGGCCGTCGGGTTTCAGGACGCGGTCGAGGGTGGCGCAGAACGCGGGCAGGTAGCGATGGCCGATGGCCTCCATCATCTCGATCGAGACGATCTTGTCGAACCGGCCGGTGAGGTCGCGGTAGTCGCGGAGCTGGACGTCGACGCGGTCCGCGAGCCCGGCGGTGGCGACACGCCGGCGGGCGAGGTCGAACTGCTGCTGTGAAATGGTGACGGTGGTGACCCGGCAGCCATACGTCCGGGCCGCATGGATCGACCAGCCGCCCCAGCCGCTGCCGATCTCCAGCACGTGGTCGGCGGCCGTCAGGCGGAGCTTGCGGCAGAGGGCGTCGTTTTTGGCGCGCTGGGCCTCGCCGAGGGTGAGGCCCGGGGCTGTCCAGTGCGCACCAGAGTACATCATGGAAGGGTCGAGGAAGAGGGCGAAGAAGTCGTTGGAGAGGTCGTAGTGCTCGCGGATGTTGCGGCGGGCGGTGGTGCGGGAGTTTGGCCGGAGCAGGTGGCCGACCCGGTTCCCGAAGCGGAGCAGGTTCAGCGCGAGGGAGCGGGCCCGCTGCGAGCCCGAGAGGGTGGGGGCGTGCTCGAGATTCAGGATGAACCAGGCGATGACGGCCGCGATGTCGGGGGTTTCCCAATCGCCGTCGATGAAGGACTCGGCAAAGCCGATGTCGCCCGACCAGAAGCATTTCTTGAAAAAGGCCGGCCGCAGCACGCGGAGGGAAGCGCGGGACGGCAGGCCGAGGGGGAGGACTTCCTCCCCGGCGCGGGATCCGAACTCGTGCGCAAGGCCGCCGGGCAGCTCGAGCCGGAGGTGGCCGCGCGGCATGGCGGCGAAGGCGCCGAGGACGGAGCGCTGCTCGAAGGTGCCACCGGGGGCGCGGGCATAATCGGCGGCGATGGCGGTGGAGGGGGAGGTGTCGGAGCTCATGCGGCGTCGGGAGTGTGGGCGATGGAAGGGTGCGGGCGGTAGAGCGCCCGCTGGTCGGCGGGGCGCGCGGCCTTGGCGAACCACGGCACCCGTTTCAGCCAAAGGAGAAACGCGTGCCAATGGATCAGGGAGATGATCCTGAGGGTGATGAGGGGATACTTCAGCGCATACCATGCCAGCCGCCCGCCGGTGAGCTCGCGGCGCGGGCCGGTGAGCGTGCTGGTGAGGGTGCGCTCGGCCCCGATGAAATCGTCGATCTGGATCGAGAGGTTCTCCCCGGGAGGCCGCAGCGTGAAGTCGAAGGCGACATCCACGTCGGCAAACGGGGAGACGTAGAAATGCTTGGGCGTGCGAAGCGTGAAGGCGTCGCCGGTGGCGCGGGTCGTGGGCCCGAGGAAATAGGGCTTCATCTCCTTGAACGTGTTGGTGACCTCGGCGAGCGCGGCGAGGGGCGCGCCGTTGCGGTCGTAGCAGAAATAGAACGAGACGGGGTTGAACAGGTAGCCGAGCACGCGCGGCAGCGTGACGAGCAGCACGCGGCCGCCGGCCAGGTCAACGCCGTGTTCGGCGAGAAAAGCCGTCACGCGCGCCTTGAGATTGGGGTCGGGCCGAACCGCCGGGCCCGCCGTCTGGCCGGTTGCTCCCGGCGGGCCCAGCGGTTCCGCCCTGCCATTGAAAACCGTTTCGCCGGTCGGGAGAAAGTCGCGCTCGCGAAACGAGTAGAGGTTGGGGCGGTTGACGGAAAACAGGGCGAGGCGGCCCGGGAGGGTGTCGAGTTCGTCCAGATCGATGGCGAACAGGAAGATCCGGTACAGAAAGCGGTGCCGCCGCGGTGAGAAACGCGCGTGCATGACATGGCACTCGTAAAGACAGGAATTCATGCGGCAGCTGGAAGGTGGCGACAGCCCTATTACGAGCAAGATTGTGCGCCGGACGCCGAAAAACGACAATCCTACCAATCCCGGATTTTACAGGAGGTAACCGAGAAAACGGAGATGGCTTATCCGGGCAGGATCCCTCTTCCCGCCTCGGTTTCCTCCGTTACCTGCTGTAAAGTCCGGTTTGGTCAAGTCGTCCACGGATCGCGGCCGAGGAGCTGGGTGCTGAGGTTATAGGCGCTCAGCAGGCCGTCCTCGTGAAAGCCGTAGCGCTGCCAGGCGCCGGCGAAAAAGGTCTGGGTTGTCTGGGCTGCGCCCAGGTTGAGGGCCGGCAGCTCGTCCTGGGCCCGCACGGCACCGAGGCTGAACAGCGGATGCTCATAGTGAATGCGGCGGAGCACCTTTTCCGGGGCAACGGCCTCGGGGCGGTTGATGCTGACGAAATAATTCTGGCGGTCGGATACTCCCTGCAGCGAATTCATCCAGTAATGCGTGGCCGTGGAGATCCGGCCGTCGGCCCCGCGGTTGATCTCATAATTCCAGCTCGACCAGGCGAGGGACGTGCGCGGCATCACCCGGGTGTCGGTGTGCAGGGTGGCGACATTGGCCTGATACCTGAATTCCCGGAGCAACCGGGCCTCGTCCGGGGTGGGGCTGTCGATCAGCTGCAGCGCCTGGTCGCCGTGGCAGGCGAGGATCACGTGGTCGAAGTGCTGGGCGGTGCCGGCCGAGGTCATCACGGTCACGCCCCGCGGCGAGCGGACCACATGCGTCGCGGCCTGGCCGAGCCGGATCCGGTCGCGCCACGGCGCGGAGATTTTTCCGACGTAGGTCCTGGCGCCGCCGTCCACCGTCCACCACTGGTGCTGGGTGCCGAGCCCGAGGAAGCCATGGTTGTGGAAGAAACGCAGCAGGGACGTCGCGGGGAACTCCAGCATCCGCTCGGGCGGGGTGCTCCAGACGGCGGAGCTCATCGGCACGAGATAGAGCTGGAAGAAATCCTCGCCGTAGCCGCGGCGCCTGACGTAGTCGCCGAGGGTCTCATCGCGCGCGGTGGGATCGGCGAGGGCGGCGACGGCCTCGGAGTTGAAGCGGTTGATCGCGGCGAGCATCCGGTAAAATCGCGGCCGGAAAAGATTGCGGCGCTGGGCGAAGAGGTGGTTGAGCGAGGAGCCGGCGAACTCGAGGCCGCTGTCGGCGTGGCGCACGCTGAACGACATCAGGGTCGGCTTGGTCGGAACGGCCAGCTCGCGGAACAGCCGGGTGAGCAGCGGATAGGTGACGTGGTTGAACACCATGAATCCGGTGTCGATCGGAACCGCCCGGCCGGTGCCGGGCTCGGCGGCGGTGACGGTGTGGGTGTGACCGCCCGCGTAGTCGTTCTGCTCAAAGAGCGTCAGGTCGAAGTGCCGGTGGAGGAAATGAGCGCAGCCGAGGCCGGCGATGCCGGTGCCGATGATCGCGAGTTTGGCCATGGTTCGTCCCTGACTACGCGCAGGGGCCGCCGCCGGATTCAACCCTGGGGCGGGGACGGATCGGCCGGCCGCGCCAGCTCGCCGACCTGCTGGCGGATCGCCGGGCCGGTGGATCGGCGCGGCGCGATGACGTGGGCGGTATTGACGGTGGCCATGGCCAAGGCGGCGGCGGCGGGCACGACCTTTTTGAACGAGGAATACTCGGGGTGCAGGAGCGCGGCGCGCTCGGCGGCGGCGATCGACCCCGCGAGGTCGGCGCGGGCGGCCTCGTCCATGACGGAGCGCGGCACGGGTTTGAGGTCGCGGATGAAGCCGGTGGCGGCGAGCAGCCTCAGGCCGTAGTAGGTCGGGTCGATTTCCCACCAATAGAAGCCCTGGCGCGTGGCGTGCATGTAGCGGTGGTGGTTGTTGTGCCAGCCCTCGCCGAGGGTGATGAAGGTGAGGATCCAGCTGTTGCGCGAGTCGTCGTCGGTCTGGAACCGGCGGCGGCCCATCAGGTGCGCAAGCGAATTGATGCAGGAGGTGCCGTGGAACAGCGCGGTGGTGCTGACAAAGAAGCCCCACCAGAGCATCTGCCAGCGCGTGGTGTGCAGGCCGGGCGCATAAAGCTCGAGGAGCCAGCCGAGGCCCCAGAGTCCGGTGGCGAAGAGGATCGGCACGACGGTGTCGAAGCGGTTCAGCCAGACGAGCTCGGGATAGGCTGCGAGGTCGCGGATCTTCGAGTAATCGGTGGGGAAATTGCGGCGGCTCGTGATCCAGCCGAGATGCGACCACCAGAACCCGTGGACGTGCGGGGAATGGGCGTCCTCCGGGTCGTCGGAATGCTGGTGGTGGTGGCGGTGATGATAGGCCCACCACAGCGCGCCGCGCTGCACGGCGGTCGCGCCCCAGAGTGCGAGCAGGAACTGGCCGAAGCGGGAGGTGTGGTAGGTCCGGTGGGAGAAATAACGGTGATAAATGCCGGTGACGGCGAACATCCGCAGGAAGTAAAGCGCCACCGCGGCCCCGACGGCGAACGGGCTCCAGCCCGTCCACAGGACGCCGAGGCAGCCGGCGTGCAGGATGATGAACGGAATGCAGCGGACCCAGTCGACGCGGTCGGGCTCGGCGCGCATTTGGTCCGCGCCGCCCGGTGCATGGTCGGAATCAAACCATTGCACAAAGGCCGCGAGCGCGCGGCGGAGCGGTGAAAGGCGGGAAGTGGTGGAGGCCGTCATGGGCTGGCGGGATGGCAAGGGAATCTGGCCGGCAGGCAAGCGTGCGTTGGCAAGGCGGAGAGTTCGAGAGTGTCGGTGTTACGCGCGGGCCCTGGGATCCGGATGCACGGCTACGCGTTGGTCCGGGGTGTGCCGCGGTAAAACACGCCGGCCGCCGTGAGGCAGATCGCGCCGCAGACGGCGATCGTGGCGGGTGCGCCGAAGGCCGAGGCGGCGGCACCGGCGAGCAGGCTGCCGAGGGGGAACATGCTCTGGCCGGTGGTGAAGAGGGCCATGACCCGTCCGCGCTTGTCGTGATCCACGGTGGCCTGCAGGAGGGTGTTGGCCGACGCCATGACCAGCACGCCGCCGGCCCCCGCCGCCGCGAAGCACGGCAGCGCGAAGGCAAAGGAAGGCGCGACGGCCATGCCGGCCAGGCCGGCGCCGCCGATGGTCGCGCCCAGCGCGACGATCCGCTCGAGGCCGGCGGGCGAGGCGCGCAGCGTCAGCGACAGGCCCGCAAGCAGCGCGCCGATGCCGGTGGCCGACAGGAGGAAGCCGAAGGTGCGTGCATCACCGTGATAGATTTTCCCCGCGAAGACCGGCGCCAGGATACTGTGGGCGAAGCCGGCGAGGCCAATGACCGGGACCATGAGCAGGACACGCCGGATGGTAGGATGGTGCAGCGCATACCGCACGCCCTCGCGCAGGTCCGCGAACGGATGGGCCGCCGTGCTGCGGGCGGGGCGGGGCGGAATCTTCACCCCGGCCAGGGCGATGAGCACCGCGAGGTAGGTGAGGGCGTCGACCGCGAAGCAGATGCCGGGGTTGGTCGCCGCGATGATCATCCCCGCGATCGCCGGGCCGAACAGCCGCGCGAGATTGAAGGTGATCGAATTGAGGACGATGACGTTCTCCAACAGCGCCGGGTCGCCGGCGAGCGGATAGGTGAGGGCCTGGCGGGCGGGCCAGTCGAGGGCGTTGATCACGCCCTGGACCAGGCAGAGGGAGACGAGCCACGGCACGGTCATGTGGCCGGCAAGGGTCAGCCCGGCCAGCGCGGCGGATTGCAGCATGGAGAGCGCCTGCGTGAGCCGCACCAGCCGGAGCGTGTCGAGGCGGTCAACCCAGACCCCGGCAAACGGCGCGAGGATGAGCACGGGAATCTGGTTCGCAAAGCCGACGAGTCCGACATGCCACGGATTGCCCGACAACTGATAGACGAGCCACAGTGCGGCCGTGGTCGTCATCCAATTGCCCATTAATGACACGCACTGGCCGATGAAATACCGCCGATAGTTGGGCGAGGAGAGGGCGCGCAGGAAACGAGGTGGAGTCACAGGGTGGGTGCTCCAGCGCAAAATAAAGTGGCGCCGGGTGCAAGGTCGCGTCTTCGCCAGATTTGCATGGCCGGTCGCCGGGAAGGCGGGCACAGCCTGTCCTAAGCGAAGCCAAAGGATCCCATCCCAGCGTTTGTGAGGGCGACACAACGGTTTTGAAGCGCACCGCCTCAGCCTCCTTCCGCCGGCTCCCACGCACTGAAATGCGGGCACGGGACGTGCCCGCCCACCTCAGTTCATTCAACACAACCAACGGCCGGCAAACGACTAGGCATCGCCCCGGCCCGAGGAATCGGAGTCGGTGGCCACGAGGGCGGTAAGGAGCGCGATGACTATGACAGGAGCGAGCATGGACTGGTTTTAATCGGCCAAAGAATCAGACAAGCACAGTGGTATCGTTGAGGTAAATAGAAATACGGGCCGGAGAGCATAATAGTCGCCCCGCTGCCGCATAAGCCGGAAGACGTCGGTGTGTCCGCGGCAACCGCCCCGCGGTTCCGTGAAGTTTATTCCGCCGCGAGCCACGCCACCGTGCCGGCCAACAGCAGGAGCGCCACGGACAGCAGGGCGAAACTGTGGACGAGGCCGAGCAGGCCGATCTTGCAGGCCGTCCTGATGCGGCCCTCGCCATAGATTACGCGGAAGGAGCGGAAAAGGTACCCCAGGCCCCAGAGGGCCAGCGCCCAACCGCAGAGCGTCTCCAGCCAGTCGGGCCCGAGCCCGGCGAGTTTCAAGTAGCCGGTGCCGACCATGCAGACGAGAAAGGCCCAGGTGTGCAAATGCAGCGAGAAGATGAGGTGCTCCACGTAAAAACGGCCGGAGCGCAGGTAGAGGATCTTCAGGAGCAGCGCGAAGAGCGGGACGCCGAGAAACAGCAGGGTGGGCACGCGATGTTCCAGTTTTTCCCAGATGTCGCTCAGGGTCAGTTCGCCCGACTGGAGCTTGGCAACGAGGCTGCGCCCCAGCGCGGAATCCCGGTTGATGGTGATCTTGGTGTGGACCTTGCCCGGCGGGGCGGTTTTCGCGGCCGCGCCTGCCGTGGGTCCGGTGAGCTCACCCTGGAGCCGGTTGACCTGCTGGCGGTCAAAGTCGACCAGGTGGCCGTGATTCAGCAGCGACAGCCCGAGAAAAAACAGGACGCTGACGAAAATATAAAACCGCAGCGGGTTCAGCTGGCTGGCCCGGCGGCCGGCGAGGAACTCCAAGGTGAGGCGGCCGGGTTTGGTCAGCAGCCAGGCGACGGTGACGAAAAACTTTCCCTCGAAATGGAAGACGTTCTCGAGGAGATCGTGGAAGAGATGATGAAACGACCGGTGGTAATCGATGTCCTGCTGGCCGCACTGCGCGCAGAAGGGGCCGGAGAGCGCCGCTGAACAGTTCCGGCAGATGCGCGGCGCAGCGGCGTATTCATGGGCGGCGGGTGCGGACACGCCGGCGACGAAAACAGGCCGCGTAGAAAAGGCAAAGCTTGCGGCGGGAATGAACCCAACGGGTAGGGCGAATCCTCCGGATGAGCCGGGTGCAGACTGAGCGCGGCTCATCCGGAGGATTCGCCCTACCTTTCAAACCGGCGGGGTCAACGACCCCGCCCTCTATTACTTCTTCTCCTCGATCTTCCGGAGGGTCACGTCGCCGTTCATGGTGGCGATGCGGATCTCGGGGCCGCCGCCGTTGAGCGTGCCGGTGACAATCTTGCCGCCGGTCATCGGGGGCAGCGGAGCCATGGGCGCAATGGGCGTGACTGGGCCGTCGTCATCGTCATCCTTGCCGTCGCGGGCCGTCTCGCGTTGGGCCTCGCGGGCCGCGTCCCGCGCGGCGATGGCGGCCTCCTTGATGGCGGCGGCGGCCTCGTGCGCAGCCTCGGCGCTGGCGCGGACGGCCTCGCGGACCGCTTCACGCACCTCGGGCGAGTTGACGCCGTTGATCGAGGTATCGGTGCCAATCACCACGTGCGGGGCCCGGCTGTGGCCGCTGGTGCGGATGGACTCGGTCTTGGTGACCAGGGCCTTCTCGTCGAAATCCGTCAGAATGGAGCCGTTGTGCGTGCGGAGGCGCACGTTGGCCTTGGCGGCGGCGGGCAGGTAGAGCGCGACCTCGCCGTTCAGGGAAGTGAAGGAGAGGGGCTTCCCCTCGACGAGCTCGCGCACGGTGGCCTTGATCTCGCCGTTGAGCGTCTCGACGAGCGCGGCGCCGGCGATGTCATTCAGGACGACCTCGCCGTTGAGGCTCTTGATCTCGATATTGCCGTTCACGCCGGCGATCTTGATGTCGCCGCCGTAATTGTTGGTGATGATGACGGCGGTGCTGCGGGGGAGGGTGAGTTTGAAGTCGCCGCTGCCGCCGGACCAGGCCTCGGCGCCGTAGCTGAGCGTCACGACGTTGTTTCTCTCGCTGAGCGAGTAACTCGACGAAGACGTGAGGACGCGCAGGCCGTCCTTGCGGAGGGAGGGCGCCTCCGGTTTCAGATCGGTTTGGACGCTGACCTCGGTGGCATCGGTGCCCACGATATGGAGGTCGCCATTGGCGATGTTGATGCGGATCGTGCCGGGCCGGGCGGGATCGGAGAACTTGATGGTCGAGGTTTCGTTCTCGTCGGCGCGGGCGGCGGTGACCGGGAGGATAGTCATCGCGGCGGCGGCGAGAAGCGCGGGAAACAAACGGGCATTTTTCATGGGAGGGAGGAGTCGGAGGTTGAGGGAATGACGGGTGGGCTCGTTCGCAGCTGCCGGTCGGGGATGGTGGAAAGGGTCAGAGCTGGGCGAGGCCGCGCTTCGCGGCTTCCCGCACGCCCTGGTCGATGGTCTCGTTGCGCACGATCTTCTCGAGCTCGGGCGCGGCCTCGCGGTCGCGGGCGGCGACGAGGAAGTCGATCATGGCGACCAGCACGAGCGGGTTCTGCTCGCGGGGCAGCGTGGCGAGCACGCCGGAGCGGACGATCGGCTGGTTGGCGTGCGGGTAGAGGGCGTCGAGGGCGGAGAGCCGGACGTTGGTGCTCGGGTCAAGGGCGAGCAAGCCGATGAGATCGGAGATTACCTTCTGGTCTGGGTTCTTCTTGTCGAGGGTGGCGAGCACGGTCTGCAGGCGCTCGCTGGTGGAGCGCTGCTGGAGCAGGGACATGCCGACGAGCTGGCCGACGGAATCGACCCGGGCCTGCAGATCGGCGATGATCCTGGCGGTGGCGGGATCGAGGCCGGGCGCCGGGGCGGGGGCCGGAGTGGCGAAGCGAGTGCCGAGCAGGAAGCCGCCCAAGGCGAGCACACCGGCGGCCGCGGGCGCGAGGATCCAGCGCCAGAGGGAGACGCGTGCATGGTGGCGGTGGCGGGCCGTGGCGGCGGCAACGCTGGCAGCGGAGTTTTTTTCCTCCTCCAGCATGGCGTAGAAATTCTTGCGGAGCGCCGGGCCGGGCCGGGCGTCAGGGAGGGCGTCGAGTGCGGCGAGGGTCCGGGCGAGCGCGGAATACTCCCGCTGGCAGTCGGGGCAGGAGGCAAGGTGCGCGCGGACCTCGGCGGTATCGGCCGCGGCCAGGCGGCCGTCGAACACGTCGGCGAAGCGTTCCTGGGCGTGGGTGCAGTTCATGTGAGTTTCTCCTTTTGCAGTTGGAAATAGGTGTCGCGGAGTTCGCGGAGGGCGCGGTGGGCGCGGACCTTGGCGGCCCCGACGGAGCATTCGAGGATGGCGGCGATCTCGGCGAACGAGAGTTCCTGAAAGCGGCTGAGGAGCAGGACCTCGCGGTCATCGCGGTCGAGCCGGCCGAGGGCGGAGTGGAGCAGGGCGTGATCGTCGCGGGTGGCGGCGCGGTCCCCCGCATGCGGGGTGTCGTCGGCGTGATCCTGCAGCTGGGAGGGGTCGGTGGCGGCGGGGGCGGCGTTATTCTTGCGGAAATGGTCGGCGGCGCAGCGGCGGCCGAGATGGTACATCCAGGCGGTGAAGCTGCCGTCGTCGCGGTAGGTGTGCCGATATTTCAGCATCCGCTGGAAGACGGTCTGCGCGATGTCCTCGGCGGCGGTCCGCTGCCCCGTGAGCTTCACCAGGAAACCATACAGGGGCCCGTGATGGCGCTCGAAGAGCTCGCCGAGCGCGTCGAGCTCGCCGTCGCGCACGGCGAGCATCAGCTCATGGTCGGAAAGGGTGTCGGTCGCGGAGTCCACGGCGTCAGGCGCGGAGTTAACCACGAATGGACCCGATTCGACATGAATATCTGGATAGGCGGAAATCACGGGGAGGGGAGGGAGGCATGGCTGGATGCAGGGAGAACCGCCGGGTGACGGAAAGGTTACAGGAATTGTTGGAACCGTGCCCGGGACGCCAATCCGGAGGGAGGGCTCGGAATAAGCGTTTATTAGCGTCCATTAGTGGTTAACCGTCGGGGCATGAACCGCCGCGATTTCATTGTCCGCTCGTCGCTCCTCGCCTCCGCGGGCCTGCTGGCCCGCTCTTCACTCTCCGCCCAGGTTCCGGCCGTATCCAAGCCGATGGTGCCGGTCGCCACCCCGGCCGGTCCCTCGACCCCGCTGGTCACCGCGTTCCGCCCGCTGCGGCGCGGCGTAGGGATCTTTACCGGAAAGGGCGGCACGATCGGCTGGCTCTCCACGAAGGACACGCTCGTGGTCGTCGACACGCAGTTTCCCGACACGGCGGCCATCTGCCTGGCCGGACTGCCGGACCGCGGCACCCGGGTGCTGGATGCGGTGATCGACACGCATCACCATCTCGACCACACGGGCGGCAATGGCATCTTCAAGCCTGCGACCCGGACCATCGTGGCGCACGCGAACGTGCCCCCGCTCATGGTCGCGGCGGCCGAGCGGGCGGCGAAAATGGCGGCGGCCGGCCCGGGCGGCGGATTCGACTTCAGCAGGCAGACCTTTCCCGACACCACGTTCACCGATGGCTGGCGACGCGACTTTGGCGACGAGATCGTGAGCGCCCGGCATTACGGCCCGGGCCACACGAGCGGCGACGTGGTCGTCCATTTCGAGAAGGCCAACGTCGTCCATGTGGGTGACCTGGGGTTCAACCGGCTCTATCCCGTGCTCGACCGGCCGGCGGGCGCGAGCATCCACGGCTGGATGGCGCGGCTGGAAGAGGTGGTGAAAATCTATCCGGCCGACGCGATTTTCATTTGCGGCCACGGCAACCCGAAGTTCGGCGTCACCGTGAAGCGGGAGGAACTGCTCGTGCTGCACGATTATTTCAGCGCGCTGCTGGCGCACGTGCAAAAGGGCATGGCGGCCGGGAAGGCCAAGTCCGAGATCGTCGCGCTGGAGAACTTCCCCGGCTTCGACGATTTCCACGCGCCGCTGCCCAACCGCCTGCAGGGCAACCTGAGCGTGGCCTATGACGAGCTGACCGCGAAGGGCTGAGGCAGGAAACTCAGTCTCTGGCGGTGAGACAGAATTCGTGGCGGGCCTGCGGGGCGGGAATACGCTCGGTGAGGCGTATCCGGTAGATCCGCTTCCAGTTGGTCAGCAGCCACGGATCGGTGACCTCGATGTCGTCGACCTCGGCGACAAAGGCGGCGGCATCATAGGCGAGGGCGGCGCCCCGGCTGGAAGGCGCCTCGGGGAAGGCGCCGAGGCGGACCTGACCAGTCGTGCCCAGCTCGACGGGACGCGTGGTGATGAAATTGAACACCGTGGGTGCGCGGGCGGCGGTGAGCTGGTAGTCGTCGGTCACGGTCACGGCCCGTCCTCGCTCAAGACGGAGGGTGCGGATCCACCGGCTGATGCCGGCGGACTTCGGCCAAGCCCCGGCCAGGTCGAGCTGCAGGGTCGCGGCCTCGTCGCTGCAGGCATAATGCACATCCCGCGCGGCGAACTCACGGCCGTCGTGCTGCAGCTCGCCGTTGACAGTGGGCAGATTGTGCCACTGCGACTGCATGGTCCAGATCTCGTAACGCAGCTTGGGGGTGAAGGTTTTCCGGGTGTAGGTCTCGACGCCGATGTCGATGAGCAGCGGCCAGCCGTCCAGGTAAGTCAGGAAGGAGCCGAGGTCGTTGTGATTGTGGCTCTCCTCGTTGTGGCCGCCCTTGGCGGCGAGGAAAAATCCCCCGCTCGAGCCGGCGAGGTCGCGGGCCGTCATGATCTGCAATTCCGGCAGCCAGATGTCGCGGTACAGCGGCGGCCGGGCCGCGGGATCGTTGAGGTCGGCGTCGGCCCACAGCCGGGGCAGGACGCGCCCGATCGAGCCGCCGAGCTGCAGGTCCCGCCGTTGCTGGAAGAGCCACGAGCCGAAGGCCGCCAGGGCCGGGTCGCCGATGCGGCGGCCGTAAAGGTGGAGGATGACGGCCTCGGTGCCGGGGCGGACCGGGGAATCGGCGAAGTTCACAAACCAAAGCCCGTGCACGTGGGTGCGCTGCACGAAGCGGCCCATTTCCCGGATGAGCGGTTCATGGAAGATGTCGATGCGGCCCGCGGTGGCGGCGTGCAGCAGATCGAGACATTCGAACAGACTGCCTGCCGCGCGCGCCCAGTAGTTCGGGCCCTCGTCGCAGCCGCCGTCGGCCGGCTGGTGGTCGATGAAAATGTCGAGGATGCGCATGACCTTGTGCACTCCGCGGGTGCGGCGGTCACGGTCGGTCTCGAGCAGCAGGATGCAGGTGAGCCAGGCCGAGCAGCACCACGGGTTCCAGTTGTTGACGGGGCGGTTGTCCCGGTGCCAGCCCATCCACCAGAAATCATCGCGGTCGAGGCAGGGCGTCAGCACGCGGCGCTCGAGCTCCCAGCGCACGCGCTCGCGGATGAAGGGGCTGACGGTGTCGAGCCGGTCGCCCAGCAGATACCAGGTCCATGCGAGCAGCGCCGCGGTCTCGCCCACGCCGAGGTCGAAGGTGGGCTCGGTCACGTCCGGCAGGCCGGGCCCGCGCCGCTGCATGAACAGATGGGCGGCGCCGCCCCAGTAGGTTTCCTCGCAGATCAGCCAGAGGCCGTCGGCGATGGCGTCGAGGAAGCGGCCGCGGTTCTCGACGCACTCGGCAAGGACCAGTTCGCCAAGCCGGTGGCGGCGGGCCGCATGGGGCGCCTCGAAATCGGCGCGGTTGCCGGTGCGCACGAACCCGAGTTGCACGGTGGCGCGGAGGAGTTCCCACGGCTCGCCCAGGCGGGTCTCGCCGGCGGCGATAAGGGCGTGGCGGAGAGCCGGCGGCAGACGGTTCCACGCGGCGCGGTCGGCGAGCGTGGGCTGCGGGTGAAAGTCGGCGGGCTCGACCAGCAGGGGCCGGAGGGTGGTGCCGTCCATCGCGCGGGTGAGGAGGGAGCGGGGTGTGCAGGGGTCGTTGAACATGGAGTGGGGAAGCGGAAGAGAGAATCAGGGCAGACGGGCGGCCTGGCGCAGGCGCAGCGCGGTGTAATAGGCACTAGCCTCCTGCTCGTTCTGGGTCTCGACCATGCCCTGGTATTTGCGCCGGAGGGCCGCGTTGCCGGGCTCCGCGCGCTGAAGCTGATGCACGGCCTCGATGGAGGTGTCATTGAGCCTGAGCGTCTGGGTGAGGTTGTTCAGCCCGCCCGATACTTCCTCGCGCATGGCGGCGGGCAGTTCGCGCCGCAAGGCCGTCAGGAAGGCCGCCTTGTCGGCGCCCGGGCCAAACAGGAGATACTCCTGCCGCAGGATCACCTGGCCGGTGGTGGAGAACAGGAAAGTGGGGCCGGGCGGAAAGCCCCGGCCATCGGGCATGAAGTCCCGGGTCAGGCCCTGCGCGTTGACGCCCACGATGACCGGCAGAAAGCCGCTGATCCGCACGAATTTTTGATCCGCCGCGGCACTGGTGATGAATTGGAGGAAATCCAGCGCCGCCCGCGGGTGCGGGGACATCCGCGTGATGCCGAAGGCGCCGTATGAGCCCGATTGCTCGGCATTGGGCCCGATCATGTTGGCTCCAAACTCAGGATCACCCGGCCGGGGCTCAGGACTCTTGAAGACTCGGACGGTGAAAGGGGCCTGGCTGACGATGCCGGTGGCATCCTGCCCGTAGGCCGTCATCATCAGCGCGCGCCCCTGGACAAAGTCGAACAGGGCGTCGTCCCGGCCGTACTGCATGAAATTCGGCGGCATTTCCTCACCGACGCGCCGCATGAGCTCAATGGCGCCGCGCAGGGCCGGTTCATCCAGCGACCACTCATGGTTCAGGTAGGCGAGATAGAAATCGCCGTAGTTGACCGGGAAATAAACCCCGGGATTAAGTTCGCTGGCCAGCCGCTGGAGCTGGCCGCTGGCCAGGTCGTCCATCATGAGCGGGGCGTTGATCCTGGAGCCGGCAAACGGCAGGACGGACCGGCCGGTGCGCGAGGCAAAGGCCCGGACCTGCCGGCAGAGCGCGGTGAATTGCCCGAACGTGCGGGGTGGCTCGGATTGGCCGGTGATTTCCCGCAGCAGATCCACATTGTAATACACCCGCGGGGTATTGCTGAAGATCGACGCCCCGTAGCAGTCGAATGACTGGGGATCGAACCCCGCCTCCATGCCATCGAGGAAGGTGTTGCGCCAAGCCACACCGGCGAGCGGGGTGCCGGCGTTATAGGGGTTGGGCCGGCTGATCTCCTCCGTGATGGACAGGAAGTAGGGGTAGATGCGCCGGCCGCCCAGGGTCCGGCCGAGCTCGACCAGGTCGGGCGCGGCGCCGCCGATCACATGGGTCGTGCCCCAGCTGGGATAGACCGACAGCGGGATGGCGAGCTGTTCGATCCGGACGTTGGGATGGAGCGCCTCATAGTCGCGGACGAGTGCGTCGAATGCCTGGCGGGTGGTGCCTTCCAACTGCCAGTGGGCGAAGCGCAGGGTGATTTGGTTCGCGTCATTTTCGCGCAGGGTGCGCCGGGCCAGCCGCCAGCCCGCCAGCAAGAAGACGGCGGCCAGCAGGGTCCATCCGAGGCGTCGGAACCAGCGTGCGCGGATCATGGCCGGGGCTTTTGCTCCAGGGTTTCGAGCCGGCGGTGGACTTCATCGGCCCGGATGTCGCGCGGGAATTCCCCGAGGAATCGCCGGTAGTAGGTGATGGCCGCGGGGGTGTTGCCCAGCTGACGGGCGGACTCGGCGGCCTGCAGCAGCAGGGCGTTGAGATGCGGGAGGCGGGTCACGAGGTTGGCCTCGAGGCAGGCGGTGACGAGCGGATAGGCCCGGGCGTGATCGCGCCGCAGCCGGATCAGTGCGCCGGCGAGCACGAGACGGGTGTCGCGCACGGCTTCGGTCGCGGTCAGGCGAGGGATCAGGGTCTCGATCTCGGCCACCCGGCGCTCCCATTCGTCCCGCGGGACATCGTCGTAAAGCAGGAGCACCGCGAGCTTGGGCGCGGCCATCTCGGCATAGTGATTGCCCGGGTGGGCGGCCAGCAGCTCGCGATAGGCGGCCACGGCGGCCGGTCGATCGGGAGCGGAGCTATGCAGCTGCTGGATGCGTGCGAGGTAGTACGTGGCGCCGATGCCCTCCTCGTCGTTCGGGCTTTCGGCGCGCAGGGCCTCGAGCAATTGGGTGGCCGTGGCGATATTCCCGTCGGTCCGCGGCTGGACGCTGAGAAGCGAGATCGCCGCGCCCAAGCGGGCCTCCCGGCTGGCGGGGTCGGCTTCCGTCGCGGCGGCAAATAGGTCGCGGGCCTCGTTTGCGTTCAGCAGCGAGAGTTCCTTCCAGCCGGCGCGCGGGCCGGCCGCGGCGGCCATGCCCGCGGCCGTCAGGGCAAGCAGGCACAAGGCGAAGGACCGAGAACCAGGGGCAAGTTCTCCCATGCCCCGCTGAAATAACGCAGATGACCGGTGGCGGGCGAGGGCTAATTCCCGCTGAAGACCGCCGGGCCAGTTTACATTTCAGCCGGTCGCCATGACGGCCAGCTCCAGGCTGACGACTGTGACCGGCTGGCCGGCGCCGTTCTCAACGACGACTTCGTTCCAGCCGTCGCGGACGAGGGAAACGGGGAAACTGTAATTGTACGCGACATGATCCGGCGTGTGGTGCGTCAGCGAGCCGCAGGGGAAGAGCAAGCGGTCGGTCGCGGTGCGCACGGCGGAAGGCCAGCTGGAATTGAAAGCCACGGGCAGGTCGCCGGCGGGATCGGATTTCTTCAGCACGACCTGCACAACCAGCGTGAGTCCGCGATCCCCCGGTTCCGCGCACATGGGCAGCCGGAACGACTGGCGCCAGGTGTGCTCAAGGACCACCGGCACTTGGGCTGGCGCCTCGAAGGGCGGCTGCGCCAGGCCGGCAAAACCGCGGTCGGCGAAGGCGTAGTGCTTCGGCCGGCCGCGGAGGAATTCGAGGCGGTGGATGTCGCACAGAAACGTGTAGTCCGAGACCAGCCCCGGGATCCGGGCCTGGTCCGTGCAGTAGAAGTTGAACCACTCGATGCCGTCCGCTCCCAGCACGAGCTTGCCGGCGGCATTCGCATGCAGCATCTCGCGGCTGGCGGAGAGATAGCGGATTTCGCGCGTCACCTTGAGCGACGGCGCCAGGGTGGGGAGGGCGTTCGCGCCGTCCTCGATGACGCCGTAAATCGCCGAGTGATCCCCGACCTGCCGGCGCAGATCGTCGTGCGGCATGTCCCACGTGGTGCGCCAGAAGCCGGACGGGCAGATGAAATCAAGCGTGCCCTCGCGGGCGAGCGTCGCGACATCGATCCCGATGCTCCGCAGCGTTTCGAGCCGGCCGGGAATGCGCAGGCCGAAATAATAGGGGCGGCCGTTTTTCGCCGCGCGCTGTCGGGTCAGGGCGCGCACGGAACGGAACCAGTCGGTCATCATCGCCACGGTGGCGTCGTCGGCCTTCGGTTCGCAGCACAGCGGGTTGCGCCACCAGTCGAGCTCGAGGCCGTCGAAGTCATAGTCCTCCACCACCTCGCGGATCTGCGCGAACATCGCGTCTCGGACTTCCTTGCGGCCGTAATCGAGGCCTTCGCGATAGGTGGGGTCGCCAGCCATGGACGGATACGTGCTGTGATGCAGCCGCATTTCCGGGCGCTTGAGCAACGGGTGGTTGAAGAAGCTGCCGGTGAAATTGCGATGACCGTGCAGGTCGTTCATGCGGATGCTGACCCAGGGCGCCACGCCATGGCGCCGGCAGGCCACGGAGGTTTCAGCGAGCCAGTCGGTCCCGGCCTCGACCAGGTCAAGGTAGCGGTTGAAGAACTGGACGGTGGTGTCGAGGTACGCCTCGACGTCTGCCGGCTGCGTGAATCCGGCGCAGATGGCGTGACCGCGGAAGAACTCGCGGTCGCCGCGGCGGTAGCCGTCGATGATGGTCGGCAGGGTCTTGCTGGGATACCAGGCTTTCGAGGCGTTGGCATTGATGAGGAAGGTGTCGATGCCATTGTCCCGCAGGTTCCCGACATAGCGGTGGATGGCTCGGGCGGAAAACGGACCGCCTTCCGGCTGCCAGCGCTCGGGGTTGTAGAAATAGACGCAGGTGTCGCCGTTGAAGAGATTGCGGTGGTTGCGGAGCAGTACGGATTTCGCTGTGCCGTCCACCGCGGCGGGCGCGGTGGCGGGAAGGGAGTCCGGATTGGCCAGCAACCGTGGCAGTACCGTGACGGCGGTCGCACCGAGTGCAGTGGAGCGGAGAAAGTCGCGGCGGGAATTCATCATGGGGTAGGGTGAAGCGCGACCGGGCCGGGTCCCGGGGTTCAGGACGGGGCGGGCCCGGTGGCAGGGGAACCGACCTTGAGCTGGCGGAAGCAGATATGCTCCTGGAAACGCGGGCCGGCGAGGTTGTAATCCGTCGCGCAGCCCGTTGCCCAGGCGGTTCTTTCAGCCTTCTGGCGTCATCGGCCGGATGCCGGAGGGCCTCACTCGACGTAGCGCTCGAGCACCTCGACCAGCTCGCGCAGGGCGCGGCGGCCGGAATCCTCGCGGGCGGCCTGCCGGATGCTGTGGTGCAGGTGCTGCTGGATGATTTTTTCCGACAGCGACTTGAGCGCGCGCCGGGCCGACACCAGCTGGTTGAGAATCTCGGCGCAGCCACACTCGCGGTCGAGCATCGCCTCGATGCCCTTGAGCTGGCCGGCCACCCGGCGCAGCCGGAGCTGCAGGGCGCGGCGCTCCGCGTCGGGGTGGGGCGGGTCGTGGGACATGAACGTGACATTACCGTCACCCGCCCGTCACACAAACGCAATTTTTGGGTTTGCCGTAACATGGGGGGAGGGGGTATAGTCCTCAAATGAACCTGGCATTTATCCCGCCCCCCGAGACCGCGGTCGGCTGGCTCTACGTGCCCGCGGCGGTCCTGCTGGGCGCGCTGCACGGGCTGGAGCCGGGGCACTCCAAGACCATGATGGCGGCCTTCATTGTCGCCGTCCGCGGCACGGCGGCGCAGGCGTTCCTGCTCGGGCTGGCGGCGGCGGTGTCGCACACGCTCATCATCTGGGGGCTGGTGGGTCTCGCCCTCCATTATGGCAGCCAGTGGAATGTCGAGACGACGGAGCCCTACCTGCAGCTCGGCACGGGCGCGGTGGTGATCGGGCTGGCGCTGTGGACGCTGTGGCGGATCCGGCGGGACCGCGCCGGACACGGCCATCATGACCATGATCATGATCACGCCCATGGGGAAAGCCGCTCTTTGGCGAGTCCCTGGGGCGGGATTGACCTGAAGATCGAGGAAGGCGACGGCCCGGCCCGCTGGCGGGTCGGGGTGCCGGCGGACGCCCGGGCCGGGGCCGTGACGGTTGCGTTGCGCCGCGCGGAAGAACCGGCGGAGGTGTTCAAACTCGAGTACACCGGTGGCGAATGGGAGAGCCGGGAAACCATTCCGGAGCCGCACGAGTTCACGGCGGAGGTCTCCGTGCATGGCACCGGGAGCGATTTTTCCGGGGAGGTGGAATTTCACGAATGCGCGCACGGGCATGGAACCGCGGACGGCGAGGAGCTGGATGCCCATGCCGCGGCGCACGCGGCCGACATCCGGCGGCGGTTTGACGGCAGCCGGCCGGTGACGACGGCCCAGATCATCCTGTTTGGCCTGACGGGAGGTCTGATGCCGTGCCCGGCCGCATTCTCGGTGCTGCTACTTTGTCTCCAGCTGAAGAAACTCACCCTGGGGTTTGCGCTGGTGGCGGCGTTCAGCCTGGGACTGGCGGTGACGCTGGTGACGGTGGGCGTGGTGGCCGCCTGGGGCGCCAGCCGCCTCGAAAAAAAGTCCGGGCATTTCAGCGCTCTGGCTCGCAATGCGCCATATCTTTCCTCCAGCCTCCTGACCCTGCTCGGCGTGGTGCTCATGGCCCGCGGGGCCTACCACCTTATCTGACCGGCCAATTTCCCCTCCCATGAGCATGACCGCCACGCTATCCCGCCCCGAGCGAGAACGTCCGGCCATTTGGTTCGAGGCGCTGGTGGTGCTCGGGGTGGCCGCGCTGCTGCTGGGCGGGGTGGAGGTGGTGGCGCAATGGCGGCAGCCGCTGCACCAGACCGTCGAGATCGACCTGTCGGCCCGGGCGCTGCCGGTGTATGCGCTGTTCTCCCTGGCCCGCGGCTGGATCGCCTATTTCTTCTCGCTGCTCTTCACGCTCGTGGTGGCGTCCTGGGCGTTCTACGACGTGCGGGCGCGCCGCTACATCCTGCCGGCGCTGGACGTGCTGCAAAGCGTGCCGGTCCTCGGCTTCCTGCCGGGGTTGGTGCTGGCCCTCGTGGCGCTGTTTCCGCACAGCAACACCGGGCTGGAACTGTCGTGCGTGATTATGATTTTCACGGGCCAGGTCTGGAACATGGCCTTCAGCTATTACGACTCGCTCTGCGGCGTGCCGGGCGATTACCGGATGCTCGGCCGGCTCTATGGGTTCAAATGGTGGCACCGTTTTCTGAAGATCGAGCTGCCCTTCGGGGCGCAGGGCCTGCTGTACAACAGCATGGTCTCGATGGCGGGCGGCTGGTTTTTCCTCAGCATCACGGAGGCCTTCAAGCTGGGCGACCAGGACTTCCGGGTGCCGGGCATCGGTTCCTACATGAGCGTGGCGATCGAGCGCGGCGACGTGCGGGCGCAGCTGCTCGGGGTCCTGGCGATGGGCGTCGTCATCCTGGTGGTCGATCGCCTGGTGTGGTGGCCGCTGGTGGTGTGGTCGCGCAAATTCAAGATGGACGACTTCGGGTCCGGGCGGATCGACCAGCCGGGCTGGCAACGGTGGCTGGCCCGCTCGCGGGCGATGCAGGCGGCCACTCACCGCATCGGGCTGTGGTTGGCGCCGCTGGCCGCGGTGCCCGGTCCGCCGCCGGCCAGCGTCCCGGTCGCCGCCACCGCCGCCGAATCGTCCGGCCGCACGGCGCGCGGAATCTATTACCTGGTGTTGGCGGGATTGGTGGGTTCCATGGTCTGGGGTGCGGTGGAGCTGGCCTCGCTCCTGATGCGCGTCAACCTGGCCGACTGGCTGGACATCCTGAGCAATACCGGGCTCAGCTTTCTGCGGGTGCTCGCTGCCGTCGGCCTCGGCACGCTCTGGACCGTGCCACTGGGCGTCTGGATCGGCCTGAACCCGAAACTCTCGAGCCGGTTGCAGCCCTTCATCCAGTTCGTGGCCTCTTTTCCGGCGCCCATGATCTATCCCTGGATCCTGCTCCTCGTGCTGAAGACCGGCGGCAGCCTCCAGTGGGGCTCGGTGCCCCTGATCATGATGGGCACGCAGTGGTACATCCTCTTCAACGTCGCCGCCGCGGCCTCCGCGATCCCCAACGACATCGTGAGCTGCGCCGAGGTGCTGCGGCTCTCGGGCTGGCGGCGCTGGCGGAAATTCCTGCTGCCGGCGGTGTTTCCCGGGCTGGTCACCGGCTGGATCACCGCGGCCGGCGGGGCGTGGAATGCCACGATCGTTTCCGAGTACGTCCAGATCGGCGACAAACTCTATCAGGCCACGGGGCTCGGCGCCTACATCAGCCGCGCGACCAATGACGGCAATTTTCCGCGGCTGGCCGCCGCGGTGCTGGTCATGGCGCTGGTGGTCGTCGGGATCAACCGCTCCCTGTGGAAACGTCTCCAGGTCTTTGCCAACGAACGCTGCCGCTTCCTCACCTGAGCCATGCCCGAATCCCCCATCACCCTCATTGAACTCCGCAGCGTCTGCCACGAGTACGCGGCCGGCAGTCCCGAAAACGAACTCGTGCTGAGCGACGTCAACCTGACGGTGGCGGAGCGCGACGTGGTTGTGCTGCTCGGCCCGTCGGGCTGCGGCAAATCCACCCTGGTCCGCATCATGGCCGGGCTGATCCAGCCCACCCGCGGCGAGGTGATGTACCGCGGCATCCCGCTGCACGGCGTGTCGCCCGGGGTGGCGATGGTCTTCCAGAATTTTGCCCTGTTTCCCTGGCTCACCGTGCGGCAGAACGTCCTGCTGCCGGTCGGCCGGCTGCCGGCGGAGGAGCAGGAGGCGCGGCTGGGGAAGGTCCTCGCGACCGTCGGGCTCGGCGCCTACGAGCAGGCCTACCCGCGCGAGCTGTCCGGCGGCATGAAGCAGCGCGTCGGCATCGCCCGCGCGCTGATCGCCGAGCCCGAGGTGCTCTGCATGGACGAGCCGTTCAGCGCCTTGGATGTCCTCACCGCCGAGACGCTCCGCAACGAAATCGGCCGGCTGCTGGCCAGCCCCGAGCATCCGCTGCGCACGATGGTGATGGTCACGCACAACATCGTGGAGGCCGTTTACTTCGCGACCCGCATCGTGGTCATGGCCGCGCAACCCGGCCGGGTGGACGTGGTCGTCCCGGTGGACCTGCCTTATCCGCGCGATCCCGATGCCCCGGGGTTCCGCGCCATCGTGGAAAAACTCCATGCCATCCTGACCCGCACCAACCTGCCGGATGCCGGCGAGGTGACGAAGGTCGTGACGACGGAGGCGGGAGGTACCCGCCGCCGGATCGCGCCGGTTTCACTGCCGTATGTCACGCCGGGCGAGGTGCTCGGCCTGCTGTCGCTGCTGGGCGACGCCGAATACGACGTCTTCGAGATCGCGGAGCGGCTCGGCAAGGAATTCGGCGCGATCATCCGCGTGGTCAAGGCCTCCGAGCTGCTCGGGTTCATCGAGACGCCCGGGCAGGAAGTGCGGCTGACGGCGCTGGGCCGGGAGCTCGTGGCGGCTTCGACCGAGGCCCAGCGCGAGATCATCCGTGGGCGGCTGATGCAGCTGAAGATCTTCGAGCTGCTGGTGCGGCTGATCCGCGTCCAGCCCGAGCATTGCCTGCCGGACGAGGAACTGCTGCGCGAGCTGCACACGGCGCTGCCGCATGAGAAGCCCCGTCCGCTGTTCCGGACGCTACTGAGCTGGGGCCGCTATGCCGGGCTCATCAGCCACGACCAGCGCCGGCACGTCATCAAGCTCTATCAGCACGAGGACCCGCCGCCGCCGGCCTGAGGCGGCAGGCTCTCAACCCCGGGTTGCCATTCCGAGCGCAGCGAAGAGTCCAGCGAGAGTCCGCCGAGGGCTTCGATTCCATCCAAACGGATTCTTCCCTGCGCCCAAAATGACCGAGCGAGAAGGCCCGTGCTCCAGCCAATCTCCGATCGCCGATCTTACATTCCGATGAAGTCATCCACCTTCCATCCGCGCTGCTGGATTGCGGTGCTGCTCCTGGTCAGCTCAATCCCTGTTGTCCGCGCCACGATCGTGGGGTTGAACCAGATCGTGACGCCGGACATCCAGCCGACGGGAGTCCTGGGGCTGAGTGCGCAGGCGCAGCACACGCTCATCGGCAACAGCCAGCAGCTGCAGCTGGAACTGGGGATCACGCCGCGGTTTGAGGCCGCGTGGTTTCAGGGGCTCAAGCCGAACGAGGGGTTCTTCAGCACGGAGTTCAACCTCGTGCAGCAGGGGCCCAACCTGCTGACGGTCGGCGCGCTCAACTGGTCGACCCTGGGCGGCCAGCCCCAGCCGGAGATCGAATACGGCTACTATGCGGAGTCGGACAGTTTCATCATCGGGACAATCGACGTCGATCATCGGGCGGAGATCCTGCTGGGGTACCGGCATGTGCTCTCGTCGAAGCTGCAGTTTTCCATGGATTTCCAATCGGGCGCGGCGAACTCCGCCACGGTGGGCGTGACCTGGAACATCACACCGACGCTCTCGATCAACCCGGCGCTGTACCGCACGAATGGCTCCCCGCACCACCTGCTCGGCTACGTGGTGCTGACATGGAATTTCACCCTCTGGAAGTAGGCTGATTTTATCTGGAACTCAGGAACTCTGGAATCGACCCGCTGAATTCCGGCCTTGGATCAATTCATCTGGTTTGGGGATTGGCCCAGGGTTCCTGGGTTCAGGATAAAACCAAGTCAGCCGGCTTCCCAGCTCACATCGTGGCGCCCTGGGCTTTGCGGATCCGGTGGTGCTCGAGGCTGGCGTTCCAGACATCGAAGGGCTGGGTCAGGTGGACTTTCCGGGCGGGGGAGGCGGTCTCGAGCATGATCTTCCCGTAGGGCTGGCCGGAACCGTGGCCCAGCATGTGCCAGTCGCAGTACGAGATCAGGTCGTCGATTTCGGGGGAGGTCTTGGCGCGGCGGCCGAGATTCATGGTGAACATGCGCCGGCGGGTGCCGCCCCCAAACGAGGCGTGCAGCGTGCGGTGGTTGAACAGCAGCACGTCGCCGGGCTGGCTCTCGATCGGGTACGCGGGCAGCTCGCGCTGGTGCACCCCCCAGTTAACCTCGGCGGAGCGGAGCTGCACGTCGCCCCACGCGGCGAGACCGGCCTCAGTGTGCGAGCCGGGGATGACGCGCAGGCAGCCGGTGTCCTTCGTCACGGGGTCGAGGTAGAGGGCCAGCTTGAGGTAGCTGTTGCTCTGGTAATTGCTGTCGCGGTGCCAGGTGGTCTCGCCGGTGTAGTAGTTGCCGTCGCTGCCGACGTAGTTGAAGTCGGGGCCGAGCAGGTTGCCGACAGCCTCGAGGATGCCCGGATGGTCGAGCAACGCGCAGAGCCCGGCGTTCTGGTCGACGAACGGGACCACGGAGGTGCGCTGGGTGCCGTCATGCTTCAGGCCGTGGGTGACGAAGACCGACTCGAAGTCGGCGATGATCCGGCCGGCCTCGGCCTTGAGCAGGCCGGGGAGCTTGAGGAAGCCGAAGGTCTCGAAGAACGCGCGCTGTTGGGTGCGGGAGGGAGTGCTCATGGGGAAAACCGCGCCATGCTCCGCGCAGATTTCCCGCTTCGGCAACAGCGAAGCGGCGGGAACATGCGAACATTTAAGGTGGAGCGACTTGTCCCCAAGGCGCTGGTTGGCCAGGCACACCAACCAGCCCAGCCAACGGGTTGAGGGCAACGGGTTCCACCCGCCGATTACTTGGCGCCTATTGCTTAAAGCCTAAGGCTTGGCGCTCGCAGCCGCCGCGCCAGCCACCTCGTCCTTGTACTTCAGACTCTCGCCACCCCATTTGGCGCAGCCGCCCTGGCCGCTGGGGCGGACGCTCGGGCGGTTGAGATCGGAGTAGCCTTTCCACGCGTACGGATCCTGGCCGGCGACGATGATGACGTCGCGGAAATCGAAGTGCGCGATGTGCTCGTTCTCGGCCAGCTTGCCCCACGGGAGGTGCGACTCGCAGCTCATGTAATGGTTGACCAGCGAGCGGCGGTAGGTGCCGGCCGGTGCCTGGTTCGGCATCGAGCGGTGGAGCAGGTAGCCGTTGAAGAAGACCACGGAGCCGGCCTCGACCTCGACGGGGATGGACTGGTCGTCCGTGTAGGGAAAACCGACCGACTGCGAGGCGCAGTCGAAGCGGCGGTCGCCGTGCCATTGCTGTTCCCAGAGGATGCCGGCGCGGTGTGAGCCGGGCATCACCCAGAGGCAGCCGTTTTCCGTCGTGGCGCGGTCCACCGCGATCCAGGCGCCGACCAGCGAGCGGTCGCGGGTGGCGATGTAGTCCTCGTCCTGGTGCCAGGCCTGACCGGGCTTGCCGGAAGATTTGATGAAGAGCATCGACTGCATGCACTTCACGTTGGGCCCGATGATGGTGGTGAGCGCCCTGACCGTCGGAACATTGTGGATGGCGGCGCGCATCACGTCGGAGCACTTGTGCGGGAAATGGATGCAGAGGAAGCGCGACAGCACGGACGCGTCGGGCTCGGCGGCGTCGGCCTTCGGGTGGTCAGGCAGTTCGCCGCGGTCACCGCGGCAGATGAGCGTGGTCTCGCGCTTGAGCGCCTCGATCTCGGCGGGCGTGAACCCGTTCTCGAGCACGAAATAGCCGTTGGTCTGATAAAACGCCTTGATCGCCGCCGGATCGGCATCCGGGGAGAAATAGCCCGGCGGGCGCACCCTGGGGAAGGTGCTCTGGCGCGTGCCGGCGAAGCCGCCGGTGTCGATGACGAGGGACGGCGGGGCGGCGGGGGGAGTCTCAAGGGTTGCGTAATTCATGCGGCGTTCATACCTATTAGCATACTTTCGCAATTTTGTGTAGCAATATGGCTCTCCAAAACATACCCAAAAGACTACGGCTGGCTCGGTCGGCCCGGGTGCAGTTCGGAGACGTGGTGTACGAGCCGGGCGGAACCTGCGGTCCGCGGGTGCAGCTGGATTACCAGCTGGTCGTGCTGATCGAGGGCGATGCGTGGGTGGACGTGGCGGGCCGGGAGGTGCGGGTGGCGGCGGGGCAGGTCGGGCTGTTCCGGCCGGGCCGGCGCGAACTGTTCCGTCTCTCGGAGCGGCGGAAGACCCACCACACGTGGTGTGCGGTGCATCCCTCGATGGTGACGGGGGAACTGGCCCAGAGCTGCGAGACGGCGCCGGACGTGCTGCCGGTCACGCGCCGCTTCGAGCAACTCATGGAGCTGGGGTTGTCGCTGCCGCGCACAGTGGGCGAGCAGGCGCCGGGACTGGTGGAGTCGCTCGGGCTGGCGACGCTGCAGGAGTACCTGTTTGCGGGCGCCCGCACGGCGGAGACTGAACCGGATGAACCCGATGCCCTGCGGCGGGCGCTGGAATGGATCGGGCAGGACGGCCATCAGGCGGTCGACCTGCCGGCGCTGGCCCGGGAAGCGGGGGTGTCGCCGGCGCAGCTCGTGAAGCTGTTTCGCCGTCATCTCGGGACGACGCCGATCCGGCACGTGTGGGAGGCGCGCACGCGGCGCGGGGCGCAGCTCCTGCGCGAGACGGGGCTGACAGTGGGCGAGGTGGCGTTCCGCTGCGGATTCCAGACGCCGTTTCATTTTTCCCGCTGGGTACGGGAGCTGTTCGGAGTGTCGCCGCGGGCCCTGCGGACGAAGGCCTGGCAACGTTGAAGTTCGAAGGTTGAAGCTCGAAATCCGAAACTCGGAATCCGGATCAATCCGGCAGCGCAGAACCTGGCCCCTCGCCGGTTTGGCTTCGGATTTAGAACTTCAACCTTCGAACTTCCCGCCGCGCTGCTCTGCACAATCAAATTGCACCGCCAACCCGGCGGGGCTATCCCTCCACCATGAGCTTCAAGGCCATCCTCAAGACGATCTGCTTTCTCGCGCTGCTGTTTGTCATGCTTTATGTGGGCATGAACAACCCCGACCCGATCAATTTCAATTTCCCCATCGCCGGCACGACGGCGAAGACCCCGATCCGCGCCTCGGCGGCGCTGATCTTTTTTGGCGTGTTTGCCATCGGCGTGTTCGCCGGGATGGCGCTGCACATCGGCGGCGGCAAGAAGAAGGCCGGCAAGGACTGAGGCTGACTGCGGCGGATTGATGTAGGGCGGGATCGCTGATCCCGCCGGATCCCGAGGATACATTTCCGCGGATTACGCAGATATGCGCGGATGACCTGAAGTATACGTGTCGATCAGTAAAATTCGCGGGAAGGTTTGCAGCGGTTTGGCGGGGTCAGCGACCCCGCCCTACAATTAGGGCATTGGAGGCAATGCGTTCCATCTCCTCGCCATCCTTACCGGCCGAGCACACGGCGGAGATTGTCGCACACGATGGCGGCGGCGATGCCGGCGTTGAGCGATTCCGCCCCGCCAAACCGCGGGATTGTCACATAATGGGTGACAAACGCCCGTACCGCGGGGGAGAGGCCGGAGCCTTCGCTCCCGATCACAATGACGGCGTCGCGCAGGGCGGGGAGCGCATGGACGTCGCCGCCGGTGAGGTCGCAGCCGAGCACGGGAACCTTGGTCGCGGTGAGCAGGGTGGCGAGGTCGGCCGTGTGGGCGTGGACGCGGGCAAAGGAGCCCATGCTGGCGTTGATCACCTTCTGGTGAAAGAGGTCGGCGGAGTCGGACGAGAGGACGACGCGGTCGAAGGCGAACCAGTCGGCGATGCGCAGGAGCGTGCCGACGTTGCCGGCGTCCTGCACGCCATCGAGCGCGAGGGTGAGGCCGTGGTTGGGCGCATCCGGGGCGAGCGGGGTGCGGGTGATCCGGCCGACGGCGAGCACGGCCGAGGGCGTGGGGAAGTGGCTGGCGCGGGCCATTTCACCGGCGGTGATTTCGCGATGGAGTGTGGGCGGGGTGCCCTCATCCCGCATCGAGCCGATGGCGGGTAAGGGCATCCGCCCCACATCGGATTTATTCCCCGCCCAGTCCGGGGTGAAATAAATTTCCTCAAATGCGAACCCGGCGGCGAGCAGCTCGGTGACGACCTTTTCGCCCTCGACGACGAACAGGCCGAGCGCCTCGCGGTGCTTCTTCTCGCGGAGCGAACGCAGGCGTTGAAGTTCGGCCTTGGTCAGCAGCATGGGACAAGACTCACGGCTTGGCGGACGCTTGGCAAAGCTTCCCGGAGCTGGACGGCGTTTGCAGGCACGGGGATTGAATCTGGAACTCAAGAACTCTGGAACAAGCCACCTCCGTTTCCAGAGTTCCTGAGTTCCAGATTTATCCGGGTTGTGAGCGGTTGCGCTGGCGGAGGCGGAATTGTTTCGGCGTCAGGCCGGTGGCGGTCTTGAAGCGCCGGCAGAAATGCGCGGCGTCGGAGTAGCCGCAGATGGCGGCGATCTCCTTGACGAGCCGGGAGCGGTGCAGGAACTCGCGCGGTGTCACGCCATGGTGACGACGGAACACGACCGAGAAATGCGGCGCTCCGAGCGAATGGTAGCGTGCCACCGCCTGCACGCTGAGCGGGCGGTCCAGGTTTTCAGTGAGATAATGCGCGGCGGAGCGGGCGACGCGGGCGGAACGCTTCTCGGGCGCGCGCGGCCTGCGCCCAGCGGGCTGGCCGGCGGCGCGGCAGACCAGGATGAGGATCTCCTGCAGGGCCAGCTGGCGGCGCTCACGACTGCCAAGGTCGGCGGACTGATTTTCGACAAACACCGTCTCGAGCAGCCGCGCGAGTTCCAGCGCCCAAGGTCCGGCGGAAACCCGCCGCAGGCTCCAGGCCGGGGCAGTCAGGCCGGCGCCGGCCAGGTCAAACCCGACCCAGGCGAGCCGGGCACGTTCGCCCGGCTCGATCACTTCGTGGTGAGCGTGACCCGGTGGCACGAGGATGAATTCGCCCGCCCGGACCCGCTGCGGCCGGCGCGCGAAGACCCATCGGCAGCGTCCGCTGAGGACGAACCCGATCTCGTAGAACGAGTGATCATGATGGCGGAAATGCGCCGACGACGGCAGCGGGCGCGACTGCACCATGGAGAGCTTGAGACTGGCCGGGTGCTGCCAGAATTGAACGGAACTCATAAAATCGCCGTGAATGGTCAGGAAATCTTCTATTAATACAATGAAAGAGGCGTCCGACTGCTTGTTTGCCGGTGGAAAAAGTGCCAGCGTGCGGCAAGTTATCACCCAATCCTTCAGCTTAATTTCTCCATGAGCACCTCCTCCCTGAACTGGGGCATCCTGAGCACGGGCCGCATCGCCGGCATTTTCGCCACGGGCGTCGCCCGCTCCAAACTCGGCCGCGTGGCCGCCGTTGGCAGCCGCACGCAGGCCGCCGCGGACAAATTCGCTGCGGAATTTAAAATCCCGCGCGCGCACGGCAGCTATGAGGCGCTGCTGGCCGACCCGGGGGTGCAGGCGGTCTACATTGCCACGCCGCACCCGCAGCATCTCGAGTGGATCATCCGCGCCGCCGAGGCGGGCAAGCACGTGCTCTGCGAGAAGCCGCTCGGCCTCAACCACCCCGAGGCGACCGTCGCCGCGCAGGTCTGCCGCGAGCACAACGTGCTGCTCATGGAGGCGTTCATGTACCGCTGCCATCCGCAGACGGCGAAGCTGGTCGAGCTCGTGAAGAGCGGGGCGATCGGCGAGGTGAAGCTCATCCAGGCCACGTTCAGCTTCAACGCCGGTTTTAATCCCGAGTCGCGCCTCTGGAACAACGCGCAGGGCGGCGGTGGCATCCTGGATGTCGGCTGCTACCCGGTTTCGTTCTCCCGCCTCATCGCCGGCGCCGCCTCCGGCGAAGCCTTCCTCAACCCGGTCGCGGTGTCCGGCGCCGGCCACCTGCATCCGCAGACGGGCGTCGATGTCTACGCGGCCGCGACCCTCAAGTTCGCCAATGGCATCGTCGCGCAGGTCGCCACCGGGGTGGGCCTTTCGCAGGACAACTCCGCGCGCATCTATGGCAGCGACGGTTGGATTTACGTGCCGTCGCCGTGGATCCCGGCCGGGGAAAACACCCCGTGCACCTTCACGCTCCACAAGGCCGGCGCGCAGCCCGAGGAGATCACGGTCACGACACCTGATCATCTCTACGGCCTCGAAGCCGACGCGTTTGCCACCGCGCTGGCCGCCGGCGCGCGCGACGTGCCGCAGATGTCCGTCGCCGACACGCTCGGCAACCTCGCGGCGCTCGACGCGTGGCGTGTGGCGATCGGCCTCGTGTATGAGTCGGAAAAGCCGAAAAACTTCCTCCACACCCATGCGCGCCGCCCGCTGGTGCGCCGCGCCGATGCGCCGATGACGTATGGCACGGTCCCGGGCCTGGCCAAACCCGTCTCGCGCCTGGTTATCGGCTGCGACAGTCAGCTGAACATGCCCTATGGTGCGGCGGTCTGGGACGACTACGTGCAGCGCGGCGGCACCACCTTTGACACGGCCTTTGTCTACTGGGACGGCCTGATGGAAGGCCTGCTCGGCCAGTGGATGAAGAACCGCGGCAACCGCGACGAGCTGGTGGTCATTGGCAAGGGTTCGCACACGCCGTTTTGCACGCCGGAATGGCTGACGAAGCAGCTGTTCATCACGCTGGAACGCCTGCAGACGAACTACGTGGACATCTACCTGATGCACCGAGACAACCCGGAAATACCGGTCGGCGAGTTCGTGGACGTGCTGAACGAGCACGTGCGCGCGGGCCGCATCAAGGTGTTCGGCGGTTCCAACTGGACGATCGAGCGGATGAGCGCGGCCAACCGCTACGCCAAGCGCAAGGGCCTGCAGGGCTTCGGCATCCTGAGCAATAATTTCAGCCTCGCGCGCATGGTCGAGGCCCCGTGGGCCGGCTGCATTGCCGCGAGCGACCCGGTCTCGCGCAAATGGCTCAAGAAGACGCAGACGCCGCTGTTCGCCTGGTCGAGCCAGGCGCGCGGCTTCTTCACGCCGCGGGCCGGCCGCGACAAACTGTCGGACAGCGAACTGGTGCGCTGCTGGTACTCGGACGACAATTTCGCGCGCCGCGACCGCGCGATCGAGCTGGCGAAGGCCAAGGGCGTGTCGCCGATCAACATCGCGGCCGCCTATGTGCTCACCCAGGCGTTCCCGACGTTCGCGCTGATCGGCCCGCGACAGATCAGCGAGACGGCGGATTCGCTCGGCTGCCTCGGGGTGACGCTCACGCCGAAGGAAGTCGCGTGGCTGAACCTCGAGCGCGAGCGGCGGTGACCGCATCCCGCCGCCCTGCGGCGGGATGGAGAAAGGAGAAGGGTTCGATCCTGCTCCCGGTATCCGCTTGATTGGGGGTAGGGCGGGTTATCCCTAACCCGCCGCGTTTGGCTCCGACCGACCTCAAACGGCGCGTTAGGGATAACGCGCCCCACCTTTAAGCCGAGAGAGTAGCGATGCCCCTTTACGCGTTCCTTCTCCTTGCGGCGCAGGGTGCCGGCGGCAGACTGCGCCAGCATGAGACGATTCGCCCCGTTGTTTCTGATCCTGGCCGCGTTGACCGTGACAATTACCCCGCTGCTCGCCGCCACGGCGGTGGCGCCCGCTGGATCCGCGGATGACCGCTCGCCGGGCGTCGCGCTGGCGGCGACGATTTCGACCGTGACGGGCATCGCGATCTCGCCGCTGCTCGGCACGGGTGTGTATGGGGCCTACCAATGGGCGGAGGCCGGGACTGAGGCCGAAAGGACGAAGCTGCCGTGGTATGCGCACATGAGTTTCTGGCTGCCGGCCCTCGTCGTGGTCGGCCTGTGCGCGGCGAAGGACAGCCTGGGCACGGTGCTGCCGCCGGGGTTCAAGAAGCCGCTGGACATGCTCGAAACCGTCGAGAACAAGGTGAGCGGGCTGGTCGCGGCGGGCGCAGTGATTCCGTTGGTGATCGACGAACTCTCCCGATCGGTGGCGGGCGGGCAGCCGGCCGCGGCGGGTCATGGGCTGGTGGCGCACGGCTTCGCCCTGCTCTCCCCCGGTATGATCGACGGGGCGTGGCTGCTGAACATCCTGGCCGTGCCGGCCGGACTCGCGGTGTTTGCGGTCGTCTGGATGGCCGCGCACGCGGTGTCCGTGCTGGTCCTGCTCAGCCCCTGGGGTGCCATCGATGCGGCGCTGAAAGTGCTGCGCACGGCGCTGCTTGTCGTACTGACCTTGACGGCCCTGATCAACCCCTGGGTGGGCGCCGCGCTTTCGCTGCTGGTGATGGTCATCGCCTACCTGCTTGCGGGCTGGGCGTTCCGGCTGATGGTGTTCGGCTGGGTGTTTTGCTGGGATTTTCTCACCGTGCGGCGGCTGCGGTTTTCGCCGGCGGAGAACGACAACCGGGTGTTTGCCGGGGCCAACCTGCCCGGCGTGTCGCCGCGCACCTCGGGCCGGCTGGTGCTACGCTCGGGGGGTACGCTGGAATTTTATTACCGTCCGTGGCTGGTGCTGACGGAGCGACGCGCCGCGGTGCCGGGGGACAAGGCGCAGCTCGCCGTGGGCAAGGGCCTGTTCTTCTCGAGCATCGGCGGCGAGGCGACCGGCACGCTTTTCCTGCTGGCGCCCCGCTACCACGGCCATGAGGACGTGGTGGCGCGGGCCTACCTGCTGGGCGGCGGTGTGAAGGACGCCGGGCTGCGCCGGGCGTGGAGTGTGCTCAAGGAACTCTTCGGCGGCGCGGCAGCACGGACCCAGGTCATATGAACCGGCTGAATGCGTTCCTGCGCGGGCTGCTGGCGGTATTCTTCGTTATCGCGGGGGCGAATCACTTCCGGACGCCGGCAATCTATTACGGCATGATGCCGCCCTGGCTGCCATGCCCCGCGGCGCTCAACGCCATCGCGGGCGCGGCGGAGATCCTTGGCGGGCTCGGGCTCATGATTGCTTCCGTGCGACGGCTGGCCGGGTGGGGTCTGATCGCCCTGCTGGTGGCGGTCTTTCCGGCGAACGTGCAGGTCGCGCTGCAGGGTAAAATGCCCGGCCTGGCGGTTGCGCCGCTCACGCTCTGGCTGCGGCTGCCGTTTCAGGCGCTGTTTATCGCGTGGGTCTGGTGGGTGGCGCTGAAACGGGACGGAGGGATCGCGGAAGCGAAGCCGTGAAGGCGCGGGCCCGGATGAAAAGGGCTCGCCCGGCATTTTCCGGTGTCCACGCTGCTGCCCAATGAAACCGCCGCCGTTACCCGAGGAAACGCTGGTCCGCGTGCTGCGGATCGCGAAGCTGAACGGGCTCAGCGTCGTGATCATCGCAGGTCTGGGGGCGCTGTTTTCGCTGCTCTCCTGGGATCTGGTTGGCGTGGTGGTGGGCGGGCTGGTGGCGTACGGCGGCGGGATGGAACTGTCCGGCCGCAAACACCTGGTTCGCGGCGAGGCGGAAGAGGGGATGCGCCGGTTGGTGCGCAGCCAGTGGATCGTGCTCGGGGTGATTCTGGTTTATTGCGTCTCGCGGCTCGCGAGCTTCGACTCGGAATCGGCCCTGGGTCCGCTGACCTCCGAGATGCGCGCCCAGCTGGCCGAGGCGGGGGTCGATATGGCTTCGATCCTGCCCATGATCCGGCTCGCTTTCTACGGCCTCTACGGGTCGGTCGCGCTGGTCACGCTGATCTACCAGGGCGGCATGGCCCGCTATTACCGGCGTCGCACCGACGTGGTGAAGCAGGCGGTCGAGGCGCGGCTGCGGCCGCCGCCGGTGGTGGTGCCGGTCAAGACGCGTCCCGATCCGGAGGACTTGCTGACCTAGGGTCTTTCTCAAACAAGCCTGGAGCTGATGACGGAAAAGTTCCCACGCGGAGACGCAGAGCTCGCGGAGAGATTCAACCGAACGATCCGGGCCAAAACCCCCTGCGTTCTCCGCGCCTCTGCGTGAGCCGGATAACGGGGATTTGAACCGACTTGCTGTTCGAACGTCGGCGGGCAAGCTCCGGCGTTTTCCGTCCTACCCCTCATTCGTCATGGCTGAAACCGCCCCTGTGTCCCCGCCCGTCGATGCAGCGACGCTCATTCGCCAGGGCGTGACCGCGGCGATCAAGCAGACGCTCGAACCGGCGGCGACGGAGAAGGCCTATCCCGGGCATTTCACCATCGTGGCCGACGGCCACTGGTTCGGGCAGGAGAACACGTGGCCGGGACTCGACTCGTGGCAGATGGCGGGCGCCTACCTGCTGCTGGGCCGGACACAGCTCGTGCGGGATTATTTCGACTACGTGCAGGCGTCGCAGCGGGCGGACGGCAACATTCCCTATGCGATCGTTTCGGCCGACACGCCGCCGGATCACCTGACGACCTACAACAAGGGCATGCGTTATCCGGAGGACGTGTTCATCTACGATTCCAAGCGCCCGGGCTACACCGCGCGGAAGTGGATCGGATCGTGCAGCCACTGGATCGCGAAGATCAACCCGCTCGGCACACTGGCGGCGGTCAGCTATGTCTTGCTCGGCGCGGAGTTTTTCACCGCCACAGGCGACAAGGCCTGGCTGGAGTCCAAGCTCGCGTCGCTGGATCGGGCGGCGAAGTACCTGCTCTCTCGGAAGAGTGAAAACGGACTCATCGCCGGCGCCGGTTTTTATACGGAGATGCCGCCGCGGCACCAATGGGACGGCGTGGCGCAGTGCTACGTGGTCCACGTGTTCAACCAGTGCACACGACTGAACGCCGCCCTCGGCCGCGCGGCGGCGGCAACGCGGTGGAGCGCCGAGGCGGCCACACTGGCCGCGCGGTTCCGCGAGGTATTCTGGCGGGGCGACCATTTTGCGGAGTACGTGCACCCGGAGCGCGGCGTGATCGACCTGCACGGCCTGTCGGATGTGAACTGGGCGGCGGTGGCCTATGACGTGGCGACGCCGGTGCAGGCGGATGCGCTCTGGCCGAGGATGATGGGCGAGCCGGCATTCTGGCATGGCGACATGCCGACACAGACGGTGTCGAAGCCGTTCACGTATCAGGAATGGGAGTTTTTCGAGTCCCACGAGGATGTCGGCTTCAAGATCGCCGTCGGCCAGCTCTACGACGTTGCGGCGATGGGCCGGGTGTGGTTTCTCGAGTGGCAGGCATGCGTGAAGCGCGGGGAGACGAAACGTCTGCGCGAATCCGTGGTGAAGGTCTGCCAGATGGGCCTGAGGGACGGCGGTTTCTGGCATGAGCGCTATCATCCCCTCCAGGTGGCGCGGGTGGACTGGACGGGTCCGCGCGGCTATGGCGAATATCCGGCGATCCTGGGGCGCGCCGTGCTGGGGAACCCGGCGGTGTTCGCGGACGTGAGGCTGTGACGTAGCGCAGGCTTTCAGCCTGCATCGAATCAGAAAGCAGGCAGGATGCCTGCGCTACTTGTTCGGCGGCACGACGGCCGGCTCGGACAGCTTGGCGGATTGGTAGGCCAGCAGCCGCCAGGCGCCGTCTTCGCGCCGCCAGACCGAAAGAAACGACAGGGTGAACTCGACATGCAGCGCGCCGGCGGTGGCCCGCAGGCGGGCGCGGCCGCTCATGTACGCCACGTCGTCCGTCACCCGCGTCACCTTCACATCGGCATAATTGTAGGACTCATACTTGATCTGGGCGGTTTTGACCGCGTTGAGGAACTCGGCCTTGGACTGCACGCGGCCGTCGGCGTGCATGTAGAGGAGCGCGTTGGAGAGCAGGGGCTCGAGCCGGGTGACATTGCCGGCAATCGTCGCCAGCACGCGGGAGGCGTCCGCAGCGCGCACGTCCTCCTCCAGCGAGGCCGCCCGGAGCGGTAGGGCGGCGAGGAGGCCAAACCCTATGAGGCAGACAAGGCGGCGCATGGCGGGTCAGCGTTTGACAGGGTGGGGTTTGCCTTCGCTGTCGAGGGCCACGTACGTGAAGCACCCGCGGGTGACCTGCTGCTGCTGGCTGGCCGCATAACGGTGGACCCAGGCCTCGATGGAAATTTTCATCGAGGTGCGGCCGATGGAGAGCAGCTGGGCGTAGCACGTGACAATGTCACCGACCACCACGGGCCGGAGGAAGGAAATCGCGTCGATGGCCACGGTGGTCACGCGGCTGAGGGCGGTGCTGCGGGCGAGGATGGCGCCGCCGATGTCCATCTGGGAGACGAGCCAGCCGCCGAAGATGTCGCCGTTGTTATTGGTGTCGGCCGGCATCGCAATGGTCCGGATGACGACGTCGCCGCTGGGCGCGGCGGGGGCAGGGGAAGCGGGCGCGGTCATGCCGGACAACAAATCCCCGGGGCGGAGGCCGCGCAAGCCGCATGCGCGGTTCCCGGCGAGTTTTCCGTTGTTTTCCCGGCGGTCCGGCGGCATGGTCGGCGACCTCATGAACGCAGGCCCGTCAGCGTCCTTCCGCCGGCTGTTCGACGAAGTCGGCCCGGTCGACGCCGTCGGCATCGAGGAACGTGTCGCCAAATATACGACCCGGAGCATCAAGAAATCCGCCAAGCTCTGGGGACTGAGGATGGCGGTGACGATGGTCGATCTTACTACGCTCGAGGGCAAGGACACGCCCGGCAAGGTCGCCTCGCTGTGCCAGAAGGCGGTGCATCCGTCGGACGACTCGACAGTGCCGCCGGTCGCCGCGGTCTGCGTTTATCCTTCCATGGTGCGGCATGCGCGCCGGGCGCTCGGGCCGGGCGCGAAGGTGCGGATCGCCTCGGTGGCGACGGCGTTTCCCTCGGGGCAGACGGCGCTGATGACGCGGCTGGCCGAGGTGCGCGCGGCCGTGGCGGACGGGGCCGACGAGATCGACATGGTCATCAACCGCGGGGCGTTTCTCGCGGGCGAGTTTGCCCGGGTGCAGGACGAGATCGCCGCGGTGTTGGCCGCGTGCGGCCCGGCGACACTCAAGGTCATCCTCGAGGTGAGCGAGCTGGAGACGTACGACAAGATCCGGGCCGCCTCCTTCCTGGCCATGGGCGTCCTGCGGCCGGGTGACTTCATCAAGACCAGCACGGGCAAGACCACGCTCAACGCCACGCTGGGCAACAACCAGGTGATGCTCGAGGCGATCCGCGATTTCTACCTCGATACCGGCATGGCCATCGCGATGAAGCCGGCCGGCGGCATCCGCTCGGCCAAGCAGGCGCTGCAGTTCCTGATCGCGGTGAAGGAAACGCTGGGTGACGCCTGGCTGAACAACAAACGCTACCGCTTCGGGGCGAGCTCGCTGCTCAACGACCTGCTCCGCCAGATCGAGAAGGAGCGGACCGGTGCCTACCAGGCGCCCTATTATTTCAGCGAAGCCGCTGAAAGTTACTGATGCCCGCGAATCACGCGAATGGACGCGAATCCAATCTGATTAAATCCTGATTTCCCCGCTCGAATTCGCGCAAATTGGCATGATTCGCGAGCCTCCCAAATGGCTTCTCTCAAAACTATCTCCAAGCTTTCCGCCCGCCGCCAGGGCCGGCCTGCGCCCGAGCTCATCTTTGGCGACCTCTGGACCTACGATCCCGCGCCCGAGACGGCGGATCCGAAGCTGAAGGCGCGCTACGAGCTTTTCATCAACGGCCGGTTCACCGCGCCGAAGTCGGGCCGATATTTCAATTCCATCAATCCGGCCAACGAGCGGAAGCTCGCCGAGATCGCGGTGGCGGGGCCGGCAGACGTGGAGGCCGCGTACCGCGCGGCGCAAAAGGCGTTCGACACCACGTGGGGCAAAATGCCGGGGGCGGAGCGCGCCAAATACCTTTTCCGGATCGCGCGGCTGCTCCAGGACCGGGCCCGTGAGTTTGCCGTCGCCGAGACGATGGACGGCGGCAAGCCGATCAAAGAGTCGCGCGACTTCGACGTGCCGATGGCGGCGGCGCATTTTTTCTACCATGCCGGCTGGGCGGACAAGCTCGACTACGTGGCGCCGGGCCGCCGGATCGCGCCGCTGGGCGTGGTGGGGCAGGTCATCCCGTGGAATTTTCCCCTGCTGATGTGCGCGTGGAAGCTCGCGCCGGCGCTGGCGATGGGCAACTGCGTCGTCCTGAAGCCGGCGGAGACCACCTCGATCACGGCGCTCAAGCTGGCCGAGATCATCCAGGATGCGGACCTGCCGCCCGGCGTGGTGAACATTGTGACTGGCGCGGGCGAAACCGGCGCGGCGGTGATGGGCCACCCGATTCCGGCGAAGGTTGCGTTCACCGGCTCGACGGAGGTCGGCAAGATCATCATGCGTTCGCTCGCGGGGACGGACAAGAAGATGACGATGGAACTCGGCGGGAAGGCCGCGAACATCATCTTCGATGACGCGCCGCTCGACCAGGCGGTCGAGGGCATCATCAACGGCATTTTCTTCAACCAGGGGCACGTCTGCTGCGCCGGCTCGCGTCTGCTGGTGCACGAGCCGGTGGCGGACCGCGTCATCGCGAAACTCAAGCAGCGGATGAAGGTGCTGCGGGTGGGCGACCCGCTCGACAAGAACACGGACATCGGCGCGATCAACTCGAAGGAGCAGCTTGCCCGGATCACTGCGCTGGTGAAAAGCGGCGTGAAGGAAGGCGCCGGGCTGTTCCAGCCCGCCTGCACGCTGCCGGCGAAGGGCTGGTATTTCCCGCCGACGATTTTTACCGGGGTGTCGATGAGCCACCGCATCGCGCGTGAGGAGATCTTCGGCCCGGTGCTTTCGATCCTCACCTTCCGCACGCCCGAGGAGGCGGTCGAGAAGGCCAACAACACCGCCTATGGCCTCAGTGCCGGCGTGTGGACCGACAAAGGCTCGCGGATCCTGAAGATGTCCACGGAGCTGAAGGCCGGCGTCGTCTGGGCCAACACCTACAACAAATTCGACCCGACCTCGCCGTTCGGCGGCTACAAGGAGAGCGGCTTCGGCCGCGAAGGCGGCCGGCAAGGCCTGCTGGATTACTGCCGGCTGCTTTGATTGCCAATCCACGAGGACCCAAAACCCAAAGCACCATGTCCCGTTTACCCATCACCAAGACCCCGAAGGTTTATGTCGGCGGCGCATTCATCCGCTCGGAGAGCGCGCGGGTCTTTCCGATCCGGGATGCCGCCGGCGACTTCTTTGCGAACATCCCGCAGTGCACGCGCAAGGACCTGCGCAACGCCGTCGAAGCCGCGGCCAAGGCCGGTCCCGGCTGGGCGAAGCGCACGGCGTACAACCGCGGCCAGATTCTTTACCGGCTCGGCGAGATGCTCGAGGCGCGTGCGGCCGAGATGACGGCGGCCATCACGCTGGGTGCCCCGTCGCCCGCCCGCGCTCGCGCCGCAGCCCGCGAAGTGGCCGCGACGATCGACCGGCTCATCTACTACGCCGGCTGGGCGGACAAGTATGAGCAGGTGCTGGGCAACGTGAATCCCGTGGCCGCGCCTTATTTCAATTTCACGGTCACGGAGCCGATGGGCGTGATTGGCGTGATTGCGCCCGATGCGGCGCCGCTGCTGGGGCTGGTCTCGCTGCTCGCCCCGGCCATCGTGAGCGGCAACACCGTGGTCGCCCTGGCCTCGGAGACGCAACCCTACGCCGCGATCCTCCTCGGGGAAATGCTGGCGACGAGCGACCTGCCCGGCGGGGTGGTCAACCTGCTGACCGGGTTCCGCCGGGAAGTCGTGCCGACGTTTGCCACGCACACCCACCTCCGCGCCATCAGCGGCGTGGCCACGGCCGACGAGCGCAAGGCGCTCAAGCTGGGTGCCGCGGAAAGCGTGAAGCGCACGCACCTACTGAAGGCCGAGGCAAAGACGGATTGGTTCGCCGACCGTGCGCAAAGCCTCGAGGCGATCCGCGATACGCTGGAGTTCAAGACGACCTGGCACCCGATCGGGGCGTGAGTTAACCACGAAGGGCGCAAAGGGCACGAAGCCAGAAACCAATCAGGGACGGGTTGAATCGCTCCTTCGTGAGCTTCGTGTTCTTGGCGGTTAAGATTTCCGCTTGGCTTGGCGCTGGGCGCGTTCGGTGAGGCGCTCGAGCGTGACCTCGATGTAGGCCTGGCGGGTTTCGGCCCGGCGGGCCTGCTCGATGAAGTTCACGAACGCCCGGCGGAGCGAGGCGGGGCCCTGCTCGAACGCCTCCCGGGCGGCCGGGCGGAACTGCAGCGCGCGCTGCAAGTCCGCGGGCACGATGGGTTCGCGCGGATCGAGCGAGCGGGTGAGGGTGACCTCGATCCGGTCGCCGACGTCGAGGCGGGCGGCGCGAAGAGTGTCCGCCAGCACGGTCAGCCGCCCGCGTCCGCGCCCCGCCGGCATGACGGTGGTGAGGTGCCTTTCCCCGGCATATGCGGCGAGGACGGAGATGCGGGCGCCGCCGCCGAGCTCTTTCATCACGGACACCGGCACGATGACGCAGCGCATGATCCAGTTTTTCCCGATGCGGGCGGTGAAGGTGGGCACGGCCGGCAGATTTAAGCCCGCGGTTTTCCGAGGCAAGCGCCCGTCGCCAGCCCGCAAATCGTCCCTTCCAAACCGGGCCTCGTCCCTTGCAATTGCCGCTCGTCCAAAGTTTGCGCCCATGGGCAGGGGACGTTGTAGTGTCGGCCTGTGATGGAATCACCGCACCCGCCCATGAACACCACGATCGCATTTCCCGCCGCGAAGCCCGAGTTGAAGCTGCCCTCCCATTCTTCCCACCCGCTGCCGCTCGAGGAGCGCCGCCGGATGGACGCCGACATCGAAGCCCTGCGCCTCCGCGAGGCCAATCTCCGCGACTATGAAGCCCGCCTCCGTGCCTGGCAGGAACAGATCGATGCCAACCCCAGTCCGGGCGGGCCCGCCGCTCCGGCGACAGCCGGCCGGATGCCGGTCGAAGGCGATCCGGTGTTGAAGAGCGCGTGGGACAAATTGATCCGCGCCCGCGAGCTGCTCGAGGCCGAACAGGCCCACCTGCGGGACGACCGACTCAACCTCAAGGAGGCCATGGCCGTCCTGAAACGCCGGGAAGAAGCCCTCGCCCTGCGCGATGCGCGCGTGACCCAGCGGGAGGAGGAGCTGCATGCCGCGCTTGAGGCCAGCATGGCCGAGCAGGGAAAATCGTCCGCATTGGCGCGTTTCACGCAGGCGCCCTTTGCGATGGCGAAGTCGGTCTTCAGCAGCAAGCCGAGGCCGCAATAAGGCCGGGTTGCATCTTTGAATTGTTCAGACGGGTGAGCGGGCATGTCCCATGCCCGTATTTTTGCCGCGCGGTCCATTCGTCGGTGCGCGCTTTCAACTGAGTCCCGCGCCTGACTCAGGCAGGCATGGGACGTGGCTGCCCACCCTTTGCCGTTTTCCGCTTGCCTCAGCCCGGGCCGGCACGCATCACGCCGTTATGAATTTGATTTCGCAACGCACGCAGGGTCTGGCAGCCGGCTTGGCTGCCGCCGGCGTGGCGTGGTGGCGTGGATCGAACCGGCGATGGTGACGCGCTGAACGCGCGCGCGGGCGAAATCGCCCGCTTTTCCCCGCCGAACCCAACTCCCGCCGAGTTGGGTTTTTTTGTTGATCCACCCGTCCGTCTCCCTGCCAGCCATGAATTCCCCTTCCATTTCCACCCTCGATCTTCCTGCCGTTTCCTTCTTTGGCCGCACGCTGGCCGAATACCGCCAGTTCTTCCGCCTTGAGCCGGATTCCCTCCGCGACCGGGCGGTGCTGGACGTGGCCGCCGGGCCGTCATCGTTCACCGCGGAAGCCAGCCGGCTCGGCGCCCGCGCCGTCGCGTCCGACCCGCTTTATGGCTGCACGCCCGACGCCCTCGCGGCCCACGTGCAGATGGACTACGCGCGCATGTTTGCGCAGATGAGGGCCAAGCCGCACCTGCTGCGCTTTTATTCCTTTGCCTCGATCGACGCGGCGGAGGCGGACCGGCGGGCCGCGGCCGCGCGGTTTCTCGCCGATTACGCGGACTATTTTGTGCACGGCCGGTACGTCGGCGCGGCGCTGCCGCACCTGCCGTTCGCCGACCGGGCCTTCGGCCTCGTGCTCTGTGCGCACCTGCTGTTTCTCTATGCCGGGCGCTTTGATTTCGACTGGCACGCGGCGGCCTGCCGCGAACTGGTGCGGGTCAGCGCGGAGGAGGTGCGCATTCATCCCCTGTGCGGATTGGACGGGCAGCCCTGGCCGGGGCTGGACCGGCTGCGGGCCAACCTGGCGGCCGGCGGGATCGACAGCGAAATCATGGCGGTGGACTATGAGTTTTTCATCGGCACCGGCACGACGCTGCGATTGAAAAGGATGTTGTCATGAGCACCTCCCCCGGACCGGCCCGCACCCCCGAGCCGCCTTATTATGCGGTCATCTTCACCTCGCGGCGCACGCCGGGCGATGCCGGCTATGAGGCGATGGCCGAGCGCATGGTGGAACTGGGATCGAAGCAGGAGGGGTTCCTCGGCATTGAAAGCACTCGCGGGACCGATGGCACCGGTATCACCGTGAGCTACTGGCGCGACGAGGCCTCCATCCAGGGCTGGAAGCGCGACGCCGAGCATCAAAAGGCCCAGCGCGGCGGCCGGCAGGCCTGGTACGCCGACTACACGGTGCGCGTGGCGAAAGTGGAGCGAGCTTACGGGAAGGAATGACCGCATGAGCCCGGCCCTTTTTCCCCAGCAGATCATCGCCCGGAAGCGGGATGGCGGAGCGCTGACGCCGGCGGAGATCCAGTCATTCGTGCGCGGGGCGACGGATGGCTCCTGGGCCGACTACCAACTGTCGGCCCTGCTCATGGCGATTTTCCTCCGGGGCATGACCCCGGAGGAAACGGCCGGGCTGACCTCGGCGATGATGCATTCGGGCATCGTCGCGGACCTATCCGGCCTGCGGAAGCCCAAGGCCGACAAGCACTCGACCGGTGGGGTGGGCGACAAGGTCTCGCTGCATCTCGCCCCGATGATCGCCGCCTGCGGTGTGGCGGTGCCGATGATTTCCGGCCGCGGGCTCGGGCACACCGGGGGCACGCTCGACAAGTTGGAGTCGATTCCCGGCTTCCGGGTGAATCTCTCCCTCGCTGAGTACCGGGCGCAGCTGGAAAAGTCCGGCCTCGCGCTGATCGGCCAGACCGCGGAACTCGCGCCGGCCGACAAGAAACTTTATGCGCTGCGCGACGTGACCGGAACGGTGGAGAGCATCCCCCTCATCTGTGCGAGCATCCTTTCCAAAAAACTGGCGGAGGGCATCGACGTGCTGGTGCTCGACGTGAAGTTCGGCCGAGGCGCCTTCATGCCGGAGAAGGTGAAGGCGCGCGAACTGGCGCTCGCCCTGGTGGCGGCGGCCACGGCGATGGGCAAGCCGACGCGGGCGGTGATGACGGCGATGGAGCAGCCGCTCGGTCGGACGGTTGGAAACGCGCTGGAAGTGGCCGAGTCCATCGACTGCCTGAAGGGCCGGGGTCCGGTGGACACGATGGAGGTCACCTACGCCATTGGAGAGCAGATGCTGCTGCTGGCCGGCGTGGCAAAAACCAAGGCGGCGGCCCGGGCGCAGCTTGAGGCGAGCATTGCGCAGGGCACGGCGCTGGAAAAATTTCGCGCGATGGTGAGCGGGCAGGGCGGCGACGGGCGGGTTGTCGACAAGCCGGGCCGTCTGCCGCAGGCGAGGCTGAAGGTGCCGCTGGTGGCGGCCCGGGCGGGATTCGTGCAAAGCGTGGATGCCATGGGCGTGGCGCTCGCGGCGCTGCGGCTGGGGGCGGGCCGGGCGAAGGCGGCGGACCCGGTTGACCACGCCGTGGGCGTGAGCGAGTTGGCGAAGGTGGGCGAGCGCATCGAGGCTGGAGCGCCGTTTGGTGTGATTCACGCCAATGACGAGTCGGCACTGGCAGAGGCGCAGGCGATGCTGGCCAAGGCGATCGTGATCGGGGACACGGCCGGAGTCGCGCCGAAGCTGATCGACGAAGTGATCGGATAGATCGCGGAAGGACGGAATCACGCGATGGCCGGTAGCCGCCGACACAAGGCGTCCGACATGGCACGGACGATCGCTCTCAGCCTCCAGACGTCGGCTGCTACCGGTCTTTAGCCTTTCTCGGCCTCGGCCAGTTTTTCGGCGGCCTTTTCCCAGGCGGCGGTGGCGGCGCTGAGCTGGTCCACCAGGGTGCTGAGCTCGTGGTTGAGATGGTGGAACTTGCCCTTGTCGGCGTAGGTTTCGGGCGCTTCCAGTGCGGCGGTGAGTTCGTTCTGCTTGGCCTCCAGCTTGGAGACCTCCTCCTCCAGGCGGTGAACCTCGGTGTGGAGTTTCTTGATCTCGTTGGGCGTGGCGCGCTTCACGGACGCCGGGGAGGCGTTCGTGACAGGTGAGGGCACCGGTCCCGCATTGTCCTGCTTCGGGCGGGCGTCCGTGAACCCGGCGGTCAGTGCGGCGCGGGCGTTGGAGGCCTTGGACTTGTCGAGATAGTAGTCATAGTCGCCGGCGTAGGGGGTGAGCCGGCCCGAGTGGACGTGCAGCACGGTCGTCGCGAGGGCACGGATGAAGTACACGTCGTGGCTGATGAAGATGAACGTGCCCTGGTACTGCTTGAGCGCGAGGACGAGCGCGTCGATCGACGCGATGTCGAGGTGGGTCGTGGGCTCGTCCATCAGGAGCAGATTCGGCGGATCGACCAGGAGGCGGGCGAGCGCGAGCCGGGACTTCTCGCCGCCGGACAGCACGGAGGCCTTCTTGAAGACATCGTCCTTCCGGAACAGGAACGCGCCGAGGATGGTGCGCGCCTGCTGCTCGGTGAGGTCGTTCTGCGCGGTGCGCAGCTCCATGACGTTGTCCATCACGGTGGCGTCGAGCTTGAGGTTGTCGGCGCGGTTCTGCGCGAAGTAGCCCGGGAAGACGTTGCTGCCGAGTTCGCGCGTGCCGCCCTGGATGGGGATTACGTCGGCGAGGATCTTGAGTAGGGTGGACTTGCCCGCGCCGTTGGGGCCGACGAGCACGATGCGCTGGCCGCGCTCGGCCTCGAAGTTGAGGTCGCGGTAGACGACGTGGTCGCCGTAGGCCTGCTGGACCTTCTTGAGCGAGATGACGCGCAGGCCGGAGCGCGGGGTCGGCGGGAAGCGGAAGTTCACGCGCTTCAGATCCTCGGTCGGCTCCTCGACGGCGACCTCCTGGAGGCGCTCGATCTGCTTTTCCTTGGACTTCGCGCGCGAGGCCATCGAGGCCTTGGCGCCGAAGCGGTCGACGAATTTCTGGAGGTGGGCGATCTCGCGCTGCTGGTTCTTGAAGGCGGCGGCCTGCTGCTCCTTCCGGGCCTCCTTTTCCAGCATGTAGTCGTCGTAGTTGCCGGTGTAGCGGTTGAGCGTGCCGTAGCGCAGCTCGAGGATGCCGGTACAGAGGGCGTTGAGGAAGGCGCGGTCGTGGGAGACGAGGAGCAGGCCGCCCGGGTAGCGTGTGAGGTAGTCTTGGAACCAGAGCAGGGCCTCGAGATCGAGGTGGTTGGTCGGCTCGTCGAGGATCAGGAGCGCGGGCTCGCTGACGAGCAGCCGGGCGAGGTGGGCGCGCATCACCCAGCCGCCGGAAAACGTCTTGGCGAGCTTGTCATGGTCGCCTTCGCGGAAGCCGAGGCCGGCGAGGATTTTCTTGGCGCGGGGCTCGAGGGTCCAGTCGATGTCCCAGTCGTCGTCGTTTTCCGGGGCGAGCTTCTTGCCGGCGGTTGCGATCTGGAGGATGGTCTCGTCGCCGACCGGCGCACTTTCCTGGGGGAGAAAGCCGAAGTCCGCACCGCGTTCCCACTCGATGGTGCCCTCGTCAGGGGATTCCTCGCCAAGGATGAGGTTGAACAGGGTGGATTTGCCCGCGCCATTGGGGCCGACGAGGCCGTAGCGGTCGGTGCGCGCGACGAACAAGGACACGTCGCGGAAGAGTTCGCGGGTGCCGTAGGACTTGGCAATGTCGGCGATGGTAAGCATCGAAACCACCCAGCACACGGGATGCCGCGGCCGGCGTCAATGCACGAACGCCAAAAGGGATCGCGGAAGCGCGGAGCAGCGGAAATGCGGCGGAAAACCGCCCCTTTTCTCCAACGGCCTTACTCTGTCTTTCCCTCCTTCGGTGCCTCCGCGATGGAAACTCAGCGGTTCAGCGTGAGCGCAATGCAACCGGCGACGGCGATGACGGCGCCGACGATGGAGCGGCGGGTGGGGCGGTCGCCCTCGAGCCAGAACGCGATGGGGATCGCCAGCAGCGGCGTGGTGGCGGCGATGGGCAGGACGAGCCCGCTGGGCGTGGTGGCGAGCGCCCATTGATAGCAACCGACGCCTGCGACCGGGCCGGCGAGGGCGTTGGCGAGCACCCAGCGCGGACTCGTGCGGCGGACTGCCGGGGCGACGACGGGTGTGGGCGGGAGGCGGCGGAGCAGGTGCAGCACGAGGAACCAGAGCGAGATGAAGACCAACCCCGCGAGGATGCGGTGGTACGTGGCGGTGAGGCCGAAGGTGGCGTTGGCCACGTGCTCGCCGGCGGCGGTGGCGACGGTGACGCCCTTGCGGCTGACGAGCGCGCCGAAGCCCTGGCCGGCGGCGGCCACGAACCCGAAGAGAAAGCCAATGGGCCGGACGTGCACTTTGGGCGGATTGGACTTGCTTGGCATGACGGCCACGGCGACGCCGACCAGGATCACGCTGCCCCACGTGATTTGGAGCGTCGTGAGCTTGGTGCCGAGCCAGAGCCACTCGCCGAGAGCGGCGATCGGGGCGGCGAGGCATTGCGTCATGAGGACGGTCAGTCGCGAGCCCAGCAGCGGCAGCGCGCCGTACACACCGAGGTCGCCCAGACCCATCCCGATGAGCCCGCTCAATAGGAACCAACCGAGGCTGGCGCTGGCGAAACCGTGGCCGATGGTATGGGCGAACAGGCCCAGGATGACGGCGGCGACGATGAGCCGGCCGAGGTTCGCGCGCAGGGCGCCCAGAGCCCGCACGCTGTGGCTGGCGCAGGTGGCATTGAGGGCGAAGAAGAAGGCGGCTAGAAACGAAGCAAACATCGGGTAACCAACGACAAAAGACGACGGAACCCCCGGTTGCGACGGTTTTTTGTGTCCAGTGGAAAGGCCCGCTGCTAGGCTTCCCCTTTATGAAAGCCAAGAAAGCCAAAGTGAAGCCGGAGGCGGTCAACGCCGCCCTCGCGGCCAAAAAAGGCCCGGTTTCCAAATTCATTGCCCAGCACTACCGCCACTTCAACGCCGCCGCGCTGCTGGACGCTGCGAAGGGCTACGAGACGCACCTCGCCGCCGGCGGCAAGATGCTGGTTACGCTCGCCGGCGCCATGTCGACCGCCGAGCTGGGCATCTCGCTCGCGGAGATGATCCGAAAGGACAAGGTCCATGCCATCGTCTGCACGGGCGCGAACCTGGAGGAGGACATCTTCAACCTTGTCGCGCATGACTACTACGAGCGGGTGCCGCATTACCGGCACCTCACCGCGGCGGACGAACAGGACCTGCTGGACCGGCACATGAACCGCGTGACGGACACCTGCATTCCCGAGATGGAGGCGATGCGCCGCATCGAGGCCGTGGTGGCCGACGAGTGGACGAAGGCGGACCGGGCCGGGGAGCGCTATTTCCCGCACGAGTTCATGTACAAGATTCTTCGCGGCGGAAAACTGAAGCCGAGCTACCAGATTGACCCGAAGAACTCGTGGATGCTGGCCGCCTGCGAGAAGAATCTGCCGATGATCGTCCCGGGCTGGGAGGACGCGACGCTGGGCAACATGTACGCCGGCCGGGTCATCACCGGGGAAATCAAAAACGTCCACACCGTCCGCACCGGCATCGAGTACATGGCCGTGCTGGCGGAGTGGTACACGAAGACGGCGAAGCTCCTGCGCAACGGCGAGGGTAGCATCGGGTTCTTCCAGATCGGCGGCGGCATCGCGGGTGATTTTCCGATCTGCGTCGTGCCCATGCTGCACCAGGACCTGCAGCGCACGGGCGTGCCGCTGTGGGGCTACTTCGCGCAGATCAGCGATTCGACGACGAGTTACGGCAGCTATTCCGGCGCGGTGCCCAACGAGAAGATCACGTGGGGCAAGCTCGGCGCGAAGACGCCGAAGTTCATCGTGGAGAGCGACGCGACGATCGTGGCCCCGCTGATCTTTTCGTGGGTGCTGGGGAAGTGAGGGGTTAAACGCGAAGAGGCGAAGCCGCGAAGACGGAGCGAAGGTTTTTCGCTTCTGCGCTTTGCACCTTGGCGTCTTTGCGCTTCCACTCTTCACCCATGTCCAACGCCCTCGCCCACGAGAAATCGCCTTATCTGCTGCAGCATGCGGAAAATCCCGTGCACTGGCTGCCGTGGGGCGCGGCGGCGTTTGCGCAGGCGCGGGCGGAGCAGAAGCCGATCTTCCTGAGTATCGGCTACTCGACCTGCCACTGGTGTCACGTGATGGCGCACGAGTCCTTTGAGAACGCGGAGACAGCCGCGATCCTCAACGAGCATTTTGTGTCGATCAAGGTGGACCGCGAGGAGCGGCCGGATGTGGACAAGGTCTACATGACCTATGTGCAGGCGATGACCGGCCATGGCGGCTGGCCGCTGAGCGCGTGGCTGACGCCGGAACTGAAGCCCTTTTACGGCGGCACGTATTTCCCGCCGGAAGACCGGCACGGGCGGGCGGGTTTTCCCTCGATCCTGCGTACCATTGCGCGCGGCTGGCGCGAGGAGCGCGCGAAGCTGGTCGCCGAGGGCGACCGCGCGATCGCGGTGCTGCGGGAGCATTATTTGGATAAAACGCCGGAACCGTCGGCGGACGACCTCACGATCGCGGGCGGCACGGCGTTTGAGAAGTGCTTCCAGTATTACTTCGAGGCGTTCGACCCGGCGCACGGCGGGTTTGGCAGCGCGCCAAAATTTCCGCGGGCGTCGAACCTCGATTTCCTGTTCCGCTGCGCGGCAATCCAGGGCGTGGCGAGCGAATCCGGCGCCGAGGCGGTGAAGCTGGCGGGGGCGACGCTGCGCGCCATGGCGGCTGGCGGGATCCACGACCACATCGGCGGCGGGTATCACCGCTACTCGGTGGACGAGGCGTGGTTTGTGCCGCACTTCGAGAAAATGCTCTACGACCAGGCGCAGATCGCGATCAACTGCCTGGAGGCACGGCAGGCGACGGGTGACGAGCGGTATGCCTGGATGGCGCGCGATATCTTCGACTATGTGCGGCGCGACCTGACCAGCCCGGCGGGCGGGTTTTATACGGCGGAGGATGCGGATAGCGTGCCGCCGGAGACGGCACGCGGGAGCGGGGAGAAAGGCGAAGGGAGCGGGGACGGACATGCGGAGCAGGTCGAGGGGGCGTTTTATGTTTGGGGGGCGGCGGAGTTGCGAGCGGTGCTGGGAGAGGGCGCGGCTTTTTTTGAGGCACACTTTGGGGTACTGGAGGCGGGCAACGTGGAGGCGGCGCGGGATCCGCACGGGGAATTTACGGGGATGAACATCCTCGCGCAGCGCCGGTTGCTGGGTGAGACGGCGGCGCGGTTCGGTCTCACGCCGGAGCAGGCGAGCGACCGGCTGCTGGCGGCTCTGGCCATGCTGCGGGAAGTGCGGGCCCGGCGTCCTCGGCCGTTGCTGGACGACAAGATCGTCACGGCGAACAACGGGCTGATGATTTCCGCCCTGGCGAAGGGCCACCAAGTATTGCGGTTGTCCGAGGGTAGGGACGGATCGCCGGGCCGTCCGTCGGACTCGGCGCGCCCAGCGGTTGCGCCCTACCTTCAAGCCGCGGTCCGGGCGTCCGAATTTGTGCGGCGCGAGCTATACGACGAGGCGCGCGGCGTGCTGTTCCGCAGCTGGCGTGAAGGGCGGGGCGCCGCGGAGGGATTTGCGGAGGACTACGCCTATTTCATCCAGGGGTTGCTCGACCTGTACGAGGCCTCGTTTGAACTGCGCTGGCTGCAGTGGGCCGAGCGGTTGCAGGCGACGATGGATGCCCGGTTCTGGGATGAGGCGCCCCTTCGACCGGCGCCGGGCAGTGGCGGCGGCTATTTCAATTCGCCGGAAGGCGACGCTTCGATCGTGCTCCGGCTGAAGGAAGACTACGACGGCGCGGAGCCGGCGCCCAGTTCCGTCGCGGCGATGAACCTGTTGCGGCTGTCGGCGATGCTGAACGACGAGGCCTTGGGCCGGCGGGCCCTGCGGACGATCGAAGCCTTTCGTCCGCAGTGGAGCGGCACGCCGCACGCGATGCCGGCGATGTTGTGCGCGGTGGCCCTGGCGCTGGAGCCGCCGCGGCAGGTGGTGCTCGCCGGCGAGCCGGACCGGGAGGATTTTCGCGCGCTGGGGGCGGTGCTGCATGAGCGGCTCGGGCCCCGGCGGGTGGTGCTCGCGGTGCGCAGCGAGCAGGATCGGGCGTGGCTGGCGGGGCGGGCTCCGTGGCTGGCGGAGATGAAGCCGCTGGGCGGGCGCGCCACAGCTTATGTCTGCGAACATTTCACCTGCCAGGCGCCGGTGACGGAGCCGGAGGAACTGCGTCGCGCGCTGCGCGCATGACGCAGTTCGGCGATCGCAATTCGAGGATCGGAGTTCGGTTTGGCCGGGTGCGTTGCGCTCCGGTCATCGCGTGGCACGGCCTGCGACGCGCAGCGTACCGGATAGGTGCCCGGGGTAATTTCGATCTCCGATCTCCCAACGGCGAACTCCGTTGCGCGCGGCGCGCAACTTACCGGTCCTCGGCGGCCTTGAGCTGCGGTGTGGCGCTGTCGGAGGCGAGACTGGTGGCGAGGTCGCGGATGCTGTCGAGCATCGACAGCACCACGGGATGCCGGACCGCAAAGACGAGCAGGTTGATCTGCTCCGCGGTGAGGCCGGCCTGACGGATTGCCTCGTCGAGGCGCTTGGCGGCCTGCTGGGCGCTGGAGCGGTAGGTCGCGATCGCCTTCTTCGCCGCGGTCTCGGTTTCGGCGCGGGAAAAGGGCAGGCCGCTCACGGCCTCGAGCCAGAGCAGCGCGATGCTTTTCATTTCCGGGGAACCGGCGGGATAGCCCATCTTCAGCATCAGTTCCGCGAGGGTCTTGAACTTCACCGGTCGGCCCGACTCGACGTTGACGACGGTGTTGCGGTGCCGGCGGGTGAGGCGCGCGAGCTCCTCAAGCGTCAGGCCCTTGGCTTCCCGCAGGCTCCGGAAAAGCTGAGTGTAATGCATCCTCCGCGAGTAGCGAGAGGGTGGCGGAAAAAGTCAACGCGTGGAGCGGCCGCAGCGCGCTCAGTCCAGCGAGTCCATTTATTGTGTGCAGGCCGGCTATGACCACCGGGCGGGGCATGAATCAGCCACTGGCTGGCATTTCACCGGGGCAAGGGGCTTGGGGTTGACAAAAATTGTGACGACTACAAACAGTGTAAAAATGACAAAGCCGAGGCGAACTCCGAGCCGGTCCCGCCGGGGAAAAGACGCCTCCCGTGCCCACCGGAAGCGCATCCTGGCCGCCCTGCTGGCGATCTGCCGGAAAATGGAGCGGCTCCAGGTCACGGCCGAGGCCCGGCGGGCGTGTCGCGACGTGGCCGGGAGTCTGCGCACGGTGCTGGCGGCGGAGAAAGCCACGGCCAAGTAGCCGGCAGAGGTGCCCCATGGCCCGTATCTTGGTGATCGATGACAATGCCTCCATCCGCTCTGCCCTGGAGTTGGGCCTGCCGGGATTCGGTCACTCGGTGACCGTGGCTCACGATGGCGAGGCCGGCTTGAAACTGGCGGAAGCGCAGTGGGTGGATCTGGTTCTGTTGGACGTGGAAATGCCGCGAATGGGCGGGCTGGCGGTGTGCGAGGCGTTGAAGCGCGACCCGGTGCGGCGCCATCTTCCGGTCCTCCTGATGACCGGCCGGCCGTCGCCGGAGATTGCGATCCTGGCCCAAAAAGCCGGAGCGCTGGCAGTGGTGGAGAAGCCCTTCACCTGGGAGGAGCTGATGGAGCACTTTACCCGCTGCCTGCCCGCCGGAGTGTGACCCAACCCGCAATGCGTTTTATAGGAGTTAACGGAAGGAACGGAGGATGCCTTTTCATCGAGGCGGTTCCCGGTTGCCTCTGTTGCCTTCGGTAAGATGGCTCGATGGTGTGCTCCTGTTGGCTTTGGGCATAGGCCCGGATTTCCACGTTGCGCCATGGTGGAATCGCGGCTCACGCTTTAGGCGTGAAAATCCTCGCCGTCGAAGATGATGCGGTGTCCCGGGCGGTGTTGCGTCAGGCCCTGCGGAAGCTCGGGCACGAGGTGATCGAGGTCCAGAATGGCGAGGAAGCCTGGAAGCGGCTGGCCCACGAGCCGGTCCGCGTGGTAGTGAGCGACTGGTCGATGCCGCGGATGGACGGGCTGGAGCTGTGCCGGAAGATCCGTGCGAACGTCGGGGCGGAGTACACGTATTTCATCCTGCTGACGGCGCGCGATGCGACTGGCGAGAACCAGCAGGCGGCGGCGGACGCGGGCGTGGACGATTTCCTCACGAAGCCGCTGGACTTTGACGAACTGTGGAACCGGTTGCGGGTGGCGGAGCGCATCCTGCGTTACGCCACGCAGGTCCGCCAGCTCGAGGAGATGATGCCGATCTGCTCCTACTGCAAAAAAATCCGCGACGACCAGAACTACTGGCAGCAGATCGAGGGTTACATCAACGAGCGCACGGGCAGCGAGTTCAGCCACTCGGTCTGCCCGGACTGCTACCAGCGCGTGGTGATCCCGCAGATTGAAAAAATGAAGGATGCGTCTCAATGAACGAGCGGCTGCAACGGCTGGAGGAGAAGATCGCGTACCTTGAGCGCCATGTGACCGAGCAGGACAAGGTGATGCTCGAGCTGGGCGATACGCTGGCGAAACTGCGCCAGGAGCTCCGCACGCTGCGCGAGCGGTCGGGCGGGTCGGGCGCTGGCGAGGGTGACAAGCCGCCGGCCGACGAACGGCCGCCGCATTACTGAGCCGCGCCGTAAGAAGCGGGGAGTTGAATCGCAAAGGCGCCAAGCTGCGAAGGACAGGGTGGGCGGGCACGTCCCGTGCCCGCATTGTCCGTCTCCCTAAACGCGGCTGAGGTGAGTATCCTTGAAACCGGATTCGTATTTCAGTCCGTAGCCGAGCAGGCGATCGAAGCCGATGTGGGCGGCCCAGATCAGACAGAGGGGAAAGAGGGAAGGCTGATGCGCGAAGTAAACAACGAGCCAAAGCAGAAAGGGAGCGGTGTAGGTATGGCCGGCGTTGTAAAGAGGGGCCCCGACTTTCTTCCCAAAGAGATAGCCGACCATCAACAGGTCCGGCGCCAGAAACAGCGCGGCAAACAGGCCCCACGAGGCAGCTACTTCGTGGTATACGATGCAGGCTGCAACGAGTACCGCGAGTCCCTCGGCGTGGAGTAATAGTTTTGGTCCGGAGAGTTTCATGAGGTGATAGAGCCGACCTGTCGTGAGAATCGGCAAGACTTGGTTGTGAGGCTCGCCCTATGAAGATCGGTCAAGAGTCACGATGTCCCTTTCAAACACTTTCTGAGCCAGAATTCCATCGCGCCATCGCCTTCTTTTAGGAGATCGCGCCGCTCCATTTCGACCGAGTAATTCACAAAATACTCCGACAATTCGTTGCGCGTATAAAACGCATAAAAGCGGCTGCCGCTTAATTTCTCTTTGGCCGCAGCGCCGCCCGGGTAACCGTCGCGAGGAATCTCGATAAAGTGTTCACCTGCTCCAAGCTTGAGATTAAGGAACAATACTCCGCCCGGATTGAGTCTCCGGTGAAAGTCTTGAAGGCAGATCCGGAATTCCGGTTTGGTCAGGTGATAGAGGCAGGCGCACGCCCAAATCCCGTCGAATGTCTGCTCAATCTTCTGCGTGTGGCGCAGATCCAGATGAAGATACTTTCCCACAGGGTCGGAGGCGCGAGCGAGTGAAAGCATCCCTTCCGAAAGGTCGAAGGATGTGGCATGCGTGCCAAGCGTCTGGAGATAGCGTGAATCTCGGCCCTCGCCGCAACCGGCCACAAGCACGGACTTCCCCGGCAATCGCGAGTAGAACTCACGCATGGAATCTTCCAGCCAAGCGCGGTGTTCCGGAGTTGCGATCACATGGTAGTCGGTCGCAATTTGGTCGTAGGTCTCGATCGTGCGCGTCGCGTGGTCCATATCTCGCCCAATAGTGTAGGGCGTGTCTTCTAACCCACTGTCACAACGTTTGTCATTCTGAGCGCAGCGCAGAATCCAGTGTGATTCCGCCGCAGACTTCAATCATGTCCAATTGGGTTCTTCACTTCGTTCAGAATGACAATCGGGTGTGAAGTCACACCCTAGAACGTTGCCGTGACTTCCTGCTGGTGGGCGGGATCGATTGACTGGGTGCCGAGGCTGGTGCACTCGGTCTCGTCGTTCTTGTAGAGCTTATATTTCACCGGCGCGGTGGCGTCGGCGCTTTCCCAGCGCCATTTGCCGATCGAGACAAACTGGAGCGGGACGCCTTTGTCCCAGCTCAGGCCGGGACCCTCGCCGCGAACGAACAGACGATTGCCGATGCCGATGTAGGCGGTGACGAGCAGGCGGGTCGAACCGTCGGAGGAAATAACCTTCGCTGCGGCCTCGTCGGGAGCGACCTGGCTGAACTCGTCGGCTGCGGCCGGGGCGGCAGCGGGCTCGACGATCCCGAGGTCGAGCGCGGTCTCCGCGCCTTCCACCGGCTTGGGTTTGCGGGGGGCGCGCTTTTTGGCGGGCTTGGCCTCGTCCGTGACGGCGGGAGCATCGGGAGAGGGTACAGGCTCGGAAGCCACCGTGGATGCGGGTGGTTCGCTCTGGGGCTCGGGAGCAATGACCGGTTCAGCCGGTGGCGTGACCGGGGCGGGTTCGGCGGGGGCCGGGCTGATCGAGATGATGTGGCCGGCGAAGGGGGCGGAGGTGGGTGGAACGATGGGTGCGATGTGGTCACAGACCTCGGCGGTACCTGAGGTTGCGAGCTTCGGGTTGGATTGCTCCACGGACTCGCCGGAGGCGGGGCCGGTGGAGACGATGTGCCCGGCGAAAGGCGCGATCGTCGCTGGCACGATGGGCGTGATGTGCTGGCCGATGTCGGCGGCCCGGCGGGCAGGGTTTTTGCGCCGTTCCACGCCGCCGGGCGGACCCGGATCGTCCGCGGACGGAGTGCCCGCCGGAAGTTTGGCGGCCGTCTCGGCGATGCTGGCGAGGGCGGTGGCGGTGCGGGCAGCGAGCTTGGCGTCGATCTCAGCAAGGGCCGCCGTCGTGGCGGCCGCGAGGGTTTCGGGCGTTTTCGCGAGCGCGGCCTGCGCAGTAGAGAGGGTTTTTTGCGTGGTTGCCTCGAGCTTGGCCAGCTCGGTGGCGGCTTTCTGGATCCTTTCGACGGTGGACTCGAGGCGCTGGCTCTCGGCGGCGCGGAGGGCGGCGAGCTCGGTCTTCATCTCGTCGCGTTCCTCATCGCGGGCGCTGCCGAGCTGGGCCTGGAACTCGGCGACCTTGTCCTGCAGTTTCTGTGGCAGCTGCTCGGTCTGCTTCAGGTTTTTCTGGGTGAGCTCGGCGATCTCGTGGAGACCCTTCGCGGCGATGCTGATCTGGTCGGCGGCGGTGGTGAGGGTGAGGGCGAGCGCCTCGAGGGCGCGCTGGCGGTCGTCGAGAGTCTCGTTTTTCTCCCGCTCATAATGCAGCAGGAGGGGAATCGTGCCGAGGATGGCGCCGACGATGACGCAGGCGGTGATGGCGAAAATGGCGTGGGACGACAACGGACCGGAGCTGCGGCTGGCGATGAACCACGCCGTGAAGAGCAGGATCGCGTCGGTGAGGAAGAAAATCCACTTGGGCAGTTTCGGGGACGATGAGGAGGACATCATGGGGCGCCGGCGGGCGCGGAAAGTGTGTGCGACGCGGGCGGGGGTTTTTCAATCACGGATTGCGGGAAGGGGGCGGGTTTTGTTTCGCGTTCGGGCTCCGGGCTGTCATGCGTGGGGTCCGCCAATGAGTTTTGCCCATTTTCTGCGCATCGAGCGGGAGGAGCAGAGCGGTTCGCGGCACTATGTGGTGCATGCGAGCGACCCGCGGTTTTCGCTGGAACTTGCGCCCGACCGCGAGGCGCCGGACAAGATCGGAAAAGGGGTGATCAAGCGGATCTGCCTGCCGAATTCTTGGGCGGGGGACTATGGCAAGTATTCCAAGCTGATGGGCGCAGCGCAGGAGTTTTTCGCGCAGTCGTTCGCCGAACCGGCGTCGAAGTCGGAGACCCGCCGGTTCAATACCTGAGCGGCCTGTTTCTTTCAGGAAGCAGCGGAGAGAGCGGAGAAAACAGGGACCAGCGTCTCAAATCTCAGTTGACTCCGTTACCTCCTGTAAAGTCCGGCCGGATGATTATTTGAATTTTGCTTTGAGCGTGGCCACCAAGCGATCCCACTCGACGGGATTGAGGTCGTTTTTCCGGCCGGGGGCGACTTGGCGGTGGTCGGTCATGCGGTCGAGGGCCCAACCGTGGTGGATCCAGCGCGGGGCGAGCCATTCGAGGGCGGAGGCGAGTTGGGCGTCGGTCAGCGGCGCGGCGTAGGTGTCGCCGGCGAAGGACAGGCCGAGGAGAAAGGCGTTGCAGCCGGCGCGGCCTTGGAACGAGGACACGCCGGCGTGCCAGGCGATGTGGTCGTCGGGCACGAGGGTGCAGCGCGTGCCGTCGGGCGCGATCAGGCAATGATAGCTGACCTTGCGCGCGGGATCGGTCATCAGCGCGATGGTCTCGTCGAACGGGATGACGCTGTGGTGGAAGACCACGCCGAGCTGCTCGTGGGGCACCGTGGTGTCGCAGTTGGGCGAGAGGCGGGTGATTTCCGGGAAGGGCATGTCGGGAATGAAGAAGAAAGAACCAAGAAGGAAGCCCGCGTGCGGTCGGATGGATTGACCGACTCTTGAATTTTGAATCTTCCTTCTTGAATCGAGTGCCGCCGTTACAGGCGGTGCCACGCAGTACCGAGGAGGGAGACGAGGAGGCCGATCCGGATGGCGCCCTCGAGGGTGAGGGTGACGAGCACCCACTTGATGCCGCAGTTGCGGCGCACGGAAAACCCGGCGACTGAAACGATGAGCAGGATCAGACCGTGCACGCGGGTGAAAGGGGTGAGCATCAGGCCCAGCATCCAGGCCCAGTAGATGATGATCGCGGAGCTCCAGAAAAACGCCGTGATCTCGCTGAGCCCGAGTTTCCGCGGGTCGCCATTCCGGGCGATCTGCTTGATGCCGACATAGCGCTCGCTCATCACGAGCTGCCAGAGCTCGAAGGCGAGAAAGAGCGGCGCGGCGAGGAGCAGGAGAGGCACGGCGTCAGACTCGGGCAAAGCGCCGTCCTCGCCAAGGAAAAGCGCGGGCCGGATCCGTAGCAGCCGAGGTGACGAGGCTGTCTCCGACGGATGCCGGATTGTGCGAACATCGAACGCTCAACTTCGAACGTCCAACGTCGAAGTTCCATCCCTGTCTTCCGGCTCTGCTCGGGGCTTCGACGTTCGAGGTTCAGCGTTGAAGGTTGGATGTTCGGCCTTTCCGAGATCCGGACCAGCCTCCTTACGGCGGCTGCTACTTGGTCGCGGTTCTCCATCTCCCATCTTCGATCTCCCGGCTCCCAGCCGGGCGCGGCGCCCGGCTACTTTCCTCCGTACCAGAAGGACCGGCGCCAGTTGTGGCGGTAGAGCTTCTGGAGGAGGGCGGGCGGCATCGCGGGGAGGTAGCTCACGGCGCAGTTGGCGTCGGCCTGGGCGACATTGCGGATGCCGGGGATGACGGTCGAGACCGCGGGATGGGCGAGGACGAACTTGAGCGCGGCCTGGGCGAGGGTGAGGCCGGAGCCGGACAAGTCCTGGCGGATCCCCTCGGTGCGGCGGACGGCGCGGGCGAGGCGGTCGCCGGCGAAATAATTGTTCCGAAAGTCATCGGGCTCGAATTTGGTGTCCGCGGTGAACTTGCCGGTAAGCACGCCTTCGTCGAAGGCGACGCGCACGATGATCCCGACACCGCATTCCCGGGCGACATCGAGCAGCTCGGCGGCGGGTTCCTGCTCGAAAAGATTGTAGATGACCTGGACGGAATCGACCCAGCCGCCGCGCATCAGGTCGATGACGGAATTCTGGTCGTGCTCGGGAGTGGAGACGCCGATGAGCCCAAGCAGGCCCTCGCGCTGGAGCTGACGGAGGAGCTTGAAGGGCGTCGGGTCGCGGTTCCAGGCACGCGTCCATGTGTGGAGCTGGAGAAGATCAAGCCGCTGGGTTCCCAGATAGCGGAGGCGCTCGGCGACATTTTCGCGGACGTAGGCCTCGGCGTAGCGCTCGTCGGCGCGGCAATAGGGCGAAGGCGGCCAGATGCCGGGCGCGGGCGGGGTCTTGGTGGCGACGAAGACCGTTTCCCTTTTACCGGCGGCCGCACGCTCGCGCAGGACCTGGGCGATGAGGCGCTCGCTGCGGCCGTTGCCGTAGCCGGCGGCGGTGTCGATGAAGTTGCAGCCGAGGTCGAGGGCGCGGTGCAGCGCGGCGAGGGAATCGGCGTCGGCCTGTGCGCCCCAGGCACCGCCGATGGCCCAGGCGCCGAAGCCGATCTCGGAGCAATTGAAGCCGGATTTACCGAAGGGACGGAATTTCATGGGGAGGGAGTGGGAGGATTTTATCGCGGAAGCGCAGAAGAACGGAAGCGCGGAAAGGAGGCGGGACCATGGCAGGAGTGGGGCGGAGGAGCAAATGCCCGGTCAAGGAAACGAGTTGCCCGCTTGCGTGGAGAGTTTGGGCAGCCATAGAAAGAGCATGCAACCGAGCGCGGGCGGCACGCCTTGAGCTTTCATAGAACATCCAACCCCACCGTTTATGCCTGTCACCAATCCCCTCAGCCGCCGCCAGTGGCTCATTTCCAGTGGAGCCGCCCTCGCGGGGCTCACGCTGTCGTCCCGGTTCCTGAACGACGAGATGCGGGCCCAGGTCTCGGCCGAGCGGCTGGCCGCGGCGACGCCGGCAAAGGCGCGGCTCTCGCTCAACGAGAATCCCTTTGGCCCCTCGCCTGCGGCGCTCGAGGCGATGCTGCACAACCTGACTTCGGGGAAGGCGCCGCGCTATCCCTTTGGGGAGCTGAACGAACTGATCGGGCTGATCGCGAAAAAGGAAGGCGTCGCCCCCGAGCAGATCGTGCTGGGCGTCGGTTCCGGCGAAATCCTCGAGACCGTCGGCATGTTTTTCGGGCTCCTGAAGGGCGAGGTGATCCATGCCTCGCCGGGTTACGTGCAGCTGGTGCGGGCCGCGGAAACCGCCGGAGGCAAGGCCGTGCCGGTGCCGCTCAATGCGAAGCTGGAGAGCGACCTGGACGCGATGGCGGCGAAGGTCACTGCGCAGACCTCGGTCGTGTACATCGCCAACCCGCACAACCCGACCAGCACGGCGGTTGATTCCGCGGCGCTGAAGGAATTCGTGAAGAGCGTCTCGCAGAAGACGTTCGTGTTCGTGGACGAGGCGTATCTCGACGTGGCCGACGACTATGCCGGCCGCACAGTGGTCGGACTCGTGAACGAGCACCGCAACCTAATGGTGGCGCGGACCTTTTCCAAGGTGTACGGCCTGGCCGGCCTGCGCATCGGTTATGGCGTCACGAACGCCAAGTTCGCCGCCGAGCTGCGCAACTACGGGCTGGGCACGCTGACGGGACCGGGCATCGCCGGGGCGGTGGCCAGCCTGAGGGATGCGGGCTACGTGGCCGCGACGCGGGCCAAGATTGTCGCGGAACGGGCGAAGCTGCTCGCGCTGCTCGATCAGCTGGGCAAGCGGTACGCGGTGTCGCAGACCAACTTCGTGTTTTTCCAGACGGGCCGGCCGCACAAGGAAGTCTATGCCGGGATGCTGGCGGAGAGCGTGGTGATTGCGCGGCCATTTCCGCCGATGCTCGACTGGGCGCGCATTTCGATCGGGCTGCCGGAGGAGAACGAACTGGCGCGGGCGGCGCTGCGGAAGGTGCTGGGGTGAGTTTCACTTCGGCGGCCGGATGACGGGATGATAGTCCGACAAGGACTCCAGATACTTTGACCACGGATTTCACGGATCGGAGATCCGGGCAGCAATCCCCGGGCATTTTAGAGGAGGAAACGGAGGGAACGGAGCAGAGAGAATCGGCTCTCTGGGTTTCCTCAGTTGCCTCCTGTAAAAAGGATCGATGGTTTGGGATTCCCCATCCGTGTCATCCGTGAAATCCGTGGTTAAATGGTTTGGATGAACCCGTGCGAACAGCCCAAGCTGGCCCCATGGCTGATCGCCCATCTATTGTTGGCCGCGCGGCGCGTCCCTTGCGGATCCTGATCCTAGGCGGTACCGGGTTCACGGGGCCGCATCAGGTCAGCTATGCGCTGGCGCGCGGGCATGCGGTCACGCTGTTCAACCGTGGCCGGCGGCCGTTGGGCGGGCCGGCGGGGGTGGAGGTGCTCACCGGTGACCGGGACACGGGCGACCTGAAGGCCCTGCTGGGCCGGGAGTGGGACGTGTGCATCGACAATCCGACGAGTCTGCCGGGCTGGGTGCGCGATGCGGGCCGCGTGCTGGCGGGAAGGGTGCAGCACTATGTGTTCATATCGACGATTTCAGTTTTGGCGGACAAAAGCCAACCGGGGCAGGACGAAGCGGCGCCGGTCGCCGCCTATGCCGGGCGCGATGCCATGGCTGAAACGCGCGCGACGCTGCAGGCGGACATGAGCCTGTACGGCCCGCTGAAGGCGGTGTGCGAGCAGGAGGCGGAAAAGCAGTTCCCCGGCTGCACGACCGTCATCCGGCCGACGTTGATCGTCGGGCCGGGTGACGAGACGGATCGCTTTACTTATTGGCCGGTGCGGCTGGCGCGCGGTGGCGAGGCTCTGGCGCCGCCAGCCGCAGACCCGGTGCAGATCATTGATGCGCGTGACCTGGCCGAATGGACGATCCGCGTGGCGGAGCAGAGGACGCTGGGCATTTTCAATGTCGCGGGTCCGGAGCACGGGCTCACGGTGGGCGCGATGCTGGAGGGCATCCGGGCTGTGACCACGGCGGGCGCGACCCTCACATTCACGGACACCCCGTTTTTGGAGGCGCAGCACGTCGCGATATGGAGCGATCTGCCCGCCTGGGTGCCGGGCACCGGCGCCTTCGCGGGATTCATGCGCGTGAATTCCGCGAAGGCGGTGAAGGCCGGGCTGACGTTTCGTCCGCTGGCGGTGACGGCCGCGGACACGCTGGCTTGGTTCAATGCCCAGCCGGAGGCGCGCCGGGCAAAGCTGAAATCGGGGATCACGGCTGAGCGCGAAGCTGCCGTGCTCAAAGCGTGGCACGCGCGCAAGGCGTGACCGGTCAAGCCGGCTGCGCTCAGGCGGCGATCAGTTTCTCCAATTCGCGGTGATTGGTTTTGCCGGTGCCGAGCTTGGGGATGGAATTGACGACCTTGAGCTCGCGCGGGGCGCAGAGATTGCTCAGGCCCTTGGCCCGGATGGCGGCGCGAACGTCGGCGAGCTGCAGGCGGCCCTCGTTGGTGACGGCGATGAGTTTCTCGCCCTTGTCCTCGTCGGGCCGGGCGATCACCGCCACCTGGCAGCGGAGGCCAAACTGGGGAAAGGCACCGGCGAGGGCGTCCTCGACCGCGGTCAGGCTGACCATTTCGCCGCTGACCTTCGCGAAGCGTTTCATCCGGCCGCGGATGTGGAGGAAGCCGTTGTCGTCCACATGCACGATGTCGCCGGTGTCATACCAGCCGCCGAGCGCCTGGAATTTCTGGTCGGCGTCGGCATTGAGGTAGCCCTTCATGACATTCGGGCCGCGCACGAACAGCCGGCCGCCATCCTCGACGCCCTCGACCGGCTCGAGCCGGTGCTCGAGTCCGGGCACCAGCCGGCCGGCGGAACCGACGCTTGGGTCCATGCGGGTGTTGAGGCTGATGATCGGGCTGCATTCGGTGGCGCCGTAGCCCTCGAGGATGCGCACGCCGAACCTGCGCGCCCAGGTCTCGAGTGTGGCGGTCTGCACCTTCTCCGCTCCTGCGATGAGGTAGCGCAGGGTGGTGAAGTCGTAGGGATGGGCCTTGCGCGCATAGCCGTTGAGAAAGGTGTTGGTGCCCAGCAGCACGGTGCAGGCGCGGTCGTAGACCAGGGTGGGCACGACCCGGTAGTGCAGCGGCGACGGATAGAGAAACGTGTAGCACCCGCGGATCAGCGGGAACAGCGTGCCGCCCAGCAGGCCGAAGCTGTGGAACAGCGGCAGGGCGTTGAAGAAGCGGTCGTCATCCGTGACATCGATCACGGCAATGGCCTGCCGGACATTGGCGAGCAGGTTGTGGTGGGTAAGGGCGACGCCCTTCGGCATGCCTTCCGATCCGCTGGTGAACAGGATCACGGCGGTCTCGTCCGGCGAGAGCGGGGTGTCGCGGAGTGCGGCGCCGGGGGCCAGGGACTGCCGCAGTAGGGCGGTGAATTTCGCGAAGCCGGAAATGCCCGGGCGAATGTCCTCCAGGTGGATGAGCTTGATCCCTGCTTCCTCCAGCGGGGCAGGATTGAGGCGGGCCTTTTCCAGGAACTGGCGGGACGTGATGATGTGCGTCAGGTCCGCGAGCTGGGCGCACTGCAGCATGACGGGGATGCCCGTGGAGAAATTAAGCATCGCCGGCACCTTTTGCGCGGCCCACAGGCTGAGCAGGGTGAGCGGCTGGCCGTTCACATTCGGCAGAAGCACGCCGACGCGTTCGCCGATTCCCGGGCCGAGTCGCCGGCGCCACTCGCGCGCCAGCAGGTCGACCCCGACCAGCAGGCGGCGGTAGGTCAGCGGCTGGAAGGTGACATCCTCCAGGGCGATGCGGCCGGGGATGTTGGCGGCGGTCTCGGCGATGGCGGCCAGGACATGGCGCGGACCGTGCTCCATCTCGACGTCGAACTGCTGCAAGACCATGCGGTCGCGCAGCCAGCCGGTGACCTTCTGCCGGGCCAGCGTGTTGGAAACATCCGGAAAAACCGGCGCGGGCAGCGGTGCGCTGAAGTGGGCCGACACCCGCGGAAACCAGCGGCGCCAGCCCGCATGCTTCACGAAGCGGCTCCGGCTGGCGCCGCGCAGATAGCAGGTGATGACCTTGGCGTTGGTCTTGCGGATGAGGAACCCCGTGCCGTCGAAGACCTTCATCAGGCTGCCCGTGAGGGTGATCCGACCCTCGGCAAACAGCACGAGCCGGCCGCCCTTTTCCAGGTAATCCGCCATGTCGCGCACGGCGTAGGGCGAGGAATTGTCGATGGGGAAGGTGCGGCGGTTGACCATCATCTTCCGGTGAATCCAGCTGGTCCGGGCGGTGGTCGAGGAAGTGACAAACTTCCAGTCGTCATCGAGCAGCACGCCGAGGTAAAGCCAGTCGAGCCAGGAGACGTGGTTGGGCACGAGCAGCACCGGGCCGGGGGTGGAGAGCGCCTCGATCCCGTAGGCGCGGAACCGGAAGCAGAGCCGGACGAGCAGGCGGAGCAGGGTTTTCATCGGGGGGTAGGGATCAGGCGGAGGACTTCCGGCCGGCGAACCGCAGCCAGGCCACGAGGGTGGTGACGCCGATGGCGAGGCCGAGGAACACGCCGCTGGAGCTGAGCCCGGCCTTCACGCTGGCGAACACGTAGACGCCGGCGGTCAGCATGCCGAGGTTGTCACCGAGATTCTGCACGGCGATGGTCTTGCCGAGTTTCTCGGGATCGGACTCGGCCTGCAGCGCGGCATTGAGGGGGATGAGGAAGAGGCCGGCCGTGACGCCGGTGGCGACCAGGAGCAGCACGACCGGCACGACCAGGCGAAGCGGCCCGGCCTGCACGACCGGGTGGAGCCAGAAGGCGAGCGAGTTGACGGAATAAAGCAGGGCCAGCATGGCGGCCAGGGCGAAGCCGTAGGCCTGTGTGCGGCGCAGGTCGCCGACCTGGTGGAGCTGGCCCGCGAGGATGCTGCCGCCCATGACGCCGACGCTGAGCCACAGGCCGAGCAGGGCGATCTGGGTGTTGTCGGGCAGGTGGAGCACGTCGAGGCCCCAGGGCTGGAAATTGATCTTCATGGCGGCGCCGCAAACCCAGAACAGTGCGGTGCCGATGAGCACGCGGCAGAGGCGCGGCGCGGTGAGCAGGTCGCGGAGGTGCCCGCCGAAGGCGGCGACGCTGGCCGAGAGCCGGATGTCCGGCTTGTGCGGCGTGGTGGCCATGAGGAAATTCAGCAGCAGGGCCGCGCCGAAGATGCCGGTGACGACGGTGTAGGAAACCAGCACCCGGTCCTTGAAGGTGTCGGCCAGCACGGAGCCCGCGATCGCCCCGCCAAGGATGGCGACGAGTGTGAGCAGCTCGACCATGCCGTTGGCCTTCACGAGCCTGTTGCGCGGGAGGATCTCGGGCAGGATGCCGTATTTGGCCGGGCCGTAGAAGCACGCGCCGATGCCGACGATGAAGTAGCCGACGCCCTGCCAGGTCGGCCCGTATCCGACGCTGAGCGCGCAGACCGCGGTGCCGGCCAGCTTGAGGGCGTTGCCGCCGACGAGCCACTTGGTCTTCGCGTAGCGGTCGTTCAGATAGCCGGCGAGTGGTGCGAGCAGCACGTAGGGTACGAAGAGCAGGCTTGTGTAGACCGTGTTCCGGGTGCGCAGCTCGGTCGCGGTGATGGTGCCCGCCTTCTGCAGGTAGGTGAGCTGGCCGACGATGACGGCGAGGATGGCGTTGTCGCCGAGCGCGCTGAGAAACTGGCCGGCGAGCAGGAGGGGATAGTTACGGTTCGACTTCATCAGTGGGTGGATTTCGCGGGCCAGCATAGCGGGTCAGCGGCCGGACCGTTAATTGATAAACCGAATGGATCCATTCAGTGGGGCAATGACCCAACGCTGGCGGCTATTTCATCGCGAACAAGGCAAAGTATGGGCCGGCCTGCCGGCTGGTAAACCCACGATGGAGAGGGGCAAGGAGGGCAAGGCCATCCCGCGGATCCGCCGCCTGAAACTACATTGCCTCCCGCCGGCCCCCTTGCAGCGTCGGGACCTGACCATGAACATCCACCATTTGGAACTGTTCTACTACGTCGCCCGGCATGGCGGGATCAGCCGCGCGGTGCGCAGCATGCCGTATGGCATCCAGCAGCCGGCGGTCAGCAGCCAGATCCTCCTGCTGGAGCAGGACCTGGGCGCGAAGCTCTTCGAGCGGAGCCCGTTCAAGCTCACCGCGACGGGTGAACAGCTCTTCGAATTCATCCGGCCGTTCTTTGAGAACCTCGATGCCATGGCGGCACGGCTGCGCAAACAGTCCGCGCCGCTCCTGCGCATCGGTGCCTCGGAGCTGGTGTTGCGGGATTATCTGCCGGCGGTGGTCGAACGGCTGCGCCGGCATGAGCCGAAGCTGCGGCTGGGACTGCGCTCGGGCTTTCAGCCCGAGATGGAAAAATGGCTCCTCGACCGTGAGATCGATGTCGCGATTACCCCGCTTGACGCCAAGCCGCCGGCGCGGCTGCGCTGTCTCCGGTTGCTCCGCATGCCGCTGGTGCTGCTGGTGCCCCGGCAGTCGCGGATTAAGTCCGCGGCCGACCTCTGGGCCCGCGGCGGGATCGAGGAGCCGCTCATCTGCCTGCCGCACACCGAGGCGATGAGCCGGCTATTCCGCAAGGGGCTGCAGCAACGGCAGGTGGACTGGCCGCAGTCCATCGAGGCGAGTTCGATGGACCTGGTCACGCGCTACGTCGCCAACGGCTACGGCATCGGGCTGAGCGTGAATGCCGCGGAAGTCGTGCGGCATCCCCGGGTGCGGGTGCTGCCGCTCGATGATTTCGAGGCCGTCGAGATCGCCGCGCTCTGGAACGGCGAGCCCACGCCGCGCATCCGCGCGTTGCTGGAGGAATCGCAGCGGTACGTCGCGCAGCAGTGGCCCGGCCTGGCCTGCGGGGACAAGCTGGCGTGAGCCCGCGGGTTTCCGACGTCAGCGGGTCGCGGCGATATAGTCGTCAATGACCTGTTCGAGCACGGCGAGCGGCACGTTGCCGGCGCGCAGGACGACGTTGTGGAATTCCTTCAGCGAGAACTTGTCGCCCAGGGCGGTCCGGGCCTTCGCGCGCAGCTCGAGGATCTTGAGCATGCCGATCTTGTAGGAGCAGGCCTGGCCGGGCCAGACGACGTAGCGCTCCACCTCGGAGGGCTTGATGCCGTAGGCGATGGCCTGCTGGCGGGTCCAGTGCATTGTGTGGAGACCGGTGTCCACCACGAGGCGGCGGGCGCGGAACAGCTCGTCGTTCAGCTGGCCGAGGTGGCCCCGCAGGTCGCCGTCATACCAGCCGGACTCGGCGGCGAGATTCTCGGCGTAAAGCGCCCAGCCCTCGCCATGGGCGGAGATGAAGCCGAACACGCTGTCGCGGCGGAAGCGCGGCAGTTTGGTCATCTCGTACTGCAGGGCGATCTGGAAGTGATGGCCGGGCACGGCCTCGTGGTAAACCAGCGTGCGCATTTCATTGATCTCGAAGGTCGGGCCGGGGAGCGGCGCCCAGAAGATACCGGGCCGCGAGCCATCCTTGGCGGGCGGCGTGTAGTGGGCGGCGGCGCTTTTTTCGGTGAACGGCGGCTCGCGCTTCACCACCACCGGGGCCTTCGGGCGGAGGTCGAACATGAGGGCGGCGCGTTTTTCCGCATCGCGCAGGATTTCATCGTACCGGGCAAGCAGGGCGGGGCGCGGATCGGGCGTGGCGGGCGGTTGCGTGTCGGCATCGAGTTTTTCCATGCGTTCCTTGATGGAGCCGGTGGCGTAGCCGAGCTGACGGAGGAGGCCGTCCATCTCGGCCTCGATGCGCGCGACTTCCTTGAGGCCGAGAGCGTGGACCTCCGCGGCGGTCAGGTCGGTGGTCGTCAGATGGTGGAGGGCGTTGGCGTAGGCCTGGTCGCCACCCGGAAAACGGGAGAGGCCGGCCTCATCGGTCGCCAGTGGAAGCTGGGACTGCAGCAGGGCTTCGGCCCGGCGGAACGCGGGGATGACGCCCTCGCGGACGATTTTCTCGGCGTCGGCGGTGAATTTGGCGCGATCCGCGGCGGGAAGGTCCTTGAGCTTGGCGGCGCGTTCGTCGAGCGAGGTCACCAGCACGTTCTTCTCGGGTCCGCCGGTGAGGAAGCGGTCGAATTGGGCGATCGTGGAGGTCAGGATGAACTTGGGCGGCAGGAATCCGCGGGCGGCGCGGTCCTTGGCCTGGGCAATGCCTTCGTCCATCTGCGCGGGCACGAGGGCCAGCCGGACCAGATAGTTCTCGATGTCGCGCCGGTTGCGGACGGGATGGGTCTGGCTCAGGAAATTGACGAGGCCGACCTGGAGGCCGCTGAACTGCTGGAAGACGAAGTTGTAGTCGTTGAAGGGCTCGCTGCGGACGATGTCATCGAGCTGCCAGGCGAGCGAGGCGGCGGAGATCCGCTGGCTGGCGTCGAGCTGGGCGCGGTCGAACTGTTTGAGTTCCGCGAGACCCCGCTTTGCCAGCGCGACGCGGGCGGCGCGGGCTTCCGGGGTGATGGGGGTGAGCTGGCGGTCGAGGGTGTCCTGCTCGGGGCCGGTGAAGTACTGCTGGGCCGTGGCGGCCTGGGGATTGGCCCGCATCCAGTCGGCGGCAAAGGTGTCGACCCAGGTGTCAAACGAGGGGCCGGCGGCGAAAACGGTGGCGGACTGCAGGACGAGGAGACAGCACAGGCGGAGGAGTTTCATAGGGTGAGAACGGACGCGGCGGTCCGTGCTGGGAAACTATTCATGACGCATGAAAAGTGTCAGTCCTTTTTGCCGTGGGGTCGGGCCTTGTAGCAGCCGACGTGAGGAGGCTGAGTTTGATAATCGCAAAGACGCGAGGCGGCGAAGGTCGAAGCCAAGTTCTACGTTTATCTTTATGATCCAACTTTGCGCCTTGGCGTCTTGGCGATTCAACCCAAACCCAGCCTCGCGATCTCGGCTGCCACTGAATGGTGAGAGGCAACCGGCCCAAAAAAAAGAGCGGGCCGGTGGGCCCGCTCTTGAAGGTTGAAGCTGTGGAAAAAAGCTCAGCCCTTCTTCCCGTCGACCGGGATGCGCATGCCGTAGAAGCTGCGGTAGACGAAGACGAGGGCGACGACGAAGATGACCGCGCCGAGCGCGTGCTTGAGCCCGGCGGGCATGGTCACGGCGATCTCAACGGCGAGAAGGCCGAAGAGCGTGGTGAACTTGATGACCGGGTTGAGCGAGACGGACGAGGTGTCCTTGAACGGGTCGCCCACGGTGTCGCCGACCACGGTGGCGGCATGGAGGGGTGTGCCCTTCTGCTTCAACTCGACCTCGACGATCTTCTTGGCGTTATCCCAGGCGCCGCCGGCATTGGCCATGAAGAT
>CAIRTK010000036.1 GCA_903881475.1 uncultured Opitutia bacterium | reverse complement strand
TGCCCCCGTCCACCTCCCGCAGGATGCGGACTTTCTCCTCCGTACTGAATCTTTTTCCTTTCATGATCTGGGTCCTTTTTATTGGCCCAGACCAACTCTTCAAGCGGCTCGAATTTCCGGAATCACGTCAGGTGGCTTAAGGATCGTTCCAAGGAGGGGATGACGTTCAGTTTCTTGCCGAATCGTCTGAACCGTTTCCCATAGACCTCGGAATTGAGAAGGTTAAGGAAGTGACGAAGGTTCTGAGAGGCTCGGATATCATCCAGATATACTCCTGAGGTGTTTTGTTTCAGTGTTAAGGATACGCCGAAGCAATTGGTCAGGGGTACCTCTGAAAGGTATTCTTGAATGGCTTTCTTGAGCTCTGATGAGGGGGCGGAGTGACACATAAATCAGACGTATTTATACGTCCGGGTGTCTCCATCTCCTCGTATCTGACCGAAATAATGGTCCCTAAACTAGGGTCATCTTTGCCTCAGCCAATAGGTGATTTCTGACCCCTTATAGGTGCATTTTTGCCGTCTTTGTTCTCTGCGGCGTATTTTCGACAAAGTCGCTCCAACGAGTTTGGCATAGTACTCCTTACCCTGAGGGGTTTTGTACCCGCGCTTGTTCAAATATGCCGCTATTTCCCCTCCGGTGCACCGTTTCTCGGCAAGCTGCAGCATGATATCATGCCTCTTCTGATTACGGTCAGGGACTTGGTTTAAACCAAGATGTTCGGTCTCTATCTCGAGCGAAAACTCCTCGGAAAGATCCTCAACGGTATGTGTTATAGGGAATTCACTCCACCGTGACGGATTTCGCGAGGTTGCGCGGCTTGTCCACATCGCAGCCGCGTTCGAGGGCGATATAATAGCTGAGCAACTGGACCGGGATCGCCGCGACGATCGGCAGCACCGCCTCATGGCATTCGGGGATCAGGATGACTTCATCGGCCAGTCCCGGGGGCAGCTCGGCGCCAGCCGTGGCGATGGCGATGATCGGGCCCTTCCGGGCCTTGATCTCCTGCATGGAGGAGACGATCTTGCTGAAAATCTCGCCTTTCGGCGCGAAGAAGACGCTCGGGCATTTCTCGCTGATCAGCGCGATGGGCCCATGCTTCATCTCGGCGGCGGGGTAGCCCTCCGCGTGGAGATAGGACAGCTCCTTGAGCTTGAGCGCCCCCTCCAGCGCGAGCGGGAACAGCGACAGCCGCCCAAGGAACAGCATGTCGTGATAATGGGCATAACGCTTCGCGATGGCCTTGATCCGCGGCGCCTCGAGCAGCGCGCGCCGCACGAGATCGGGGGCACCCTTGAGCGCCTGCACGTACTCGACGCCGTCGCTGAAGCTCATGTCGCGCATCCGGGCCACGTAGAGGGCGATCATGGCGCCGATCAGGAGCTGGGAGGTGAAGGCCTTGGTCGACGCCACGCCGACCTCGGGTCCGGCATGCTGGTAAATGCCGCCGTCCGCCTCGCGGGCGATGCTGGAGCCGACCACGTTGTTGACCGCCATGACGCGGTAGCCCTTTCGCTTGGCCTCGCGCAGGGCGGCGAGCGTGTCGATGGTCTCGCCGGACTGGCTCATGACGAAGAACAGCGTCCGGGGATCGAGCGGGGAGTTGCGGTACCGGAACTCGGAGGCGTAGTCGACCTCCACGGGCACGCGGGCGAAGCGCTCGATGAGGTGCTCGGTCACCAGGCAGGCGTGCCAGGCGGTGCCGCAGGCGCAGAACATGAAGCGCTCCATCTCGCGGAATTCCCCGGCGGAGATGTTGAGGCCGCCGAACTGGGCGGTGCTCCCGTCCGCGGAGAAACGGCCGCGCATGGCGTTCTCGAGCGCGGCCGGCTGCTCGAAAATCTCCTTTTCCATGAAGTGCGCGTACGACCCCAGCTCAGAGTCGGCGATGGACCAGGTGATCCGGTCCACGACGGGGGAGACGTCCGCCTGGTCGAGCGTCGAAAGGGAAAAGCCCTTCGGGGTCAGGTGCGCGAGCTCGCCGTCCTTGAGATAGACCACGTTCTGGGTCCGGCTGACGAGCGCCGAGGCGTCGGAGGCGAGGATGTATTCGCCGTCGCCCACGCCGAGGATCAGCGGGGAGGCCTTGCGGGCCCCGACGATTTCCCCGGGAAAGTCGGTGCACAGCACGGCGATGCCGTAGGTGCCCTCGACGTGGCGGAGGGTTTTGCGCACGCTCTCGAGGAAGCGGTGGCGGCCCTTGGCCCGCGCCGGCTCCTTGGCGTAATGGTAGGCGATGAGATTGCAGAGCACCTCGGTGTCGGTCTCGGACTTGAAGGTGAAACCCTTGCCGGCCAGGAAGGTTTTCATCTGGGCGTAGTTCTCGATCACGCCGTTGTGGATGAGCGCGAACCGGCCGTCGCTGCTGACGTGCGGGTGCGCGTTGGCGTCGGTCACGCCGCCGTGGGTGGCCCAGCGCGTGTGGCCGATGCCGGTGGTCGCCGTGAAGCGGTGCCGGGCGGCCTCCTTGGCGAGAATCTCGACCCGTCCGGCCTTTTTCACGACATCCAGCCGCCGGCCCCGCTGGACGCACACGCCGGCGGAGTCATAGCCGCGGTATTCCAGCCGCTTCAGGCCCTCGAGGAGGATCGAGACCGCGTTCTGCCTACCGACGTAGCCGACAATGCCGCACATGATGGAGAGTGAAGATTTTGACTGGCGAAATTACCGTCGCGTGCAAACGTGGGGCAAGGTTTAAGGCTACCCTCCCATCTTTTCCACCCATGACTACACAAAAACGCGTGCTGGCCGTCATCATGGGAGGCGGGCGGGGCACCCGCCTGCAACCCCTCACGAGCGAACGGTGCAAGCCGGCGGTGCCGCTCGCGGGCAAGTACCGGCTGGTCGATATCCCGATCAGCAACTGCCTCAATTCCGACATCAACCGCATCTTCCTGCTCACGCAGTTCCAGACGGCGTCGCTCCACCGCCACGTGCAGGGCACCTATCACTTCGACCCCTTCGGCGGCGGCTTCGTCGATGTCATGTCGGCGGAGCAGACCGAGCGGGGCTCCGACTGGTACCAGGGGACGGCCGATGCGGTGCGGCGCAACCTGATCCATTTCCGGGCCTTCCCGCATGACCTCGTGCTCATCCTGTCCGGCGACCAGCTCTACCGGATGGATTACCGGAAAATCATCGACCAGCACCTGGCGACCGGCGCCGATGTGACCATTGCGGCGATCCCCTTTCCCGTTTCCAAGGTCACGGGCCTCGGCCTCATGCAGGTCCACGACAACCTGTCCATCGGGCGGTTCGTCGAGAAGCCGAAGGATCCCGCGGTCATCGACAGCCTGACTCTCAGCCCACTGCTGGAATCCCGGTTGGAGACCAAGTCGAAGGAGAAGCACTGCCTGGCCTCGATGGGCATCTATGTGTTCAACCGGGCGGCCCTTGCCGATGCGCTCGACAACACGATGACCGACTTCGGCAAGGAAATCATTCCCGGCATGCTCGGGAAAAAGAACCTCTTTGCCTACATCTTCGAGGGCTACTGGGAGGACATCGGCACGGTCCGGGCGTTCTACGAGGCGAACCTGGCGCTCGCGCAGCCGCTGCCGCCGTTCAATTTCTTTGATGCCACCGCGCCGATTTACACCCAGGACCGCTACCTGCCGGCCTCGAAGCTGAACAAATGCGCCATCGACCACGTGGTCATCGGCGACGGCTCGATCCTGACGAATTCCTCCATCAAGCACAGCGTCCTCGGCATCCGCTCCTTCATCGGGGAAAATTCAGTGTTGGAAGACACCGTGCTGATGGGCGCCGACTATTACGAGACTGACGAACAGATGGCGGCGAACCTGAAGCTCGGCCGGCCGCACCTTGGGGTCGGAAAGAATTGCCGCGTGAAGGGGGCCATCATCGACAAGAACGCCCGCATTGGCGACGGCTGCGTGCTGCTCGCCGAAGGAAAGGCCGACGGCATGTACGCGGACGGCTCGGTGGTCGTCCGTGACGGTGTGCTCGTGGTGCCGAAGGGCGCGGTGCTGCCGCCGGGAACGGTGGTCTGAGCTAGTTTCCTGTGGCCGCCTCTCCTGACGGTCCCGGCTGCTACGCGGGGTCCTTCAGCGGCGGGGATTTCCGCAAGACCAGCACCAGGCCGGCGGCGACGAGGAAAATGGAATAAAAGGTGCCGCGGCTGAGTCCGAGGATCAGCGCGGCGTCGGGTTCACGGAACACCTCGCCGAGAGCGCGCATCAGGGCGTAAGCGAGGAGAAATTCACCGCTGAGACGCCCCGGGCTCCGCCGGACCTCATCGCTCCGCCAGAACCGCCATTGCATGAAGGCGAGGAGGACTCCGCCCTCCAGCGCGGCCTCATAAAGCTGGGAGGGATGGCGCGGCACCAGCGGATACGGGCTGGCGGGGAAAATCACGGCCCACGCGACCACGGCGGGTTTGCCCCAGAGTTCGCCGTTGATGAAATTGGCGATGCGGACAAACAGCAGTCCCGGGGGCGCGACCGAGGTGATCAGGTCGCCCAGGTGGAGGAAACGGATATGCTCCTTCCGGCTGAACCACGCCAGCGCGAGGGCGACCCCGAGCATCCCGCCGTGGCTGGCCATGCCGCCTTCCCAGACACGGAAGAAGCTCAGCGGATCGTGGAGCAGCTGGTCGGGATGATAGAGGAGGAAGGAGCCCAGCCGGCCGCCGAGCATCACGCCGATCACCAGGGCGAGCATCAGGTCCGGGATTTTTTCCGGCGGCAGTTGCGACCGTCCGGCCCGGGCATAGCGCACCAGCAGCCAGCCGGCGGCCAGAAAACCCAGGAGGTAACCCAGCCCGTAATAGCGGATGCCGAAATTTCCCCAGTGGGGCCCCAGAAACGGGCTGAGATCATGAACCCAGTAGGCGAGCGGCATGGCGGAAGGGTGGGGCATGGTCAGGCCTTGGTCGAAAACGGCGCGGAGCTGGAGCCATCGGCCTTGCGGCCGCGGACTGCCTTCTGCTGCTTGGCCCGGGCGAGTTCGCGCATGTCCACCGCGACGTCGTCCTTCTCGAAAATCTCGCGGCCCAGCAGCTGCTCGATCACGTCCTCCATGGTGACCACGCCCGCGGTGGAGCCGAACTCATCGACCACGACGAGCAGCTGCTGGTGGGTCTTGAGGAAGACCTGGAGCGCGTTCGCCACGGTCACCGTCTGCGGGATGAAGTGAATCTCGTGCAGCACCGATTCGACGGGGCTCAGGTCCTGGTCGTTGGCCTTGGCCTTCAGCAGGTCGCGGCGCCGGGCGAGGCCGACGATGTCATCCAGGTTGCGGCCGTAGACCGGCATCCGGCCAAAGGGCAGGTTGGGAAACTCGCGGAACACCTCGCCGATGGTCGCCGTTTTGCTGAGCGCGGTCACGACCGTGCGGGGGGTCATGATCTCGCTTACGCGGATGTCATCAAGGGCCAGCGCATTCGTGATGATGCTCGATTCGCTCTTGCTCAGGGTGCCCTGTTCCGCGCCGCGCTCGGCCAGGAGGATGATCTCCTCGTCGGAGGCGTGGGTGTCGTGCTGGGCGGGGATGAAGGGGCGCACGATGAGGTTGCAGACATAGGTCACCGGCAGCAGCAGCCGGCGCATCCACCACAGCGGATAAACCACGTGCGGCTGCAGGGTCTTGTGGTAGGCCACGCCGAGGCTTTTCGGGAGCACCTCGGAGAAAATCAGGATCGTCAGCGTGAGCACGGCGGTGAGAATGCCGAGCTGGGTATCGTTGAGCAGGTGGGCCGCCAGTCCGCCGACCAGCAACGAGCCGAGGGTGTTGGCGATCGTGTTGAGGGTCAGGATGGCGGAGATGGTCTGGTCGACGCTCTTTTTGATCATTTCCAGCAGTTCCCCGCGCCGCGGATGCCGGCGCTTCAGGGCCTGGATGTCGGCCGGGGTGGTGCTCAGCACGATGGCCTCGAACAGCGAGCAAATGAAGGAAAGCCCGACGGTCAGGACGATGGCGGTGACGAGCCAGTGCATGACCCCAGTTTATGCAGCGGGTGCGCGTTGCGAATATAAACTGCAGGCGGCTGCCGGGGCCAAAACAGCCTTGCCGCCGTCTGGCGGGGCGCCCGTAGTCTCCCGGCATGAGCGAACTCAAGCGCACGCCCCTCCGGGATTTTCACGCCGCCCACGGCGGGCGTCTGGTGGACTTCGCCGGCTGGGAGATGCCGGTGCAGTACAAGAGCATCCTCGAGGAGCACAAGGCGGTGCGCCGCGCCGCCGGCTTGTTCGACGTCAGCCACATGGGCGAGGTGGATGTGCGCGGCCCGGAGGCGGGCAAGTTCCTGAATCATCTGGTCACAAACGACGTGGCGAAGCTTTACCCCGGCCGCGTGCTTTATTCGCCGATGTGCTACCCGAGCGGCGGCGTGGTGGACGACCTGCTGGTGTACATGTGGGGACCCGAGAATTATTTCCTCTGCATCAACGCGGGCAACATTGCCAAGGACCTGACGTGGATCCGCGAGCAGGCGGCGGGGTTTGCCGTCACCATCACCGACCACTCCGATGACTTTGCGCTGCTGGCCGTCCAGGGCCCGCGGGCCGCGACCATCGTGCAGTCGCTCACGGACACCCAACTCGACCTTGTGAAATACTACCATTTTGCCGAGGGGCCCGTGGCCGGAGTCCATTGCCTGATCAGCCGCACGGGCTACACGGGGGAGGATGGCTTCGAGCTCTACGTGAAGGCCGGTGAGGCCGTGGCCCTGGCGGAGGCGTTGCTGGCCGCCGGGTCGCCGCTCGGGCTCGAACTTGCCGGCCTGGGTGCCCGCGACAGCCTGAGGCTCGAGGCGGGGTTTCCGCTTTATGGCCATGAGATCACGCAGGACATCTCGCCCCTGGCCGCCGGACTCGGCTGGACGGTCAAGCTGGAGAAGGGCGCGGATTTCATCGGCCGGGCCGCACTTGCGGCGGAGAAACAGGGCGGCGCGAAGCAGAGGATCATCTTCTTCAAGACCGGCGACCGGCGCATCGTGCGCGCGGACACCCCCGTGCTGGGCCCGGACGGCACCGTGGTGGGCAAGGTCGTTTCCGGGACGCTTTCGCCGATCCTGAACGAAGCGATCGGCTCCGCCCTCGTGACCACCGCGGCGGCGGCCCTGCCGCTGGCCGTGGATATCCGCGGCACGAAACTGAATTTGCAACTGGCCAAGCCTCCCTTCGTCGAGCTAAAGAAGTCCTGAAACCCATGAGCAACATTCCCAGCGATCTGCGCTACGCAAAATCCCACGAGTGGCTGAAATCCGAGGCAGACGGGACAGTGACGGTCGGCATCACGGATTACGCGCAGAATTCCCTTGGTGACATCACCTTCGTGCAGCTGCCCAAGGTTGGAACGGTGCTCAAGGCCGGAGAGACGTTTGGGGTGATTGAGTCGGTTAAGGCGGCTTCCGACGTGTACGCACCCGTTGGCGGCACCGTGGTGGCGGTCAATGGCGCGCTCGATCATGCGCCGGAGACAGTCAACGGTTCGCCCTATGAGGCGGGCTGGTTGATGAAGGTAAAGCCGGCCAATCCGGCGGACGCGGGCCAATTGTTGGATGCGGCGGCCTACGCCACGGTTGTGGCCTGACACGGGTGGGCCGCAGGGGGCTGCCGGCCGGGCTGATGACATGATAATCAGGAAACGCGGCGGGATTGGCGTTTGCGGCGGGTAATTTTTTCCATTTTGCTGACTGGACATGCCTCCACCCATTCTTCGCCGTTTGCTGGCCGGGCCGGCGCTGCTGGCCGTCCTGTTCGCGGGCTGCAGCCGGGACAAGCCCGCCGCCGCCGCCGCGCCGCAGTCGTCGCTGTTTGTCCAGCCGGTGGAAGTCGCGCCGGTCAGCCGGCGCGACCTGACCGAGGCCATCAACATCGTCGGGTCGATCGCGGCCAACGAAACGGCCCAGATTCGCGCCGAGATCGCAGGCCAGGTCCGCAAGATCCTGTTCAACGAGGGCCAGAAAGTGGTGCGGGGCCAGATCCTCGTCAAAATCGATGACTCGGAACTGGTGGCCCAGGAAGCGGAGGCCTCGGCCAGTTTCCGGCTGGCGGAGCTGAACCTCCACCGGATCGAGAATCTCGAGAAAACCAACCTGGTGTCCCAGGCCGACGCCGACACCACGCGCTCCGAGTTCCAATCGAGCAAGGCGGCGCTTGCGCTGCTGCGCACGCGGCTGGCCAAGACCGAACTCCGGGCTCCCTTTGACGGCGTCGCGGGGGCCCGCTCCGTCTCGCTGGGCGATTATGTGTCCTCGAGCACGGCGACGAGTTCGATCACGACGATCAACGACCTTTCCCGGCTCAAGATCGAATTCGACGTTCCCGAACGTTACCTGGACAAGGTGAAGCCCGGCTCGCAGTTCACGGTGCAGGCCCGCAGCGAGGGCCTGCCGACGATCATCACGGGCGAGGTTTATTTTGTGAGCGCGGTGATCGACCGCGCGACGCGTTCCAGCGAGGTCAAGGGTTACCTGACAAACCCGCCGGAACAGGTCCGGCCGGGCATGTTTGCCAACGTGGAACTCGTGCTTGCGGTGCACAAGGGCGTGCTGACCGTGCCGGAAGGCGCGATCCTGGCCACTTCGCGCGGTACATTGATCATCGCGGTGGTGGAGAAAAAGGGCGTCCCCACGGCGGATTTTGTGCCCGTCACAATCGGCCTGCGCGCCCGGGGACTCGTGGAGGTCGAACCGGTGGACAAGAAGCGCCTGAAGGAGGGCCAGTCCGTGGTGGCGGCCGGCGTGGGCGCCCTGAGTCTGTACCAAGGGGCGCGGATCGAGCCGCGGCCCCAGCAGCACGAGCTCTCGATGGGCAACTAGCCGATGATCCTGTCCGATCTTTCGATCAAGCGTCCGGTCGTCTGCATCGTCGCGTCGGTCTTCGTCGTCCTGGTGGGCCTCCTGATGTTCTGGCGCCTGCCGGTGCGCGAATATCCGAACATCGACACCCCGATCGTCTCGATCGGCGTCGGCTATGCCGGGGCGTCGGCGGAAGTCATGGAAACCAAGGTGGCCGAGCCCCTGGAGAAGGAGATCTCCTCGATCGACGGGATCCGGACGCTGCGGTCCTCGTCCTCGGAGCAGTACACCAGCATCACGATCGAGTTCAACGCCGATAAGAACATCGACGAGGCGGCCAACGACGTGCGGGACCGCGTGAGCCGGGCGCGGGCGCAGCTGCCGGCGGACATCACGGAGCCGCAGGTACGGAAGGCCGACACCGATGCGGCGCCGATCATGACGATTTCCTTCCAGTCGAACCGCTATACCCGCCTGGAACTGACCGAGATGGTGGACCGCCTGGCGGTGCAGCGGATCCAGACGGTTCCCGGCGTGGGGGTTATCACCCTCCGCGGCCTGCGCTATGCCATGCGGCTGTGGGTCAACCCGGACCAGCTGGCGGCCTACAACCTGACCGTGAACGACGTGTCCAGCGCGCTGCAGCAGCAGAACATCGACCTGCCCAGCGGCCGGATCGAGTCGCTCTCACGCGAGTTCCCCGTGCGCCTCGAGGGCACGCTGACCTCGCCGCTCGATTTCGAGAACCTCGTGCTCGCCACGCGCGGCGGCTACCAGGTGAAGTTCGGTGACATCGGCCGGGTGGAGCTGGGCGCGGAGGACTACCGCAACGACGCCTTTGCCAACGGGAAATCGACCGTGAGCGTGCAGGTGCAGCGGCAGTCGCAGTCCAACCTGCTCGACGTCGCCCGGCGCGTGAAGGCGCTCCTGCCATTGATCCAGCGCGACATGCCGGAAGGCGTCACCGCGCAGGTCAGCTATGATACGAGCGTCTTCGTGGACCGCTCGATCCATGAGGTGTACTGGACGCTACTGGAGGCGGCGGGTCTGGTGGTGGTGATGATCTTCCTGTTCCTGCGCGACTGGCGGGCGACCTTCATCCCGCTCCTGGCGATCCCGATTTCCATCATCGGCACGTTTGCGATCATGAGCTGGCTGGGCTTCACGCTCAATGTACTGACCCTGCTCGCCATGGTGCTCGCGGTCGGCCTGGTGGTGGACGACGCCATCGTCGTCCTGGAAAACATCTACCGCCGGATGGAGGGGGGACAGTCGGTGATCAGTGCCGCCATCTTTGGATCCCGGGAAGTGGCGTTTGCAGTCATCGCCACGACGCTGACGCTGGCCGCAGTCTTTGTGCCGGTGGCCTTTCAGTCCGGCCAGATCGGACGCCTGTTTTACGAATTCGGCCTGACCCTGGCCATTGCGGTGCTGGTCTCGGCCTTCGTGGCGCTGACGCTGACGCCCATGCTGTGTTCCCGCCTGCTGAAGATCGAACGGGTGGACGGCCACGCGAAACACACCCGGTTCTACGAATTGACGGAGCCCTTTTTCGTGTGGCTGAATCGCAGCTACGGCGGCCTGCTGAACGGGGCGCTGCGGCGCAAGGGCTGGGTGCTCCTCGCGGTGGGCCTGTTCACCGCGACGGGGCTGCTGCTCTACACGAGACTGCAGCGAGAACTCGCGCCGGTGGAGGATCGCGGCAACTTCATCGCTTATTTTAACTCTCCCGTGGGATCCACGCCGGCCTACAACGTCGCCTATGCGCGGGAAATGGAGCAGATGATCCTCTCCATCCCGGAGGTCCAGTATACCTATGACCGGGCCGGAGAAGGAACCCTCAGCTATGTTTTTGTCACGCTCCGGCCCTGGGAAGAGCGGACGCGGACCACCCAGCAGATCGTCGCCGAGCTGCGGACCAAGCTCCGGCAGCAGATTACCGGAGGACAGACGACGGCGCAGGTTTCCAGCGCGATTGGCGGCGCGGGCGGAAGCCTGCAAATCATCCTGGAGGGCAGCGATTTCAACAAACTGCAGGATGTGGGTTCTAAGCTCATCGCGCTCATGCGGGACAGTCCGATCTTCAGCCAGCCCCGCCTCGATCCGGCGCTCACCAAGCCGCAGATCGTGCTGAAAATCGACCGGGCGAAGGCGGCCGACATGAGTGTGCCGATTTCCGAGATCGGCGCGTCCCTGGAGACGCTGCTGGGCGGACGGCGCGTGACCGGCTTCCAGCGGGGCAACGAGCAGTACGACGTGATCGTGCAGGTGCAGGACACCGACCGGGTGACGCCCGCGGATCTCACGCGGCTGTACGTCAAGTCGCGCACCGGCAACCTGGTGCAGCTGAGCAATCTCCTGAGCTACCGGGAGAGCGTCGTGCCGGAAAGTTACCGCCATTACAACCGGCTGCGCTCGGTCACGGTCTCCACCCAGTTGAATGCCGGCTACACGATGGACGACGGGGTGGCCTACCTGTCCCGGCAAACCCGGGCGGTGCTCCCGGAAGGCTACAGCTATGCGTGGGACGGAGCGACGCGCGATTACGTCGAGGGTGCGAACGACACGTTCCTGATCTTCGGCCTCGCGCTGCTGTTCACGTTCCTGATCCTGGCAGCGCAGTTCGAGTCATGGATTCACCCGATCACCATTTTCACGGGTGTCGCCCTGGCCGTGGCGGGCGGCCTCCTGGTTCTTTATTGCACGCGTTTCTGGGGCCCGGCGATGACGGACAATCTGTTTTCCCGGTTCGGGCTGATCATGCTGATCGGGCTGGTGGCGAAGAACGGCATCCTGATCGTGGAGTTTGCCAACCAGCTCCAGATGCAGGGCAAGAATGCCCGGGATGCGGCGATCGAATCCGCCACGATCCGGTTCCGCCCGATCCTGATGACGGCGATCGCGACCATCCTGGGCGCCGTGCCGCTGGCCTTTGCGACCGGGGCCGGGGCCGAGACGCGCAACTCCATGGGCATCGTGATTGTCGGCGGACTGGCCCTTTCCAGCCTGCTCACGCTGTTTGTAGTGCCGATCGTTTATATCCTGCTGGACCGCGTGAGCGTCCGCCTGACCGGGAAGTCCAGCGCGCACGGCCTGCTCATGGCGCAGAAGATCACTCGCGAAGTGGCGGGGAAGGCGGATCGTCCGGGCTGAATCAGGCGCTCGTGATTTCGGTAGCAGCCGACGTGAGGAGCCTGGTTCGAGCGCACGGCCGAGCCCAGCCTCCTCATGCCGGCTGCTACGGGCTGGATTGAGGCCCAAAAAATCCCGCGAGGCCGGCAAGGCCGTCGCGGGATTTAAAGAAAGCGGAATGAACCGGCTCAGTTCTTGCCCGATTTCCTGGCCTTCTGGCGCTCGCCCTGGTTCAGGATGCGCTTGCGGAGCCGCAGGCTCTTGGGCGTGACTTCGACGAGCTCGTCGATAGCGACGTATTCGATCGCGCGCTCGAGCGAGAGCTTGGTCGCCGGCGTGAGGCCGGTGGCGACACCGTCACCCTGGGAGCGGAAGTTGGTAAGCTTCTTTTCGCGGACGGCGTTGATCGAGATGTCCTCGTTGCGCGGATTCTCGCCGACGATCATGCCTTCATAGACATCCTCACCGGGGCTGACGAAAAGCTTGCCGCGCTCCTGGCACATGACGAGGGCATATGGCGTGGTGACGCCCGCCTCGGTGGCGATGAGCGTGCCGGTCAGACGCGTGAGCACCTCGCCCGCGTAGGGGCCGTATTCCTTGAAGAGATGGCTCAGCACGCCGCGGCCGCTGGTGGCGTTGACGACGTCGATTTCCATGCCGATGAGACCGCGCGTGGTGATGGTCGCCTCGATCATCGTGGTGTGCGGGAGCTTCTCCATGTTGGTGAGCTGGCCCTTACGGTTGGCCATGTTCTGCATGATCGCGCCGACGCATTCGTCCGGCACCTCGATCCACACCGTCTCATACGGCTCCAGGCGCTCGCCGTTGGGTCCGGTCTTCTCGATGACGGTCGGGCGGGATACGAGGAGTTCAAAGCCTTCCCGGCGCATCGTTTCCACCAGGACGGCGACTTGCATTGCGCCGCGCGCCTTGACGTTGAAGATGCCGGCCTTGTCAGTGTCCTCGATGTTGATCGATACATTGGTCTTCAACTCGCGCATGAGGCGTTCGCGGAGCTGGCGGGAGGTGACAAGCTTGCCTTCCTGGCCCACGAGCGGGCCGTCGTTCACGCAGAACTGCATTTCGAGGGTCGGCGGGTCGATTTGGGTGAAGGGCAGGGCGTGGCCCGCCTCGTCCGCGGTGAGCGTGTCACCGATGTCGATGTCCTCAAAGCCCGAGAGGCCCACGATGTTGCCAGCGACGGCGGACTGGGTCTCGGTGGTGCCGAGGCCGGTGAACTCGAAGACCTTGGTGATCTTGGCCCGGACGCGCTTGCCGTCCGTATGGCGGACGACGTACACGGTGTCGCCGATGTTGGCGGTGCCGCCGAGGATCTTGCCGACGGCGATACGGCCGACGTAGTCGCTCCAGTCGATGTTGGAGACGAGCATGTGGAACGGCTCGCTGGGCTTGGCGAACGGGGGCGGAATGTGGTCAAGGACCGTCTGGAAGAGCGGCGACATGTCCTTCTTTTCCTCGCCGAGGTTCATCATCATGTAGCCGTCGCGGCCGGAGCCGTAAACGACCGGGGCGTCGAACTGCTCCTCGGTCGCATTGAGCTCCATGAGGAGCTCGAGGACCTTGTCGTACATCTTGGCGGGCTCGGCGTTCTCGCGGTCGATCTTGTTGATGACGATCACGACCTTGAGGCCGTGGGCGAGGGCCTTGCGGAGCACGAAGCGGGTCTGGGCCTGGGGGCCGTCATAGGCGTCGATGACGAGGAGTACCCCGTCAACCATGCGGAGGGCGCGCTCGACCTCGCCGCCGAAGTCGGCATGGCCGGGGGTGTCGACGATGTTGATCGTCTTGTCCTTCCAGTGCACGGAGGTGTTCTTGGCCTTGATGGTGATGCCCTTTTCCTTCTCGAGGTCCATGGAATCCATGGCTCGCTCCTCGACCTGCTGGTTGGCGCGGTAGACGCCGCCTTCCTTGAGCAATTTGTCCACGAGCGTGGTTTTGCCGTGGTCGACGTGGGCAATAATGGCGATGTTACGGATGTTCTGGTTCATTGCGCGGAGCGTTCTGGTCTTTGGAAAAAAGAAGAAAGTGCGTAGCGGCTCCCGCGAAAGCAAGGCCGAAGGCGCCGGCGGGCTTTTTTGAAGCGCGAGGACGCGAAGGTGCAAAGTTTGCCCCGAAGAAGATGAAAGCGCACCAAGTCGCTTTAGCGCCGGAAAATCCGGACTTTGCGCGGTCTTCGGCCCCTTCGCGCTTCCAAGCCGGCCTCCTCACGTCGGCTGCTACCGGCTAGCGTGGGACAATTACCCGAGGAATCCGCGGCCGCGGAGCCAGAACAGGCAGTCGGCGGCCCAGGGCGGGGCCGGCTGCTCAGCGGTCCCAAGGCCCAGACCATGGACACCCGTTTCATAGAGGCTGAGGGCGAAAGGCACGCCGGCCCGGCGCAGCGCGTCAGCAAAAATCAGGGCGTTTTCCACCGGCACGGCATTGTCGGCCACGGTGTGCCAGATGAAGGCGGGTGAGGTGGAGGGCTTGACCTGCAGCTCCGCAGACAATGCCTCGATCGAATCGGGGCTGGGCGTGGCGCCGAGCAGGTTTTCGCGGGAGCCCAGGTGGACATGCGGCGTTTTCATCGTGATGACCGGGTAGCAGAGAATGCCGGCGTCCGGCTGGCTGCTTTCCTGGTCGACCGGATCGGCTGCATCGGCTTGGCCGGCATCGAACTGCGTGATGATGGTGGCGACCAGATGACCGCCGGCGGAAGAGCCCATTACGCCGATGCGGGCGGGATCAAGTCCCGTCTGGCGGGCAAGGTGGCGCACGGTGCGCACGGCGCGGGCGGCATCATTGAGCATGATCGGGTGCCGGTAGCCGTGGGTGCCGAGGCGGTATTGCAGCACCCAGGCGTGGATGCCCTGGGCGGCGAGCCAGTGGGCGTAGGTTTCGCCCTCGTGTGGGGCGAGCATGCCATAGCCACCGCCCGGAAAAACGATGACACTGGCGCCGGTTGATTTCGCGGTCGGCGGATACGAGGTCAGTGTGGGGCGATCTTGGGGCTGGTCGCCGAGCGCGCCGGGGGCGCGGCCGGGCCAGAGAGGGAAGGAGGGCATGGGGAATGGCGGATGGCGGATACCGGAAACTGGATTTGGGGAAAGGAGAAGGCCTTGGTCGATGGGTGAAAGCGGGGCGTTCGGCAATACGATCCTTGGTGGAGGTGAAAACGGATCCAACTTTTGGCCACAAAAAGCACAAGGGCTCCGTGCCTGCGAAGGAGTCTCCATGTGCCTAGAGGCGCGCGGGGAATTCGAGACGGAGTCCGGGAAAATTTGCGCCTTTTTGTGACCAACCTTTCCGGTTCTCGAAATCCGCCCTCGGAAATCCCAAAAAAATAAGGCCCCGGGACCTTGCGGTCCCGGGGCCAAATTTGGGGGTGGGCGTTCGCCACTCGCTCTTTCCCGATTGCACACGATTGGGCGCGCTCGCTTTCGCGGGCTGTGTGCTTCCCGACGCCACTCTCCGCGGCATGCGGATGTTTCGGTCTCATGGCGGGACCGTCCTGGCCGTTGCCGGCCGGGATCTTTTGAGTGAGGCCTCTTCGCCCAGTTCGGTCGCTCCCTGCCGGGAGCGGCGCGCCGGACGTGGTGCGGACACGTCTGCAATCTTACTTCGCGTCGGCACCCTTACCACGGGGACGGCGCCAGCTTGTGGCTGGCCGTTGGCCCTGCGTTACGGGTCTGGCCTCTTAACTCTCAGGTTGCGTTCGCTTTTGCAGTGTGGCGGCGTGCTTTTTCACGCTGCCCCATTGAGGAGGTTGACGGGCTTTGCCGGGCCCGCTCACTCCCCGCCGCCGTGTC
>CAIRTK010000035.1 GCA_903881475.1 uncultured Opitutia bacterium | reverse complement strand
CTCGCGCGGCGCTCGGCTCCGCCTCCGGGAGCTCCGGCCTGGGGGGCGGGGATGAGGCGTTCTGGGATGGGGACGGGGACATCTGTATCATGGGCTTTCGGGTTTGCTGTCCCGTGTCCAAGGAAATCGGTGGCGAGATAGCCCCCATCTTCACCAATCCCAGCCCATCAACGCCAACGTCGGCAACCAGCCGCGGAAAGAGACCCAGCTTGCATCCTGCCGGGCGAAATAGCCGAAGCCTGCGAAAAGTGTCGTGGACCTAGGCCGTGGCGGAGGTGAAGAAATGAATTAGCGCTAAGCGATAGGCTTTAAACTTTAGGCTTTTCTTGCCTGAAAGGTAGGGCGAGTCCTCCGGACGAGCCGGGCCGCTCGGTCGGATTTTTGGCCACAAAAAGGCACAAGGGGATTGGGACTGCGAAGGAGTCACCATCGCGCCTATAGGCGCGCGGGAGATTTGAGCCGGAGCCGCTGAGCCCTTGTGCCTTTTTGTGGCCAATCAATCTGGGTGGCCGCGTCGTCATTCCGTGGTCACGGATCCCGCCGTCATTTCAACCCGATCGACATCTTCATCCCCGCTTTGCACGCATCGCAGATTCCGTGGGTGATGAGCGGTACCCGCTCGGCTTCCATCAGGTGGAGAGCATTGACCGCTTCCTCGACCGGCACCCAGGCCCCGTCCGGCAGGGCCACCTTCTGGCACCAGCTGCACACCCGCAGCATGCGCTCTTCCCTTGGTGCCCCGGTCTCCAGCAATGCGACCGCCGGGCGCGGTTCCTCGTGCAACAAGGTTGAGGCAAATTCCACCTGTCCGTTCGCCGCGAGGTAGATGTTCATCTCAAAGGTCCGGCGCCTGTCCGGCGCATCACACCGGTAGCAAAACCGCGCCGGCACTCCCTCCCGGGCCCGCCGGATTATCCACAGGTACAGCTCGCGCACGGTCCGGTCCGCCACCGCGGCCAGCAGCTTGGTCCCCAGCACGCGTTCCGGCAGCACCGATTCGCCCTGGTTCTTCCGGGCAAAATCGCTCCAAACCGAATTGACGTAGGAGATCCTGCCGCCGACATCGATTCGGTAAATCAGGGTGTAGGTCCGTTCGATGCCTTCGATTGAAACAGCAGATTCGCGCCAAAAGCCAGACCGCGGCGGGGATGGGGTTTCGAATTTACGCAGCCGCCCTCTGCCGCGGCCTGTTTTTCACCAGTCTTTCGCCCAAAGCTTATCGCCTGGAGGCCTCGCTGCCCCCATACCTCCCTCATCCGGTGCAGATGCGCTGGTACCCAATCCCCGCGCCCAACCCCATAATTCGACCATGAAAACCCTGCGTGCCTTCGCCACAATCTGCCTCGCTTCCGCCCTCCTCGCCCTCTCGGCCCACGCCGCCGATCTTTCCGGCACGTGGAAGTGGACCTCCTCGACCAAGAGCGGCCCCGCGGAAATCACCGCCGTCCTGCTGCTCAAGGACGGCGCGCTCACGGGCACGGTCACCGGCCGCCAGGGCCCGGCCGAGATCTCCGAGGCCTCGGTGAAGGACGGGATGGTCGCCTTCAGCGTCGTCCGCGGCACCACCGACCAGAAGGTCGTCATCAAGTATCAGGGCAAAATTGACGGCGACGCCATCACGGGGACCATCGAGCGCCCGGGCCCGAACGGCGCCGCGCCGACCAAAACCGAGTGGAAGGCGACGCGGGCGCACTGAGTTGGAAGCGGCGTTCAGGTTTCAGCAGCTGGCGGTCGGCTCTTTCACCTGCTCCCGCGTGCGCCACAGGTGCCAGCCGGTCAGCAGCACCGGCATCACCCAGCCGCACAGCGCCGCAAGGATGGCAAACTGCCCGACGTAGTGGAGGAACTGAAACGGCCCGTAGTCGCGGAAAAAGGCGGAGGCGACCGCGTCGTTCACGTGCGGGGCCAGCGCCACCTCCTTCCCAGCGGCCAGACTTCCCGCCACGACCCAAATGCCCTTGGCGGCATAGCCACCCGCCGCCACCACGCCGGCGCTGATCCAACCCGCCGCGGCCAAGCCCGCGGCACAATAGCCCGCTGAGAATGCGCCCAGGGTAAAAATTCCGACTGCACCGAGGCCCATGGCAACCGGTGCCACCGCCAGGTGGCCGAAGGCGAACAACCCGCCCACGGCCCGGCCATCGCTCACCACGATCCACGCTTTCATGACCGGCTTCCGCCAGCCGCACTGGCTGCCCAGCCTCACATGATAAAGCGGCAGCCCCAGAAAAGATTGCGCGCTGCGGCGCTCAAACGCCGTCACGGCTCCCTCCGGAACCCCGGATGAAAACGACCAGATGTCGGCCGACGGCACGATCCAGTTCACCCGGCGTTTGGCGAGGGCAAAGATCCAGAATGCGGCCGTGATCCCGCCGCCCAGCAGAAAATAATAAACCGATGGCGTGCCCTTCCCTATCATCCGACTTGGGATCACGAACAGGCCCAGAAACGCCGCACCAAAGGCGGCCTGCATGATCAAATAAGCCCACTCCGCGCGCCGCCGCGCGCGATGATCCGCGATGGCATCGGCCCGGCCGGTAAATTTGATAAAGTCCTGAAACCCGCCCAGCAGGGCTGGCACCAGCCCCAGCAGCGAAACTGCCTTCACGGCCAAGCCGCCCTTCACCGCCGCCGCCCCGATCACCCCTGCAGTCGAGGCCGTCTTGGTCATCGCACCGCCCGCGGCCACCTTTACGCCGGCCGCTCCGGCCTCCGCCACGATCGCCACCGGCGCCACCCCGAAGGGCAGCGCGACCATTACCGCCCCCGCAAACGCCGGCGTCGGCGCGCTGCGCTCGAGTGTCTCCTCCACCAGTTTCGCCATCCGCTCTGTCAGCAGCGCCCGGCCCCGCACCAGCCGCTGCCGCACGGTGTCCTCGCTGATTTCCAACGCGGCCGCGACCGCGGTCACCGACTGATGCTCGCGGTAAAACAGCACCATCGGCTCGCGGTAATTTTGCGAAATGCCCTCCAGCGCCTGCCACATCAGTGCGGCTTCGTCGGTGCTGACCGCCTGCTCCCGCGGACCCTTGCCCTCGGCCGGCGTCTCCGCGGACAGCGACTCGGCCCGCGCGGTCGGCGTGCGCTGCTGGTGGCGGAAGAAATTATGGATCAGGTTGCGGGCGATGCCCGCGAGCCAGCCACGGAGTTTTTCCGGCTCCCGCAGTCCCGGCAGCTGTTTCCAAGCCGCAAAGAACACCTCCTGCGCCAGATCCTCGCTGCGTCCAACATCCCCGCACGCGCTGAATCCCAGCGCACAGACCATCGCCTGATAGCGTTCCACGATCTGGCGAAACGCCGACCGGTCCCCGGCAAGATGAAGCTCGACGAGCTGGCGGTCTGAAAGCGAGGAATAATTTAAAAGTGGTGTCATGTTCACCCTGAAGTGGCTCAAACCCGGCCCAGTGTGACAAAAATCTTCACTGATTTATCCGAAACCTGCCCTGCAGGGCCAGCGCTCGCCCGCCCATCGCTTGAAGCCTATGGCCTTAAGCCTTCGGTCTTCCACCAATCCGCCGCCTCCGCCATGCCGTCGGCGTAGCTGCGCACCGGCGCGTACCCGAGTTCGGCGCGCACGCGGACACCGGCACACTGCCGGATGAAAATATCGGAAGGTTTCACCTGCGCCGCCGGAATCACCGGCAGCGGCGGCGCACCCGGAAACCAGGTACGCATTTCGTCCGCAAAGTCCCGCCAGGTCACGTCGCCGTCCACGATGTTGTAGGCCCGGCCCACCGCGGCCGGAAAGTCCAGTGAAAGCGCGATCGCGTGCACGACGTTGTCCACGTGCGTCCACGGCAGCACATCCAGGCCTTCGCCGCGCAAGGCGAGCTGACCATCGCGCACTTTCGCGGGCACCTTGACCGTCCACCCCGATGTCGGATGCACGCCCAGCACGGCCGCGAGCCGGAAGATCGTCGCCGGGAGCCCCCGGTCCATCTCCTCCTGCAACGCGCGTTCACCCTCCGCCTTCGTCGTGCCGTAAAACGGCGAGGCCGCCGGCGAGTGCGCGTAATTTTTCCCCAGGGTCCTTCGCGGCGAATCCTCGTCAAACGACCCCGCCCCCGTCTGAAAATCGTAGACTGACAGCGTCGAAACATGGATGAACCGCCGGCACCCCGCAACCCGCGCCGCGGCGGCGAGGACGCCCGTGCCGCTCACGTTGACCTGCAGCGCCTCGGTGAGATCCCGGCTGATCGTGGCCGCGGCATGAACCACCAGCACCTGGCCCGTGCAGAAGCGCGACGCCGTCACCGGATCGGTGAAGTCGCCTTCCACCTGCGTGATCCGCGGCGACTCCAGCCCGGGATGCGCCCCCGCGCGCCGCACCAGCGCGAGCACCGTCGCGCCTTCGTCCGCCAGCCACGCCGCAATCCGGCTGCCAACAAACCCGCTGCCCCCCGTCACCAGCACCGGCACATCCGTTAAATTCATCCCGCCAGTTTCCGCTAACATCTTGGGCACGCAAGCACCGTGGCAGGTCGGGGCCCTGGTCCGCCTTCAGGCTCCCGGCCCCACCGCAAGGCGGGTCGGAGATCCGCCCTACTTCCCAACCCACCGCCTCAAGCCGCAGCTCATCACCCGAAGCTTAGCGCGGTCGTGCCGAGATTTAAAAATGAAGACTGGGGCCGTGCGTTATCCACGGTTGTTTTGTGCCACTGTTAGCTGGTTTTTGAAGTCTCGTTCGTCACGGCGGGCGTTTCGTTTGAGCTTCTTATTCCTCATCTGCGAGTCAGCCAGGTCACTCTTCAGCTCAGTATTTGACAGGGTTAAAAGCGCCAGCGAGTTGTTCGCCACGAGCAGCAATCCTTCCAGTTCCTTGATTCTTAATTCGAGCATGGGCCGATTGTAAGCCTGCTCGTGGACATTTGCCACAAGCATCATGCTTAGCAGGTGTCCTGATTTTGGTTTTGGGAACTACGCTTGAACCAATTCGCTCGACACCCGCCTCCCCCTCCGCCTTTTTTCCAGTCCCTTCATGTCCCTCAAACGCCCGACGCTTCGCGCAGTCTCCTCCGGCCTTTCCGCCGTGGTCGTCTCCGTGCTTTCCATCGTCGCCGTCGCCGCGTCCGTTACGCGCGCACCGCAGGGGACCTGAAGTTAACCACACTTTGCCCCTCCGGTGCCAGTCACCGGAGGGGCTTTTTTGTGCCCCGGGTGACCGGCGCAGGAGCGGGCCCCAATCACCCGCCACCATGCACCACATCGAAGCCACCCGCCTCCCCCTCCTGCTCGCGCAACACCGCATCCGCGTGCTGAGCGACCTTCCGCCCCGGCCGCTCTCCGCCGTCCGCCCCGCCCCGCCCCATTGGGCCGCCGCCCGAAATCCCGCCCTCGTCAACGAAAGCACGCATGATTTCCTTGTCCTCGGGATCGGTCCGGACTTGCCCGGACCGTAGGATGCGCGCTTACCCAAGCTTGTCGCCTAGCACCCACCCTCTGGCTCCAGCTTCACGGTTAACCAAAATCCACCCGGTCAAACGGGCGGAGGATTCCGCTCGAATGATGCCTGGTGCCAGTAGGGATAAGCCCGGGGCGTGGCGCTCGAGGCATCCAGCTTCGCCACCTGCTCCGGCGTAAGATTCCAGCCGACCGCGGCGAGATTCTGGCGCAGCTGCTCCTCGTTGCGCGCGCCGATGATGACATTGGCCACGCTCGGCCGCTGCAGCAGCCAGTTGATCGCGATCTGCGGCACGCTCTTGCCGGTTTCCTTCGCGACTTCATCGAGTGCGTCCACGACGCGATAAAGATGCTCGTCGGAAACCTGCGGCCCGCTCTCGGTTGAGAGCTTGCCATGCAGGCGGCTCGTCGCAGGCAACGGCTGGCCCCGGCGCAGCTTGCCGGTGAGCCGGCCCCAGCCGAGCGGACTCCACACGATCGCGCCCACGCCCTGATCGAGCGCGAGCGGCATCAGCTCCCATTCATAGTCGCGGCCGATGAGCGAATAGTAGGCCTGGTGCGCCACATGACGCGTCCAGCCGTAGCGCTCGGACACCGCGAGGGATTTCATGAGCTGCCAGCCGGAAAAATTTGAGCAACCAATGTAGCGGATTTTACACGCCTCCACCAAATGGTTGAGCGTGCTGAGCGTCTCCTCGACCGGCGTCTGGGCGTCGAAGCCGTGGAGCTGGTAGAGATCGATGTAGTCCGTCCCGAGCCGCCCGAGGCTGGCGTCGACGGCGTTGAGCAGATGATACCGCGACGAGCCGAACCCGTTCGGGTTCCCGCCGCCAAACGTGCCCTTCGTCGAGATGATGACCTTGTCTCGCCGGCCCTTGATCGCCGCGCCAAGAATTTTTTCCGCGTCACCGCCGGAGTATACGTCCGCAGAATCGAACATGGTCAGGCCGGCCTCAAGACAGATATCGACGAGTCGCGTCGCCTCGGCGACCCCGCTGCTGCCCCAAGCCTTGAAGAACTCGTTGGTCCCTCCGAACGTACCCGTGCCGAGGCTCAGCACCGGCACCTTGAATCCCGAGTGACCCAGTTTTCTGTATTCCATGGTAGAAACGTGTAAGGACAGAGGGGAAAACGGCAACCCGGCGGTCAACTAATCTGGATGGGGATGGCTCCCACCGGCTCCCGTGCGATACCCAGCTGCGGTTTGCGTTGCAGCGCCCTGGGGCGGTTTTTGGGAATACCGCAGCGTTCCCGGTCTCCTGGCGCTGGCCCCGATACTTCGCACGAGGCACCGCCGATCCGCTTGGCAACGACTGCAGGCACCCGGGCCTAATATTTCTCCTCTCGCACCGTCTGACTTTCAACCTTCACCTTTCCCTTCCACTAGTCCAACTCTGACTTCACTCCCATCATGAAACTCCGCTCCCTCCTCGCCGGCCTCGCGCTCGGCTCGCTTCTCGTATCCCGCGTCTCCGCGCAGGACGCCGCCGGCCAGATGGCCACCCCGACTCCGGCTGTCGCAACGCCCGGGACCGACCTCAAGGCCCTCGTCGCCAAGGTCAGCGCCAAGGCCCGCGCCGGCAAGGATCAGGCCTCGGACTATGCGGACGACCTCGCCGCTTTCGACGGACTCCTGGCCAAGTACAAGGACCAGAAGACCGACGACGTCGCCACGATCGCAATGATGAAGGCCATGCTCTACGCCGAGGTGCTCAACGATGAGCCCGGAGCACGGAAGGTCCTGCTCGCCCTCAAAGCCGATTTCCCCGGCACCAAGCCCGCCGCCGCCGTCGACCGGATCCTCGAGGGCATGGACCGCGCCGCCAAGGCAAAGGTCGTCGCCGCCGGCCTCCCTGGCAAACCCGCCCCCGAGCTGCATTTCACGTGGTCGTCCAAGGCGGGCCTCAAGACCCTTTCCGAGCTCAAGGGCAAGGTCGTCGTCCTCGACTTCTGGGCCACGTGGTGCGGCCCCTGCCTCCGGTCCTTTCCCAAGGTCCGCGAGGAGGTCGCCCGCTACCAGGATTCACCCGTCACTTTTCTCGGCGTGACCAGCCTCCAGGGTTTTGTCGCCAACCTCGGCGCCACGAAAATCGACACGAAGGGCGACCCCGCCAAGGAAATCGCGCTGATGCCCGATTTCATGAAGGCGAAGGACATGACGTGGAATGTCGCGATCAGCCAGGAAGAGGTCTTCAACCCCGACTACGGCATCCAGGGCATTCCCTTTGTCGCCATCATCGCGCCCGACGGCACGGTCCGCCACGCCGGCCTGAACCCGCTGGACCCGGAAGCGGACATCGCCGGCAAGGTCGACGCCATCCTCAGGGAATTCAAGCTGCCCGTCCCCGCCGCAAAATCCTGACGGACAACCTGCAGTCGGAGTTTAACCACGAAAAACATGAAGCATACGAAAATGGATTTTGCGGAGGAATGCCCGCACCCTGCCGAGGTAGTCTTTTCGTGTCGTTCGGGTGTTGCGTGGTGATCTCCGATCCGCATCGGCCAACTCGGCGGTTTTAGGGACTTGAACTTTCCGCCGGCGGTTTGTCTTTTTGATCCGTGCACGCCGAATCCATCGAAGTCCGTCCCTGTCCGCTGCCGCGCCATGTGATCAATCCCTGGGGCAAGGTGGAGGCTGTGCCGGCCGGTTGGGACCTGCTCCCGCCGGGCGATCCGGCGCTCAGCCGGCGCATCAAGGCCGACGGCCCTTCGTGGACCGTCATCGAGCCGAAGGGCCGCAAGCGTTTCTCCCGCGGCATCTGGGCGCCCGCCGACCGGATCGCCGCACTTCGCGCCGAACTGCTCGCCGAGCGCGAACATCCGTCCTATCAAAGGAAAATTGTCGCCGGCCGGCAGCGCCGGGCCGCTGCGCAGGACATCTATGCCGGCGATTTCCGCGAGGCCGTGCGCCGCTACCTGGCCTTTCACCGGCGCCACCGCCGTGAGGGCGAGATCCTCGCGGGTTTGGTCGCCGCCCATGCGACCCCCGTCGGCAGCGGCACCGTCGCCCGCACGCGGCGCATTCCCATCGACCAGCGCGCCGAGGCCGCCACGATCGCATGGCTGCGCCACCAGACCACCGCGTATGACCGCATGACGATCGCCCCGCAGCGCGGGGCCCGCGAGGAAGTCCGCCATGAGATCGCCGAGCGGTCCCGCCAGCTGCTGGACCAGTACCGCCAGGGCCACGCCATCAACCGCGCCACCTGCCCCCTTGCCCGCGCCGTCGCCCAGGGCAGCGAGTTTTACGCGGATTCAAGCGCGGATTTTTGAACCCGGATTTCTTCCGGATAACTCCCTTCAAACTGGGACCGCTAATCTTCGCTTGTCCCCGCTAATCCGGATCAGTGAAATTTAGGGTTCATTAGCGGTTACGTGCCTTGGATATCTGGGTTCGGATTCCTGAGCCGAGCCTGCGCGGTGAACTCAACCGCGATCACGCGCTTCACGCGCGCCGCAGCGCCCGGCGCATCAACACCCAGCCGGTGATCCCGCTGGCCGCCATCATCACGGTCATGGGTCGCGCCGTGCCGTCGTGGAACACACTCACCAGGGCGCCGACGGCGCAGCCGATCAGGTATTGCATCGTCCCCAGCAGCGCCGAGGCGCTCCCCGCCTGCCGCGTAAAGGGCGCCATCGCGAGCGCCGAGACGTTCGGGAACACAAGGCCCATCGTGCTCAGCAGGGTGAAAAGCAGCACCGCCAGCACCGGCAGTCCGCCCCAGCCCGTCAGGCCGTGCACCAGCAACAGCAGCGACGCTACCGCTGTCACGTGATAGACGCCCCCGATGATTTGCGCGGAAGACCAGGTCCGGAGCAGCCGCCGGTTCACCTGCGATCCCGCGATCAGGCCCAGCGCGTTCGAGCCGAAAAAAAGACCGAACCGCTGCGGGCTCACGCCGTACACGCCCATGAGCACCTCGGAGGCCCCCGTGATGTAGGCGAAGATCAAGCCGGAGGCGAATGCCGCCGTGAGCGTGAAGGCCCGGAACCGCCGGTCCCCGAACAGGCGGCCATACGCGCGGAGCACCTCGCCCAGCCCGTGCTGGACCCGGTGCTCGATGGCGAGCGACTCCGGCAGCCACGCCGCCACCGCCGCGGTGCACGCCACGCCGAACACCGCGAAGAGGACAAACAGCCCGCGCCAGCCGGTCAGCAGCAGCAACTGGCCGCCGATGAGCGGCGCGAGGATCGGCGCCGCCCCCATCACGAGCATCAGGGTCGAGAAGACGTGCGCCGATTCCTTCGCATCAAACCAGTCGCGGACGACCGCCCGCGTGATGACGGCCCCCGCGCCCCCGCCCAGCGCCATGAGCAGCCGGCCCGCCAGCAGCATGCCGATCGAATGCGACAGCGCGCACCCGATCGCCGCGACGGCATACAGGACGCCGCCGGCCAGCAGCGGACCGCGGCGGCCCCAGCGGTCGGACAGCGGGCCGTAAAGCGCCTGGGCGATGCCCATGCCCGCCAGGAAAAGCGACACCGTCAGCTCGACCGAGCTCATCCCCGCGTGCAGGTCGCTCGCGATGCTCGGGAAGGCCGGGAGGTACATGTCGATCGCCAGCGGCGCAAAGGCCGTCACCGCCCCCAGGATGAAAATCACGCGCGTGGTATGCGCGCGGACAATAATGGGAGCCGCAGGATCGGCGTGGACAGGAACGGAACTCATCGCGAAAAAGTAACAAGGTCCAAGTGACAAGTAACAAGCGCAAGCCCGCGGCGCAGTCCATTTAGCACGTCATATTACGCATCGCACAGGTCACCGGCAGGTCGATCCCGACCTCATCCCTGTCATCGTCCTCTACGGCACCGGGCCTGAAACGTCCAAGCCTGCCCACGCAGACTCCCTCTTGCCACTTGTCACTTCACCCTTGTCCCTTGGCCGCGGCGACCGCGGCTCAGATCCGTCCCACGAGCAGGCAGGTGCGCACCCGGTCCATGCCCTTGAACGCGATGACGCCGCGCTCGGTGAAACGAAACCCGGTCCGCAGCCGGTCGGCCGTAGTCGCGGACAGATGGATGCGGTTGGGCAGGCCCGAGGTCTGCAGGCGGCTCGCAAGGTTGACGGTCGCGCCCCAGAGATCGTAGGCGAATTTTTGGTATCCGATCACCCCCGCCACCACCGGTCCGGTGTGCAGGCCCAGGCGCAGGCGGAGCCGCATTCCGCGCTCGCGGTTGAACGCCTTGAGCTGCTCCAGCATCTCCAGCGCCATCCCGGCCACGGCCGCCGGGTGATCGGGCCGTGCCTCCGGCAGTCCGCCCACCACGAGGTAGCAGTCGCCGATGGTCTTGATCTTTTCCAGCCCCAGCCGGCCGGCGATGCGGTCGAAGCGCGAAAACAGGTCGTTGAGCAGCCCGACCAGTTCCACCGGGTCGGTGCGCTTGACGAGCGTCGTGAACCCCACGAGGTCGGCAAACAGCACCGTGACATCCGCATACCGCTCAGCGATGGTATGCTCGCCCTGCTTCAGCCGCCCCGCGATCGATGCCGGCAGGACGTTCAGGAGCAGACGTTCGGATTTTTCCTGCTCAACCGCCAGCAGCTGCTTTTCCTGCTGCAGTGCGATCAGCCGGAACTGGTCGAGATCGCGCAGCCGCTTGCGCTCCAGCGAGGCGGCGACCCGGGCGCGCAGGATGACGGAGTTGACGGGCTTCGGCAGGAAATCCTCGGCGCCCAGGTCAATGCACCTCACCACCGCCTCCAGGTCGCCGAGGCCCGAGGCGACGATCACAGGCACGTGGCGCAATCCGGCATCGAGCTTCAGCGCCTTGAGCACGCCATAGCCATCCAGCCGCGGCATTTCGATATCCACCACCAGCAGGTCGAATTCACCCCGCTGCATCTGCTCGAGCGCATCCTGGCCGTCCACCGCCTCGTGCACGTTCTGGTAACCCAGCGAGCGCAGCATGAGGACAATGATTTCGCGCACCGCCTCGGAATCATCCGCGACCAGGATGGCGGCCTGACGGCCCGCCGTGTCGGATTCGGCGAGCTGAAACTGGCCCAGCTGCTTGGCCGACAACGCGGCCGTTTTGACCTGCCGCAACAGCTGGAAGGTGCGGATCTCGTCCTGCTGGCTTCCCGGGCTCATGGCCGGAAGCGCGGCTGAACAGCGGGAAATCCGGCCTGTGCCGGCACGCAGGGCTCGTGCGTCAGAGACATCGTGACCGAGGTCTGAGCATGCCACCGCCGACCGTCAAACGCATAGCGGCTTCACCTCACCCGCCGCACCACCAGGAGACTCGGGCCGAAGCCGCCGGCCATGGTGCCGCCTTGTGGCCAAAATCCGGATCCAATCTATCCATGATCATTGTGATCCGCCCTGTTCATCGTTGCGGCCAATCCCGGCCATCGCGCCAAATCCACCTCGCCTCCCCCTCACTTTCACTCCCATCCTTTGCCGCTCCCGTCCATGCTCGCCACACTCCCCCTTTTCTCCGCCGGCCACGAACTCGACACCTCGCCCGGGGCCTTTGGGTTCGTCCGCAGCTCGGCCGATCTCGTCGGCCGGCCCGCGGAACTCGCGCGCCGCCTGGAGGAGGACGGCTATCTCTACATCCCCGGTTTCTTCGACCCCGCGCTGATCCTCGCCGCGCGGGCCTCGATCACCGACCGCCTCGCCGCCGAGGGCTCGCTCGATCCCGCGGCGCCATTGATCGAGGCCGTCAGTCACCCGGATAAGAAATTCTCCTATCGCGGCGACCTCGCCCGCGACAACGCCGCCATCGAGCGCGTCGTCTACGGGCCTGAATTGCTCGGGTTTTATGCGGCACTCTTCGGCGAGCCCGTGCGGCATTTTGACCACACTTGGTTTCGCGCCGTGAGCCGCGGCCAGGGCACCACGCCGCACTGCGACCTCGTTTACATGGGCCGCGGCACGCACCAGCTGCTCACCTGCTGGATCCCGTACGGCGACATCCCGCTGGAAATGGGTGGCGTCATGCTGCTCGAGGGTTCGCACCGGCAGTCCGACCGCCTCAAAAGCTACCTCGAGGTGGACGTCGATGCCTACTGCGAGAACCGGCCGAAGGAGGTCGCGAAGGTCAAGGTCAACGGCGGCTGGAGCCACCCGGGATTCCTCAGCAAGAACCCCGCAACCCTCCGCGCCAAGCTCGGCGGCCGCTGGCTGACCTGCCCGGATTACAGGACCGGCGATTTCATGACCTTCGGCATGACCCTCGTCCACGGGGGGCTCGACAACCAGACCGACCGCTTCCGCTTTTCCTCCGACACGCGCTACCAGCGAGCCAGCCAGCCGATCGACGAGCGCTGGGTCGGCGAGAACCCGCCTGCTAACACGCTCGCCGGTAAACGCGGCCGCGTCTGCTGAGGCGGCGTTCCGTGACGTAGCGCAGGCCTCCTGCCTGCACCAAGCCCGGCGGCGGGCGAACGCCTGAGTAACTTACTGTCGAACCGACCCGCCAGACGTCTGTCCGTGTAGGCAACGCCTGCTGTCATTTCCCCGCTCATTACCATGCACACGAATTCCGTTCATCGACTCGCGGCCGTCGCCGCCGTCATCGCGCTGCTGGGGATCGCATCCTCAACCTCCGCCCAATCCACCACCTTCCCGCCGCTGAACGCTCCGCCGACCAGCCTGCAGATCCCCGGCAAGCTCATCTGGGCCGACCTGTTCACGACCGATGCGGAAGCCGCGACCAAATTCTACTGCGGGGTGTTCGGGTGGACCGCCGTCACGCTTGAGCAGAAGGGCCGGACCTACACCGTGTTCAGCAATGCCGGCCGGCCGGTGGCCGGACTGGCGCCGCGGCCGAAGTCGCAATCGAAACATCCCTCCCGTTGGATCAACTACGTCTCGGTCATGGACATCAGCGCGACCCTGGCCAGGGTGAAGGAGGCGGGTGGCGACGTGCGCGCGCCCGCGCGCAATTTTCCCGACCGCGGCCGGCAGGCGATCATTGCGGACAGCGAGGACTCCACCCTCGGCCTGCTCGAGTCTTCCGCGGGGGACCCGCCCGACGACGAGCCGAAGCCCGGCGACTGGAACTGGTTTGAGCTTTATGCCAAGCAGCCCGGCATCGCCACCGTCTTTTACCGCCAGGTCTTCAATTATGCCGTTTCGCCCGACACGCGCACTGAGCGCAAGGACGACTTCCTCCTCTCCAGCGGCGGACTGGAGCGTGGCGGCGTGGCCCCGCTGCCCGATCGTAATGACGCCAAACCGGGCTGGCTGGGCGTCATCCGCGTGACCGAGCTCGACGCCAAGCTCGCCCAAGTGGTCGCACTCGGCGGCGAGGTCCTGCTAGCCCCGCACGCCGTCGCCTACGAAAGCCGCTTTGCCATCATTGCCGATTCCACCGGCGGCACGGTCGGCCTCGTGGAGTATGCGGACAACGCCAACCCCGCCAATCGCCCATGAAATCCCCGCTCAAAATCCTTCTCGGCTCCCTCCTTTTCACCGGTCTGCAATTCGGCCTGACCAGCTGCGTCACCGATGGCTATGTCGGCGTGGACACCGGCGTTTATTATGGCCCGCACTATGGCGATCCGTGGTTTCACGATGGCGGGTGGCTGGATGGCAACCGCGGCTACGGCGAGGTCCGCAGTGGCGGCCACGGGGCCTACATCCACCCGCCGCAGTTTCATGGGCACGCCGCCGCACCAGCCGCCCACGCCGCCGCCTCGCCGGAACGCCACCGGTGACCCGTGGCAGCCGACGTGAAGAGGCTGGCCGCGGCAGAAACGTAGCGCAGGCATCCGGCTTGCACAAGATTCAGAGCAGGCCGGATGCCT
>CAIRTK010000034.1 GCA_903881475.1 uncultured Opitutia bacterium | reverse complement strand
CCGCCCGAGGATCTCGACCGCGGTCGCGATGCGGCGGCGGCCCTTGGCGTGTGCTTCATCGGGCGCCCGAACGTCGGCAAATCCTCGCTCAGCAACCGGCTGCTCCAAAGCGACCGGCTGATTGTCAGCGACATGCCCGGCACGACGCGCGATGCGGTCGAGCTGCCGTTTGAATTCAAGGGTCGGAACGGGAAGCTCTATCCGTTCCGCCTGATCGACACCGCCGGCATCAAGGCCGCGACGAAGCTCGCGTCGCCGGTGGAATATTTTTCCCGGCTGCGGTCGATCGACGCCATCAAGAACTCGGATGTCGTGTTCCTCGTGCTCGACGCGTTGGACGGCGTCACGCAGCAGGACAAGGCGATCGCCGGCGAGGCGGTCAAGGAGCACAAGCCCATCGTGGTGGTCGTGAACAAGTGGGACCTCATCACCGACGCGTTCAAGCGGCAGGGCGGCTTTGCGCCGTACAAGAGCGAGCGGGACTACCGCGAGAAATACGAGCACGCGCTGTTTGAACGCCTCTATTTCACGCCGGGTTCGCCGCTGATCTTTGTGTCCGCGGTGAGTGGCTACGAGGTCGACCGCATGCTGAACGCCGCCGTGAAGCTCAATCGCCAGCAGGACATCAAGCTGCCGACGGCCAAGCTGAATTCCGTGCTGGGCTACCTCACCGAGCGCACGCCGCCACCGGCCGTCGGCGGCCGCCGCTTCCGCATCTACTACGCGACGCAGACGGGCACCCGCCCGTTCCGCATCAAGCTGTTTTGCAACCGCGAGGAAAAACTGACGGAGCAGTACCGCCGGTATCTCGAGGCGGGTCTGGTCAAGGAATTCGACCTGGCCGGCTGCCCGGTTTATTTCGATCTCGTCGGCAAGGAGAAGCACGAGCCCGGCACGCCCTATACCGGCAAGGCCGCGCGGGCCGAGGCCCATACCCCGAAATGGAAGGCCAGTGAGACGCCGGACGCAGATTCCATCCATGAAACACTCGAAGACTGAGTATCGGGGCGGCGACGCCATCAAGCTGTCCACCCGGGCGATCGAGCTGGTTCTGCCGACGGCCGTTGGCCCGCGCGTTTCGTCGCTGCGCTCGCTCACCGGCCGGGCCGGCAACCTTTTCCTCGAATTTCCGGCCGACGAGCAGCGTTACCACGGGTTCTACCTGCGCGGGGGGCACCGGCTCTGGCATGCCCCCGAGGATATCGTCCGCACCTACCAGCCCGATGACGAACCGCTGGAGGTGAAACGGCTGCCGAACGGCGTCGCCTTGCGGCAGCCCGTTGAGCGACTGACCGGCCTGCAGAAAGGAATCCGGGTGGAAGTGCTGGGCGAGCGCACGGTCAAGGTCACGCACACGCTGACCAATCGCGGCCTCTGGCCCGTCGAGTGTGCGGCTTGGGCGCTGACCATGCTCCGGCCGGGCGGCTATGGCGTGCTGCCGCTGCTGCCGAAAGGGGATCATGCCCGCGGGGACCTGCTGCCCACTTATGCGCTGGTCCCGTGGACTTTCACGGACCTGTCGCTGCCCGTCTGGCAGCTGCGCCGCGATTTTATCGGCATCGAGGTGGCGCGTGCGAAGCACGCGCAGAAACTCGGCATCACCAACTACCCGGGCTGGTCCGCCTACTGGGTGAAAGGCACGACGTTGGTAAAGTTTTCCCCGGTGATGGCCGGCGCGAGCTACCCTGATCTCGGCAGCTGCTTTGAGGTGTTTACCAATGGGGCGATGATCGAACTGGAGACACTTGGCCCGCTCGTGAAATTGGCGCCGGGGAGGACTTCGACGCATGTGGAATTCTGGGGGGTGCTCGATGGCCTGCCCAAGCCCGACACGGATGCCGCCTTCGCCAAGTCGCTTGCCCCGGCCGTGAAAGCGTGGCAAGCGAAGCTGAAGTGATTCCGCTGAACCTCGTTTTCCTCGGCTCGGATCCGATCGCGCTGCCGCTGCTGGACTGGCTGGCGGGCGAAGGGAGCCGGCTGGCGAAGATCCAGGCGGTCTTTACCCAGCCGGACCGCGCGGTGGGCCGCGGGCAGAAGGTTACCGCGAATGCGATCAAGGTCTGGGCGCTCGCCGAGGGCCTGCCGGTCTATCAGCCGGAAAAACTCACGGACGATGTCCGAGCCCAGCTGTCCGCGCTGGGTGCCGATGTTGCCTTGGTGATGGCGTACGGCCAAATCCTGCGGGACGAGTTCATCGCCACGCCGCGGCTGTGCACGCTGAACCTGCACACTTCGCTGCTGCCGAAGTACCGCGGGGCCTCGCCGATTCAGACGGCGATTGCGAATGGCGAGCGGGAAACGGGCGTGAGCCTGATGCGGATCGTCCGGCAACTTGACGCCGGTCCCGTAGCCGCCGTCGAGCGCGTGACCATTGATCCGCTCGACACGGCGGAAGAGATCGAGTCGAAGCTGGCCGCCGTGTGCGTACCGCTGATGGCGCGCTGTCTGCCAGACTTGGATGCGGGAACGCTGGAGTTTGCGCCGCAGGATGAAGGCGCAGTGACCTTCTGCCGGCGGCTCGAGAAGGCCGACGGCGGGGTGGATTTTGCGCGGCCGGCAGAGGAACTCGCGGCCCGGATCAATGGGCTTTTCCCATGGCCGGCCTGTGCGGTCAGTCTCAACGGCCAGGAAGTGAAGCTGGGACTGGCGGACGCCCTTCCCGGGACGGGCGCACCGGGTGAGGTGGTGGGCGCCGACGCTGACGGGCTGCTGGTTGGCACGGCCCGCGGGTTGCTGCGCCTGCGCCGTTTGCAGCGTCCGGGGGGCAAGCTGCTGCTCGCGGCGGAATTTTTACGCGGATTTACCGTGCCTACGGGGACCCGGCTGGAGTCACGCCCGATGGCGCCGCTGGTTTCGGCCACGCCGTTCCGCCGCTAGGTCTTTCTTGTTTTTGCCGTCCCATTATCGCAAGCTGCGCGCCCATGTTACTTCGAATGCTCTTTGTCGGCGGTTTGATCAGTGTGTCCGCGGGATTTGTCCAGGCCCAGTCCGCCTCCCAAGTCGATCTGGCCAACATGCGCGAGGACCTGCGGGGGTTGGTGCAACGGGTGGGGGAACTTTCGCTCCGCGTGGAGCAGCTGGAGCGTCAGAATGCCGAGCTGCGGGAAAAGGCCAATACGGCGACCCCGGCCTACGCCACGCTCGCCCAGCTCAATGACGCCGTGACCGAACTCCGGCGCGCCATAGCGGCGGGTGACGCTGCGACGGCGGAGCGCACCGCGGCGCAGATCAAGAAGCTGGGCGACGCAACGAATGCCGCGCTCGATTCATTGGCGAAGGGCATGGCCACCCGCCCCGTAATCCAGACCACCTTCAGTGATTCGTATTCGAAGGAAGGCGTCAGCTACACCGTGCAAAAGGGCGATACGCTGGCGTTGATCGCGAAAAAGACCGGTTCGAAGACGCAGGATATCATCAACGCCAACAAGCTGGCGGATCCCTCGCGCATCCAGGCTGGCCAGACGCTCTTTATCCCAACCCCCGCCGCTAAATAACCCCATGGCTGCAGCACCCAAATCACGTCTTGGCCGCGGACTCGGCGGTCTCATTGCCAGCGCTGCTCCGGCCGCGTCAGCCATACCCAAGGCCGAGGCCGCCACGGCCACGGTGACGGTCAGTGCCGCGCCAGGCTATCAGGAGATTGCGGTGCATCTGGTTGAGCCCAGCCCGTATCAGGCGCGCCGGGAACTCCCGGCTGAGCAGCTTAGCGAACTCGCGGAAAGCATCCGCTCCGAAGGACTGCTTCAGCCTATCGTGGTGCGGAAATCGGGTGACAAATTCCAGCTGATCGCCGGCGAACGCCGCTGGCGGGCATTCCAGCTGCTCAAGCTCAAGGCTATCCCCGCGCGCATCGTCGAGGCGAGCAATGCATCGTCGGCGGCCCTCGGGCTCATCGAGAACCTGCAGCGCGAAGGCCTCAACCCGATCGAGGAGGCCCATGGTTTTGCGAGCCTCATCCGCGATTTCGACCTGACGCAGGAAACGGCGGCTGACCGGGTCGGCAAGGCCCGGGCCACCGTGGCCAACACGCTGCGCCTGCTGGCGCTCGATGCGGAGATTCAGGGCTTCCTTGCGAAAAACCTGCTCAGTGTCGGCCATGCCAAGGTGCTGCTCGGGATCGCGGACACCGCCCATCGCGCGGTGCTGGCCCGCCGGGTGATCGAGGAAGGCCTGAGCGTGCGGACGACGGAAAAACTGGTGCAGGAGCGTAAGGCGACCAGCGGACCGGTGAGGACGGGCAAGACCCGTGGAGGTTCCGCGAAGGACGCGGAGGCCGTTGCGGGCATCGAGAAAAAGCTCAGTTCACATCTCGGCGCCCGGGTGGCGGTGCTGCATACCCCGAAGAAGGGGCGGATCGTCATCGAATACCGTGGCAATGAGGATCTTCAGCGTCTGCTGGAGAAGCTCGGGATTGAGACGTGAGTCGATCGGGCGCCAGACACTAAGCGATAGGCCGTAAGCTTTCAGCTTGAAGCTTACAGCCCAAAGCCATGCCGAACCCGGCATTGACAATTCCCCGGGCCGCCTGATTTTCTGACCCTTTCACATGAGCATTCTCCTCTCCATCCTGACGGTGGTCCTCATCGTTATCTCGATCTTCCTGATTCTGGTTGTGCTGGCCCAGAAGGCCAAGACCGACGGCGGCGTGGGCGGCGCGCTCGGTGGCGGCATGACCGAGGCGACCTTCGGCGCCGATACGGGCAACGTCCTGAGCAAGGCGACGATCAACGCTGCCATTGCGTTCTTCATCCTTAGTTTTGTCCTCTACCTGGGCTTCATTTACCAGCGCAAGCACGCGGTGGCGGCATCTGGCAGTGCCTTGCCGACGATCACAGCCCCGGTGGCGACCCCGGCTCCGGCCGCCCCGGTGAAAAAGCCCTGAACCCATGCCGGTTCCCGGAAACGCGCCCGCCCTGACTTGGCGGGCGTTTTTTATTTATGCGGTGCTCGCCGCGGCCCCGGTCAGCGCGGGACCGTCCGTGGGAGCCGGCCAGCCGGCCACCTACGCCCAACTCGGCAAGCCCGATCAGGCGGAAGGCCGGCAGGTGCTGGCGACGTTTCGCCGGGCGGGCATCCCGGGGCAGTACTACCTGCAATTTGTTCTGCGCGTGCTGCCGCGGCGGGGTGAAGAGCACGGTTTTTCCGGCAGCCTGTGGGGCGGGCGCAACGAATCGGGCGCGGTAACCCGGGTGGCTATCACCGATGCCACGGGCGGCGAGAGCCGTTTGCTGATCCAGAACGGGGCACAGCCGGCCGTCTGGCGGCTGGGTGCGGGTGAGCGGGACAATTCACCGCAGATGGTCGATGCCTTCACGCCGCTGATTCCCGGGGTCGAGCTGACCGCCTTTGAGCTGCAGATGACCTATATCTACTGGCCGGACGCGACCCTCGAGCAGGTCAGCCGGATTCGCAGCCGTCCGGCGCATGTGTTTTTCTTCAGGCCGCCGGCAGAGTGGGCGGCGCAGCATCCCGGGATCAGCGGGGTGCGCGCCTACCTCGACACCCAATACAACGTCCCGGTTCAGACCGAGCTGGTTGGCCAGGATGGCAAGGTGCTGCGGACGCTCTCACTGGTGGATCTCGCGAAGGTCGGCGACCAGTACATTCCGAAAACGATCGACCTGCGGAACGAGGCGACGCGGGACAAGACCCGCTTTCAGGTGACTGGCGCCGCGTTGGGCCTCGAGTTTTCCCGCATCGTGTTTGAACCGGCTCAGCTCCTTGAGCCGGTGGCGCCGCCGGCCAAGGACAAGATCGTGGAGATTGCGCCTTAAGTGGTGGGTTGGATTGCTGCAGAAGCGTCGAGGGGAAGAATTCGCTACAACCCTCAAGCCTCGTTAACCTCGACTGCTCCTTGCTCGGAAGCTGACCGCGAAAGCGGATCGCCCGCCGCCCTCAAAACTCATACTTCCGCCGCAGGGCGTCCAGTTGGTCGGCGGCGGCCTGGGTCGGGGCATCGATGGATTTCCTCATTTGGCCGGCATTCGGATTTTGGTCGAGCAGGTCGGCGGCGACTTTCCAGGAGGCGGCCCAGGTCCGGAAGGCCTGCTCGAAGTCCCGCGGGGTATGCGAGGTGTCGATCGTCCCGAGCGCTTGTCCATACCGCCGGTCCAAGGCTGCGGCGCCCTCGTTTGGGTTCTTGGTGTGTTCGGCTTTGACGACGGCGGTGCGCTGGCTGATCTGCTGGAAGACGTCCCGCACGGCGATCCACTGGTGCAGGCGGTAGGCGCCGTAGCAGAGGCCGAGCAGGATCAAGGGCAGGCTCAGGGCCAGGACATGGCTTGCGTTGATCCGTGCCGCGGGTTCCGGCGAGGAGGGTGCGGGCGTATCGCTCATCGGGGTTGGCGCATTCTCGTCGGTCCGGCGCGCGGCTCAAGAGCTAAGCGGGGCGCCGGGGGGAAGCGCCGACCAACGCGCTGAGGGCAACGCGTTCCACCTTTCGACCGCTCCTAAGGCTCGCGGCTGAGGCAGCGCCCTATTTCGGACGGCCGCGTCGTTGCGGCTGCTGCTGGAACTCGCGCCTAAAGCTCCCTCCCATTTATCGGGCCGCGGTGTGGACGGCGGATTGATTCGTCGCGTCGTGCAGGAACGACTCGAAGTCGGCCTTGAACTTGGCGCGCGAGGGCTGGTGGACGTAGAGCATGTGGCCGGACTCGTAGTAGGTGAACCGCAGGTTGGCGCGGGTGGCGGCGTCAAGGTTCAGGCCCGCGACCACCTTCTCTGCGGCAAAAAAAGGCGTCGCGAGGTCGTAGTAGCTGCAGGTCACCCAGATCTTCAGATAGGGATTCCGGGTCATGGCCTTGCGCAGGTCGTCGGCCGTACTGGGGAAGCCGCCGCTGGCGTCGCCGAAATTCCAGGGGCTCACGTCGATCTCGGTTTCATACGGGATGTCGCTCTCGAACTTCAGTTCGCGGCGGACATAGTCGTTGAAGGCGGCGGTCAGCGGGCCGGTCACGGCCTCGTCGCTGGGGTCGTACTCGCCATCGCCGGCGGTGCTATCCGTGCCGGGCTCATAGCGATTGCCCGTGTAACGGGAGTCCAACCGGCCGATGATTTTATCCTCTTCGAGGAGCAGGCGGGAGAAGAAGAGCGTGTCGGCGACGCGGAGCCTGCGCTGGAGCCAGTAGGCGGCGGGGAGGCCGGTGAAATGACTGAGCTCGGCGGCGATGCGCTGCTTCTCCGCCGGCGCGAGCGTGTCGCCATGGGCAAGGGCCAGCGTGTAGTCGTTGCCGGCAAAGGTGCGGGCCAGCGCGGCGACCTCGGCGACACCCTTGGCCTGGAGATCAGCGGAGAGCTTCTTGTGGTACCACGCCGTGGTGGCATAGGTCGGCAGGAAACCGATGTAGGGCGTGTCGTTCTGCGGGGCGAACTCGATCGAGCCGAAGTTCAACGCGGACGAGACGAGGACGATGCCATTGAGGTAGAGGCCGTAGCGGCTCTGCAGGTAATCGGAGAGGCCGGCGGCGCGGGTGGTGCCATAGCTTTCGCCAAGTATGATCTTCGGGGAGAGCCAGCGGGAGTTTTGCGTCGTGTAGACACGGATGAAGTCACCGACGCTGGCGATGTCTTCCTTCAAGCCGTGGTACTGGGCGGGACTCTCCTTCGGCAGCGTGCGGCTGTAGCCGGTGGAGACGGGATCGATGAACACGAGGTCGGTGCGGTCGAGCCAGGTGGATTCGTTGTCGGCGAGCTGGTAGGGCGGCGGCGGGGCTTCACCGTCGTCGGTGAGCCTGGCCCGGCGGGGGGCGATGGCGCCCATGTGGAGCCAGATGGAGGCGGAGCCGGGGCCGCCGTTGAAGCAGAAGGTGAGCGGACGGGTGGCGGGGTCGGTCACGTCGTCGAGTGTGTACGCCACAAAGAAGACGCGGGCCTTGGGCTTGAGGCCGTCCTTGGTGCGCTTGTCATCGTCCTTGGACTTGTCGCTGTCGGAGGGGGACGGCGTGGCGCCCTTCACGAGGGGTTTGCCCTCCTCCTCCTTGAGCACGATATACCCGGTGGTGGCGTGGTACTTGAAGACCTTGCCGTTGAGGGTGATGGTGTGCGCGGTGACAGACGGCGCGGGATCCGCGTCGGCCTTGGCGTCATCCTTGTCAGAGGCCTTGGTGTCGGACTTGATGTCGACCTTGACGTCAGACTTGGTCTCGGCGCGAAGGGGTGCCGCGAAGGCGAGGGCTAGAGCGAGAGTGAAAGGGAAAACGCGAATGAGGAAACGGGCGAGGCGGGATGGAATGAAGTTAAGCATGAGGAGAAAATGGCACCGGGCCGCGCGCGCTCAAGGGGATAGCGATGAGCGGCTAAGATTGTGCGGCAGGCGGATCGGGAAAGCGTGGAAAACGGGAAAAAGGATTCAGGCCGACGGCTGAACAGCTGATCGTCCTCCGGATTCCGTCCCTGCCCTTGCTCCTTTCTCCCCGCTCCAGCGCGCGTCGCGCGCTCAGTCCTCATCTGCGGCCGGCGGGGCGTTGCGGAGGAGGGACTCCTCGTAATCGAGCAGCTGCTGAAGCGGACGGTGGACCTCGTCGATGATCTGGCCGCTGCGCCAGAGATCATCGAGGGCCTGGCGCTCGGCGTGGAGCGCGGCGGAGCGATAATGATGGCCGGCGCTGCGGCGGCGGCGGGCGCGGGTGCGGGTTTCACCCTGGGCGGTGAGCGAGACCAGCCGGCGTTCGTACTCCTCGATCACGGCCTCGAGGGAGGCCTTCATCTCCACCGTGGTGGCGGAGTCCTCCATGGCCTTCAGGGTTTTCAGGCCGGCGTCGACGGCGGTGATGCGCGCGAGGAGCTCCTCCTTGGGTCGGTCAGCATCGCCGCGGATGCCGAGCTTGTGGATGAGCCATTCCAGGGTGGTGCCCTGCAGGAGGAGCGTCACGGCGATCACGCCGAAGGCCAGGAAGATGACGATATCGCGGCCAGGGAAAGGCGTGCCGTCGGGGAGCAACAGCGGGATGGAGAGTGCGGCGGCGAGTGTGACCGTGCCGCGCATGCCGGCCCAGCCGACGACGAACACCGCGGCGATGGAGGCGCGGACCTCAGTTTTCCGGACCTTCGGGAACAGAAACGGCAGATAGGTGCCGGGAAAAACCCACACGATCCGCGCGACGATCGCGGCCCCGGCGACCGCGGCGGTGAAGCCGGCGAGCTGGAAGCCGCTGTAGGATCCGCTGACCGCGGCGAGGATCTTGGGGAACTGCAGGCCGAGGAGCGCGAAGGCGATGCCGTTGAGCCAGAAGAGGAGGAGATTCCAGACGGCGGCGGCGTTCTGCCGCGTCTCGGCATCCATCCGCACCGGATCGCGCCAGCCGGAATAGAGGCCGGCGGCGACGACCCCGAGGACGCCGGACACGCCCGAATGCTCGGCGGCGAGGTATGCGGCGTAGGGCGTCATGAGGGAAAGCGTGACCTCGATGAGCGGGTCGCTCACGTGGAGATAACGGAGCAGGTCGCGCAGCTTGCCGATGCCGTAGCCAACGGCCAGGCCGATGAGAAAACCACCGATGGCGACGACGGAAAACTCCAGCAGCATGGCGTGCAGCGAGAATCCGCCCGCGACGATCGCGGCGAGGGCGAACCGGAAGGCGACGAGGCCGGTGGCGTCGTTCATGAGGCTCTCGCCGTTGAGGATGGTGCTGAGCCGGGCGGGGACGCGCAGCCGCTCGGTGATGGCGGTCACTGCGACAGCGTCCGTGGGCGAAACGACGGCGCCGAGGGCGAACGCCATCGCCAGCGGCAGGTTGGGAATGAGCCAGTGGGCGACGAAGCCGACGGCAAGGGTGGTGAAGGCGACGAGACCGATGGCGAGGAGGAGGATGGGGCGCTTCGCCTTGGTGAATTCCCGGAGCGGCATCAGCCAGCCATCGGAGAAGAGCAGCGGCGGCAGGAAGCAGAGGAAGAAAAACCCCGGATCCAGCGCAATGTGGGGGAAAGCCGGCACAAGGGCTGCGCCGAATCCGCCGAGCAGATAGGTGATGGGCTGGGGCCAGGGAAGCCAGCGCGCCAGCACGCCCAAGGCTGCGATCAGCAGCAGGAGCATCAGGGCGTGTTCGAAGTCAGACATGGGAGCGCGACGCGCGCCGGAGAATGGAACAGGGGGAAAGGAGAAGGGAAGCGCGTAAAGCGGGCGTGAAAATGAAACGGAGGCAGTGGCGGGTGATTCGAAATCAGGAAAGGCAGGGCTCGGTGGCGGCGAAACTTCACGACGACGACGGGGCCGGTGCGCGGCTTGATCGTCATGGCGGAGCATTCGTTATCAGTGAAATACGCTACTTTAGTCCGGGTGTGATCGGGCCCTGAGGCCGGGTCGATG
>CAIRTK010000033.1 GCA_903881475.1 uncultured Opitutia bacterium | reverse complement strand
GGCAGCGTGCTGACCAACAAATACGCCGAGGGTTACCCCGCCAAGCGCTGGTATGGCGGTTGCGAACAGGTCGACAAGGTCGAGCTGCTCGCCATCGAGCGCGCGAAGAAAATCTTCGGCGCCGAACATGCCAACGTCCAGCCGCACTCCGGCTCGCAGGCCAACTTCGCCGTCTACACCGCCGTGCTTCCCCTCGGCGCGAAGATCCTCGGCATGAACCTGTCGCACGGCGGCCATCTCACCCACGGCAACCCCGCCAACTTCTCCGGCAAGCAATACAACTTCGTCCAATACGGCGTCCGCGAGGACACCGGCCTGATCGACTACGACGAGCTCGCCGCCATCGCCGGGCGCGAGAAACCCGCCATGATCACCGTGGGCGCCTCCGCCTACTCCCGCGTCATCGACTTCGCCCGCATGGGCGAGATCGCCCGCTCGGTCGGGGCGTTCCTCTTCGCCGACATCGCCCACATCGCCGGCCTCGTCGCCTCCGGCGTCCACCCGTCGCCGGTGCCGCACGCCGATTTCGTCACGACCACCACGCACAAGACCCTGCGCGGCCCGCGCGGCGGCCTCATCCTTTGCCGCGCCGCCCACGCCAAGGTCCTCGATTCCGCGGTGTTCCCCGGCACCCAGGGCGGCCCGCTCATGCACGTCATCGCCGCGAAGGCCGTGTGCTTCGCCGAGTGCCTCAAGCCCGAATTCAGGGGCTACTCCGAGCAGATCGTGAAAAACGCCCGCGCCCTCGCCGCCGCCATGGCCGCGCGCGGCTACAAGATCGTTTCCGGCGGCACCGACAACCACCTCATGCTCGTGGACCTGCGCCCGAAGCTCCCGGCCCTCACCGCCAAGGTCGCGCAGGAGACGCTCGATCGCGCCAACATCACCTGCAACAAGAACACCGTGCCGTTCGAGACGCGCTCCCCTTTCCAGGCTTCCGGCATCCGTCTCGGCACCCCCGCCGTCACCACCCGCGGTTTAGTCGAGCGCGACATGGAGGAGATCGCCAGCTGCATCGACGCCGTGCTCGTCGCCATCGGCCAGCCGGAGGAGGCGGCCACCCTCGCCGCCGTGAAAACCCGCGTGGTCGCCCTCACGTCGCGGTTTCCGCTGCCCTACAAGTTCTGAGTCACGGGGCCGGAGCGCCCGGTCCGCGAGTTTCGGGGTGCCGCCCACGTCCGGCCGGCCCGGGGCGGCCGGCTGGAAACCATTGCCCCGCCGGCGAAACCCCGCATGGTCGGCCGGTACCCCGCCATGGCCAGCATCCGCCGCCCCTCCTTTTTTTCGGCTTCGCGCGCCGCCGCCCTGGCCATCGCCCTGACTGGCGCCGTCGCCTGCGTGCTGGCGTTTCGGGATTTGCGCCAAAAGGACGTGGACCGGGCGGAGGACTCGGTTTACCGCCGGGCCACCTTTGTCCATGCCCGCATCGAGGACCTGCTCCGTCTCTATGAGGACACGCTGTACGGCCTGCGCAGCGCCTTCACCCTCGAGGGAGGCGTCACGCACTCCGAGTTCATACGCCTGGCGCACCACCTCGCGGAGCGCACCCCCGGGGTGCAGGCCTTCGAGTGGGTCCCCGCCGTGCCGGGGGTCGACCGGCCGGCCCTGGAGGCCGCCATCGGGCTCCGGCCCGGCGCCGCTTCCGGCGGGTTCACGGAACTGGATGCCACCGGACACTTCGTCCGCGCCTCCGTCCGCCCCGAGTACTACCCCATCGCTTACGTTTATCCGCTGGCGGGAAACGAGCATGTGCCGGGCTACGACCTGAAAACCGGGTCCACGCGCGCCGACCTGGAACGGGCGCGCCAGTCGCGCCAGATGATGCTCTCCGGGCAGGTGAGGCTCGTGCAGGAAAAGGCCGGCCAATTCGGCTTCATCATGATCTGGCCCGTATACCGCCCCGCGCCCGGCCCCGGGACGGGGCCGGAGCAGTTCCTCGGTTTCGTCCAGCTCGTGTTCCGCGTCCCGGACGTGCTGGAGGCAATCCGCGGCCAGACGTGGGGCCGCACCAGCATCCTCGACCTGCTGTTTGTCGATGAAACCGAACCCAACCCGGACCGCCGGATTCTTTTTTACCGGCCCAATGACCCGCAGGCCAGCCGCGTGCCGACCCCCACGGTGGAGGAGTTCGCCCGGGCGGGGCACGCGATCGACCTCCCCCTCGCCATCGGCGGCCGGCAGTGGAAGATCATCTACCGGCCCTATCCGGGGTGGTTCAATGAGCAGCTCACCCTTTTTCCCTGGGGCCGCGCCATCGGCGTGCTGCTGCTCACCAGCCTGATCGTCGGGCTCGTGCTGACGCTGGGACATCGCAATGCGGTCATCGAACGCCAAGTCGCGGAGCGCACGGCCGAACTCAGTGAAAGCCGCCGCCAGCTGAGCAGCCTCCTGCATTCGCTGCCCGGCATGGCCTACCGCTGCCAGTACGACGATCAGCTGAAAGTCATCTATATGAGCGTCGGTGTCGAGGTGCTGACCGGCTATCCGGCGGACGAATTTGTTTCGAGCACGGTCCACTTTCGCGACCTGATCCACCCCGAGGATGTCGCGCGGGTCCGGACGGCGACGCAAACCGGCCTGCGGGACCGCCGGGATGTCGAGGTCGAGTACCGGCTGGTGGCACGGGATGGCACCGAGAAATGGCTGCTCTCCCGCTGCCGCGGTGTTTACACCGAGGACGGGCGTCCGCTGTTCCTCGAGGGCCTGGCCATCGACATCACGGCGCGCAAACGGGCCGAACAAGACAAGCTCACCATGGAGCGCCGGCTGCTCGAAAGCCAGAAGCTCGAGAGCCTCGGCCTGCTCGCCGGCGGCATCGCCCATGACTTCAACAACATCCTCACCGGCATCCTGGGCAACGCGAGCCTCGCCCGCCTGAAGCTCCGCGCCGACTCCGACGTGGTCTCCCACCTGCACAAGATCGAGCTCGCCTCGGCCCGCGCCGCGGAGCTCTGCCAGCAGATGCTTTCCTATGCGGGCCGCAGCAGCTTCCTCATCGAGCCCGTGGACCTCGGCCGGCTGGTGCAGGACACGCTGCCGCTGCTGCATGGCTCGCTTGCGAGTCGCGCCCGTCTCCACCTCCACCTCAGCCCGCAGCCCAGCGTGGCCCTGGCCGACGCGACCCAGCTCCGCCAGATTGTGATGAACCTCGTCATCAACGCCGCCGATGCCATGGGCGAGCGCCTGGGCGATATCCACGTCGCCACGGGCATCCGCGCCTTCGGCCGGGATTACCTGCTCGCGGCGAACGACGGCGAGACGTTGGAACCCGGCAGCTTTGTCTTCATCGAGGTGCGGGACAACGGCTGCGGCATGACCCCCGAGGTGATCGCCCGGATCTTCGATCCCTTCTTCACGACGAAATTTGCCGGCCGTGGCCTGGGACTCGCCGCCGTCCGCGGCATCGCCCGCGGCCATCAGGGCGCCCTGCATGTCACGAGCCAGCCGGGGCGCGGCTCGACTTTCACCCTGATCCTCCCGCCCAGTTCGCGACCGCTGCCGGTCACGGCGGCCGACTCGGCTCCGCCCGCGCCCCGCCATTATTCCGGCAGCGTGCTCGTCATCGATGACGAGGCTCCCGTGCGGGAGGCAGCGTCCGACCTGCTGCGTACGTTTGGGTTCACGGTCGTGGCCGCCCGGGATGGCGCCGAGGGCATTGCCGAGTTCGCGCTGAAGCCCGCGGGCTTCGCCTTCGTGCTGCTGGATCTCACCATGCCCGTCCTGAGCGGCGAGGAGACGCTAGCGGCGCTGCGCGCCATCACGCCGGAGGTCCGCGTCCTCCTCATCAGCGGCTACAGTGAAAGCTCCCGGGTGGCCCGGCTGGCCGGCGTGGGCCCGCTGCGTTTCATGCAAAAGCCCTTCTCCCGCGAAGACCTCGAGCGAAAGCTCCGCGAATTGCTGGGCTGAGTGTTGCGCGGTGAGGAGTGGAACCGGCGGGAAATTCCATGCGTCGCGGTCGGGAGCTGGAGCCGCGGCGCCCTCGCCGCGACGCAACGGGAAGCGCGGGGGCTCACCACCTCTCCAACGGCCAAGGGCGTGAAGGCCCTCCGTCACGATTGCGCGGAACTTCCGTTTGCGCCTTGGCGTCTGCAGGTGAACTGTTTTGGGTTCCCGCTTCACCGTGTCTCCCGCCGCCGACTCCACGACCGACGACGCCTCCCCCTGCCCGCGTGCGCTCCGCTGGCTGGGCGCGGGGGCGCTGCTCGTCTTGCTCAGCGGCTGCTTCAGCTTCCACCGCGAGCCCCCGCATCCCGGGCGCACCCGGCTCGATTCACCGGTGGTCACCCTCAGCGCCATCACCGTTTCGAATTACCTCATCATCGAGGCCAAATGGGACAAGCACGGCCCCTATCACTTCCTGATCGATACCGGCGCGTCCGTCACCCTCGTCTCGCCCGAGCTCGCCGCGCGTTACGGGGGGAAAAATCCCTTCCCCCCTGACACCCCGCTCGTCCGCGTCAAATCCGCTGAGGGCGACACCGCCCTGCTCACCGCCACCCTTTTGAGCCGCCTCCAGCTCGACGGCGCCCGCTTCGAGGATGTCCAGGCCCTCGTCTATGACTTTACCGCGCTCTCGGCCCACCTCGGCGTCAGGATTGACGGCATCCTTGGGTTTCCGCTCTTCCGTGAGACCCTCCTCACCCTCGACTACCCCCATGCGCGCGTCCTCCTGCAGGATCGCGACGCCACCCCGCCGCCCGGCGCCACCATCGCCTTCAATAACGACCGCAAGACGCCCATCATCCCGGTCCGGCTCGGCGAGCAGACCTTCGCCGCCCTCATCGACTCGGGCAGCGATGCCGCGCTCAGCCTCAACACCGCCGGTCTGCAGGCTGACTTCGCCGTGGCCCCGCGGCCAGGCGCCATGGTCGGCACCCTCACCGGCGACCGCGAGCAGCGCATCGGCCGGCTGGCTTCCACCCTCATGGTCGGCAACCACGCGCTGATCCGGCCCGTCGTCGACCTCACCGACGACCTCTCGTCGCTCGGCGGCGGCATCCTCAAGGATTTCACCGTCACCTTCGACCAGGAGCACAGCCGCGTGACGTTTCAGCGCGACTCCAGCGCGCCTATCCCGCCGGAACCGCGGCGCAGCGCCGGGCTGAGCTTCACCAAGACGCCCGCCTACTGGCGCGTGGCCAGCGTCGTGCCGGGCTCACCCGCCGCGGCCGCCGGCATCCAGCCGGGCGATCTGGTCACCCGGCTCAACGGCGAACCGGTCGCCCGGTGGGATATCCGCCGCTACGAACTTCTCGTGGCCACCGCGACCTCGATCGAATTCACCTTCCTCAACGGCGCCAGGGAAACCTCGCAGCGCATCAATGTCTTCGACCTCGTCCCGTAGGTTGCGCGCTCGCCGTGCCGCGGGTTTGAAGACACTATCGGTCTCCTTCGCCCGATAATCGCTGAAAGCTGAAAGTTGAGCCGGAGTCATGCAGTCAAAGGTGGAACGCGTTGCCCTCAAGGCGTTGTTTGGCTCCATCCATGGCCGAACACTAGTAGAGACGATCAGCGCGTTGGGTGCAACACGCTCCACCTTTTAATCCCTCGCATTTCACGGTTGGATTCGCCGTCAACCGCATGATGCCGGGGCCGAATACGACCGCTAGCTCTTCCGCAGCAGAAACGCCGCCGCGCCGTCGTGCCCCGTCACCCACGGCAGGCTCACCGCTTTGCTCTCGAGCCTGAACGGACCGCCCGCCCGGCTGTCGAAAAACGCCTTGATGACCCGCTCGTTCTCCTCCGGGTCGATGCTGCACGTCGAGTAAACCAGCCTCCCGCCCGGCGCGACCAGCCGCGCCGCCGCATGGAGCAGCGTGAGCTGCTGCCGCGCGTGCTTGTCGATATCGCGCGGATCCAGCCGCCACTTCACGTCGGCGCGATGCCGCATCACACCCGTGTTGGAGCACGGCACGTCGAGCAGCACCGCGCTGAAGGTGTCCGGCAGCTTGTGCTCGTGCAGGATCACCGCGGGGTTCTCCAGCAGGTCCGCCTGCACCAGCGCCACCTCGACGCCATGCGCGCGGGACAGATTCTCTTTCAGCCGCGCGATGCGCGGACCGGGCAGGTCCATCGCCACGATTTTTCCCGTCTTCATGGTGTCGGCGATCAGCAGGCTCTTGCCACCGGGCGCCGCGCAGACGTCGAGCACGATCTCGCCCGGCTGCGGCGCCAGCAGTTCGACGGAAAGCCGCGTGCCGGGGTCCTGGAGGTAAATCTTACCGCCCTTGAGCAAGGGCTCGACATGCGACCAGCGCCCCGAGGGCACTTCATAGAAACCCGCCCAAGGCGTGGCCTTCAGGAAGTCCGGGGGCGTCTCGCCCTCGGCCCCCCGCCAGCGGGCATAAACCGTCGCCGGCTGCTGGTTCCACTCGAGCAGCTTGCGCGTGCCCTCTGCCCCGAAATCCACCAGCCACCGCCGCACCAGCCAGTCCGGATGGGAAAAATACTCCCCCAGCACCTCCGCCGGCGCAACCTTGGGCGGCGGCGGCGCGGCCAGCACCCCGGCCAGCTTGCGGACCACCGCGTTCACCAGTCCGGCCTCGGATTTGCTCGCGACCGCCTTGGTCTGCTCCACCGCGTGGTGGACGATCTTCGCCACCAGCCCGTCCGCTTCCGGCGTGCCGGTCGCCTCGATCAGCTCATAGCCCGCCATCAGCAGCACGGCCCGCGTCGGAAAACGCGGCGGATGCGCAATCAGCCGGCCCAGGGCTGCATCGAGGCGCCCAAAATGGCGCACCACGCCGAACACGAGGTGCTGGCAGCGCGCCCGTTCCGGTCCGCTCAGGCCGGGCGGCAGGCTGTCAATCAGCTCGTCAATGCGCTCCCGGCGGTCCAGCCAGCGGGCCAGCAGGGTGATGGCCGCAGGCCACGCTCCAGAGGTCCCCGCGGACTCGTTATTACTCATGGGAGGGGCTTTCGACACACTGTTTGACAAGGTTAGTCATTATCCGCTCAACTCTCCCGTTCAGGACATCACTTTCGCAACTATGAATTCCGAAGCCCTCTCCGCGCTCATTGCCAAAAATCCGTCCCTCAAGGCGGCCAAAGCCAAATTGGAGGCCATGGAACCGGGCGCTTACTGCATTCACCGCAGCTGGGGTTTCGGCCAGATCAAGTCCTACGACGAGTCCACGCAGCGCCTGATCATCGATTTCAAGGGCAAGAAGGGTCACGCCATGGACCCGGCGTTCTGCCTGAACACCATGGACATCCTCCCGGCCAAGCACCTGTTGGTCCGCAAGGAAACCGAGCCGAAGAAGATCGCCGAGCTCATCGCCGAGAACCCCGCCCAGCTCATCGCCGAGGCCCTTGAGGCCTACCCCAATCACGCCACCAGCGCCATCGACCTCGAGATCACCCTCACCCAGGTCGTCGGCGAGGATAAGTATAAGAAATGGTGGGCCGCCGCCAAGAAGGCCGTCGCCAAGGACCCGCGCATCTCCACCCCCGAGAAGAAGACCGAGCTCTTCGTACTGCGCGAAACCCCCGTGTCCGCCGAGGACGAGATCCTCGAGCAGTTCAACTCCACCCGCTCCGCCCGCCGCCGCATCGCGCTCGCCGAGGAGCTCGTCGCCACCGTCACCAAGAAGGAGATCAAGACCGACCTCGTCGCCATCCTGAAGGCCGTCGCCGACGCCGTGAAGGACAGCAACCAGATCGACGCCTCGGAGCGCCTCTACGGTGCGTCCGTCCGCGACGACCTCGCCAAGCTTGCCGGTTCCGAGGAGGTCTTCGAGCCTTCGCAGGCCGCCCTGATCGCCACCGTCCGCGACCTCCCGGCCATCGCGGAGAAGATCCCCGTCCACTTCCAGGGCCAGTTCCTCGACCTCGTCAAGGAGACGCACCCCATCGAGTGCCGCGACATCGTCTTCACCCTCCTCAAGACCTCCCAGGGCAAGTTCACGACCGAGTGCATCAACTTCCTCGTCGAGAACGGCCACGCCGACGAACTCGCCGCCGCCCTCAAGCGCTGGCAGACCGAGCAGAACCTGCGCGCCCCGGTCCTCCTCTGGATCGTCAAGAACCGCCACTCGAAGAAGTTCGCGAAGCTCCTCAACGACCTCATCACGCCCCGCCTCCTCGGCGCCGTGTTCTTCGCCATCGATTACGAGGCCCTCCAGGCCTCCAGCGCCCGCCGCATCCCGCTCGCCGACATTCTCAGCGAGGACACCGACCTCATCGCGGACCTCCTCTCCACCGCCGACCCGGAAACCGCGCGCGACCTCGCGAACACCCTGATGCTGAACCAGGGCTTCGAGGAGCTCACCAAGAAGTCCCTCCTCGCCCGCTTCATCAAGATCTTCCCCAAGATCCAGTCGCTCGTCGCCGCCGACGCCGAGGGCAAGGAGGAGCAGCTGCTCGTCTCCAAGGCCAGCTTCGAGCGCAAGCGCGAGGAGTACGAGACCATCGTCTCCAAGAAGATCCCCGAGAACTCCAAGGCCATCGCCACCGCCCGCGAGCACGGCGACCTCAAGGAAAACTCCGAGTACAAGATGGCCAAGCAGGACCAGCAGGTCCTCATGGCCCAGAAGACCAACCTCGAGAAGGACCTCGGCCGCGCCCGCGTCACCGACTTCAAGGAAGCCTCCACCGAGCAGGTCAGCGCCGGCACAATCGTCGAGATCAAGGGCGAGAACGGCAAGGTCGTCCGCTACACCATCCTCGGCGCCTGGGACGGCGACCCGGACCAGAACATCATCTCCTACAAGACCGCGCTGGGCGCCGCCCTTCTCGGCAAGAAGACCGGCGAGACCGTCAAGGTGAAGACCGGCGCCTCGGAGGAGACCTACACGGTCGTCAGCATCGCCCTCTACGCCAAAACCTGAGCCACGTTTCCCCCTTCAGCCCCGGCCGCAAGGCCGGGGCTTTTTTGTGTCCAAGGCAAATCGCGGAAGCGCGGAGGAGCGGAAACACGGAAGTAAACCCCGTATTTCCCGGATCGATTCTGCGCTTCCGCTCCTCCGCGCTTCCGCGATAAAAATCCACGTTCCCGAGCTTCGCGCTCTCAGCGCCCTTTGCGGTGAATCCTCTCCTCCTCTTCAGAGCTTCGTTCCCTTCGTACGCTTCGTGGTGAGCCTCATCCCTCGGAAATTGCTTTTCCCTCTTGGGTTCCCCAGCCTCCCGTCCGCGTGAACGCTTCCTGGGATATCCTCAAAATCCTCTCCGACCCCACGCGGCTCCGGCTGCTCGCCCTTGTGATGCGCGAGGAGCTCTCCGTCGCCGAGCTCCAGGAGATCCTCGGCATGGGCCAGTCGCGCATTTCCTCCCAGCTCGCCCTCCTCCGCCAGGCCGGCCTCGTCAGCGACCGCCGCGAGGGCAAGAAGGCCTTCTATTCGCTCCGCTCCAGCCTCCCGCCCAAGCACATCACCCTGCTCCGCGCCGCGACGGATTCCGTCGCCGACCTGCCCGCGCTGGCCGACGACCGCGACAACCTCGACCGCATCCTCCAAAAGCGCCGCCGCACCCAGGAGCAGTATTTCAACCTCATCGCCGGCCGCCTGGGCAAAAACTACTGCCCTGGCCGTTCATGGGAGGCGCTCGGCCATCTCGCCCTCCGCCTGACCCCCGCCATCACCATCGCCGACCTCGGCGCCGGCGAGGGCCTCGTCTCGCAGTTGCTCGCCCACCGCGCCAAGCAGGTCTGGTGCATCGACAACTCCGCCAAGATGGTCGAGGTCGGCACCGAGCTCGCGCAGAAAAACGGCCTGGCCAATCTCGTCTACAAGCAGGGCGACATCGAGCAGGTCCCGTTGCCTGACAAGTCTGTCGACCTCGCGATCCTGAGTCAGGCGCTGCATCACGCGCAGCACCCGCAGGCTGCCGTCGACGAGGCCTTCCGCATCCTGAAACCCGGCGGCCAGATCCTGATCCTCGACCTCAACGAGCACACCTTCGAAAAAGCCCGCGAACTCTATGCCGACGTCTGGCTGGGCTTCAAGGAAAGCGCCCTCCACGCCTTCCTGAAAAAAGCCGGTTTCATCAAAGTAGAAGTCACCGCCGTCGCTAAAGAAACGACCGAGCCGTACTTCGAAACCCTGCTCGCGAGCGGTTTCAAGTCAGGGAAATGATTGGATGCGTTCGCGGCGAACCGGCTGCGATGCCGGTTCAATTACCCTGGAACTTAACCTTGGTTCCCTGCGGCGAGTTTTGTGAAGAGTGCTTGACGGAGAATGGCCATTGATCCGGCGGCACATCAATCAACCCGTACCCGTCGTCTTGGGGGATCTGATCTTTGACCGGCCTGCCATTCTCAAAAGTGACGATGTAAGCAACCATCCCATCGGCATTGTAATAATGCCAGGGGCCATCCCGATATCCATTATGCCATGAGCCGTCTTCGAGCTTAATTCCCTTCATGGTCCACGCCGTCGAAAAACCATCGTAGAGACCGTGATCGTTCAGATGGGCCCTCGAGATCTTGTGTTGATTCCGATATATCTCTTCCACCGCCACGGACTGTCCCTCAAACGTAATTTCATGCGTTATGACCGCTTTCTCGGACAGAGCCTTGTTTACCCCTAGGAAAACGATGCTGCCGGCGATTCCCAAAATAAAAATCCCGACGTAGACTGCCAGCAGAACGACGCTCGAACGGAAGCTCGGTATCGGTTGCGCAATGCGGCGCCAAACGGAGCGGGTGCGATTCGCCAGAAATTTCACCTTCACCTTTTTTTCGGGGACCCCCGCGCCCAGATCAGGAAGAATGGCCTCGATGTATTCGACCGGCATGTGCTCGGTCTCGGGGATTTGGCGCCCGTTCATGATGTCTCTCAATCGCCGGGTAATCCTGCCTTGGAAATATCCCTCGCGAGTTAGGAGCAACGTAACGAACGCCAAGATGCCGAGTTGGATAGACGATAACTGCAGGGCTAGGCCAGTCAGGATGAGCACCGCCACAACCTTGAAGACCGTTTCAACAAAGGGATGCCGCGAGAAAACCACCGCTTGCATAAACTGACCTCCATCGAGGGGATAAATCGGAAGCAAATTGAACCCATTCAAGAGTACCGAAGTAATCGCAAACTGAAGCAGAACTGGTTGCCTCCACTTTAAGTAGATGAATCCGCACCCGATCCCGATAAAGACGCCAGGTACCGGCCCAAGAAGTGAAACAACCGCCCTGCGCTCACCAGAGACCTTCGTTTCATTCCCGGAAACCGCGGCGCCGAAGAACGGTATGAAGAAAACCCTCAGGTCACTGTACCCGAAATATTTCATCCCCACCCAATGGCCGGCCTCGTGGATCAATAAAACGGCCACAAGAACCGTGACTGAGATCCACGTGGCACTGATGAGACCGGCTGCATAAAAGGCCACCAGCGACAGCGCGAGGAGGAGGATATTCTGATCATGAGTGCGCTTACTCCGGCCCGGCTGGTTTAATTCTGCTTCAACTTCCGCCGCAGAGATCATCCCGATACGGACACCTTAATCCGACCCGCTTAGCAATATAAACATGGCTGTGACTGGAAGGTAAGAAACAGCGACTCAAAAGGGGTCAGTCCCTGACTCTTGTGGTTATCAGCGGGCGTCCGTTTGCACCGTCCACTGATTGTCGATCCGCTTTGTAAAATCGAGCGGGTCGCCCACCGCCACCGTGTCGCGCACCACCTGGTACGCCCAGACCTCGAACCACGCGAGGTTCGCGCCGCCGTAGATCGTCGAAAACGCCCCGTCCACCGCGTCCTGCCCGCATGAAACCTTGATCCGCCCGATGCGCGGCACATGGAAGCGCGCATCCGTCGTGAACCAGTTTCCGCCCAGGTACACTTCGCCGTACGCATGGAAATCCATGTGGTTCTCCGGGTCCGGGCACCCGATGTCCGGCAAGTGCCCGGTCACATAGCGCGCCGGCAGATTGAAGGTCCGGTTCAGCGCCACCGCCAGATGGGCAAAGTCGCGGCACACCCCGTGGCCGCGCTGCAGCACATCCCACGCGGAGAGATCCGGCTGACCCGACCCGTAGCGGTACTCGATGTTGTCGTGCACCCACTGGCTGATCGCCTGCACGCGCGGCCAGCCATGCTCGACCTGGCCGAACTTGTCCCAGGCAAATTTGCCCAGCTTGTCCGAATCGCAGTACCGGCTCGGCAGCGTGTAGCGCAGCACGCCCGGCGGCAGGGCGTCCGGCGGCAGCGGCATCGTGTTCATCAGGTCGTGATTGTCCGGCTGCGAATACACCCGCACCACCGCATCGTGCCGGATCTCGTGCCGGCCCGCCGGCAGCGCCAGCCGGTAAACGCGGTTGCCGTGGCTGTCGTCGAATTCATCCACCCGCAGGTTTTGTCCGAGTGTCAGCTGCTCCTCGATCACCGTATGCCTCCGGTCCGGCCGTGGCTTCACATTCAGCAGCAGCGTCGCCGAGCCCGTCACCTCATAGACGAGGTTGCAGCCGATCCGCACCGTCACATCAAAGTCCGCCGAGTCGGGGTTGGGCGTGCTCATGAGGGTTTTAGGGGAGCCACTATCGTGCCACTGGCAAGCGCATCGGCCGGTTATCGTGGTGTATGTCCCTATCGTACCTCCGAAAAGCCACGGGTTCCGCGTAAAAAAAGACGCGATTCCCCTCCGATCTATTTAACCACGGATTTCACGGATTCGATCCGGATAAAACCCTCCAAACCTGAACGGCTAATCGTCGCTCATCCCCGCTAATCCGGATTAGTGAAAATTAGCTTTCATTAGTGGTTAAACGTCTTGGGTGTGTGTCGGCACCGGTTGTCTGGACACAAGACAAAGGTTAATCAGGCGGCTAAGAGGGTAGATTTCTGGTGGTCGCGGCGGGCTTCGAGCGGGCTCCTGTAGCGGAGCTTTTCGAGGCGCCAGTCGCGGTTGTATATTTC
>CAIRTK010000032.1 GCA_903881475.1 uncultured Opitutia bacterium | reverse complement strand
GGCCATGTTAGAGAACCTCCGGAGCGAGCGAGATGATGATCTTCATGAAATTCTTCGCGCGCAGCTCGCGGGCGACGGGGCCGAAGATGCGCGTGCCGCGCGGGTTGTTGGTGGCGTCGATCAGGACGATCGCGTTGCTGTCGAAGCGCAGATAGCTGCCATCGGCGCGACGGACCGCGGTCTTCGTGCGGACGACGACGGCCTTGGCGACCTCGCCCTTCTTCACGGTGGCCTCGGGGGAGCTTTGCTTGATGTGGACGGTGATGATGTCACCCACGCCGGCGGTGTCAGTGATCTGGCCTTTACGGCTGATCATGGCGGCCTTGCGGGCGCCGGTGTTGTCGGCGACATCGAGAATGGAACGCAGTTGAATCATGGCAGGGCTCCGGGAATTGGCGGATTAGGGGAAAGCGCTCAGGCTTTCGTGGTTTTGGTGGGAACGGCCTCGGCAACATCCTTCTCGGAGATCGCCACGCCGATGTCGGCGACCGCAGATTGAACAATGGAGATCACGCGCCAGCGCTTCAGGCGGCTGAGCGGGCGGGTCTCCATGACCTCGACCTTGTCGCCGACCTTGGTCTCGTTCTTCTCGTCGTGGACGTGGAGCACGGTCTGGCGGTTGACGACCTTGTGGTAAAGCGGGTGCGGCGTCTTATAGGCGATGGTCACCTTGACGGACTTGTCGCCAGAGCGGCTGCTGACGAAGCCGATCTGGGTTTTGCGCTTGTTGCGCGAGCCGGGTGTAGCGGAGGACATGGCGATGGGTGCGGGTTAGGCGCGCGCTCAGGCGGCGACGGCCTTGCGTTTCTTTTCGTTGAGGATGGTTTCGAGGCGGGCGACGTCCTTGCGGTAGTCACGCAGGAGATGCGGCTTCTCGATCTGGCCGGTCTGCTTGCGCATCCGGAGCTGGATCAGCTGTTCGCGGAGCTCGCGGAGCTTGGTGGTGATCTCGTTCGGCGCGAGGTCGCGGATTTCTTTGGAAGTCATGACGGGACGGTGATGAGGGTTGGACCGGTCAGCTGGCCGAGCCTTCGCGCACAATGAAGCGGCAATGGAACGGGAGCTTGGCGTCGGCGAGGCGGAAGGCCTCCTTGGCGACAGTGGCGGGAATGCCGGCGAGCTCGAAGAGCACGGCGCCGGGCTTGATCACGGCGACGTAGAACTCGACCGGGCCCTTGCCCTGGCCCATGCGGGTCTCGGCGGGCTTCTTCGTGACGGGCTTGTGCGGGAACACGCGGATCCAGAGCTTGCCCTTGCGCTTCAGGTGGCGCGAGATCGTGACGCGGGCCGCCTCGATCTGCTGGCCGGTCATCGGGCCGCGGGTGAGCGACTGGAGGCCGAATTCGCCGAAGGCGAGCGTGTTGCCGCGCTTGGCATTCCCGGAGCGGGAGCCTTTTTGCGACTTGCGGTATTTGGTGCGGGCGGGAGCGAGAGCCATGGGAGAATTCTCCTAAAATGAGGATGTGCGGCGGACGCGGATCAGTTGTTGTCGGATTCTTTTTTGCAGATCCAGCACTTGACGCCGATCTTGCCGTAAAGAGTGCGGGCCTCGAAGAAGCCGTAGTCGATGTTTTCGCGAAGGGTGTGCAGGGGCACGCGGCCCTTGCGCTGCCACTC
>CAIRTK010000031.1 GCA_903881475.1 uncultured Opitutia bacterium | reverse complement strand
GTGACGCCGATCATGAAATTGCTGGTGGCGGTGCACACCTTGATGGGGATGCCCATGGCGAGGTTCATCACGGGCACCTTGAGCACGCCGCCGCCGATGCCCAGGAGTCCACTGACCGTGCCCGCGACAAAGCTGACGGCGAGGCCGAGCTTGGTGCGGGCGACGCGGTAGGAGACATCCTGCCCGAGGGCGCGATCGTGGTACGAACCGTGGAGCCGGAGCGAATCCGCCATAGGATCGGGCGGCAAGACGGTGGAGGCCGTCTTCTTTTTCTGGAGCATGGACCAGGAGGTGTAGCTCAGGATCACGCCAAACAGGATGAAGAGCCACCGGCCGGAGATATAGGCGGCCAGGCAGGCGCCGGTGAGCGCGCCGGCCGCGGTGGCAATTTCCAGCAGCATCGCGAGGCGGATATTGGTGATGCGTTCGCGCACATAGGCCGAGGCGGCGCCGCTCGACGTGGCGATGACCGAGATGATCGAGGCGGCGATGGCGTGGCGGATGTCGACGCCGAGCAGTAGGGACAGCGCGGGCACCACGATGATGCCGCCGCCCACGCCGACGAGCGAACCCAACACGCCGGCCGAGAGGGAAATGACTGCGACCAAGAGCGTGAAGAAGAGCGGCGTCACGGAAAGGCAGTCATGCAAAGCAACCCGCCGCGGAGCGCAACGCGGCGTTTCAGGAAATTGCGCGACTAATCGGGGACATAATCCGGCAAAGGCGCATGCCGTGATTGTCCGCCGCCGCGGACGTCAGCTCTGCGGCTTGAGCTGGATGAGCAGGGCGGTGAAGCCGGGGTGCTGCTTCAGGCCGTCGAGGTCGGGGTCTTGCTGCATCCAGTCGAGGTCGGTGTAGCCGAGCTGGATCGCCTGGTGGAGCGAACGGATCGCGTCGGTGTTGCGCTTCGAGAGGGCCAGGCTGCACGCGAGGTTGTAATGGGCCGTCGCGTTTTGCGGCAGGAGCTTCACGAGTTTGCGGTCCATGCGCAGGCCGTCGGCGATGCGTCCCTGCTTGGTGTACAGGCCGCCGAGGATCTCAACCACTTCCGTGTAGGCCGGGTCGCGCTTCAGCACGGACTCGAAGAAACGCATTTCAAACTCGGGATCGTGGGTCTTGGCCATGGGCGGCTCAGGAGGCGCGGCGCGGGCAGGTATTGGTGAGGCGCAGGGTGTCGCACCGGGCGCTGACCTGCAGGCGCTGGGAAACGGGCGTGAGGCCGAGCTTGGAGGAGACGGTGTTGCCGTACCATTCCATGAACGGGGCGCTGATCTCGAAGATCCGGTCGCAGTCGAGGCAGACGACCTGGGCGACCTGGGTGGTGCCGCCGTCCTGGTTGGGGTGGTAGAATTTCTCGCCCGTGCCGATGTCCACCTCGCGCAGCAACGCGCTCTCGGTCATGATGGGCAGCGTGCGGTAAACGGTGGCGCGGGAGACGGAATCGTCGATGATCCGGGCGTAATCCAGCAGCTGCTCGGCGGTAAAGTGATCCTTCTGGGCAAACGCGGCGTCGAAGATCGCCAGCCGCTGGTTGGTCACGCGCAGTCCCTTTTGGGTTAGAAATTTTCTGAACTTTTCACGGGCCGCGGAGATGCTCACAGGGCGACTGTTTGAATCCGGGCGCGGGGTGTCAATGCGATCGTGTGCGCGGGTCCGGGGTTCCGGTTGGAGGAACTTTTGATTTAGCCACGAAGGGCAAAAGTACATGAAGACCAAGCCTCGGAAGTTTGCCACAAACAGGCACAACGGCCCGCAGGCTTCGTATCGAATCTCCCGCGCGCCTATAGGCGCAATGGCGACTCCTTCGCAGTCCCAGGGCCCTTGTGCCTGTTTGTGGCCATCCTCCGGTCTGAACCTTCGTGTGCTTCGTGCCCCTTGCGGTGAAACTTGCTCCGACGCTTGCGCGCGGCGGGAGGCTGGGGCATGACGTCGCGGAATGATCGTAGGTGTTCATCCCCTGGCGGGGTTCGACAAGCTCCTGCACTACCGCGTGCCGGAGGCCTTGCGCGCGTCGATCGGGGTGGGGTCCCTGGTGCGCGTTCCCGTGGTCAACGCCCTGCGGCTCGGCATCGTGGGCGAGATCGGCGCGCCGAAGGATTTTCCCCTCGACCGGCTCAAGTCCGTCGCGCAGGTCGTGCATCCGTTTCCCGCGCTGCCCCCCGACCTGCTCGGGCTCGCGCGCTGGATGGCGGGCTACTACGCCTGCGGGCTCGACAGCATCATCGAGACGATGCTGCCGGCGGCGGTGCGCAACGGCGCCGGGTTGAAGCAGGAAAAGCTCCTGGCTAGCGCCCGAAAACTGACGCCGGAGGAGCTGGCGGTGCTTGAAAAACGGGCCCCGCAGCAGGGGAAGCTCTATCGTTTCCTCGAGCAGCAGTTCCGGCCGCAAAAGAAGTCGTTGGTGCTCGCCCGGCTGGGCGTCACGGCCGCGGTGGCCGGCGCGCTGGTCAAGCGCGGCGTGGTCCGCGAGGAGACGCAGCGCATCGAACGCGTGGCCTACGACGACCAGGTCGAGCACGGCGAACTCGTCGCCTCGCAGCCGCATGCGCTGAACCCGGAGCAGTCCGCCGCGGTCTCGGCCCTGGATGCGGCGCTGGCCGCGGAGAAGTTCGGCGTGACAGTGCTGCATGGGATCACCGGGTCGGGCAAGACGGAGGTCTACCTGCGCGCCATCGACACGGCGCTGAAGGCGGGCGGCGGCGTGGTGTTCCTCGTGCCCGAGGTGGCGCTCACGCCGCAGACGGTGGCGCGGTTGCGTTCGCGGCTGGAGGCGATCGCGCCCGGCCACCGGTGTGTGGTGTGGCACAGTCATTTGAGCGAAGGCGAGCGGCTGGACGGCTGGCTGGCGCTGGCGACCGGAGAGGCGAAGGTCGTGGTGGGGGCGCGCTCGGCGGTGTTTGCACCCGTGCAGAATCTCCGGCTGATCGTGGTCGATGAGGAGCACGAACCCGCCTACAAGCAGGATGAGACGCCGCGCTATCACGGCCGCGATGTCGCAGTGATGCGGGCAAAGCTCAACCAAGCGGTCTGCCTGCTGGGCTCGGCGACACCCTCGCTCGAAAGCTACGCCAACGCGCAGGCCGGCAAGTACGGCCTGCTGGAACTGCGGGAACGGGTGGATGCCCGAAAACTCCCCTACATCGACATCGTGGACCTGCGCATCGAGGCGATGAAGCAGCGCTCGCTGCCGGCGCTCTCGGGGAAGCTGGTGAACGCGATGCACGCGCGGCTGGAGCGGCGGGAGCAGACGATCCTCTTCATCAACCGCCGGGGTTACTCGTCCGCGATGCTCTGCACCAAGTGCGGCCACACGGAGGAATGCGCGCACTGCAGCATCGCGATGACCTATCACCGGGCGGATGAGACGCTCAGGTGCCACCTCTGCGGCCACCAGAAGCCGGCGCCGCTGCGCTGTCCCAAGTGCGGCGCGCCGGAAATCCGCTGGCGCGGGCTGGGCACGCAGCGCGTGGAGGAGGCGGTGCGGCGGATGGTGCCGCGGGCGCGCATCGAGCGGATGGACACGGACACGATGTCGAAGAAGAACCGTTTCCGGGAGGTGCTGGCGCAGTTTCGCGCCGGGAAGATCGATATCCTGATCGGCACGCAGATGATCGGGAAGGGGCTGGATTTTCCCAACGTGACGCTGGTGGGGCTGATCGACGCCGATATCTCGATGCATGTCCCGGATTTCCGGGCGAACGAGCGGACCTTCCAATTGCTGGTGCAGGTGGCGGGCCGGGCGGGGCGGGGCGACCGCGCGGGGGAAGTCGTGGTGCAGACCTTCACGCCGCAGGCGGAGGCGATCCAGTTCTCGCGCCAGGCGGATTATGCGGGTTTCGCCGCCGCGGAGCTGAAGATGCGGAAGGATTTCCATTATCCGCCTTACCGGCACCTGATTCACCACCTGTTCCGCGGACCGAACCCCGAGAAGCTGAAGTTCTTCTCCGAGCAATGGGCGAAGCTGGTGGAGAAAGAACTGGGCAGCCGCGTGGAGCTGCGCGGGCCATCGGCGTCGCCGATCGAGAAGATCAAGGACGAGTACCGCTGGCAGGTCTGGTATTTCACGAACTCGGTGACGAAGGTCGTGCCCGAGCTGGTCCGGCTGCGCGCGGCCTTCAGCTGGCCGGACGATATCACACAAGTGCTCGATGTTGACCCGATGAGCCTGGTGTAAGTTGCGCGCTCGCGAGCAACGGAGATGGGAGTTGGAAGATTGGAGATGGAATGGCGGCCTGCACCTGATTCGCGGCCAGCGGGTGAGTGACCCCCTTCACATCGTGGGTTCAATTTGCCCGGGGTGGAACGCATTGTCCCCAATGCGTTGTTTGGCTCCGGCTATGATTTAACCCGGATGGCGGTGTTCAGCGCGTGGAGGGCAACTCGCTTCACCTCCGTCCCCCTGATTGTTACAATTGCGTCACGAAGTTGACCCGGCGGGCCGGGTATAGGTTATTAAAATCACACGGGTTATCGGCTGCTTTCCAATCCGTGGTTCAGTTCAACCCCCAAATCCCCAACCCATGTTTTCGTTCCTCGATCGGGAGAACACCGTTGCCCCACCGGGCTTCAACCGCTGGCTGGTTCCGCCCGCGGCGATTGCCGTGCAGATGTGCATCGGCGAGATCTACAGTTTCAGCGTCTTCAACCTGCCGCTGAGCCGGGCGATCGGCATTTCGAAGTCGGTGCCGGATCAGGACTGGACGGTGCCGAGCATCGTGCTGTGGACCTACTCGCTGGGCCTGGTGATTCTCGGTTTCTCGGCCGCGGTGTTCGGCAAGTGGGTTGAGATCCAGGGTCCGCGCAAGACCATGGTGGCCAGCGCCTGCTGTTTCTGCGGCGGACTGGTCATCGCGAGCCTGGGCGTGAACCTCCATCAGCTTTGGCTGGTCGCCGTCGGGTACGGCCTGGTCGGCGGCATCGGGCTCGGCCTTGGCTACATCGCGCCGGTTTCAACGCTGGTGAAGTGGTTTCCTGACCGCCCCGGCATGGCCACGGGCATGGCGATCATGGGCTTTGGGAGCGGGGCGCTTGTTGGCGGTCCGCTGGCCATCGTCCTGATGGATCATTTCAAGTCGGCCACGTCGGTCGGCGTGAAGGAGGCCTTTCTCGTCATGGCCGGACTTTACTTTGTGATGATGAACTTCGCCGCCTTCATCGTGCGGGTGCCGGCCCCCGGTTGGAAACCGGCGGGATTTGTCGCACCGGTGCAGCCGCAGGAACTCGTGACGACCGCGAATGTGACGGTCGATGTCGCGTGGAAAACCCCGCAGTTCTGGCTGCTGTGGATGGTGCTCTGCATGAACGTCACCGCCGGCATCGGCGTGCTCGCGCAGGCCTCGCCGATGGCGCAGGACATGTTCGGGGTGAGCGCCGCGGTGGCCGGAGGATTTGTCGGACTGCTCAGCATCTTCAACATGGGCGGACGGTTCCTGTGGTCGTCGTTTTCCGACATCATCGGGCGCAAGGGGGTCTTTTGTGTCTACTTTCTCCTGGGCTGCGCGCTGTACCTGACGATCCCGTATGCGCAGAAGGTCAACAATGTCGTCCTGTTCGTGGCGGTGGCCTGCGTCATCATCTCGATGTACGGGGGCGGCTTTGCCACGACTCCGGCCTATCTGCGTGACCTGTTCGGCACGATGCAGGTCGGCGCCATCCACGGCCGCGTGATCACAGCTTGGTCGATGGCCGCGGTCCTGGGACCGCAACTAGTCACGAACATCTCGGCCTACCAGAAGGCCCATGGCGTGCCCAAGGAGCAGGCTTACAACACGACGTTGTACCTCATGGCCGGCGTGCTCCTGATCGGACTTGTCTGCAACCTGCTGGTCCGCCCGGTGGACGAGAAATACCACTACAAGGCCGCGACCTGAGCGCGTCATCGTTCCGTCCCTTTACTATCCAACTCCAACCTTTTTCCTCATGTCCGAAACTCCGTCCAAAACCTCTCCGCTGCTGGTCGCCGTCGCCTGGGTGATCGTGTCCCTTCCGCTGGGCTGGGGCCTGTACCAGAGCGTCATGAAATCCAAGCCGCTCTTCAGCGGCGTCACCGCCCCGGCGGCGCAGCCGGCGTCGGCGGTGGTGCCGGGAAAGTAGTCTGGTTTCGCGTTGCCGTCTGATGGTTCGGCTGCCCCGTGAGACGGGCAAGGCGAACATCGAACACCCAACACTGAACGCCGAACTTCCAACGTTTCGGAATTTGTCCGCCGGTTCTATCGTTCCACGTTCGACGTTCGCTTCGGGGCCGTCCAAGTTAGAATCCAACGGACACAGCCCCGATGTTGACCCGGCGGGCCGGGTGTAGGTTAACCAAGTGATGCGGATTTACTTCATGGGCATCTGCGGGACGGCGATGGGCAATGCGGCGCTGCTAGCGCGGGCGGCGGGCCATGAGATCCTGGGCGCCGACACGGGGGTCTACCCGCCGATGAGCACGGTGCTCGCCGAGGCCGGGATCACCCTGCACGAGGGCTACGATCCGGTTCGGCTGGAGAAACTGGCGCCGGACCTCGTGGTGATCGGCAATGCGATGTCGCGGGGCAATCCGGAGGTCGAGTGGCTGCTCGACACGCGGGTGCTGCCGTTCACGTCGCTGCCGGCGCTGCTGCACGAGTCTGTGCTGCAGACGCGGCGCAACCTCGTGATCTGCGGGACCCATGGCAAGACCACCACGACGGCGCTCACGGCCTTCCTGCTGCGCGAAAACGGCCGCGATCCGGGCTTCCTGATCGGCGGCGTGCCGCAGGATCCGCCGACGGGCAATCACCTAGGGGCCGAGGGCGATCCGTTTGTCATCGAGGGCGACGAGTACGACAGCGCGTTTTTCGACAAGCGCAGCAAGTTCATCCACTACGCGCCGCATATCGCCGTGCTGAACAACCTGGAGTTCGACCATGCGGACATCTTCCGCGACCTAGCCGATGTGCAGCGGACCTTCAGTCATCTCACGCGCATTGTGCCGCGGAAGGGCTGGATCGTGCTGAATGGCGATGATGCCAATCTTCTGGCGCTGGGCCCGCTGGGCTGGACGCGGGTGGTGCGTGTGGGCACAGGCGAGGGCAACGACCTGCGCATCGGGGGATTTTCCGAGACGGCGGACGGGGCGAGTTTCAGACTGGAGTGGCGCGGTAAGCTTTGGGCGAAGGTGAAATGGTCGCAGCCGGGACTCTTCAACGCCCGCAATGCAGCCATGGCGGCGCTGGCGGGGGGATTGGCGCTGTTCCCGAATGATCCCACGCAGTTGAAGCTTGATGCGCTCGCCCGATTTCGCGGGGTGAAGCGGCGGCAGGAGCTGCTGGTGGACACGCCGGCGCTGAAGGTCATCGAGGACTTTGGCCATCACCCCACGGCACTGGCGGAGACATTGCATTCGTTCCGGGCTAGGTTTCCCGGTCATGTCATCCACGCGGCCTTCGAACCGCGCAGCAATACCTCCCGGACGAAAGTCATGCAGTCGGCCTTCATGCGGGCGCTGGCACAGGCCGACGAGGTTTACCTGGGGAGCATCTCCCGGGCGGACAAGCTGAAGCCGGAAGAGCGTTTCGATGTGGAGGCGCTGGTGCAGTTTCTCGAGAGTCAGGGTGTCGCGGGTTATGCGGCGGCGTCGAATGAAGCCCTGCTGGAGCAACTTGGGACAAACGTGACGGCGGCCGGAACGGACAGGCCGCAGTTGGTGGTGTTTTTCACGAACGGGTCGTTCGGGGGGATTATCCAGCGGTTTGTGGAATCGGTCAAAGGGTAGGGCGCGTTATCCGTAACGTGCCGAATTGAGGCAGTCGGAGTCCAACGCGGCGGATTAGGGATAATCCGCCCTACCTTCCGGACGGCACCCTCACTGCGCCTGCTTCGCGATCTTGTAGACGACGGGTTGCTGGCCGGTGGGCAGCGCGAGCAGGTCGTAATCGTGGAAGGAATTGATCTTCACGTCGACGAACTCGCCGACCGGCAACTCGCGCGGGACGTAGACGCGGCCATCGATGTCGGGTGCGTCGGCCTCGCCGCGGGCGACGCCGGGTTCCTCGACGAGAATCCTGATCGTGCGGCCGACGTAGCCTTTTGAAACTTCGCGGGCGATTTCCTGCTGGAGCGCCATGGTCCGGTGCCAGCGGGCTTCCTTCACCTTGGCGGGAATCTGGTTCTCCATCTTTGCGCCGCGGGTGCCTTCCTCCTGGGAATACCGGAAGACGCCGAGGCGCTCGAATTTGGTCTCGCGGATAAATTCACAGAGCTCGTCAACGTCGGCCTCGGTCTCACCGGGAAAGCCGACGATGAACGTGGTTCGCACGGCGATGCCGGGAATGCCGGCGCGGATGCGGCGGATGAGATCGCGGATATAGTCGCCGCTCGTCTCGCGCTGCATGCGCTCGAGCATCGGGTCGCTGATGTGCTGGAGCGGGATGTCGATGTAGCGGGCGACCTTCGGACACTCGGCGATCGTGCGGATGAGTTCATCGCTCCAGTGGGCGGGGTGCGTGTACAGGAGTCGGATCCAGAAGTCGCCCTCGATGGCGTTGAGCTGGCGGAGAAGGGTGGTGAGCGCGGTGCCGCGGGTGGAGTCGACGGGCGTGCGCGGGTTGGGGCGCTGCTCCCACGTGTCCATGCCGAAGAAGGTCGTGTCCTGGGAGATGAGATTGAGTTCCTTCACGCCCTCCTTGACGAGCTGGCGGGCCTCAGCGACGACACTCTCGACGGTGCGGCTGCGATGCCGGCCGCGGATCTGCGGGATGATGCAGAACGTGCAGGGGTGGTTGCAGCCCTCGGCGATCTTGATGTACGCGAAATGTTTCGGCGTGAGCCGGAAACGCGGGGTATCGTAGTCGGGGATGTAGGTGGACCGCGGCGTGACGAAATTCTCGGGCACGGAACGGGCGCCGCGCTCCTTGGCGTAGATGCCCTCGATGATTGGGGCGACCTGGGTGATCTGGTCGAGGCCGATGAAGGCGTCGACCTCATGCGCGAGTTCGCCCGAGAGGTCCTTGGAGAAGCGCTGGGACATGCAGCCGGCGACGATGAGCTTCTGTTCCTTGCGGCGCTTGCGCAGGCCCCGGTTCTGGTGGACCTCGAGGATATGGCCGATCGATTCCTCCTTGGAGGAGTCGATGAACGAGCAGGTGTTGACGATGACGACGTCGGCCTTCTCCGCATCGGGGATGACGGTCATGCCGGCCTGGTGCAGGTGGCCGATCATGATCTCGCTATCGACGAGATTCTTGGCGCAACCGAGGGAAATGAGACTGACCTTGATCATGGCGAAAGGCGGGCGTGCGTGGGACCGGTGAACAAAAAACCGCGGCGCAGGGCCGCGGTCCAGGATAACGGAAGTACGTTGCAGCCGGTTACTTCTTCTTAGGGGCGGCAGCTTTGACGCGCGCTTTGCGGCGCTTCAGGTAGGCAGCGCGACGTTTACGTTTGATGTACTTGTTGAGTTGTTGACCCATGGTGGTGTGAAGTGAAAGGGGCAGCATCCCAACCGGGGCGTGCGAGTCAAGTTTCCACTCCAAGAATCGAAGTTCCCTCGCGCCGCCATCGATAGACGAGCGGCTCCCGGGTGCGGTCGAGCTGCTTGTAGAGCGCGGGATCGGTGCGCTTGAGCAGGGTGAGCTCGGCGAGGCCGGTGGCATCGCAGTTAAGCACCCGCACATAGGGTTTGAAATGCTCGGGCCGGCCGATGATGCGGGAGAGCCCGGCGGGGGCGGCCGCGTTGCGCTGGCGGTCGAGGGCGAGGAAGCAGTAGGGCAGGCTGCGAAGGTCGATGCCGGCGCGCTGGCCGAACTTCACCCACTCGGAACTCGCGAAGATCTCGCTGGGCGGCGGGGCGAAGTGGTGGCACCAGTCGCACTCATTGCCCGGCTCGAGGACGGGGCAGGCCTGCTGGTGGGTGCAGGGAGCGATCAGCCGGAAGTCGGGCATGAACTCCTCGCGGAGGGCGCCGAGCGAGCGGCTGACGTCGTGCGTGCCGGGCTCGACCCAGATGACGGCCTCGGCGCGCGCGATCAGCGCACGCAGGCTGATGAGGGCTGCGGGAGGGAGCTCATTCAGGACATGACTGATGAGCAGCAGCCCGACTGGTTCGCCGGAGGCCAGAAAGCCCGGTGTGACCGAACTAACGTTAAGCCCGGGGAACGCCTGGGTCGCGGCGTTGGCGGCAAAGTCGCAGGCGGCGGGCGAGTGATCCCAGACTTGGAGCGAATCGAACTGGCCGGCGCCGAAGAAGGAAATCACCCGGCGCGCGGCGATGCCGCTGCCGCAGCCCCAGTCGAGAACGGAGAGCGAGTTTGGCTTCCAACCGCGGAGTTTCAGCTCGCGCAGGACCTGGTCCCATTTCCAGCCGATGCGCTCGCCGTAGGTAAAGTCGTAGCTGGCGAGATCGCTGGCGGATTTCCAGTACGGGCCGCGGGCCGCGGCGCCGTCGAGGAATCCCGCGCGCAGCCGGTCGAGGGCGGGCCAGTCGAGGTCTTCCCAGGTCATGGCGCGAGATTCACCCCCAGATGCGTGGCGAGCTGCTGGGTGCGGATGCCGTAAAAGGCGGCGAATTCGCGCAGGCGGGCGGCGGTCGCCGCATCGCCGGGCGCGCGGGTCTTGATGGCGGAGATCAGGAGGTTTTTCGCGGTGTGCTCGGTGGAGATGAACTCAAAGACTTTGGTGCGGTAGCCGGCCCACTCGAGGAGTTGGGCGCGCAGGGCATCCGTGACGAACTCGGCCTGACGTTCCTGGAAAATGCCGTGGCGCAGGGCGTCGGCGAGCACGGGCGGAGCGGTGAGCTGGGCGCGGAGTTCCTTCTGGCAGCACGGGGAGACGACGATCAGGGCAGCTTGGGCGGCAACGCCCTTGGCGAGGGCGTCGTCGGTGGCGGTGTCGCAGGCGTGGAGGGCGATAAGAACATCGGGGGGAGTTTCGAACTGAACGGAAGCGATCTGGCCGGCGGTGAAGGTGAGATTGGTGAAACCGGTTTCGCGAGCGACGCGGTTGCAGAGGTCGACGAGCTCGGGGCGGGCCTCGATTCCGCGGACCGTGGCGCGATCGCCGAGGAGGGCGGCGACGGCGAAGGTCAGGTAGCCCTTGCCGGAGCCCATGTCGACGATCTGGAGTGGCGTGGGACGTGTGACGTGGGACGAGGAAGAGTCGAGGCCGGCTTCGGTGAGGAGGTGGCTGAGGAGTTCGGCGAACTTCTGGATCTGGCGGAATTTGTCGGCCATGCCCTCGCGGGGCTGGCCGCGGTCGTTGGTCACGCCGAGGGCGCGGAGCCAGGGGGCATCGGCGGGAATAAGGTGCGTCTTGGCGCGGTCATGCGGCGCGGGGGCAGCGGCTGGGGCGGCCGATTTTTTCACACGGAGGCGGGCGGAGCCGTCGGGCTGGCATTCGAGCTGGGCGGATTCGGCGGCGGTGAACAGGTGAGCGTCGAGAAAGTCAGTGCCAATGAGCGGCTCGAGCAGGGCGAGGGCGGCGGCCGGCGGGTGGTTTTTGGTCACATCGTTCGTGGCGTGACGCCAGACAAACGCCAGATGCGGGCCCGTCTTCAGCGTGAGAGGGCGGACGAAGAGATTCTTCAGCTTAGCGTCGGCGCCGCGGGGTTTGCCGAGCGTGAGCTTGACGAGCGTGCCCTCCTGCACGGCGGTATGGAGCAAAGCGAGGAAACGGGGACGGGCATCAGTCGGCATGGTCAGCGCAGCGAGACAGGCCCGAGGTAATAGTCGATGGGAGAACGGATGATTCTGGTGTTTGTCATTCTGAGCGCAGCGAAGAATCCAGTGAGATTCCGCTGGGGGTTTCGATTATATCCAACTGGATTCTTCACTTCGTTCAGAATGACAGTCTGCGGTAAGGAGCCGTTCTCGTTTTAGCGCGGCTGAACAGCTACGTCTTCCGATCAACGATAACCCATGCCCGGGCGATCTTGTCCTGCTTCACCTCGTAGATCACCACGGCGCGCATGGTCCCGCGCTGGCCATCAGGAAAGAGGGTAGTGATTTCCTCCTGATCGATGACTGTCTGGCATATGACGATCCGCTGCGGAATCACGGCGTGCGGCTTGGCATCCCGAAAGCGCTTCGCATAGCGGTCCCGGATTTGGGCCGGGCCCTTGGCGATCAACTCGGATGGATGCATGAACAGCTCGGCGTCGTCGGCGTAGGTCGCGACGAAGGCTTCGACGTCATGCGCGTTGTAGGCGTCGACCTGCTTTTGGACGATTGATTCCGGCGAATTGGACATGAGGTGTTCGAGTCAAGGGAAGCTTTCAACCTGATGGTCTTGGAATTTCAATTTATCGCAGGACTGCTGGGTAACGCTTCAGCTAAGGCAGAAACTCCGTTGTCATCGCACGGCTGGCGGTGATCTTGCCTTTTGGCAGGATGCCGAGCTCTTCCAGCTGGGTGATCTGGGTGGCGTAGCGGGCGGGATCGAGGCGGCCGACCTGGTTGGGACCGCCGGTGGCGTCGCGGCCGGTGATGAGCTTGTCGTCGATGATCATCTGGCGGGAGAATTTCATGAAGTCATCCGTGTTGTTCGGGTTGACCTTTTTCATCGCTTCGTGGGCGGGTGTGGGGTCGCCCGCCACGTACTCCTGCCAGCCGTGGATGTAGGCGCGGAGGAAGGCCCGGAGCTCGGCCGGATGTTCGCGGGCGAACTTCCGGCTCGTGATGAGCACGGAGTAGGCGCGGAAACCGGCGTCCCACGTCGAGAGGAAACGCGGCATTTGTCCACCGGCCTTCACGATATGGTAGGGCTCGGCGATGAAGTAGCCCTGCTGGATGGCCTCCTTGTTGCCGAGGAAGGCGGTGACGGAGAAGTTCTGCGGCACGACCGAGAACGTGAGGTGGTACTTGCTCTGCAGAAACTTCAGGAACGTCCACTCGGGCCGGGCGATGATGGTCTTGCCCTGCAGGTCGGCGAACGTGTGCACGGAGCTGGACGCATGGATCATCAGGCCGGAAGGATCATCCTGAAACACGGCGGCGATCTGCAGGATGGGCAGGCCCTCGGCCTGCTGCAGGAGGGCGTTGGTGCTGTCGGCCAGGCCGATGGAGGTTTGACCGGTGGCGACCATCGGCGTGACGAAGGCATTGGGTCCGCCCTGGACAACGGTGACATCGAGTCCCTCGGCGCGGAAATAGCCGCGGGCGAGGGCCTGGTAGATGCCGCCGTGTTCGGGCTCCGCGATCCAATCGAGCTGGACGGTGAGCTTGGGCAGCGGCTTATCATCGGCGCGGGCGGCGACGGCCGGGAGTAGGCCGAGAAGAAGGCAAGAGAGGAGTTTTTTGATCATCGGAGAGAGGAGAGTTCAGGTGTCGGTGCGCTCGTAAGAGTCGTGCCAGTGATGCAGGGCGAGCCAGCTGAGGCCGACCACGACGCCGACGAAGACAAACCCGAGCACGCACGTGACGGCGGCGGTGGCGAAGAGCGCGGGGTACTTGGCCTGGCTGGAGTAAATGATGGCCTGGAACCCGAGCCCGCCGCCGTCGCCGGCGGAGCTGCCGGCGGTGTAATCGCCGACGAGGGCGCCAATGGGGGCGAGCACGGCGGCGATGCGGAGGCCGGTGAAGAAGTAGGGCAGGGCGGCGGGCGCGCGGAGGAGGAAGATTTCCTGCAGGCGGCTCGCCCGGTACATGCGGAAGAGCTCGACGCTGTTCCGGTCGGTCGAGATGAGGCCCTGCGTGGTGTTCACGACGAGCGGAAAGAAGCAGATGAGAAAGGTGATCACGACCACGCTCTTGAGACCCGGGCCGACCCAGAGGATGAGGATCGGGGCGAAGATGATGACCGGGATCATCTGCAGCATCATCAGGTAGGGATAGAGGCTGATCCGGATGAGCGATGACAGGGAAAGCGTGAGGGCCAGCCCGGCGCTGACCACGATGGCACCGGCGAAACCGAGCAGCGCGCCCTCGGTGGTGTTGAGCGCGGCGCGGGCGAGGGAATCGCCGTTGTCACGGAAGGACGCGATGATCTCGCCGGGCGTGGGCAACAGGAACTGCATTTCCTCGTTCATCGAGAAACGGAGGGCGTACCAGGCGAGGATGAAGATCACGCCGGTGGCCGCAGGCAGAAGGATCTGGAGGAGGCGCTTGGACATTGGGTTCAGGCGGCGGCGGATTCGACGGAGCGGAGGATGCGCGAGACCTCGGCGACGAGATCGTGGTACTCGCGGGAGAGCCGAGTCGCCGCGGTGCGAGGGTAGGTGAGCGGCACGGTGATCTCGGTGTGGATGCGGCCGGGCGAGGCGGCCATCACGACGATCCGGTTGGAGAGAAATACGGCCTCGGCGACGGAGTGGGTGACGAAGAAAGCGGTCCAGGCCTGCTGCTGGCGGATGGCGAGGAGTTCCTCGTTCAGGTGCTCGCGGGTCATTTCGTCGAGGGCCCCGAACGGCTCGTCGAGCAGGAGGATCTTCGGGGAGAGCGAAAGGGCGCGCGCGATCGAGACGCGCATTTTCTGTCCGCCGGAAAGCTGGCGGGGATAAGCCGCGGCGCGGTCGCCGAGGCGGACGAGGTCGAGCACGCGCCGGCTGGTGGCGGCGCGGTCCGCAGGGGACAGGCCGCGCAGCTGCTGGGGCAGGGCGACGTTGCTGGCGACCGTAAGCCAGGGGAGGAGGGTGGGCTCCTGGAAGACGAAAGCCAGCTCGGCGGCGGCCTGCTCGGGCGTGCGGCCGTCGAGCTGAAGGGTGCCGGCGGAGGCGGGACTCAGGCCGGCGATGAGCCGGAGCAGGGTGGATTTGCCGCAGCCGCTCGGGCCGATCAGGCTGATGAAATCGCCGGGCGCGGCGACGAGGCTGACGCGGTCGAGCACGAGGGGACCGGCGCCGTAGCGCTTGGTGACGTCGTGAAGTTCAACGAGGGGCGTTGCAGCCATTTGCGGGGCGAAGTTAGGCGCCGATGGAGCGGGCGCAACCGCAACCGCTTATTTTCTAGGAGGTGGCTTCATCCTGATCGTTCCAACCCTGTCGTTCTGAGCGCAGCGAAGAATCCAGTGCGATTATGCTGTCGGCTTCGATTTTATCCCAGTGGATGCTTCACTGCGCTCAGCATGACAAGATGGGTTTGAAGACATTCTCCGGTTACACGGGCGAAATCGCTCACTTTGATGGCGTGGCTGGCGTAGCGCAGGCATCCTGCCTGCATCCGGACCAGAGCAGGCAGGATGCCTGCGCTACTTTCTGGCATCTGGCTCACTTCAGCTTGGCCAGCGAGTCCTTCGCCTGGGTGAAACCCGGATCGATCTTAAGGGCGGCCTCGTAGGCGGCGCGGGCGGCGGCCAGGTTGCCGCGCTTTTCGGCGAGATTGCCGAGCCGCCATTGGACGGGGGCGTGGCCGGGATCGCCCTTGCCGGGCGGGAGTTCGAGGCAGCGGCGCAGGGCCTGCTCACCGCGCTCCGGATGCAGGCCGGTCTGGGCGGCGGCGCGGCCGATGGAGTAGAGCGCGAGGTAGGCGTCGGGATGGGCCTTGAGGGCGTCCTCGAAGGTCGCAAAGGCCTCCTCATATTTCTGGTCGGCGAGGTAGAGCTGGCCGAGGACGCTCGCGCCCATCAGCGGATCGCGCCGCCGGATTTCCTCGGCCTCGGCATAGGCCTTGCCCATGCCGCCGCCGACGAAGCTGGGCGCGGAGCGGTAGTAGGTGACAAGGCCGTTGCGGGCGACGAGGTTGTCGGGGTCGAGGGCGACGGCATGCTCGAGTGCGGCCTGGCATTTCTCGGCAAGACCCATCTTGGCGAAAAGGCCGGCGTGGCCGGCGGCGCTGCCATAGGCCGCGCCGAGGTCCATGAAATAGTCTGACTTTTTGGGGTCGAGCGCGGTGGCTTGTTCCAGCTGGCGGATGGCCTCGTCGTCATCGCTGCGCCGCTGGGCGATGAGCCCGAGGTAGTAATGGGCCGGGGCGTTCCGGGGGTCGCGGGCGACGATCTGCTCAAAGGCGGCCCGGGCCTCGGGGTAGCGCTTGGCCTTGTACAGGGCCAGGGCGGACTCGCCGGCGGGTTCAGCCTGCAGGAATCCGGCGCAGCAGACGAACAGGGCAAGCAGGAGACGGCGGCTCATGGCAGAGTGAGAACCAGAGTCGGGGCGAAGGGTTGCGCCGGTCGACAGAAAAATACGGCCGCGTCACGGACGTCGGCTGCTACTAGCAGGCGCAGATCACTCGTAGCGCAGGGCGTCGATGGGGTCGAGCAGCGAGGCTTTGCGCGCGGGATAGTAGCCGAAGATCATGCCGACGGCAGCGCTGAAGAGGAAGGCGACCGCGACGGCGGTGGCAGAGACGAGGGTGGGCCAGTGGTTGAGCCGGGAGAGAAGTTCGGAGGCGCCGATGCCCACCAGAATGCCGATGGTGCCGCCGAAGGCGCTCAGGACGACCGCCTCGGTGAGGAACTGGAGCTGGATCTCCTTGCCATGCGCGCCGACGGCGAGGCGGATGCCGATCTCGCGCGTGCGCTCGGTCACGGACACCAGCATGATGTTCATGATGCCAATGCCACCGACGATGAGCGAGACGCCGGCAATGGCGCCTAACAGCAGGGTCATCGTGTTGGACGTGGCGTTGGCGGCGTCGGCGATCTCCTGCTGGTTGCGCACGGTGAAGTCGTCGGTCTGCTCGGTGGTGCGGTGGCGCTGCCGGAGCAGCGAGATGATGTCGTTCTGGGTGCGCTCGATGAGGTCGGCGTTGCCGGCCTGCACATTGATGGAGCGCAGCATGGTCTGCTTCGCCACGCGTTTCATGGCGCTCGTGTAGGGGACGATGACGAGGTCGTCCTGGTCGGTGCCCTGGACGGAAAGCCCCTTGGCCGCGAGCACCCCCACGACCTTGAACGGCTGGTTGCGGATGCGCAGGGTCTGCCCGATGGGCGAGATGTCCGGATAGAGCTGGGTGACGATGGTCTGCCCGATGATGCAGACCTTGCCCACGCCGCGGACATCGGCGTCGGAGAACATGGTGCCATCGGACAGCGGCCACTCGCGGATGTTAAGGTAGTCGGCGCCCTCGCCGAGGATCTGGGTGGACCAGTTGAGCCCGTTGGCGAGGATCTGGGCGCTGGTGCGGACCTCCGGGCTGATGGCGATGGCGGTGGTGATCTCGCGCTGGATCGCGTCGGCGTCCTCGATCGTGAGCGTGCCGGCGCCAAAGGAGCCGCTGCGGGCGCCGCCCTGGTTGACGCTGCCGGAGAAAATCAGGAGGACGTTCTGGCCGAGGGCGGCGATCTGGGCCTCGACCATGGACTTCGCGCCGTTGCCGATGCTGACCATCGCGATGACCGCACCCACGCCGATGATGATGCCGAGTGCGGTCAGGATGGAGCGCATGGCGTTGCGCCGGAGGGCGCGGAACGAGACGGTGACGGTGGAGCCGATGTGCATCGTCGAATTTGGGATTTTCGATTGCGGATTTTGGATTGGACGGATGCCTCAGGAGCAGTGGGAGCGGAAAGGCGAGATCAGAGGTCGCAGCCCGGATGGCTTGGTCGGATTTCGGGTTTCAATCTTCGCGTTTCAATTCAGGCGATGAGCTTGGCGGCGGCCTCGGCCTCGTGGATCCGCTTCATCTCGGTCTCGGCGATGCTGCGGTTGGCGACGGGTGTGTCGCTCACGACGCGGCCGTCGCGCATGACCAGGTTGCGCTTGCAGTAGTTGGCAATGTCCAGCTCGTGCGTGACCATCACGATTGTGATGCCCTCGTCGTTGAGCTTCTGGAACACGCCCATCACCTCGACGGACGTCTTGCTGTCGAGGTTGCCAGTGGGCTCGTCGGCGAGCAGGACCTGCGGCTGGTTGACCAGCGCGCGCGCGATGGCGACGCGCTGCTGCTGGCCGCCGGAGAGCTGGCTGGGAAAATGGTCGGCGCGGTCGGAGAGCCCGACGATGTCGAGGCAGTGCATGGCGCGCTCCTGCATCTCGCGGGAGCGCACGCGGCGCTTGCCGTAGAGCATGGGCAGCTCGACGTTCTCGAGCGCGGTGGTGCGGGCGAGGAGGTTGAAACCCTGGAAGACGAAGCCGAGCTTCTCGTTGCGGAGGTCGGCCAGCTCGTTGCGGTCGAGCGTGGAGATGTCGATGTTGTCGAGGAGGTAGGTCCCGCTCGTGGGCCGGTCGAGGCAGCCGAGCGTGTTCATGAGCGTGGACTTGCCGGAGCCGCTGGCGCCCATCAGGGCCATCATCTCGCCCTTGTACAGATCGAGCGTGATGCCCCGCACGGCATGCACCTTCACCTCGCCGGAATCGTAGATCTTGTGGACGTCCTCGATTTTGACGACGGGAGTCATGAAGGGATGGAGCGCGACCGGAGAGGGGCCGACCTCAGCGACCCAGAGGGCGGTTGGTGCTGCCGAAGGGATTGGTGGCGGGAGCGGTGGCCGACTTGCTGCCCGGGATATAGACGGACGTGATGACCGCGTCGCCTTCGTTCAGGCCGTCGACCACCTCGGTGGCGATGCCATCGGTGATGCCGAGCTTCACCGAGACGGGCTCGGGATGGGCGGTCTTGGGGTCGGTGCCGACGAGGCGGTAGAGGGTGCGGGTGACGGGGGCGTTGCTATCGCGGCCGCCGCGGCCGGCCGGCAGCTCGATGCCGCGCTCCTTGGCCAGTTGCTCCATCTTGGCGCGGACCTCGGGGGTGGGCGGGCCGTTGCCGCGGACGTAGCCGGCATCGGTCATGAGCTGCTGGAACTGCTGCCGGCGTTCGTCATCGGTGAGCACCTTGGCGGCGAGCGCGGGTGCGCCCTCCTCTTCCGGCTTGGGCGGCAGGAGGTTGTCGGGAATACGCACGCGGAGCGCGGCATTGGGCACCTTGAGGGCGGCCTTGCGGCTGGCGACGACGACCGAGACATTGGCGGTCATCCCGTTCAGCAGCTTCAGGTCGCGGTTGTGCACGTCGATCATGGTGTCATAGATGACGACGTTCTGGGAGGTCTTCGGCGTATTGCGGATCTGGGAAACCACGCCGCGGAATTGCCGGTTGGGGTAGGCATCCACGGTGAAGTTCACGACCTGCTTCTCCTTCACGTTGCCGATGTCGGCCTCGGAGATCGCGGCGTCGATCTGCATGCTCGTGAGATCGTTGGCGATCTGGAACAGGGTGGGGGCGGCCAGGCTCGCGGCCACGGTATTGCCCGGATCCACCGAGCGGAGGATGACGCTGCCGGCGATGGGCGAGTAGATCTTGCAGCGGTCGAGGTTGACCTTGGCGGTCTCGTAGTTGGCCTGCTGGATCTTCACCTGGGCCTCGGCTTGGGCGAGCTGGGCCTCGGCGGTGTCGAGGTCACCCTGGGAAATGAGCTTCTGCTGGAAGAGGCCGCGCTGGCGGTCGGCGGTGACCTTCATGAGGGTGTAGTTGGCCTTGGCGTTGGCGAGCTGGCCGTCGGCCTGCTCGAGGGCCGTCTGGTAGCTGGAAGGATCCAATTCGGCGAGCAGCTGGCCCTCCTTGACGGGGGTGTTCCAGTCGACGAGGACCTTGGACACGATACCCGAGATCTGGCTGCTCACGCTCACGTTCAGGACCGGCTGAAGGTTGCCGGTGGCCGTCACGACCTGGGTGAGATCGCCCCGCGTGACGTTCACCGTGGTGTATTCGGGGGGCTTTTCGGCGTTCTGCCGCCAGAAGTACCAGCCGCCAGCGGCCGCGGCCGCCAGGATGACCAGCGTGATGATGAGGCCGCCGGAGCTCTTCGATTTAGCCATGGAGTAGAAAATTGAGCATAACCGTTTGAAACATGGGAAGGCCAAACTCAGCTGGAAACGCGTGAGCCGGGACCTGCCGAAGCGGTGGGATGACGCGATGGCGGGCCAAAAGGTTACGGCACGGCGGGCCTTCCGGGAATTCTTGTTGCCAGCCCGGAGGACGAAACATTGGTTGCGTGCGCACCCAATCGCCCCATGAAAAATCTCCGCTGCTGGATTCTCCTGCTCGCCACCCTTCTTGTTTTGACGCCGGGCCGGGCGGAAGAGGACAAGGCGGAGGCCAAGGGGGAAGCACCCGGGTCCGACAAAAAGCCGGAGCCGAAGGAAAAGGAGCCGGTGCTCTCCGTCACCGAGCACGAAATCACCCTGGGTGGTAAAGTGATCAAGTATCGGGCCACCGCGGGCTACCTTGTGCTGAAGGATGCCAAGGACAAACCGCGCGCGAATATTTTCTTCACCGCCTACACCAAGCTCGGCGAGAGCGACCCGGCCAAGCGGCCGCTGACCTTTTCGTTCAACGGCGGCCCGGGCTCATCCTCGGTGTGGCTGCACCTCGGGATGCTCGGGCCGAAGCGCGTGGTCATGACGGACAAGGGCGAATCGTTGCCGCCGCCCTACAAGTGGGTGGACAACGAGTACTCCTGGCTGGACCAGACGGATCTGGTGTTCATCGACCCGGTCTCGACGGGTTACAGCCGGGCGGCGAAGGACGTGGATGCGAAGCAGTTCCACGGTTTCACGGGCGACATCGAGTCGGTGGGCGAGTTCATCCGCCTCTGGACAACCCGGAATCAACGCTGGGCCTCGCCGAAATTCCTTGTGGGGGAAAGCTACGGCACGACGCGCGCCGCCGGGCTGTCCGACTACCTGCAGCGGAAGTACGATTTTTACCTGAACGGGATCATGCTCATCTCCTCGATCATGAATTTCCAGACGGCGCGGTTTGCGCCGGGCAACGACCTGCCCTACGAGCTCTTCCTGCCGACCTACACCGCGGCGGCGTTTTACCATGGCAAACTGAAGGGCGACCTCGCCAAGGACCTGCCCACGACCCTGGCGCGCGCCGAGGAATTTGTGATGAAGGACTACACGCTTGCCCTCATGGCGGGCGATGCGCTGCCCGCGGCGGAGCACCAACGGATCGCGGCGCAGCTGGCCGCGTTCACCGGGCTCCCGGTGGACTACGTGCTGGAGCAGAACCTGCGGATCGACATTTTCAAGTTTGTCACCGAGCTCCGGCGGAGCGAGCACCGCACCATCGGCCGGCTGGACAGCCGGATCACGGGCATCAGCGACGGCACGGACGGTTTCTTCGATCCGAGCATGGAGGCGATCAATGGCGGCTACACGACCGCGTTGAACGACTACATGCGCCGCGAGCTGAAGTACGAAAACGACCTGCCCTACGAGATCCTCACCGGCGCGGTGCAGCCGTGGAGCTACAGCAACGTGGAGAATGAATACCTGAACGTCGCGGAGACCCTGAAGAAGGCGATGACGAAGAACCCGTTTCTCAAGGTCTGGATCGCGAACGGGCACTACGACCTGGCGACGCCCTATTTCGCGACGAAGTACACGGTGGACCACATGGGCCTCGACCCCTCGATCCGCGATCACCTGACGCTCACCTACTACGAGGCGGGCCACATGATGTACATCCACAAGGAATCGCGGGAAAAGCTGAAGGCCGACTATGAAGCCTTCGTGGATGCGACCCTGAAGTCCGCCGGGGTGCGTTGAGCGGGTCAGGTCCCGGCGCTCAACGCCGAGGCGCGCGCGCCCAGGTAATCCGCGTAGAGACGCGGAACCAGGGCCCGCCGGGCCGGCAGCCCGCCGAGCAGCGCGGCCGTCGGGTGGCGCACCAGCGCCGCATCGCACCAGCGCGCGGCATCGGGTAGAATGTCCCAGCCCGCAAAATACATGGTATCGCGCACGCCCAGTGCGGCGACGGTGCTGACCAGCCGGTCGGTCCCGATATGCCGGTCCATCACCCGCGCGGGATCCGTGGGGTAAAGATACGACTGGCTGGTGGGCAGGTAGAGCACGCGCGATGCGCCAAAGGCCTCGACCCAGCGGTAGATCGGCCAGGGTTGGACGGTCTCGTTCTCCCAGGCGTAATGCCACACGGCGATGCGCAGGGCGGGCGGGAGTTCCGCGTGATTGAGGGCGACATGATCATCCTGCCACCAGCAGTTGGCCATGACGAGGCCGAGGGCCGGGTTGTGCCGGTGGCAGCGGGCGGAGAACTCCACCATGAACCGGGCGAAGGCTCGGTTGTGCCAGGCGCGGCGCACGTCCTTCGTTTCCCCGCGAAGCTCGCGGCCGGTCTCGGCGCGGTAGGCGGCGAAGGATGCGGGATTGAAGCGGTCGGGGTCGCTTTCGGTTGGATGCACGGCGACGCCATCGGCAGTGGGATAGAGCTCCAGCACCTCGTCGAGGACATCGAAAATATAGCGGCGCGTGAGCGGATGCTCCAGGGCCAGGCCGAACTGGGCGCAGGGCTGGCCTGACTCGTCGTGCCGGGCGGCCTCGGGACGGGCGCGACTGAAATCGCGTGCGTGGCCGTCGGTTGTGAGCATGAGCCAGACCTGCACGCCGCAGCCGTGCGCATGGTCAATGAGCTCGCCGAGGAAATTTTCCGACGCGTTGCGCGCGAAACGATCCCGCAAGGCGGGATAGCGCTGCGACGGATAGGCGAGGGTGTAGCCGTTCACGAGCGTCCACAGCCGGTTCATGCCGTTCGCGCCCATCCACGTGACGAGTTCCTTCCATTGCGCGAGGGTCCAGCCGGCGAGCGGGTGCGTTTCCCGGCCGGTGATGATCGGATAATCGCCGCAACCGAGGAAAACATAATAACCCGCCTCGTGCTCCACTTTCACAGATGGGGTGTCCCGCACGATGAAGTAGTCGCGGCCCGCGACTCGGTGGCCGTTGCGCAGGGCTGAGACCGCGAAGGCGTGAAAGCCCGGCTGGCTCAGATGTCCGCCGATGCTCATCCCGCCCGCGGAGAGCGGCGTGGCGGGCGCGGTGGTGGTGAAACCGGGGAACGTCAGCTCAAGGGAGCTGAGCGGAGCCGCAGGGTTGGCGGTCAGCGCGACCTCAAAGGAAAAATCCTCGCCCGGGGCGACCTCCCGCCGCGCGGTCCGCACCTGCAGGGCCTCGGCCGGCGCCAACGGGGCGGCGCTCATCGGTCAGCACCCGTAGGCTTTTTTCAGGGCGGCGGCGACGTTGGGCGGCACGAAGTGCGCCACATCACCGCCGTACTTGGCCACCTGCTTCACGAGTGACGAGCTGGTGTAGCTGAACTGCTCGTTGGGCATGACGAAGATGGTCTCCACCTTGGGCTCCAGGTGGCGGTTCATCAGGGCCATGTTGAACTCAAACTCGAAGTCCGACAGCGCCCGCAGGCCGCGGATGATGGCGTCCGCCTTCTGGGCAATGCAGAAGTCCACGAGCAGGCCTCCGAAGGGTGTGAGCGTGACGTTGGGGAATTTCTCCAGGTTGGGCCGCAGCATTTCCAGGCGCTCGGCGGCGCTGAAGAGGGGACCCTTGCCAGGATTGTCCGCGACGGCGACCGTGACGCGGTCAAAGAGCTTCGCGGCACGCCCGAGCACGTCGAGGTGGCCGTAGGTGATCGGATCGAACGTGCCGGGATAGATGCAGTGGCGCATGGGAGACGCGGACACCGAAGCAGGAATTCGGGATCGCGGCTATCCTGAAAGCGGCGGGAAGTTGCGCTGCCTAGATAAGGGAAATCGCTGAGACGCGGAGGGACGGAAGCGCGGAACGCATGCTTCCCGGGCTGGGTTTCGGCTTCCCCGTGCTTCCGCGGGCAACGATTGGCTTGCGAAACCCCGCGCGGGCCTAACCGTCATCCGCCTAGGATGAACCTCCCCAACCTCATCACGCTTTCCCGGGTGCCGCTGATGTTCGTGATCGTCGGACTCATGTACAGCGAACGGCTGGGGGCGCCGTCCCTCGCGTTCTGGCTGTTCATCGCCTGCGCCATCGGGGACTGGCTCGACGGCTACATCGCGCGCAAGCAGAACCTCGTCTCGACCTTCGGCAAGCTGATGGATGCGCTGACGGACAAGATCATGGTGGTGGGCCTGGTGATCGCGCTGGTCGACAAGCACGAGATCCCGGTGTCGCTCGCGCTGATCACGATGGTCCGGGAGTTTCTCATCACCGGCATGCGCATGGT
>CAIRTK010000030.1 GCA_903881475.1 uncultured Opitutia bacterium | reverse complement strand
GGCGTGCACCTCACGGGCGCGCTGCGCGAGGGCGTCACCGCCACCGACCTGGCGCTCACCGTCACGCAGCTGCTCCGCAAGGCGAAGGTGGTCGGCAAATTCGTCGAGTTCTACGGCCCGGGCGCCATTGCGCTGCCGGTGGTGGACCGCGCGACGATCGCCAACATGGCGCCCGAGTACGGCGCGACCATGGGCTTCTTCCCGATCGACGGCGAATGCAGCACCTACCTCCGCGCCACGGGTCGCGACGACTCGCACATCGCCTTTTATGAGGCCTACTACAAGGCGCAGGGCCTCTGGGGCATCCCGGCGAAGGGGGCCATCGATTATTCGACCGACCTCGACCTCGACCTTTCCACCGTCGTGCCGAGTGTCGCCGGTCCGAAGCGTCCCCAGGACCGGATCGAGCTGCCGCGGATGAAGCAGGAATTCACCACGGCTTTCGCCAAGGGCGTGACGGAAAATGGCTTTGGCAAGAAGGCCGAGGACCTGGCGAAGAGGGTCCATGTGGCCGCCACCGGCTCCTTCCACGGCGGCGGGGGCAGCGAGAAGCCGGTTTCCTCGGCCCACTCGAAGGCCTGCGACACCAACCCGGCGACCGAGCGGGAAATGGCGAACAACCGGCCCACGCCGGACACCCTTGCGGCGGCCCCGACACGCATGGAGGGCGACATCGGCCATGGCTCCGTGCTGATCGCCGCCATCACGAGCTGCACGAACACCTCCAACCCGAGCGTCATGCTCGCCGCCGGCCTGCTCGCGAAGAAGGCCGTCGAGAAGGGACTGAAGGTTAACCCGGTCGTGAAATCCTCGCTCGCCCCCGGTTCGCGCGTAGTCACCGACTACCTCGACAAGACCGGGCTCACGCCGTACCTCGACCAGCTCGGCTTCCAGACCGTCGGCTACGGCTGTACGACCTGCATCGGCAATTCCGGGCCGCTGCACCCTGCAATCGAGGAGGCCATCACGAAGAACGACCTCGTCGCCGCCTCGGTGCTCTCGGGCAACCGCAATTTCGAGGCCCGCGTGCACCAGAACATCAAGGCCAATTTCCTCATGTCGCCGCCGCTCGTCGTCGCCTTCGCGCTCGCGGGCCGCGTTGACATCGACTTGTCCAAGGAGCCGATCGGCCGGGGCAAGGACGGCCAGGATGTGTACCTGAAGGATCTCTGGCCGACCCTGCAGGAAGTTCGTGACCAGATGCAGGCGGCGCTCAAGCCCGAGGTGTTCCGCCGGCTGTACACGAATTTCGCCGCGCAGAATCCGAAGTGGAACGAGATTCCCGCCACCACGGGCAACGTCTATGCGTTCGACGCCGGGTCGACCTACATCCAGGAGCCGCCGTTTTTCACGAACTTCACGCTCACGCCCGGTCCCATCGCGGAGATCAAGGGCGCCCGCGCCCTCGGCATCTTTGGCGACTCGGTCACGACCGACCACATCTCGCCCGCCGGCGCGATCAAGAAGACGTCGCCCGCCGGCCAGTACCTGATCGCGAACGGTGTCGGCTTCGCGGACTTCAACAGCTATGGCTCGCGCCGCGGCAACGACCGCGTGATGACCCGCGGCACCTTCGCCAACGTCCGCATTAAGAACCTGATGCTCGGCGGGGAGGAGGGCGGCAACACAATCTACCAGCCCACGGGCGAGAAGCTCGCGATCTTTGACGCCGCGGCGAAGCACATCGCGGCCGGGACGCCGCTCATCATCCTCGCGGGCCAGGAGTACGGCACCGGCTCGTCGCGCGACTGGGCGGCCAAGGGCACCAATCTCCTCGGCGTGAAGGTGGTCGTCGCCCAGAGCTTCGAGCGCATCCACCGCTCCAACCTCGTCGGCATGGGCGTCCTCCCGCTGCAGTTCAAGGAAGGCGTGAACGCGCAGACCCTGAAGCTCGACGGCACCGAGACCTACGACGTCGTGGGCCTGAGCGGGACGATCAGGCCGCAGCAGGACCTGACGCTGAAGGTCACGCGGAAGGACGGTACGTTCGAGAACGTCGCGGTCCGCTGCCGGATCGATACGCCCATCGAGATCGACTATTACCAGCACGGCGGGATTCTGCCGTACGTGTTGCGGCAGATCGTAACCAAGAATTAAGCAACCACCCTTGCCGTCTCCGGACCCGCGGCTACCGTTGCGGGACGGTCCCTTCCTTTCCCATGTCCGAAGCCAGCAAACCCACCTATCTCGTCGACGCCTATTCCGACCCCGTGGTCGTCCGTATCGACGGGCGCGCGTGCTTCCAGAACAGCGCCTGCCTGCGGGATTTCGTCACGGAACTCGTCGGCCAGGGCAAAACGCGCTTCGTGTTCGATTTCCTGCACTGCACGAGCATGGACAGCACCTTCTTGGGCGTGCTGGCCGGGGCCGCGCTGGAGCTGAAAAAGGCGATGCCGCCGGGCAGCCTGGTGCTGGCACGGGTGGGACCGCGGAACCTCGAGCTGATCCGCAATCTCGGCCTGCACCGGCTGCTCACGGTGGACGCGGGTGATTTCCAGATGAACTTCGACAAATGCGACACGGCGCTGCACTGCCCGGACCGTTCGGAGCTGGAGAGCGCCCGCATGGTGCTCGAAGCCCACGAGAACCTGGTTTCCGCTGACGAGGCCAACCGGACCAAGTTCCAGGATGTGATGGCGTTCCTGAAGAACCGGGTGGCGCAGAAATAAATTGCGGATTGCGGATACCGGATTGCGGATAGCAATTTCGGCAGGGCGCGATGGCGCTGCCGGGGAAAGACGGAACGAGGATGCCGGATTAGCTCTACCAGAGCTGTTTTAAGACGGACGAAGGGTTGGACTATCCGGTTTCCGGCACCCGAAATCCGCAATTGCCGCCCGCGGCGTCGCCTGCCAGACCAATCCCCCTTCCATGTTTTTGGTCCTCATCCTTGGTATCGTCCTTGGTGCGCTCGCCATGCTGCTGCCCGTTTACCGGTCGCGGCGCATGGCCGACCGGCTGGAGGAGGAGAAGCAGCAGGTCACCCAGGAGCGCCAGCTCGTGGTCGACTTCATGCACCACATGGTTGAGGCGCTGGGCGAGGGCCTGACCCGCGAGGCGCTGCTCCAGCGCATCGTCCATGCGGCCATCCTGTGCTCGGGCGCGCTGAGCGCCTGCCTCTTTGAACGGACGGAGGACCGGAAGATGCGGAGCGCCGCGGTGGAAGGACTGTTTCCGCCGCACCGGCCGCTGCCGGCGGCGGTCCGCGAAAAGCTCGCAACCCGGGCCCGGTTCATCGAGCAGGTGCTCCGCTCGGAGTCGTTTCCCGACCACGAGGGCATTGTCGGCGCGGTAGTGCAGACCGGCCGCGGCCAGCTCATCGCCGATGCCGGCGCGGACCAGCGGGTGGTCATCCACGAGGACCCGGCGCTCCGGGTGCGCTCGCTGATCGCGGTGCCGCTACAGTTCCGGGACAAGTTCTTCGGCGTGCTGGCCGTGGCGAACTCGGCCGATGGCGAGCCGTTCACGCAGACGGATTTTTCGCTGATGCAGTCGCTGGCCGAGCAGGCGGCGCTCGCGCTGCACAATGCGGAGTTTCTCAGCTTTCAGCTGGAGAAACGCCAGCTGGACCTCGACCTCTCGCTTGCGAGCGGCATCCAGCAGATGCTGCTGCCAAAGGCCCCGCCGCAGATTCCCGGGCTGGACATTGATGCCCGGTACACGCCGGCGCAGAAGGTCAGCGGCGACTTTTACGACCTGTTCGCGCTGCCGGGCAACCGGCTGGGCGTCGCGGTGGCGGATGTGTCAGGCAAGGGCATCCCCGCCTCGCTCCTCATGGCGATGTGCCGGACGGACCTCCGCCAGATCGCCCCGCGCCATGAGTCGCCGGCGCGGACGCTGGCCGAGCTCAATCGCACGCTGGGCGGCGACCTGCGCGGCATGTTCATCACGATCCTGTACGCCGTCATCGATCCCGCGCGCGGCGAGGTGACCTTCGCGCGCGCCGGCCATGAACTGCCGCTGTTTTCCCGCCGGGATCCGGGCACCGGCCTGCCGCTGGGCGAATATGTCGGCTCCGAGGGCATGCCGGTCGGCCTGGTGCCCGACGAGATCTTCTCCGCGGTCATCGCGGACCGCACCGAGCCGTTCGGTCCGGGCGATGCGCTGGTGCTTTACACCGACGGCCTCACGGAAGCCCCGAACGACGAGGACAAGGAGTTCTCCAATGCGCGGCTGGCGGACGCGGTGCGGGCCCTGCACGCGCGCAACGCCCGGGAGCTCAACGACGGCATCCTGGAAACCGTGCGCCGGTTTGCCGGCCCGGTGCCGCTGCGGGACGACCTGACCCTCGTGACGGTGAAGCGGGTTTAGGGCGGGGTCGGCCGTCCTTCGTGCATTTGGAAGGTAGGGCGGATTATCCTAATCCGCCGCCTTGGGCTCAGCCGGACTCCAACCGGCGCGTTTAGGATAGTGCGCCCTACCGTCACCGACATTCACCAAATCGAAAAGCGGTTTGCCACCGGTGCGGGTCGCGTCTCACTGTGACCTGCCATGCCTACCGTTGCCGAACAAGCTCCGCGCCTCGACCGTTTCTCACAGCCTGATGCCGCCGGCCATTTCGGCGCGTACGGCGGGGTCTTTGTTCCCGAAACGCTGATGACGGCCCTCCAGGAGCTAGCGGCGGCCTATGAGGTGGCGCGGAAGGATCCGGCGTTCCAAGCCGAGTTGCGGCAGCACCTGAGGGAATTCGCGGGGCGTCCGACCCCGCTGTACCTGGCGGAGCGCCTGACGCAGCACTGCGGGGGGGCGAAGATCTACCTAAAACGCGAGGACCTGCTGCATACCGGTGCGCACAAGATCAACAACGCCCTCGCCCAGGCCCTGCTGGCCAAGCGAATGGGAAAGAAGCGTATCATCGCCGAGACTGGCGCGGGCCAGCATGGCGTGGCCACGGCGGCGGCGTGCGCCAAGTTCGGGCTGGAATGCGTCGTCTACATGGGGGCGCATGACATGGAGCGGCAGGCGCTGAATGTTTTCCGGATGCGCCTGATGGGCGCCGAGGTGCGGGGGGTGGAGGCCGGGCAGAAGACGCTGAAGGAGGCGATCAACGAGGCCATGCGCGACTGGGTGACGAATGTCCGCAGCACGCATTACATCCTGGGCACGGCGTATGGCTCGCATCCGTACCCCATGATGGTGCGCGATTTTCACCGCGTGATCGGTCAGGAGGCGAAGGAGCAGATCCTGGCCCGCGAGGGCCGGCTGCCCGACGAACTCATCGCGTGCGTCGGCGGCGGCAGCAACGCAATCGGGCTCTTCTTTGAGTTCCTGGAGGATGCCGGAGTGAAAATGACGGGCGTCGAGGCGGGCGGCCACGGCATCAAGCGCGGCGAGCACGCGGCTCGCTTTGCGGGCGGCCGGCTGGGCGTGCTGCAGGGCTGCAAGACCTTCCTGCTGCAGGATGCGGAGGGGCAGATCGAACTGACGCACTCGGTGAGCGCCGGGCTCGACTACGCGGCGGTGGGACCGGAGCATGCGTTTTACCGCGACCGGGGCCGGATCGATTTTGCCTACGCGACCGACGACGAGGTCCTGGAAACGTTCCAGCTCTGTTCGCGGCTCGAGGGCATCATCCCGGCGCTGGAATCCACCCATGCGCTGGTCCACGCCGTAAAGCGCGCGAAGGCGCTGCCGAAGGACAAGATCATCATCGTCAACCTCTCCGGCCGGGGCGACAAAGATGTCCAACAGGTCGCCAAAATCCTGGGCGAGAAACACTGATTTGTTTCACCACAAAGCGCACGAAGAACACGAAGTCCAAACTTCCGATTCCCTTCGTGCTCTTTGTGCCCTTCGTGGTTATTAAATTCTCCTGATGAAAAGCATGACTGGCTATGGACGGGGCACGGCGGCGCTGGGCCGGCACACGCTTACCGTGCAGGTCAGCTCCGTGAACCGGAAGACCCTGGACCTGGCCATCAACCTGCCGGACGAATGGGAGAGCCTGGAGGGCGCGATTGGCGAGCAGGTGCGCAAGGTCGCGCAGCGTGGCCGGATCAGCGTCGTCCTCGAGCTGACCGGCGAGAAAGGAACCAGTGAAATCGTCTGGGATGAGACTGAGGTGGGCGCGGCCCTTGACCGGCTGTCCGACCTCGCCGACACGCGCGGGCTGAGCTTCACGCCGACGCCCGAACTGCTGTGGTCCATCGCGAATTCCCAGCGCAAGTCCGCCCAGCTGCCCGACGCGGAAACCGCCGCCCCGGCGGTCAAAGCCGCCCTGGCCGACGCCCTGCGGGGCTTTGTTGCGATGCGGGCGATGGAGGGCGAAGCCCTGCTCATCGATTTCATCAGCCGCCTGGCCACGCTGCGCGTGCACGTGGACGCCGTGGCGGCCCGGGCGCCGCTCGTGCCGGCGGCTTACCGGGAGCAGCTGCTCCAGCGGTTGCGGCAGGCCGGCCTGGAACTCGACCTGAACGACGAGCGCGTGCTGAAGGAAATCGCGCTGTTCGCCGACCGGTGCGACGTCACGGAGGAACTCACGCGGCTGAAGAGCCACTTCGAGCAGTTTACCGCGCTGCTGAAGGTGGACGGCGAAATCGGCCGGAAATCCGAGTTCATTCTCCAGGAAATCGGCCGTGAGGTGAACACCATCGGGAGCAAGGCCAACGACCTGACCATTTCACGCGCCGTCATCGAGCTGAAGAACGAACTCGAGCGCGTGCGTGAGCAGATCGCGAATGTCGAATAGCGGCGCGGCCGCTATTCGAATGGGGAATCAAGATTCCGGATTCAAGAGGCTGCGTTCTGTTTATCAGGATTCGCGATCATTCGCGTGATTCGCGGGCGTGCCGTCAGAAACTATCCGGTTTCCGGCTTTCCCGTCGAAGCCTTGGCGAAGGCGGATACCTGCCATCCGCAATCCATCAGTCCGGTTGCCGGAGGGAATGGATCAGGTACAGTCCCACTCCGATGCAGATGCCGGAATCGGCGAGATTGAACGTCGGGTAGACGTAGCTGCCGAAGTGGAAGTCGAGGAAGTCGATCACATGGCCGTGCCGCAGGCGGTCGAGCAGGTTGCCGGTGATGCCGCCGCAGAGCAGGCCGAAGCTGATCTGGGCGATCCGGTCGCCCAGGCCCAGGGCCCGCCGCCAGATGAAAATTGCCGCCAGGGTGGCCGCGGCGAGACCGGCGAGCAGGACACTGCGGCCGGAAAACATGCTCCAGGCGGCGCCGGTGTTGCCGACGTGCACGATGTAGAAGAAGCCGCGCACCATCCGCAGGGCGCTGGGTTCCCCGTAGGTGCCGAACGGCAGGCGCGCGATGATCCAGAGCTTGCTCAGCTGATCGAGGGCGAAAACGCCCACGGCGAACGCCCAGAAGACGCGGTAGGCCAGCACGCGCCGGAAGGCGGTGGCGGCCGGCGCCGCGGCGGGGTCGGGAGTGGGCGCGCCGGTTGACACGGCCGGCTTAGTCGTCGCCGCCGCCGCCATCGTCGCTGGCGATCTTGCCGCCTTCCTCGCCCTCGCCGAAGAGGCCGCCGGCGGTGCGCGCCCGGTAGCGGTTGCGCTCGATGTCCTTCTGGGCCTCGGCGGAGTGGCGGGTGAACGGCACGGCGAGGAGGCGGTCCTTGGAGATCGGCTTCTGGGTGATCTCGCAGATGCCGTAGGTGCCGGCGTGGATGCGCTTGATGGCGGCGTCGATCTCGGAGAGGGCCTCCTGCTCGCTGGACACAAGGCTGAGCGCGAAGTCGCGGTCAAACGTGTCCGTGCCGGCGTCGGCCATGTGCTGGCCATAGCTGGAGAGGTCGCCGCTGTCGTCCTTGCTGGAGCGCTTCAGGGTCTCCTCGGAATGGAGGGTGATGCCGGCGGTGAGGTGGGTACGGAGGTCGATCAGGAGCTTGTAAAAGCGCTTGAACTTCTCCGGGACATCTTTGCCCTCGTCGGGCAGCGGGGGCTTGGCGCGCTTCGGATTGAAGCCGAGGATGTCGGCCAGCGAGGCGGCCTTGATGTGGTGCGGCTTGGCCGGCTTGAGCTCCTCGATCACCTTGGCGGCGGGCTTGGCGGCGGCCTTGGGGGACTTGGAGTCGGCGGCGGACTTGAGCGTGACGGTCTTCGCGATGGCGCGAACCTCGTCGAGGCTGAATGCAATGGGTTTGGCGGGCGCCTTGTGCTTCAGGATGCTGTCGCGCAGGGCGGTTTTCTTGGACGGTTTGGCCATGGTAGAGGAGGGGGCCTTGGCGGGCGCCGGCGCCGGCTTGGGGGCCGGGGCGGATTTCCGGGCCGAAGCCGGGGGCTTCGGGGGGGCGGATTTTTGGGCGGGTTTCGCGGCAGGCTTTTTCGCGGTCGGTTTTGGTTTGGATTTAGCCATGGGGAGAATTGGGGAGGGTAAGAAGCCTAGGAGCTCAGCGCTTCGGCGCAGCGGGGACAAACCTCGCCGTGGGAAGAGGGGGTAAGAGCGGGCACCCAGCGCCAGCAGCGGGGGCAGCGGACGTGGCCGAGTTCGCCGGAGGGGCGAACCGTGGCCGCGAGCGCCGCGCCGGCGGCGGGCAGGAGAGTGACATGGGAGACGATAAAAAGTTCTGGCAGAAAGTCGCGGTGTTTTTCGAGCACCCGGAAAGTTTCCTCCGCGGGGGAAACGGCCAGCGTGACCGCGGCGTCGAGCGATTTCCCGAGCTGGCCGGCGGCGCGGAGCGGCTCAATCGCCTCGTTCACCAGCGCGCGGACCTTGAGGAGGGCGGCCACCTCGGCCACGAGCGCGGGATCCGTCCATCCGGCCGGGGCGACGGGCCAGTCCTGAAGATGGACGGATTCCGCCGAGTATTCCTGGCCGGTCAGGGCGAAGCTCCAGGCCTCGTCCGCCGTGAAGGTGAGGATGGGGGCGAGCAGTTTCACCAGGACCTGGAAGATGTGATGGATCGCGGTCTGGGACGAGCGGCGCAGCGGCGCGTGGGTGCCCAGCGTGTAGAGCCGGTCCTTCAGGATGTCGTGGTAGGTGGCTGACAGCGTGACCGAGCAGAACTGGTTGCAGAGCTGGTAGACCCGGTGGAACTCGTAGGCGTCGTACGCCGCGGTGCATTCGCGGATCAGTGTGGCCGTCTGGTGCAGGGCCCAGCGGTCCAGGGTATCCAGCTGCGTGAGCGGCACGGCGTCGCGCGCCGGGTCGAAGTCAAACAGGTTGGAAAGCTGGTAGCGGAGGGTGTTGCGCGTCTGCCGGTAGGTTTCGCTGACGTGCGAGAGGATTTCCTTGGAGATCGGGATGTCGTCGCGGAAATCCTGCGATGAGATCCAGAGGCGGATGACATCGGCGCCGTATGTCGCGATGTAGGCATCGCTGGTCTGGGGCTTTTCGTAGGCGCTGCTCTTGGAGATTTTCTTGCGCTCCTCGTCCACGATGAAGCCGTGGGTCAGCACGGCCTTGTAGGGTGCTCCTCCGCAGGCGATTACGCCGGTCCAGAGCGAAGACTGGAACCAGCCGCGATGCTGGTCGCTGCCCTCAAGGTAAAGGTCGGCGGGCCACTGCGTGCC
>CAIRTK010000029.1 GCA_903881475.1 uncultured Opitutia bacterium | reverse complement strand
TCGCCTGAATCGGCCGACTCTCCGTGTTCTCCGCTGTTTGGTCGCTTGCTGCGGCAAGCCTTATGGCTCCTGTCCTCGCAAGCGACCAAACAGCTACCCGTCAACGCGGTTGTCTGTGTCCACTAATTCGAGGCAATCTCAAAGTTTCCAGCGTACCCCGAAGGAGAGCACCCATTTCGGTTCCAGCTGCAGGCCGTTGACGCGCTGGTAGACCGGCAGCTGGACGAAAACAAAGCTGGTGGTCTGCGGGGCGAGTTCGGCTGTCATGCCGGGGCTCACATAGGCGAGGGTGCTGCCACTGTTGGGAGTGTCGGCCTCGGCGCCATGCTCGCGGCCCTCCGTTTTCAGGTTCAGCTGGAGCTGGGGGGTGAAGCGGCTGCTGTTCAACCAGCGGACTCCGCCGCTGAGCGTTACGCTGGTGGACGGCAGGAAACCGGCCCGGGCGTCCAACGGCTGATCGAGCATCACCTGGGCGAAACATCCGAGGTTGGTTGATGGCTTGGCGAACCACGAGGCGCCGGCGAGAAGGTCGGTCGTGCCGGTGCCGAGCTGGAGGCCGCGGTCGAGCAATTCGCCGGCCTGCGGGCCCGCGAAGAAATTCTGATCAAATCCGCCAGTGGGCAGTTTGAGGCCGAACTGCAGGCTGAAACTCCGGCTCGGATTGAATTCCTGGTAGCGGGCCAGCAGCCGGATGTCGCCCAGACCGTTGGCGCGCGAAGTGGAAATGTCCGTATCGCCCGCGGCAATCGTGGTATGGAAGCGGTCCTCGTAGGGCAACGCGACGGAGAGGGCCCAGGTGGAATTGAAGACGTAGTTCAGATCGAGCCAGGTGTTGCGGTTGACCGTGCGCTGCTGGATTTCGTCGTCATTGGGAAACGTAAGCGATGTCCGATCGACGCTGCCGGTTCCACTGCGAAGGTCGGATTGTTGGAAGTATTCATAACGAACCCCGGCCTCGAGGCCGGGCGTCATGGCATAGCCTTGGGCGGCCCAGTCGGAACTGAGCGAGCAACCGCAGACTGAGCAGGCGCGGGCGAGCGGGGGAACGAGGCAGAGGGAGGCAAAGAAGAAGAAGGAAGAGGAAAGGATGGATTTCATGGAGACGAAAAAGGGTGAGTAGGTGAGGAGGGCGCGCCGCGGGCGCGCGGAAGGACTGAACAACGGGTAGGGCGGATGATCCTCAATCCGCCGTGATGGACGGCCGGACGTGAGCGGGGACCCTCCCCGGCTGATTCGGGGAATTCGCCCTACCGCGGAAGGGTCGCCGCGGAGCGCGGCAACGGTTCAAGCGGCCGACCGGGGCGGCGGCAGCGGCGGGGCGGGACGTTCCGTGCTCAGCGGCGCGGACACGTCCGGGACCAAGCCGCAGCACACGGGCGCGGGCGAGGCAAACACGAGCGCGCGGGGCGCACTCACGAAAAAGATTTTCTCGGGCGCCTTGGTGCCGGGAGCCTTGGCGCCGGCGGCGTCCTGCCGCTGCGTGGCGCTCTGCACGAGCTCGCATACGCCGCACAACGCTTCGCCGGAGAAGGTTTTCTTCACGGCCTGGAGGAGCGGCATCGACTGGGAGTAGGTCGCGATCATGCGGCCCCAGCCGAACGTCTGCACCAGATCCCACGGGCTGCCCGTGGCGAGGAGCCACGCGGACAGCGTCAGGACGAGGGAGAGCTGGCGGCGCATATCGTCGGCGAGCAAACGCGCGGTGCCGGATGATTCAAGACTTTTAGGGCCGGTAGAAGTGCGGTGCGGCATGCAGCATGGCCTGTGCTTATGCAGGATAGTCTTGCTCAGCGCATGGCTTGTCATTCTGAGCGCAGCGAAGAATCCAGTGGGATAGCGTCGAAGCCCTCGGCGAAATCTCACTGGATGGCAGACTCGCCTGCGGCTGAACTTCGCTGCGCTCAGAATGACAAGCGGCGGCTGGCGACCTCACCCGACAACGATAGATCGCTCACGGGTCGAGCACGGCGTCGTCGTCGGTCCACATCGTCCGGTCGGGGCCGGAGGAGCGGATTTCCATCTGGGTGCCGGAGAGCTGGTGGAAGAAAAACGGGCGGCCCCAGCGGTCGCAGAGTTCACCCTTCACATTGATGGCCGGGTGGTCGCGCGGGAGGAGGGCGAGGTGCAACCGGTTTTTACCGCTGAGGGCGGCGGTGATCTCGGCGTTGGTGCCGACGGGATTCTCGCGGAAATTCGAGCGGTAGGCGTCGATGAGGTTTTCCACGATGCGCAGGTCGGACCGGATGTTGCCCGTGGGGGCATTGAGCCGGTCGGCGAGCTCGGAGCGCGGCTCGGGCGGAGCCTGATCCGCGGCGGCGACGGGGCGCGCGGTGCTGAGCGGCGGCCGGTCGGCGCGCGGGCGGGACAGTGTTATCGCCTGAATCCCCGCGTCGGGCCGCGGCCACAGCAGCCAGGCGAAGATCGCGACCAGCGCGACCACGACGACCACGAGGGCCCGGCGCGCGTTCATCCGAGAAAGCCGAGATTGGGATGGGCGAAGCGGCCGATGTTTGGCAGCACGGTCGGGAGATTGGTCGCGCTCACGCCGAACCACGAGGCGAGGGTCGCCGAGTATTCGTCGACACTGGTGGTGGGCACCCAGCGGCCGCGGCCGGTGTCGTCCGGGCCGCCGATGGTCAGCGTGGGCATCTTGCCATAGATGTCGCCGCCCTGGACGGCGCCGCCGACGATGAGCTGGTGGTTGCCCCAGCCATGGTCGCTGCCGCTGCCGTTCGAGGAATAGGTGCGGCCGAAATCGGAGGCGGTGAAGGTGGTGACCTGGTTGGCGACGCCGAGCTCGACGGTGGCGTTGTAGAAGGCGTTGAGGGCCTGGCTGAGCTGCTGGAAGAGCGTGGCATGGGCGCCGTTGTCGGGATTGGTCGGGTCGACCTGCCCGCCGTGGAGATCGTAGCCGCCGACCTGGCAGAAGAAGATCTGGCGCTTGAGCCCGAAGGAGGCGGAGGTGCTGATGAGCTTGGCGGCCATCTGCAGCTGGGTGCCGAGGGAAGTCGCGGGGAAGGTCGTGGTCAGGGCGGGGGCCGAGGCCAGCACCGTATTGACCAGGTCGCTGTTGGCGATGGCCCCGCTGGAGAGGCCGGCGAACGCGGTGTTGAACAAGGCGGGCTGGCTCTGGGCGAAGAGGGCCTTCTGCGTGGTATAGCGGAGGGGGTTGTTGCCGCCGGTGGTGCCGCTGAACGTGACGGCGCCGCTGGGGCTGATGGCATACTCGCTGACCTGCTTGCCGACCTGGAAGAAATTGGTGCCGGCGAGGCTGATGGACATCGAGAGCTGGTTGTTCGAATTGGAGGCGTTCACCAAGTCGGCCAGCCGGCCGCCCCAGCCGGTGACGGCGACCTGGTCGGGCACGCTGCTCTGCCACTGCACCTGCTGGTCGGCGTGGGAGAAAAGCTGCGGCGGCAGGGGCACGCTAGTGGCGTTGTACTGCGCGAGCGTGGTGGGATAAACGAGGGTCCCGACATTGGCCATGAGGGCCGCCTTACCGGCGCCGAACAGGCTGTGGATTTCGGCGAGGGACGGGTGCAGGGCCCAGGTGCCGCCTGCGGTGCGCGGGGTGATGGGCAGCAGGCCGGCCTGCGGCAGGGCGAGATTGGAGCGGGCGGCGGCGTAGGCGGCGTAACCGGCGGCGTCGGCGGGGATGATCAGATTGTTGGCATCGTTGCCACCCTGGAGAAAGAGGCAGACGATGGCCTTGTAATCGCTGGCGGTCGAGGCGGCGCCGACGAGGGTGTTGCCGGGGCTGGCCGCGGCGCCCATGAGGCGGAGGCTGGCGAGCGACGACAGGAAGCCGGTGGCGCCGACCGCGGCGCAGCAGGCCTGGCCAATGAAGCGGCGGCGGGAGAGATCTGGCAGGGCGGGGCGGGGCATGGCGCGGGGATTATTTTTGGATGGCCGCGTCGGGGGACGTGGCGACGAGAAGAATGGCGGTCTGGGCGCGCTCCAGCGCCGTGGTGCTGACGGGCAGCGCGGCGAGCGCGGTGGTGATGCTGGTGCTGGTGGCCGTCGTCATGTTGCCGCCGCACATGACGGCGTTGAGGTGGGCCAGGAGGGAGGCCGGGTTGGCGGCGAGGGTCTTTTCGTTGGCGAGATTGAGGGTGATCGTGCTGGCAGAGGGCGTGGCGCTGGTGAAGATGTCGCCGCGCAGGGTGTTGGGCACGCTGATGGCCGTGGAGGCGTTGGTGATCTCGAACTCAGGGGCGACGAGCCCGGCGGTCGCCATGGCGCCGGGGAGGACATAGTCCGGGTGGAAGAAATTGAAGACCGTGGGCGAACGCAAGGCGGCCTGCGACAGGGACTGCTCGGGATTCGAGTAGGCATAGCGGCCGCTGGTGGAGGCCCCGCCGAAGGAGCGCCACAACCCGGTCACGCGGAGGAGCGGCTCGCGCAACTTGCCGTACCCGGCATTCGAAAGCAGGCCGGTGGATCGGGCCTCATAATCCTCCAGGATGGCCCGCACAACGGCGCCGAGGTTGCCACGCACGCCGGTGCCGTCATTGGCGAAGACCTGGGCCACGCGGTAGACATAGGCGGGGCTCGGGTTGCTGGTGACGAGGCGCTGGATGAGCTGCTGGCAGACAAAGGGGGCGCAGTTCGGATGGTTGAACAGCGTGTCGAGGGTCGTCGCAAGGTCCTGCGTGCCGCTTTGGTTCGCGGGGAGCACGACGCCGTTGACGATGTTCTTCACCGTCGTGTCGTGGAAGGCGGGATAGAGCTGCATCGGGTCGATGTAGTCGGTCGCCGCGGTGAAGAAGGCATTCGGATTGGACGAGGGGTAGGACCAGCCGGTGAAGACCTTGGCCATCTGGGTGACGGTGGTCTGGTTGTAAGTCGGGATGGGCAGGCCGGTGGCGTCGAGCTGCAGCGTGCCGTCGGGCTGGAGCATGTTGAGGCCGATGGTGAAGAGCTGCATGACCTCGCGCGCGTAGTTTTCGTCGGCGCTGGTGGTGGCGGTGGCCTTGGCGTTGCGCACCGTGCTGAGGTAATTGCCCATGATGGGGCTCAGCGTGACGTTCTGGAGCAGCGTGCGGAAATTGCCGAAGGCGCCGTTGCCCAGGAGATCGTAATAGTTGGCGAGGCCCTCGGGATCGTTGATAAACACATCGGACACGACGAACAGTTCGCTCAGGGCGAAAGCGACGCGCTGGCGCAGCTGGTCGGGGGCGGTGACGACGGTCTTGAACCAGGCGGCCTGGCGGTTGTCGGCGTTCATGGTGCCGTCGCTGTTGCCGCCGAAGGCGGCGAGATCGGCGAGGGCGGCGGCGCGGTGGGACGTGAACGGCAGCGCCTCCTGGGCGGTGATCCACGCATCGTAGCTCGACGTGGCGAGCGAGTCGACCTCGGCCTGCTGCGGGCCAAACGTGGCCTGGGCCAGCAGGCGCGCGGCGCCGGCGGTGCCGGGCGCTCCGCCCGGCAGGGCGGGGGCCGCCGCGGGGGCAACAAACGTCTGCGAGCCGCTGCTGAGCGCGAACGTGCCGCTGGCCTCGCCGGTGGGATAGTTGGCCGAATCGATGGCGACGGTCAGGTTGCCGGACTGCAGGGCGGCGAACAGACTGGCGCTGGTGTACGTGCCGGTCGGCGTGAACGTCCAGACGTCGGAATTCACCTGTCCGGTGGGCAGATTGAAGACGTAGTCGGGGCCGATCTGGAGGTGGGACACGACCTCGGTGGAACTGAGGTTCGAAAAGGTGACGCTGATCTGGGCGACGGTGCCGGCCGCGTTGACGAGGATGGTGGCCGTGCCTGAGGCCGTGGACGTGGTGGCGCCCGGCAGGGGGCGGATGCTGGCCACATAGAGCGTGGAGACCGCCGGGGCGATGGTGACCGTGGCGGTGTTCTGGGTGCCGGGGACGTAGCCGGTGCCGGCCGCAACCGTAAGTGTAACCGTCGCCGAGGCGGTGCTGAGCAGGTTGGCCGTGGGGGTCACGGCGATCGTGGCCGAGGAGGCACCGCTGGGAATCGTGACGGTCGCGGGATAAAGCGGCGCATAATCGACCCCGTTTACGCCGGTGCCGCCCACGGTGTAGTTGACGGTGAGCGGGGTCAGGAAATCGCCGACCCGGGTGACCGTGAACTGGCCCGGATTGCTGCCGGACTTGTCGGCATTGGGTTTCGTCGCGGCAATGGTGACGGTAGTGGGACCCGTGGGTGTAACGTCGTAGACCTCCACGAGTGCGACGCCGGTGGTGCCGCCGACGCCGCTGACCTGGATGGCGTATTGGCCCGGGGCGAAGTCGGCGAGGATGGCGGCGTCCTTGCTGGTGGAGTCCGGCCAAGGCTGGGCTCCGGCCTGCAGCGCGGCCGTGGCTAGCGTGGGTCCATCGACGGGGTTCGGACCGACGGGGGTGTACCAATTGTCATTGGTGGCAATGACGGCGCCCGTGACCGAATTGACCACGATGAGGGTGGGATCCGCGAGGGTCCCGGGGACCCCGTAGGCGCCAAGGGCGGGTCCATTGGCCCGCACAAGCAGCCGGCGCGTGCCGCTGCTGCCGGAGATGACAAAGCCGGGGAGGGTCACGGCGGCGCCGGTGCCCACCAGGGCGCGCGTGGAAATGTTCACGAGCTTCGAGGAGCCGGCACTGACATCGTAGACCTCGACACTGGCGATGCCCGTCGTGCCGCTGGCGCTGGAAACCTGCGCGGAGTAAACGCCCGGCGCGAGGGTGGTGACGATGTCGGTGTCATGCGAGCCGGGGGCCAGTTGAAATGCGCCGACGGCAGTGAAGGTGGAGGCATCGGCGGCTTTCCAGGCCGAGTTCGTGGCGAAAGGCGTGGTGCCGCCGGAATTGAAGAGCTGCAGCACCGGGTCGCTGAGTGCGCCGGTGACACCATAGCCGGCGAGCGCCGGGCCGATGCCGCGGACCAGCACGGTCTTGTTGGCGCCGGGGCCGATCACGAAGCCGGAGATGATAATGTTGTTACCGGTGCCGACCTGGGCCCGGGTGGACAAATTGACCAGACTGGGCGTGTCGCCCTGCAGCAGAGACGCGCCAGCTGCCAGGAGAATGAGGGCGAGAAGAGGGGTTTTCATCCTGCGGGGTGGGGACGAGTAAGACCGGCCGTTTATTCCCAGCAAAGACGCCAGAGATGCAACAAGGCAACAGTAATAAAAATGACAAAATACCGCCGCTAATGGACGCGAGATTCGGTCTGGGCGCGCGATAAACGGGCCAGGCTGCTTCAGGCGGAAACCGCGATCCCGGATAATTCCCTTCATTTGGACTCCGTGCCGCGCCCGAAAAAAACTGGCCGTGGTGCGCTAACTGACCGTGCGCAGCTGGATGCTGTCCACGAGGCGGTCCTGCGAAACGATATCGGTGGCGATGATCAATTTGTCGCCGGGGGCGATGCGCCCGGCGCGGCGGAGGAGGGCGATGGCATTCTCGATGGTGGCGTCGGGTTCGGCCGCGAACGGCATGACGAACGGATCGACGGCGCGCAGCAGCCGGAGCTGCCGGAGCAGTTCCACAAACGGGGTGATGGCGAGGATGGGTGCGCTCACGGGCCGCAGGGCCGCGAGCCCGTTCGCCATGAAGCCATGCCGGGTGAAGGTGAGGATCTTCGAGTGCGGGATCTCGTTGGCGAGCACGACGGCGGAGTGGAGGACCTTCATTCGCTCGCCGGTGAAGACGGCGGGTTCGCGGCCCTCGAGGTCGTCCTCGGCCTCGATGCGGCGCGCGATCTTGTCGAGCATCTGCACGCACTCGAGCGGGTATTTGCCGACAGTGGTCTCGCCGGAAAGCATCACGCAGTCGGCGAACTCGTAGACGGCGTTGGCGACGTCGGTGATTTCGGCGCGCGTGGGCACCGGCTGCGTGATCATCGACTCGAGCATGTGCGTCGCGACGATGACCGGGCGCCCCTGGGAGAGGCACGCGCGCACGGCGCGGCGCTGGATGACGGGCAGGTCCTCAAAGGGGCACTCGATGCCGAGGTCGCCGCGTGCGACCATGAGCCCGTCGCAGGCCCGGACGATCTCGTCGAGATGCAGGATGGCCGACTGGTCCTCGATCTTGGCGATGATCCGGGCCTTGGATTTCTGCGCGGTGAGAAAGTCGCGGAGCTGCTCGACGTCCTTCGCCTCGCGGACGAACGAGAGGGCGACGAAGTCGATGCCCTCCTCGAGGCCCACCAGCGTGTCGCCGCGGTCCTTCTCGGTGAAGGCGGGCAGGTTCACCTTCACGCCGGGAAGATTGATGTGGCGCCGCGAGCTGAGCGGGCCGGGGATGAGCACGCGGCAGCGGATGTGCGCCTCGTCCTTGGCCAGGACCTCGAGGCGGAGGAGGCCGTTGTCCACGAGCACGGTGTCGCCGACCTTGATGTCGTTGACGAGGTTCTGGTAGTTCACGTCCACCGAGCGGATTTCCTCGCCCTTCTCGCGCCCGGCGCCGGGCTTGACGGTGAAGTCGAAGATTTCGCCGGCGATGAGCTCGATGGGCGCGGCGAGGTCGCCGGTGCGGATCTCCGGCCCCTTGATGTCCATCATGACCGCGACCTCGCGGCCGACGCGGGTGCTGACGGCGCGGATGCGGCGGATCACGGTGCGGGTCCAGTCATGATTGGCGTGCGCCATGTTGAGCCGGACGATGTCGGCGCCGCCGCGGATCATTTTCTCCAGCATCTCCTCGCTTTCGGTCGCGGGCCCGAGGGTGAAGATGATCTTGGTGCGACGAAAGGAATCGGCGGCGCTCATGTCCGGTCATGCTGCCGGAAGCGTGCCAGCCGTGCAAGCGCGCTGGCGGGCCTTCACCGGTTTGTCACCCGTCGCGGGGCGATTTTCCGTGCACCGGGGCTCGGTCCCGCGCAATGGTGGACACCGGCCCAGTTTCTGCTCTGCACTTGCTCCCGGCCTGCCGCCTTTCCCAAGCTCAGCCAACATCGCATGTCTCTCAGCATCGTCGCCCTCTGCCTGTTCATTGTCATTGGGGTATACTTCTACAACAACCCGCTCAAGCACGGGCCGTGGTTCTTGAGCCGGCGCTTCATCAACTGGTTTCCGCTGGGGATGACTTACTCGTTCCTCTACATGGGGAGGTACAACCTCACCATCGCCAAGAGTGCCTTCGGCTCGCTGATGACGAATGAGCAGTTCGGGCTGATCTTCGGGGCCGGCACGACGGTTTATGCGCTGTCATTCTTCGTGAATGGCCCGCTGGTAGACCGGATTGGCGGCAAGAAAGGCATCATCATTGCCGCGATCGGTGCCTCGCTGGCCAACATCGTCCTCGGTGTTATCACGTGGCTGGTGCTGACGGGTCGCACGCAAATCCCCCTGTTCTGGCCCTTTGTCGTGACCTACTCGGTGAACATGTATTTCCAGAGCTACGGCGCGGTCTCGATCATCAAGGTTAAGGCGAATTGGTTTCACGTGCGGGAGCGCGGAATCTTCGGCGCGATTTTCGGCACGCTGATCTCCTTTGGGGTCTATTTTGCCTTCGATTGGGGGCAGGCGATCGTGGACATGACCAAGGCGGTGGCGCCAGTGGGTCCGCTCAGCTGGATTCCCGCCCTATTGCGCCATCTCTTTGTGCCCGAGGGGTCGGCCCTGGACGCGACTTGGGCGATCTTTTTTGTCCCGGCGGCCATCATGCTGGCGTGGGCGGCGCTCGACCTCTGGCTGATCAAGGACACGCCCGAACAAGCCGGCTTCCCACACCTTGAAACGCACGATGCCTCGTCGGGCCACATGCATGAGGAGTACACCTCGATTGACCTGCTCAAGAGGGTCTTCCTCAGCCCCATCATGCTGATGCTGGCTGGCGTTGAACTCACCGCGGGCGTGCTTCGCAACGGAATCATGCAGTGGTATACGATCTTTGCGCATGATGTGAAGCAGCTGGGGGCCGAGGACATCTTGGCCAATTGGGGTCTTCTGCTGTGCATGTTCGGTATCGTCGGCGGATTCGCTGGCGGCTTGATTTCGGACAAATTCTTCCAGTCGCGCCGGGGTCCGCCGGCGGCGATTTTTTGCGCGTTTATGCTCATGATGGTCGCGGTCATGGCGATGAACCTCTTCAAGCTCCCGTTCGTTGTCGGCGTCGCCGCCCTGCTGATCGTGGCTGCGGTAACGGGTGTGCACTCACTGATGTCGGGCACAGCTGCGGCGGACTTCGGCGGCCGCAAAGCGACGGCCACCTGCTCCGGCCTCATTGATGGCTGCGTTTACCTCGGCAGCGGAGTGCAGTCAGTCTGTGTAGGCTTTCTGACGGGAACACAATGGAGCGGACACAGCTGGCAGTGGTGGCCGATCTTCCTGATGCCGTTTGCCCTCGCGGGTGGCATCATCGCCTGGCGGATCTGGAACGAGCTGCCGGCGGCGACGCGGAAGTACATCGCCGAGCACGAGCAGAAGCCCGCGGCGAAGGCCGCCTAGGCCCGGGGTGGCGGCCGCGCGGCCGGTTACGTTTCGGTGAATTTTTCGTGCAGTGCCGGCGTTTTCGGATAAACCCGTGCGACGATGACCGTGTCTCCCGCCGCCCCGCTGGACAGCCGGGCCCGCCGTCCCCCGTTGCCGCCGGGGTACCGCGCGCGCCGGGGCCTGAACTGGGGTGTGGTGGGGCTGATGTACACCAGCTACTACCTGTGCCGGTACAATTTCTCGCTGGCGAACAAGGCGATCTCGGACGAGTTCGGCTTCAGCAAGGCGCAGATCGGCACAATCATCTCGTCGGCGCTGCTGGCCTACGCCTGCGGGCAGGTGATCAACGGCCTGCTGGTCGACAAGCTGGGCGGCAAGCGGGCGATGCTGCTGGGGGCGGCGGGCACGATCACGATGAACCTGATCTTCGGCGTGGCCTCGTTCTGGGGGATGCTCGGCCTGTTCATCGTGATCCGCAGCATCGACGGGTACATGCAGTCGTTCGGGGGGTCGGGCTTTGTGAAGATCAATGCGGCGTGGTTCAGCCAGCGGGAGCGCGGCACGTTTGCCGGCATCTTCGGCTTCATGATCAACCTGGGGCGGTTTTTCATCTTCACGTTCGGGCCGCCGCTGCTGGCGGGCTTTCTCTTCCTCGGCCTGTGGCAGGTGCCCCCGCTGCACTGGCGGTGGCTGTTCTGGATTCCCGCGGGTATTGCCGCGACGGTGGCGACGGTGATGGCGCTGGTGGTGAAGGACACGCCGGAGCAGGCGGGTTTCCACGGCGTGCACAAGGAGGAGGCCGACCACCAGGACCTGGATGTGCGCACGGAGGTGAAGACGGTCCTGCGGACGGTCCTGGCCAATCCCAATATCTGGATCATCGGGTTTGCCTACGCCTGCACCGGCGCGGTCCGGCAGGGGGTCGACCAGTGGTTCCCGCGCTACATGCAGGAAGTGCTGAATGTGAGCCTGGACTCGCCGCAGCTGAAATGGCTGGGCTTCCTCATCCCGTTCGTCGCCTCGCTGGGCTCGGTGATCTCGGGCTATGTCTCCGACACCGTCTTCCAGGGCCGGCGCGCGCCGGTGGCGATGGGCCTCTATTTCATGGAGGTGGGCGTGATCCTGCTCGAGGCGCAGGTGCACAGCGTGAACCTGGTGATCCTGTTCTTTGTCCTGATTTCCTTCACGGCCAATGCCACGCATTCCATCCTCGGGCCGGCGGCCGCCATGGACATCGGGGGCCGCAAGATGGCCGGGTTTGCCCACGGCCTGATTGATTCCTTCCAGTACTTTGGCGGCGCCCTGGCGGGGGCGCTGCTCGGTGCGCTGATCGACCGCAGCTGGGCCTATTATTTCTACTTCATGGCGCCGTTCGGCCTGATCGGCGGCACGCTGATGTGGACGATCCGGAACCGCGTAGACCTCAAGAAGCGCTGACGCCGCCCCGGGTCAGGCCACGTCGTAGAAGGGCGTGCCCTCGCCGGCGCCCACGATGGCAAACTCGCACGCCCGCAGCGTGGCGCGCAACTCGGCGAGGGCCCGCTCCACTGCGGCGGGGGAATTGCAGTCGCGCGAAAGGTGCGTGAGGTAGACGCGCCGCCAGCGCGGGCTGGCCACGGCGGCGAGGAGTTCGCGCACGCCCTCGTTGGAGAGATGGCCGTGCCGGCCGCTGATGCGCTGCTTCGTCGACCACGGCCGCTTGGGGTCGGCCTTGAGGAGTTCCGGGCAGTGGTTGGCCTCGACCACGATCACCTCGCACTCGCGGATATGCTCGCGGACGTGCTGGGGCGCGTGGCCGAGGTCGGTCAGGAAGGCGAGGGAGCGCCGTGGGGCGAAGAGGTCGCCCTCCTCCCCGGTGGTGAAGCGGAAGCCTACCGGCTCCTGGGCGTCGTGCGGCACGGTGAAGCTCTCGACCTCCAGGTCCCGGAAACGGAAGCGCGCCCCCGTCTCGAAGATCTGCCAGTCGGGCTGGTGCGACAGCCCGGCCTGCACGGCGCGGGCGGTCGCGGCGTTGGCGAACACGCGGAGGTGCGGGAATTTCCTCAGGCCCTCGATGGCGGCGGCATGGTCGCCGTGCTCGTGAGTGAGAAAGATGGCGTCGATCCGTTCGAGCGACTCCCCGGTGGCGGTGAGCAAGGCGGCGAGTTTCCGGGCCGAGAAGCCGGCATCCACCAGGATGCGCGCGCCCTCCGTCTGCAGCAGGGCGCTGTTGCCCGAGCTGCCGCTGCCGAGAATGCAAAATCGCATGGCCATGACTGATGCCGAGGAAGCGGGCGGCGGCGCGGGTCACAATGTAATTCCGCCGTTAAGGGGCAATCGATCGTGCTCCTTCCTCTTTGCCGTTCTCTTTCGCCAGGTCGGATCCGAAAGGAGAACGAGAAAGAGAAAGAGGAAAGAGAAAGATTTGCTCCTGTCTCGGTGTTGGGTTGAGCGCCAGCCCATGGAATTGCCATTTTCGTCCGCGCATTGACCCGCGCGGGTTTTTGGGTACCTCTGACCCTCCATGCCCGCCAAAGCCACCCGCCGGAAGACTCCCGCCCGCCGCGCCCCGCGCGTGCTGCCGGGCACCGTGTACATCACGCGGCAGGTGCATTTCAACTCGGCGCACCGGCTCCACAACCCCGCCAGGAGCCGGAAGTGGAATACCGAGAAGTACGGCCTGTGCACCAACCCGCACTGGCACGGCCACAACTACGTGCTCGAGGTCACGCTCCGCGGGCAGCCCGACCCGGAGACCGGCTACGTCATGGACCTGGGCGAGCTGAAGCGGATCCTGAACCGTGCGGTGGTGGACAAGTGCGACCACCGCAACCTCAACGAGGAGGTCGATTTTCTCCGCGGGATCAATCCCTCGACCGAGAACCTCGTGATCGCCTTCTGGCACGAGATCGAGCCGCTCCTCACCGCCGGACGACTGCACTGCGTGCGGCTCTACGAGACCCCGCGCAACTACGCCGAATTCTTTGGCCCCGACCCTGTCTGACCCTTTCGCCAGCTAACCCCGATTTCCCCGGGGCTACGGTTATCGTCACAACCGCCTGGCCGCCTGGACCGTATAAAAACGACATGAAGAAAAAACCGATGTACCTCCACCGCTCCGCGGATGGAACCCCCGCGCGGATCAAGCGCGCCTACGACACGAAGTTCCGCGCGACGGCCGCCTACCGCGCGACGCTGCCCGACATGATGGAGGCCGCGCATGACGCAATCCAGGGGGCGAACGTGCCGATCCAGCAGGTCGGCATCCATAACTTCCGCCTGCCGCTGAAATACCGCACCAAGGCCGGCAGGATCCTCACGCTCGAAACAAAGGTGACCGGTACCGTCTCGCTCGAGGCCGAACTTAAGGGCATCAACATGAGCCGCATCATGCGCTCGTTCTACGAGCACAAGGACGGTGTCATCACCGGCGAATGGATGGGGAAGATCCTGAAGACCTACCTCCGCAAGGTGGACAGCAAGGCCGCGCGGCTGAAGGTGGCGTTTTCCTACCCGATGCTGCGGCCAAGCCTGCGCAGCGGGCTCGAGGGCTGGCAGTTCTACGAGGTCGCCTTCGAGGGCGTGATGACCCGCGACGGGCACTACCGCCGCTTCATGCACTTCGACTTTGTGTACTCGTCGGCCTGTCCGTGCTCCGCCGAGCTCACCGAGCATGCCCGCGACCGGCGCGGCGTCTATGGCGTGCCGCATTCGCAGCGCAGCAAGGCGCGCGTGAGCATCGAGGCGGCCGAGGGCAAAAAAATCTGGATCGAGGACGTGCACGCGCACTGCCTCAATGCGCTGCAGACCGAGACGCAGGTGATGGTGAAGCGCGAGGACGAGCAGGCGTTCGCCGAGCTCAACGGGACCTACCTCAAGTTCGTCGAGGACGCCGCGCGGCTGCTCTACCGGGAATTCGAGGCGGACAAGCGGATCAAGGATTTCCAGATCGCCTGCTCGCACCTCGAGTCGCTGCATTCGCACGATGCGGTGAGCGTCATCTGCAAGGGCGTGAAGGGCGGCTTCGCGGCGGACTTCATGGACTTCGGGTCGCTGCTGTGCTGAGTCGGCTTGTTTTTACACGAGATAACGGAGAGAACCGAGAAGACAAAGAACCGACCTCCTTGCTCTGTTACCTCCGTTTCCTCCTGTGAAAAATAATCCTGTTGTCCTGATCACCGGTGCGTCGCAGGGGATCGGCGAGGCCATCGCCAAGGTGTTTGCGAAGGAACTCCGCGGCGCGCGGCTGGCGCTCGTGGCACGCAACACGAAAAACCTGCAGCGCGTCGCCCGCGCCTGCATGAAGCTCGGCGCGACGGCGGAGGGCTTTGGCTGCGACGTGGCCGATGAGGCCGCCGTCACGGCGATGGCCCGGGCGGTGACGAAACGCTTTGGGGCGGTGGACGTGCTCATCAACAACGCGGGCAAGTACTCCAGTGCACCGCTCACCTCGATGAGCGTGGCGGAATTCGACCAGCAGATCGCAGCGAACCTTCGCAGCGTATTCCTTGTCACGCGGGCCTTTTTGCCCGCGATGATCAAGCGCCGGAGTGGCGACATTTTCAACATGAGCTCCATCGCGGGTCTCATCGCGTATCCCGGTGGCACGGGCTATAGCGCGGCGAAGTTCGGCCTGACCGGCCTGTCGAAGGTCATGCGCGCGGAGCTGAAGGACAAGGGCGTGCGCGTCTGCTGCGTCTATCCGGGCGCGACGGCTTCACCGTCCTGGAAGGGCAGCGGCGTGTCGGAAGGGCGGATGATGCCGGCGGAGGACGTGGCCCGCGCCTTTCTGGACATTTACCGGCTTTCGCGGCGCACCGTTGTGGAGGAAATCATCCTCCGGCCGCAGCGGGGTGATCTGTAGCAGTCGGGAAATACCGCTTCACATAGAGCAGGTAGCTGAGAAACGCGGCCATGCTCAGGAGGCTCAGCCCCAGCAAGGGTCCGTGCGAAATGAGCGGGTTATGGGCCATGCGCTCCAACTGGCGCTCGGGCAGTCCCATCAGGCGGTAGTAATCGATCAGGTCGATGCGCAGGAACGTCGCCAAGGACGATGACCAGAGCAACAGGGCCCCGATGAGGTAGATCCACCAGGTGCGCAGATCGAGCCGGTAGAACCCCCGTGTGGCGTAGATCATGAAGGCGATGACCCCGAGCCAGAGCAGCCGGGCCGGCCAGCCCTGCACCAACGTGCCGGCGAGCGGAAACACCCGGCCAAAGACCGGAAGCATCAGCAGCAGCATGGCGGCGCCGAGGCCCTTGATCAGGCATAGGGCCAGCACGGGCAGCGGACAGCGGTCGGTCCAGCGTATTACCGGATCGCGCACCTCGCAGGTGCGGCGCACGTGCGGGCTGCGGTAAAACAGCACGACGATGCCGGGAATTACGATGTAGATGAAAAATGTGGTGGCCAGGGCGACCAGCTTGATCACGGCCAGCGCGGCGGGTGGCAGGTCGCGACCCTGGGCCCTCAGGGTGTCGCCGACTGAATTCAACGCGAAGAAGACCGCCGGCAGGGCAATGATGCCTATGCACAGCCCGATCCAGCCCAGACAAAGGAGGATGGCCCGGGCCCAGCGCCGGGCAAGGGTGGAGCCGATGCCGAGCCAGATCAGGACCACGGCCATGACCCCGTAGATTCCCACGACGAGCAGTGCATTGGCGGATTCGAACTCTGCGCCCGTCCGCTTGGCGGCCAGGATCTGGCCGAAAAATGTGAGGGGCGCGATCAAGGCGCACAAGGCGCCGGCGAGGATTTCAAGAATACCGAACACGATGAGTCCGGTATGGCGGTCCTTGTAAGCAGGCGGGACTGAAGGCGGTGCGGTGGTGATGACCACCTGGGATTGGCGAAGACCGATGCTTTTGGATTGTCGCTCATGGCCGGGTGCCTCATCGCTAGCGGCCGTTTACCCTATGAAATCCCGCAAATTTCGCGTTGGCATCATCGGCGGGGGCGGCATCGCCCAGGCCGTCCACATCCCCGGCTGGAGAAATCTCCCCGAGGTCGAGATCGTCGGCATCTCCGACCTGTCGGAGGCGACGGCGAAGAAGGCTGCCGCCGCGGCCGGCGGGGCCCAGACCTTTTCCGACTACCGCGACCTGCTGAAACTCGACCTCGACGCGATCGACATCTGCACGCCGAACAAGATTCACACGCCGGCCGCGCTGGCCGCGCTCAGCGCCGGCAAGCACGTGATCTGCGAGAAGCCCCTCGCGGTCACCACCGCGGAGGTGCGGGAGATCGGCAAGCTGGCCGACAAGAAGAAGCTCAAGCTGATGACGGCGCAGCAGCAGCGCTTCACGCAGAGCGGCCGGGCCGTGAAGGCCTGGATCGACGGCGGCAACCTGGGCGAGGCCTACCATGCGCGTGTCCGCGCCGTGCGCCGCGCCTGGCTGCCAACCGCGCCCGGCTTCATCGACGCCAGCCTGGCCGGCGGCGGCCCGTGCATGGACATCGGTGTGCACGCGCTCGACCTCTGCCTCTGGCTCATGGATTTCCCGAAGCCCGTGCGCGTGTCCGGCACGGCCAAGACCGTCTTTGCGAAGGGCCATGACATGCCCAACATGTGGGGCGAGTGGGACCGCGCGCGCTATACGGTCGAGGATTTTGCCGCGGGATTTGTGCACTTCGACAACGGCGCGACGCTGGTGCTGGAGGCCGCCTGGATGTGCCACCAGACGGAGACGGAAGAGCTGCTGGCCCAGATTTTCGGCAAGAAGGGCGGCGTGAAATGGCCGAACTCGGAGTTTGCGACCGTGACGAACGGCACCTTTGCCCAGGGCACGCTGACCCACCCGGTGCATGTGGAGCGTCCGCACTGGAACGAGATCGCGGCGTTTTACGACTGCGTCGTGAACGACAAACCCTCGCCGGTGCCGTGGACGGAGACGATCAAGGTCATCGGCATCCTCGAGGCGGTCTACGCCTCCTCGCAGCAGGGCAAGGAAATCACGCTCAAGCTCTGAGGGCGCCGCGGCGGCGCGAAACGACAAGGTTCAAGGAGCAAGTAACAGGAATCTCCTTGTCCGGCTGCCGTCCTGTCATTTGCCCATGTCAACGGCCCCTGCCTACCAGCCTCTGCGCCTGGCGTTTGTTTCCACGGCGCATATCCATGCCAAGCCCTTCATCGAGTGGACCGTCGCGGCGGCCGACGGCCGGGCGGTTCACGCGGTCTGGGATGACGTGCCCGAGCGCGGGCGCCGTCATGCGGCGTTGGCCGGCGCCCGGTTCGAGCCGGACCTGGCCGCGCTGGTGCGCGATCCGGCGGTTGACGGATTTGTCATCTGTGCGGAGAACACGCGACACCTGCCGCTGCTCAGGCTGGTGCTGACCGCCGGCAAGCCGGTGCTCTGCGAGAAACCGCTGGTCACGACTGGTGCCGAAGCCAGGGAAGTGGCGGCGCTGCTGCGGGCAAATCCGGCGACGCTGTTCTGCGGTTATTTCCTGCCCTTCTCGGCCGAGCTGGGCGCCGCGGGTGCAATGCTGGCGCGCGGCGAGTTTGGCCGGGTCACCCGCATCCGCATCCGCAATTCCCACGGCGGCGCCTATGCCCGGCTGTTCGATGCCCCGGATCTGCGCTGGTTCACCGAGCCGGCGCTCTCCGGCGGCGGCGCCTTCATGGACGTCGGCGCTCATGCGGTGCACCTTGCACGCACACTGTTCGGGCCGGTGACGGAGGTTTGGGCCGAGATCGGCAACCACACGGGCATCTATCCGGCGTGCGACGATTACGGGATCGCGCACCTCCGGTTCGCCAGCAGTGTGCTCGGGACGATCGAGGCGTCCTGGACGCAAACGGGCGGGGAGAATGGCCTGGAGATCATCGGCGCGAAGAAATCACTCTGGCAGGTGGGCCGGGATTACGTGACGGGCCGCCATGGACAGGGCGATCCGCAGCCGCTGGCGCCGGGCACGGGCCGCCCCGCGCAAATTGACCGGCTGGTCGCGGCGATCCGCGGCGAACTCACGGCGGCCGAACTGCAGTCCGACCTGACCGCCTGCCTCGACTCCGTGGCGATCATGGAAGCCTGCTACGCTTCGGCCAAGAGCGGGCGGTGGACGCGGGTTACCACGTAGGTTGCGTACCCGTCACGCAACGCTTCGGGCGGTTGTGCGCGAGCGCGCAACCTACCCAACAGCCTTCCGCATCGTTTACAGCAGGCTCTGCTGATCGCCCAGGGCGGCTTTCAGCCCCACGGCGGCATAGCCCTTGGCCGTGAGGAGGCGGCCCTGGGGGGTGCGCTGGAGGTAGCCTTCCTGGATGAGGAAGGGCTCGTGGACTTCCTCGAGCGTCTCGGCTTCCTCGCCGACGGCGACGGCGATGGTGCTCATGCCGACGGGCTTGCCGCCGTAATTCTCCGCCATCACGCGGAGCATGCGTTTGTCCATCTCATCGAGGCCGGCGGCATCGATCTCCAGCAGCTCCAGCGCGGCGGCGGCGACGGGTTGCGTGATTTTCCCCTTCGCGCGTTCCTGGGCGAAGTCGCGGACGAAATTGATGAGGTTGTTGGCGACGCGCGGTGTGCCGCGGGCGCGGGTGGCGATTTCCTTGGCCCCGTCCTCGTCGATCGCGACCTGGAGCAGCCCGCAGCTGCGGCGGACGATGCCCTCGAGCGTGGGGTGGTCGTAGTAGTCGAGGCGGGTCTGCAGCGTGAACCGCGAGCGAAGGGGAGCCGTGAGCAGGCCGCTGCGGGTGGTGGCGCCGATGAGCGTGAAGCGCGGGATCGAGAGCCGAACGCTGCGGGCGTTGGGTCCCTGGTCGATCATGATGTCGAGCCGGAAGTCCTCCATCGCGGAGTAGAGGTATTCCTCGACCGTCTTCGGGATGCGGTGGATTTCGTCGATGAAGAGGATGTCGCCCTCCTCGAGGCTGGTGAGCAGGCCGGCGAGGTCGCCGGCCTTCTCGATCACGGGGCCGGACGTGACGCGGACGCTCTTGCCGAGCTCATGGCCGAGGATGAAGGCGAGGGTGGTCTTGCCGAGGCCGGGTGGGCCAGAGAGGAGGATGTGGTTGAGGGCCTCGCCGCGCTTCTTGGCGGCGCCGACCATGACCTGCAGGCGCTCGACGGTCTTCAGCTGGCCGGTGAAGTCGGAGAAGGACAGCGGTCGCAACGCGGCCTCCGCCGGCGAAACCGGGGCGGAAAGGGCGCTGCTGATGAAGCCGAGGCCTTTGTTGGGATCAGGGGAAGGCATTAAATGTGGAAATCAGGAAAACAGGAAGAAGGCGGGAATCGAGTTCCTGATTTCCTGAGTTCCATATGGATTGAAACTACTTCCACTCCACGTCGGCGCCGAGGCTGCGGAGGTTTTCGACGAAGTTCGGGTGGGCGCGCTTGATCGTGTCGGCGTTCTTCACGACCGACCGGCCGGGGATGCTGGCGGCGACCATGTAGAGCGCGACGGCGGCGCGGATGATGTACGGCGCGTCAACCGTCGTCGGGTGGAGCGGGCGGTTACCAAACACGATGATGCGGTGCGGGTCGCTCACGACGACATGCGCGCCGAACTTCGACAGCTCGGGCATCCAGGTGAAGCCGCCCTCGTACACCTTGTTCCAGAACTGGATGGCGCCCGTGGCGCGGACGGACAGCGCGATCATGCACGGCAGGAGGTCCACCGGGAAATACGGCCACGGGGCGGCCTCGATCTTCGGGAGGAGGTTGCTGGTGTAGGGCGCCTCGATGATGAGCTTCTGCCCGCGGCGGACGATGGCGGTGTCGCCCTGGTGCTCGATGATGACGCCGAGCTTCTCAAAGGAGCGCGTGATGAGGTCGAAGTGGTGGGGCAGCGAGTGGCGGACCTTCACCTCGCCGCCGGTGATGGCGCCGAGCGCAAGGAAGGTGACGACCTCGTGGTAGTCGGTGTTGATGGTGAACGTGCCGCCCTTGAGGCGCTTCACGCCTTGGATGGTGAGCTGGCTGGTGCCGAGGCCGGAGATTTTCGCGCCCATGCCGGCGAGGACGCCGCACAGGTCCTGCACATGGGGCTCGCTGGCGGCGTTGATGATCGTCGAGGTGCCCTCGGCGAGGGCGGCGGCCATGACAAAATTCTCCGTCGCAGTGACGGACATGTAGTCGGGCCAGTGCCGGGCGCCGCGGAAACGGCCCTTGAGCGCCATGGTGAGCGCACCGTTGTGGGAAATCTTCGCGCCGAGCTTTTCCAGGATCTCGAGGTGCGGGTCGAGTTCGCGGATGCCGAGCGAACAGCCCTTGGCGTTCGTCGGGATGGCGATCTTTTTCATCCGCTGCAGGAGCGGGGCGAACAACAGTACGGACGAGCGCATGCCCGAGGGCAGTTCACCCTGCAGGCGGGCGCCGTCGAAGCCGGAGTGGTCGAGTGTCATCGTGCCCGTGGCCTTGTCCCAGGTGACGACCGAGCCCTGCTCCGAGAAGAAGGTGACCAGCTTGTCCACGTCGGTGATGGCGGGGACGTTGAGCAGCCGGACGGGGGCGTCAGTTAGGAGCGTGGCGCAGAGGATGGGCAGCGCAGAGTTCTTGTTGCCCGACGGCGTGATGGTGCCGGAGAGGGGTTTGCCGCCGTTGACAATGAGATCGGCCATCGAAGGTGGAGTTGAAGGCTGGGAGAGGGAGGTGGAAAGCCGGGGCGGCGACCCAGCTGGATTGCTTCGTCGTGCCGCTCCTCGCAATGACAGAAAACAAAAAAGGCGTCCGCGGAAGCGGACGCCTTTGAAATGCGCGCAGGGCAATGCGCCTTGGCAAGGCTTTTAGGACGAAGCGCGATCAGATCGCGCCGCCGCCCTGCTGGCCCTCGGGGCGCGGACCGCGGTCATCGCGGTGACGGTTGCGGCCGCCCCGGCGGCGGCGGCGACCGCCGCCCTCGAAGCGCTGCTCACCCGACGCAGCCTCGCCCTGGCCGCCCTCGGCAGGGTAGTCGCGGGGATCGCGAGGCTGGCTGTCACGCGGGCCGCGGTTTTCACCGCCGCCCTGGTAGCCGCCGCGACCGCGTCCGCCGCGGTGACGGCGACGGCCGCCGCCCTCGTGGCGATGGTGTCCGTCGTGTCCGTGGTGATCGCGTTCGCCGGTCTTGACCTCGGGCTGGGCCGAGCCGCCGAAGAGGCCCTTGAGCCAGGCGAAGAAGCCACCGGATTTTTTTTGGGGCTCAGCGGGGGCCGGCCGATCGTGGCGATCGCGGTCATGATCGCGGGCGAACGGGGCGCGGGGTTCGGCCGAGACTTCGCGGCCCGGCTCACGCGGGGCGCGGGGCTCGCGGGGTTCAAAGGGGCGCGCGTCGCGGCGCTCCGGCTTGAAGGTCGGGCGCTCGTCACGGCGGCCGCGGGGCTCGCCGGGCTGGCCCGCGGAGGTTTCACCCCAAACAACGGCGGGACGCTTCACTTCCTCGGGAGGGAGGATGTTGAGTTCGGCCTTGGTGGCGGGTGCGACGGGGGCGTGCGGGCGTTCGGCCGCGGGGGGCGTGAACGGGAACAGCTCGTCGGCGGCAGCGACGGGGGTCGCGACCGGGGCGATGACCGGCTGGACGGCCACCGGCGCGGGCGCGGAGGCAGTCACGGGGGCGGACGGGGCGACGGGAGCGGCCTGGGGGGCAGGCTCGTTGACGACGGGCGCGGCCACGGACGTCTCGCCCGTGAACGGATTCTTATACTCGCTCTGGGGGCGGATGACCTCGAGGGCGCTGGGCTGGTAGCCGCTGGGCGCGGCGGGGGCGGCGGTGGAAGCCGCGGCATGGCTGGGACGCTTGCCGCGGGCGAGGCCCGAGCCCTTGGCGCCGAACGAGCCGGCGGGGGCGGGAGTGCCGGAGGAGGCGGCCGGAAAGGCCGCGCCGGCGGTCGCGGCGGAATCGCCGGACGTTGCTGGATCTGACATGTGGTGTGTTTTCTTTGGCTGGGCGCTCACCAAGGAATGGGAGCGGCCGTGTTTAGGAGAGCCTACGGAGCGCAGAAACTGCGGCTCGACGCAGGCGTGAAGGATGGACGGTCGCCCACCTCGCCTGCCGGGGCAACCTCAATTTCCGGCCGGGCCCGCAACTTGCGCTCCAAGGCGGGCTTGCCAGCGCCGGGCGGGGTTCGCAGCCTCGGCCCCATGGACAAACTCGAGGAAATTTTCCGCATGCAGGACGCCCTTAATGCCCGGATCGGGGTGAAGCTGCCGCCGCCGACGGACGAGGAAAAGGCCAAGTGGATCCTTAACTACACCCGCGCGATGCAGCAGGAAACGGCGGAGCTGATCGACAGCGTGCCGTGGAAGTGGTGGGCGAAGTACCAGAAGTTCGACGAGCAGAACGCCAAGGTCGAGGTCGTGGACCTGTTTCACTTTCTCGTCTCACTGGCGCAGACGCTCGGGATGACGGCCGACGACGTCTATCAGGCCTACCTCAAGAAGAACGCCGTCAACCACCAGCGCCAGGACAGCGGTTACGTGAAGAAGGACGAGGCGGACTCGAAGCACATCTAGCCGCCGCACGTTGCGCGGCGGAAGTTCGAAGGTTGAAGTTCGAAATCCGAAAGGAGCGCGAAGACCAAAACCGCGCTTAAAGCCTACGACTACTGCTTAAAGCAGCCGCGCAGCGCACGGCTCAGCGCGTGACGACAAACGCCGCGGTCACGTCGACGGCGATGTTGCCGTCCTCCACGACGTGGGCCTTGAGCTTGAGCTTGGCCTTGCCGTAGCGGGCGAGGGCTTCCTTGAACTCCGCAATCGCCGCCTGGGCGGGCCGCTCGCAGATGGCGCGCAGGTCGCCGATGACGGGCCGGCGGTAGGCCGCGCGGCTTTCCTTCACGACGATGTGCCAGATGGGTTTGTCGGCGCCCTTTTCATTGCGCATCAGCTCCCACACGACGCCGTAGCCGGCAAGGGTGGCGAGTGAGACGAGGCTGCCGCCGAAGGCAGTGTTGAGCGAATTCTTGTTCTGCTCCTTCGGGGCGGTCAGGACCAGCGCACGCTCATCGCTGACCTCCACGCCGACGCCCATCGCTTTCGCGAGCGGGATCATCTCGTGCAGGAAAAGCTCCAGAGCTGGGACCTTGACCGGTTTCATCGCGCCGGACCTTGGAGGATATTTCGGCGCGCGTCAAAGCCCGCGCAGCCCGGACCCGTAATATATTAAAAATCAGCGCTCAACTTGACCCGGCGAACGCTTTGGGCTCATTGGCCCACTCATGATCAAGCCTGGCAAAAAACTCAATACCCGGTTCCAGCTCAAGGTCTTCCGTGATGGCACGGAGTCGGTGGTGACCTTCGCCGAGCTACTGACCCGGCCCACGATTGTCTCGGTCTACATGCGCAACAACACCCCGGGATGCGACCGCCAGAACGACAGTTTGGCGGCCCATGCGGCGGAATTTGACCGGGCGGGCTACAATCTCGTCGCCCTCAGCCGCGATACGTGCGGCTCGCACGCCAAGTACGCGGCGAAGAAAAAAATCAGCTACACGCTCGCGAGCGATCCCGATGATCTCTTCGCGAAGGCGGCCGATGCGGTGGTCGAAAAATCGATGTATGGCCGCACCTACACGGGCCCGGCGCGCGCGGCCTTTGTGCTGGCCCGCGATGGCACGGTGCTGGCGGTGGCGGAGAAGGTCGACACCGCGGACCACGCCGCGCAATTACGGACACTGCTGGCCGGGTTGAAGTGATTTTTTGTCCTGCAGGGTTGCGGTGACCCGTCGCGGGTCGCAATCATCCCGCATGAACCTTTCGCCGCGTTCGCGCCGCTGGCTGATCATCGCCGCGGTCTGCCTGGTGCTATTTACCCTGGTCGGTTTCTTCGTCCTGCCGCCGATCATCAAGGACCAGGCGGAAAAGCGGCTCACGGCCGAACTCGGCCGCACCGTCACCATCGGCAAGGTCCGCGTGAACCCCTACGCGCTGTCGCTCACGCTGGAAAACTTCGACATCCGGGAAAAGGACGGACGCAGTTCCTTCCTTGGCTGGAACCGGCTGTACGTGAATTTCGACGCGCTCTCGTCGCTGACCGGAGACTGGGTGCTGGGCGAAATCGAGCTCGAGGGCTTCCATGTGGGCGTCACGATCCATCCGGACGGCTCGTTCAATTTTTCCGACCTGCTAGCGAAGTTCACCCCGCCGCCCGGCACCCCCGCGGGAGCGGCCGCCAAGCCGGCGCGTCCCATCCGGGTAAGCAGCCTGAAGGTGACGTCGGCCCGGGTGGACTTTGCGGACGGGTCGAGGAAGAGGCCGTTCACCTCCGTCCTGGGACCGCTGACCTTCAACCTGACGGAATTCCGCTCGGTCGGCTCGCGCGGCGCGCCCTATCATTTCGAGGCCTCGACCGAATCGGGCGAGAAGCTGGCCTGGACCGGCACGCTCAGCGCCGACCCGCTGAGTTCGGCGGGCGAGTTCAGCCTCGAGCATATCCTGCTCCCGAAATACGCTCCCTACTATGCGGACTTCACCCAGACCGATCTGGTGGCGGGTGAATTGACGTGATTCCGGAAATTCGAGCCGCTTGAAGAGTTGGTCTGGGCCAATAAAAAGGACCCAGATCATGAAAGGAAAAAGATTCAGTACGGAGGAGAAAGTCCGCATCCTGCGGGAGGTGGACGGGGGCAAGAGCAT
>CAIRTK010000028.1 GCA_903881475.1 uncultured Opitutia bacterium | reverse complement strand
TTCGAGGTCATGCCCGGCAAGCCGGTGCTCATCGACAAGTTCCTCGAGGACGCCATCGAGCTCGACGTTGATTGCATCAGCGACGGCGAGACGAGCGTGATCGGCGGCATGCTGGAGCACATCGAATTTGCCGGCGTGCACTCCGGCGACGCGGCGATGGTGATGCCCCCGCACACGCTCGGCGCAGAGATGCTCACCACCGTGCGCCAGGCCACCTATGCGCTGGCCCGCGAGCTCGGCGTCATCGGCCTGATGAACGTCCAGTTCGCCATCAAGGGCGGCGAACTCTACGTGCTGGAGGTCAATCCGCGCGCGTCGCGCACCGTGCCGTTCGTGGCCAAGGCCATCGGCGTGCCGCTGGCCAAGCTCGCGGCCAAGGTCATGACGGGCCTGAAGCTCAAGGACCTCGGCTTCACCCGCGAGCAGACGCCGAAGCACTGGTGCGTGAAGGAGGCGGTGTTTCCCTTTGTGCGCTTCCCCGGCGCGACGATTGCGCTGGGTCCGGAGATGCGCTCGACCGGCGAGGTCATGGGCATCGATGCGGACCTCGGCGTGGCCTTCGCGAAGGCGCAGGCCGCGGTCAAGCCGGGCCTGCCGACCAAGGGCAACGTTTTCCTCTCCGTCAAGGATGCGGACAAACCCCGCGCCATCGAGTTTGCGCGCCGCATCGAGGCGATGGGCTTCACGATTTACTCCACGAGCGGCACCGCGAAGACCCTGGCCGACGCCGGCATTGCGGTGAAGCGCCTGGCCAAGCTCAGCGAGGGCCGGCCCAACGCCGTCGACATGATCAAGAACGGCCAGATCCAGATGGTGATCAACACGCCCGGCGGCATGATCCCGCGCCGCGACGAGAACGCCATCCGGGCCGCGGCCTACGCTCATAACGTCTGCCTCATGACCACGATTACCGGTGCCGAGGCGGCGGCCAACGGCATCGCCGCCCTCAAGCACAAGCACGTCGGCGTGCGCCCGATCCAGCTCTACAAGGGGAATGTGAACCAGGTCTGAGGGAGGGACGAGGAGTCGATCGGAGAGTCGAAGATCGATTTACCAGCTTCCGAACTGGTTCGCCTAAAGCACCTGCCTAGTCCGTTGCCTACGGTCCTCCTGAATCGACTCTCGACTCCCCCGGGATCGACACCTCGACTACTCCCACGCCCATGCTCGCGATTCGCATTCATGAAACCGGCGGCCCGGAAAAACTGAGGGTCGATGACGTGCCGGTTCCTGCGCCGGGTGCGGGCGAGTTGCGGCTGCGGGTCGAGGCGGCGGGCGTCAACTATCTCGACACCTATCTCCGCACCGGCCTTTACCCCGCGGTGCTGCCGCTGATCATCGGGTCCGAGGCCGCGGGTGTGGTGACGGCCGTGGGCGCCGGCGTGACGGACTTCCGCGTCGGCGACCGCGTGGCCACGGCGAAGGCGTCTGGCGGTTACGCCGCAGAAACTCTGTCTCCAGCGGCGGCCACCGTGCGCGTGCCTGATTCGGTTTCCTCGCAACTCGCCGCCGCCCTGCTCCTGCAGGGACTCACGGCGCACTATCTCGCGTGTTCGACCTTTCCGCTCAAGCCGGGTGACACCGCGCTGGTCCATGCCGGGGCGGGTGGGGTGGGGCTGCTGCTCATCCAGATCGCGCGGATCCGCGGTGCGCGGGTGATTGCGACCGTCGGCAGCGACGCGAAGGTCCCGCTGGCTCGTGAAGCGGGAGCCGAAGCGGTCTGCATTTATACCAAGGCGAATTTCGCCGAGGCCGCGCGGAAATTCACCGATGGTCGCGGGGTGGATGTCGCCTACGATGCGGTGGGCCGCGATACCTTTGAAGGCACGCTGGACAGCCTGCGGCCGCGCGGGATGTTCGTCTCCTTCGGCAATGCCAGCGGACCAGTTCCGCCCTTTTCGCCGCTGGTCCTGTCGAAGAAGGGCTCGCTGTTTTTCACGCGGCCCACGCTGGCGCATTACATAAGCACGCCGGCCGAACTCCGGTCCCGGACCGACGACCTGTTTGCCTGGCTGGCTGCCGGCACACTGAAAGTGCGGATCGGCGCCACTTTCCCCCTGACCGCCGCCGCCGAGGCGCACCGCGCACTCGAGGGTCGTGGTACGACAGGCAAGCTCCTGCTGCTGCCGGCCTGACGCCGGCCGGCAGACCGTGTCAGGCTTTAGGTGTTAAGTTTATGACGACGAAGCGGCTCGGCCTTCTGACCCTAACACCTAATACCTAACACCCAATACTTCCATGTTCGGTCCCACCCTCATCGCCCTCCTCCATGGCCCGGATCAACCGGGTCTCGTCGCGCGCGTGTCGGGCTGGATCTTCGAGCACGGCGGCAACATCCTGCATGCCGACCAGCACCGCGACACGGAGGCCGGGGTTTTTTTCCAGCGCGTGGAGTGGGAAGCCAAGCCCGGCGCGGATGTGACCGATGCCGCGGCGTTCCGCGCGTTCGCGGCTGGGCTGGGCATGAACGTGCAGGTGGCGACCTCGGCGCACCGGCCGCGCGTGGCGGTATTCGTTTCCAAGGCGGACCATTGCTTCCATGATCTCGTGCTCCGCTGGAAGGAGGGCGAGTTTGCCTGCGAGCTGGTCGCGGTGATCGCCAATCATGACGATCTCGCCGGGGTGGCGCGCGGTTACGGTCTGCCGTTTCATCATATCGCCGTCACGGCCGAGACCAAGATCGCGGCGGAGGCACGTCAGCTGGCGCTCCTCAAGGAGACCGGTGCTGAAGTGGTCGTGCTGGCGCGCTACATGCAGGTGCTGTCGGCGGATTTCCTGGAGAAATTCGGCCGGCCGGTTATCAACATTCATCATTCGTTTTTGCCGGCGTTCGCCGGTGGCCGGCCCTACCATCAGGCGCATGCGCGGGGCGTGAAACTCATCGGTGCGACGGCGCACTACGCGACGCGCGACCTCGATGAAGGTCCGATCATCCATCAGGATGTGGCCCGTGTGACGCACCGCCATGGAGTGGAGGATCTGGTCCGCCGGGGCCGCGATCTGGAGAAGATGGTCCTCGCGCAGGCCGTGCGCTGGCATTTGGAAAGTCGGGTCCTGGTCTACGGACACAAGACGGTCGTCTTTGACTGAGCTTAAACGATCCAGCTGCCCGCGAATTACGCGAATCGGCACGAATTGATGGAATTCGCCCTACCTTATTCGTGTAGATTTGCGCAATTAGCGGGCACTCTGGTCGCAGGGTGGGCTCGTTTTCCGGCATTTACAGTGAGATGGGGTTTTGTTTTCGTACCCGTTCCATTCCTCCCTTTCACGCCCCATGACCACGCCCGCCACTCCTTCCGCTCCCAAGTCCGCCGGTGACCGCCCCAATCTCGTCGTCGTGGACGAAGCCTACACCGCCCTGACCTTCGAGGACCGGCTGCGCATTTTCTGGCAGAAGAACGGCAAGACCGTGCTCGCCTTGCTGGTCGTGGCCTTGGTCGCCATTCTGGCCAAGGGCGGCTGGGATTACATGGAGGCGAACAAGGAGCAGGACATCGAGCATGCCTACGCTGAGGCGGGCACGCCCGACAAGCTCCAGGCATTCGCTGCGGCACATGCCGATCATATGCTGGCGGCGGTGGCCAAGCTGCGCATCGCCGACGAGGCCTATGCCGCGGGTAAATCCACCGAGGCGGTTTCCGGTTATGAGCAAGCCATTGCGGCGCTCAAGTCCGGCCCGCTGACCAGCCGCGCCAAACTGGGCCTGGCCATGGCCAAGCTCCAGGCCGGCAAAACGGCGGACGGCACGGCAGCACTCCAGCAGCTCGCCTACGACACGACCGAGCCCAAGGGCACGCGGGTCGAGGCCAGCTACCAGCTCGCGAGTCTGGCCAGCGTGGCCGGCAAGGCCGACGACGTCCGGAAATATTCCCAGCAAGTGATGCAGATCGACCCCAGCAGCCCGTGGACGCAGCGGGTGTTCATGCTGCAGGCGAGCCTGCCGGCCGCCGAACCGGCTGCGACCAGCGCCGTCTCCGGAATTAAATTCCCGAGCATCGGCAAGTAAACCAGAGAGGCGGGCGGGCAGGTCCCATGCCCGCATGGTAGTGACGAGCGGACCCGGGTCACCGGCTGCTTGGTTCAAAGGCTGGGAATAGCCCCGGTGCATGATTGGTTTCGGGCCAATGCCGGCCCAAGGCGTTGTCCAGGCCGTGAACCGCCTCCGCGAGTCGGGGGAGCGTTTTTCCAGTCGAGGCCAAGGTATGAAATCCCCGCAGCCACAGGCGGACTAGCAGCCTGCCGCTCACGCGTGGCGCCCACTCGCTATCCGCCGCCCACAGCGCCTGGGTTCCCCAAGTCAGCGCCCACAAGGTCCGATGGGCCGTCATCAGTGCCATCGATTCTGTGAAAGCCGCGTTGGTCATTGGCGACCCGGCGTCAGACCAGCCCTGCCGGTAGGCTTCGTCCATGGCGGTCACGATCATGGCGGGGAACGGACAAATGCAGCGCCAGAAAACGGCATCATAAAAGGCGTGCCTGAAGCCGGCATACTCGAAGTCGATGAACACCGGACCCGACTTGGTGATCAGGATGTTCGAGGGCGCCATGTCACCGACGGTGAAGGCCAGTTTATCCCCGGGTCGCGCCACGCCATCGGCCACGGCGGACAATTCCGCGCGGGCGGATTCGGTGAGCGCGACTCCGGCTTGGGCGAAAAAACCGGTGATGGCCGGGAGTCCGTTTAAAAAGGCCGCCGCCTGATCCGCCGCCAGGGTCGGCTCGTTACGTTCGGGCAGCCGGCTGGTCGCCGCATGTAGTTCCGCCAGGGCGTGTGCCGATGCGATCAGGGCCTGACGGGCAGCTTCGGGGTCGGTTCCGTTCAGCAGGTCTTCCAGTGATTTTGCCGGGCCCACGGACTCCATCGCCAAAAGTCGGGTCACCGGATCATAGCCCAGCAGGCGCGGTACCCGATGACAGGTACGGGGCTCTGCTCCGAGCAAGCCCAGCGCGAAGGCTTCCGGGGCGAGCAAGTCCTTCGTCGCGTGGGCGGCCTTCACGATAACCGACCGGTCTGGGTTTGAGCCGTTGACGCGGCACTGAAACACCCAGTTGCGGGTTCCCCGGCGGATGAGCACGGGGGCGGCCAGTTTCATGCGGCACAGCCGGCTCGCGGCGTCCTGGATTTCGGTAGTGGTACAGTTTGTCATTGCGAGAAGCCCGCCTAGCGGGCGACGAAGCAATCCATCCAGCTGTATCGCCGCGCCCGGCTACGCCGGACTCGCGATGACAAGGCAAACCGGACCACGACTTGGATTTCAGGTTCATCAGTCACCGGCGCAACCCTCTTCGTGCTTTTCCGGGCCGGCAACCTAATCCCCGCGCGGCTCGGCCGGGATCCGGCTGGAAACCGGACCGCATCCCGACATGCCATGGTGGCACGACATGGTACGCCATGATCCGCATGCTTAACCGGGACACGAACGGCTTCGTTTCGCATTTCATGCTGCACGCCCGAAAGTCGGGTCCGCCGCCGGTGCTGGCGAAGGCCGGGTGATCCGCCTTCCATCCCTGCGTTTGGGCGCGAAACGCTGGGTCTCACGCCGAGGCGCAGGGACGCGGAGAAATCCCAAGGAACGTCCAGACCGAAGACCTCTGCGTCTCCGCGTCTCTGCGTGAGAAACGGGAGCATTGAAAGAAATCGCGCTGAAGGCCGGGATGCCTGACAGTCGGGCCATGCCCAGACCATTTCCCCTGTGGTTCTCCGCCAGAGATTGCCGGCGGGTTGGATTATTCGCTGCGCTTTTTGCCCTGACAGTCTCCACCGCTTTTCCGGAAAGTCCGGCCAAGCCGGTGATCCCCAAAACAACGGCGGAGTTGCGGCTCGAGATCGAAAAGGTCCTCAAGAAAACCCACACGCCCGGCGCGGGCGTGGCCATCGTCAAGCGGAGCGGCCCGGAATGGATCGCCGGCATCGGACTGGCGGACGTCGAGGCCAACCAGCCGGTCACGCCAGACACCCTCTTTCGCATCGGCTCGACTTCGAAGGCCTTCGTCTCGCTGTCCGTGCTCAAGCTCCAGCAGGAAGGCAAACTGAGCCTGCAGGACACGCTGAAGTCGCGAGCTCCCGATCTTGAATTCACCAATCCATGGGAGGCCACCGATCCCATCCGCATCGTGAACCTGCTCGAGCATACCACGGGCTGGGACGACATCGCGTTGCGCGAGTATGCGTACAATCCCGATCCGGAGGTCACGCTCAAGGAGGGGCTGGACTACAATCCGAAGTCGCGGACCTCGCGCTGGAAGCCGGGCACGCGTTTTTCGTATGCGAACTCCGGGCCGCCGGCGGCAGCCTACGTGATCGAGAAAGTCACGGGCCAGCGGTTCGAGGATTATGTGCAGCAAAACTGGTTCAAGCCGCTGGGGATGACCACGGCCAGTTACTTTGACACGCCCGAGGTCCGGAGCCGCCTGACGAAGCTCTATCGGCCGGACGGCAAGACGGTGATTCCCTACTGGCACATCCTTATGCGGCCGGCGGGATCGATCAACGCATCGGCGAAGGACATGGCGAACTACGTCCAGTTTTACCTGAACCGTGGTTCCTTTGGCGGCGTCGAACTGCTGCCGCCCGCGGCCATCGCCCGGATGGAGGAGCCGACCTCCACCTATGCTGCGCGCGAGGGACTGAAGCAGGGTTATGGGCTGAGCAATTACACCACCGTGAGGGCGCGGGTCTTTCACGGCCACAATGGCGGAGTGGACGGCGGCCTGACCGAACTGGCGTACCTGCCGGACGACGGCGTCGGTTTTGTCGTGATGATCAATTCCGGCAACGGCGGCGTGCTCGGGCAGATCGAGACGCTGATCCGTGCCTATATCACGGCGACGTTGCCGAAGCCGGCCGTGCTGCCGGTCCCGCCGGTGGCGGCCAAAGTGGTGGCCGGATATGTTGGATGGTATGAGCCGATCAGTCCCCGCATCCAGCGGTCCCAGGCTTTTGCCCGCATTGCCGGCCTGATGAAAATGAACGCGCTGCCCAACGGTCTGAGCCTGGGTGGACTGGTGGGTCCGCCCCGGGATTATGTACCGGTCACCGACCGCTTTTTCCGCCGTCCGGCCGAAGCCGCGCCGACCCTGGCCCTGATCGCGGACCAATCGGAGGGGACGCTGATCGAGTCCTACGGGCAGACTTACCGGCGTGTGTCCGCGTGGCTGCCCTGGGTGGAGTTCGGGATGTGTGCCTTGACCGGGTTGCTGATGCTGACCTCCGTCGGTTTCGCCCTGGTCTGGATGCCGCGCAAGCTCTTCGGTGACCTGCGGTCCGTGCAATACCTCAGCGTGCGGGCGATGCCTGTCCTTGCATCGCTATCGTTGGCGGGCGTGCAGCTGCTCACGATCCTGGCGGCTTCAGATGCGATCCAGCGGCTAGGGAACATGACACCGTGGTCCGTGGGACTCTGTGGGTTGACCCTGGCCTTCGCGGTGTTCGCGATCCTGGGCTTGGTCCTCGCCGTGCACCATCGAAACCGGCCGATCCACCGCCTGGTCTGGTGGCATGCGTTTGCCACCTCGCTCGTCCTGACCGTGGTGGCGGTGTATCTGGATTACTGGGGAATCATCGGCTGGAGAACCTGGGCCTAGGATGGGGCTTCAAACCCGTGATCTTGAAGCTTCTCATTCTGAGCGTAGCAAAAAATCCAGTGGGATTTCGCCGCTGACTTGGATCATGTCCGGCTGGATGTCGAACCAGCTCCGAGCGGCTAGACTTTACTTTTTTCAGAATGACAATCGGGTTCGAAGACAACCTCTGATGAGTAAGTCATCGCCCACCATCCGTCCCGCCACCCTGGCCGATGTCGCGACCGCGCTCTCCTGGTCGCCGACGCACGAGGCGCTGCGGCGCTGGGCCGGGAGCACGGTGCGCTGGCCGGCCACGGTGGAAACGCTGTGGGCGGACATCAACAATGCCGACGCCACCACCTTTGCCCTGGAGTCGCCGGAGCACGGCATGGTCGGCTTCGGCCAGGTGCGCTACCGCGAGCAGACCTTCGGCCATCTGGCCCGCGTCATCATTTCGCCGCATCACCGGGGCCTCGGCCTGGGCCGCGCGCTGTGTCTCGCGCTCATGCGCGAAGCGCCCCGGCTGCACGCCATCTCGGCCTACTCCCTCTACGTTTTCACCGACAACCCGAATGCGATGGCGCTCTACCGCACGCTCGGATTCCAGGAGAAGGGGCTTCACCCCAAGTATCCCACCGCGATGCTGATGGAGGCGCCGCTCGACGCGCTCCCGCGCGAAAAGCCGTGAGCTTGAGACTAGACGGCGCAAAAGGGGACCGGTGTCCGGTCACGCATGTTTCGGGCGCGGCGGTGTGGCGTGGACGCGTTTCACGCCCGGCGGCAGGGTGACCTTGCTCTTGATGGAGCCATCGGCGGTGCGCATATGGCGCACATGGATCGGGCCCTTGGGCGTGGGGTAGGTGCCCTCGGCCCACTGGAGTTTGCCGAGCTGCGGCTCGATCCGCACTTTTGTAAAACCGGGCGCGGCCGGCGTGATGCCGAGGACGTGTTCGCTCAGGAACGCGGTCGGACCGCCGGCCCAGCCGTGGCAGAGACTCCGGCGCAGCCCCACGTAGCAGTGGTCCCCGAAATCCCCGTGCAGGTCCTTGCGCCCTTGCGCGACCAGTTCGTCGATCGGTCCGGCTTCCTTGGTCCACGCGAGATCGAATTCCTCCCAGAACGTGGTCGCACCTTGGTCGAGCATCCCGCCCCAGAACCGGCTGATGAAATCGAGTGCGGTGTCGGTTTCGTCCGCGCGGCCGAGGGCGCGCAGGACGTAGAATCCGCAGAAGGTCGAAAGATCGCGGGGCCCGCCTTGCGCGAGCTTGGCAGCCGTGGGGGCCGCGTCGCGCAGGCCGGCGAGCAATGAAAAAGCGGCGGGGGTTTTGCGACCGCTGACGGCCGGCACGTGCCGGCGGAGCCGGGCCACGGTGGCGGCGCAGAGGTTCGCGGCCCGCGTGTCTCCGAGGACCCGCAGCAGGCGCTCACCGCTGGCCATGGTCAGGATCATCAGCGCCTGGAGGCCTTCGTGAACGGCGACGGGATTCGCGGACGTGGGCCAATCGACGAACCGCATCCCATCGAGCACTTCACGGCCCTCCGCATCCACAAAGCCTGCAAGGCGGCGGAGTAGCGCAGTGAGGTAGGTCTGCTGCTGCCGGAGGTAGGCGAGGTCGCCGTGATGGTGATACCAGTCCTCGTGAATCATGACCCACCACATCGAGTAGGCGCTGATCGTGTTCATCCACGCCGTGACCGGGGTCACGTCGCGGGTGAGATCCAGGCTTTTGCGCACAACGTCTTGGTCGCCGAACACCGCGTTGATCACGGCGACCTCGGGGTGCATGTCGCCAATCCAGACCAGCCGGTCGCGTTTGATGCCATCCCAGAGAAAGTCCTGCATGTTGAGGTGTACGGTCCACGCGCCGGTCTGCCAGATCCGGTTGAGCCGGGGATTGGAGCACGAGAAAGAGCCGGCATAGGGCAGGTCGCGGAGCGAAAGGAGCGCGCGCACCGCGGTGACCTGCACGTGGGGCGCGGCAGCGGTGGCATCGAGCCGGACAAACCGAAAGCCCGACTGGCCGACGGTGGCGCGGCCAAGCCAGGGCAACGTCACGACTTGGTCGCGCATCGCATGGTCGTTCTGGGCGCCGCGGCCGGGGATGTCGGCCATGACCTCGGCGACGGATTCACCGAAACGCACGCGGACGGCGGCGGGCATCTTGGGATCAAACATCGGCGTGAAAATCTCGATCGAGCCGGCGAGCTCGGTACCGAAATCGAGGACGATACTACCCGGCCGCCGTCCGGATTTAAGTATCAGGGGCGGTACTGGCCGGCTGAGGAGGGCCTGACCCGGCGCAGGGGCGAGCAAGCTGGCGGCGTTCTGTACGCCGGTGGTGCTGGTCCAGACGACGCGGACGGGCGCGACAAAATAAGTGGAGAGCTCGGATTTGACGGCCGGAAAGGGCAGGTGGGTCACGGGGAAGGGGAGGGGTGGTCGCGAAGGGAAACCCGATCATGCCGATGAGCGAGGATCGGGCAATACGGGTTCGGGTGAAATCCCCGCCTTTTCCGTCCGGAACCTCTCACGTGGAATCCCTGGGCTTCGACGGGTCAGGCCTTGGGTCTGATTAAACAGCGGACCGCGACTGCAACTACGGTCCCCAACCCGCGCGGGGAGATCATGGTCGGGGCGACAGGATTCGAACCTGCGACCTCCTGGTCCCAAACCAGGCGCTCTACCAGGCTAAGCTACACCCCGTTGGCCGTGAGGGTCGAAAGGGACGCGCGTTGGACCGGTGTGTCAATGTTATCCCGGGCTGGGGTTTAGCCGTCCCGCGCCCCGCCGATTGTTAATAATCTCTTCTTGCCACGCCCCGCTAATCCGCTACTTCAAAGCGTCTAACCTTTTATCTATGGATACCATTTCTCGCGAAAATAACAGCATGCTTCCGGTTGCCGGAGCCATCATGGGCGGCCTCGCGCTCCTCATCGGCGGCTTCGCAGCGATCAAAGTCTCCACGCTCCAGAAGACCGTTGCTGCTCAGCAAGAGAAGGTGGACAAGATCGACGGTCTCGAGTCCCAGCTGGGCTCGGTCTCCGCGGCGTCCGACAAGGCGACGAAGGACATCGGCTCGCTGACGCGCACCACGCAGGAAGCGTTCAACACGGTCGCCGCCGACCTCGCCAATCTTCACGCTTCCGTCACCAAACTTGAGGAAGCCGCCAAGAAGCCCGTCGCCGCTGCCGGCAAGGGCGGGCACAATGCCGGTCCCGTGGTCGCCGGTCCTGGTGAGTACGTGATCAAAGCCGGCGACACGTTCGCCAAGATCGGCCGCGCCAACGGTGGCTTCAGCGGCAAACAGGTCGCCGAGGTCAACCCCGGCGTCGATCCCGCCCACTTGCACGTCGGCCAGAAAATCAAGCTGCCGGTTAAGCAGTAACCTGCTTCCGTTTTAATTTTATGCCTCCTCGCCCTTGCGGCCGGGAGGCATTTTTTTTGTCCCTATGAATCCATCCCACCCCGGCCCGGCCCGCTGGCAGAAGCTCGGCGACAAAACCCTCCTGCACACCCGTGTGTTTGATGTGCACAGCACGCATTACCGGCATCCGGGGCGGGAGACCGAGCGGGACTTTATCGTGGTGCAGCCGCCGGACTGGGTGAACGTCGTGGCGCTCACGCCGGACCACCGCATCGTGCTGGTCCGGCAGTTCCGGTTCGGGATCGATGGCTTCTCGCTCGAGATTCCGGGTGGGGTGATGGAGCCCGGCGAGGATCCGGTGACGGCGGGACTGCGCGAACTGCGGGAGGAAACGGGATTTGCCGGCGTCTCCGCGCGCGTGCTGGGGCGGGTACACCCGAACCCAGCGATCCAGGGCAACACGTGTCACTTTGTGCTGGTGGAGCAGGCGGTGGCGTCGGCGGCGATGGAGTGGGATCCGGACGAGGAGATCGAGGTGTCGACGCTGCCGGTGGCGGACGTGTTGAAACTCGCGCGCTCCGGCGGCATCACGCACGGGCTGGTGCTGGATGCGCTGCTGTTTTTCGAGCCGGTCTGGGAGAAATTGAAGTCCCGGTAAAGATCCCGGACGGTTGCGCTACGTGGCTCATCCGGAGAAACCGCCCTGCACGACCGGCATTTGACTTCACCCCAGCACCCGCTTACCTGCCCATCCTATCCCTGATCATGTCCGCACCCCTCTTCGCCAACGCTAGCGAGACCTTGGGCCCCGCTTCCGACGGGGGCCAGGTGCCGGCATTGCTGGAGAGCGAGATCCGGAAGATCTACGCGCGGAGCCCGTTGTACGGTCAGCGCTTCCCCCTGCATTCCGATCGGCTGAAGTGGTCGTGTTACAGCGAGATTCCCGCGCTTTCCAAAAGGGAAATCATTGAGCGCGGTCACCAGGCCTTTTTCGCCGACTATGCGGAGGTGGACCGCGGGCTGCTGACCAAGCGCTTCGAATACGAGAGCACGGGTGGCACGACCCAGTCGCCCATGACCGTGATCATGGAGGAAGGCTGGTGGGACCGGCAGACGGCGAACGCCTACCTGGCCTCGCCCATCCTGCGCGAGTTTGTGGGCCGGCCCTACCGCAAGTGCGTCCTCGCGCCGGTGGGCTGCTCGAGCAACCTCTGCCCCTACGAGGATCATCCGTTCCCGCACCGCTATTTCAACGGCACCGTTTACCTGAATCTCTCGAGCGATCCGTTCTCGTTTCCTGAGCCGGAATGGGACCGCATCGTGCTCGAGCTGCAGGCCACCAAGCCCGAGGTGATCGAGGGCGATCCGGTTTACCTTTCGCTGTTGGCCCGGGCCGCGCAGAAGCGCGGCGTGAAGGTGCCGAGTATCCGCGCGGTCATCCTGACCTACGGCAAGGCGAGCACGCAGCATGGCCGGCGCATCGCCGAGGTGTTTCCCGCGCCGCAGGTGGACCTCTACGGCTCGACCGAGGCGGGCTATCTGTTCGTGGGCGAGGCCTTCAAGGATGACTCCCGGGTGATCGACGCCAACGCGTTCATCGAGCTGGTGCCGTGGCGCGCGGAGCTGCCCGGCGTGTTCCAGATCCATGTGACGACCCGCGACCGCGAGGCGATGCCGCTGCTGCGTTATCACACGGGGGACATCGTCCAGCAATTCCCGACCGGCTTCCGCCTGCTCGGACGCGAGGGCAACCTGTATTTCCGTCCCGACGGCTCGCTGGTTTCGCCGACCGAGATCGATGCTGCGCTGCCGGCCAGCTTCTCGTGCTGGCACTACTCACTCGTGCAGACGGCGGAGCAGCGCTGGGATTTTCATTATGTCGCTGATGAGGCGATGCCGCATGCCGAGGTTGAGACGGCGATTGCCGGTGTGCTCGGCGCCGGGGTTCGGGTAAATGCGTTTCGTCGCCGGGTGATCGCGCCGGCGGCGAGCGGAAAGTTCGCGCTGCTGAAGCCGCTGGCTCGCTGAGCCGGGTCTGCGGTTGTCCTCAGACCTCGGTCCTTTATTGGCCGGCATCCGCTGCGGCGTCGCGGTCGGGATGGGCCCGGAGCCAGGCCGCCAGCTCGGGATCCAGCGAGGACCACGTCACCCTTCGGCCGATGGCCCCGAACACGGCATGCACCAGGCGGTGTTGGTGCCGGAACACATTGAAGAGCGGCACGAGCCCGTGCCCGAGGTCCAACTTTGCCCGATAACCGGTCTGTCCGCTCTGCAGCTCCCTCGCTCCGGTGGCATAGGCCAAATCCAGGGCCGCATCAAAAAGCCGGAAATACAAAAAGGCGCTGTCGCCCCGCCCGTAGTCGAGCCCGATGAACTTGTTGATCAGGCGGTCGCCGAGCCGGAAAACCAGCATGAAGGCCACCAGCGCCCCGCCGGCCGGATCGCGCTGCAGGATGAACCAGGCCGGCGGCTCCTCGCGAATCTGCTCGAAGAAGCGCCGGTCCAGCCGCTCGAACTTCGTCTTGCCCCGCGCGTAAGTCTGCTGGAACAGGCCGAAGATCTCCGCCAGCTCGGCGTCCGAGGGCCGTTTCACGACTTTGGTTTCGAGCGGCAGCAGCGCCCCGGATCGGCGGAGCTTTTTGCGCAGATTGTGCCGCTGGTTGTGCGAGAGGGATTTCAGATAGCTGCCTTTGCCTGCTCCGGGGAGCTCAAGCAGCGTTCCCGGGTAGCTGACCGTGGGACAATACCCCGGGAGCGCGGCGAGCGCGGGCAGAGTCGCGCCGGGGAAATCCTTGAAGACGACCATCGGTGCCTTGAGCTGCCGGGCCCGCTGGAGGACTGCTTCGCTCAACGCGCCGAGCACCTCGTCCAAGGCGACCCCGGGGATCAGTCCGATCATGCCCTCATCCGCGCAGGGCGAGCCGATGAACAACGTGCGCTGATGGCCGACCCGCGGCCACAGCAAGGAAAGCCGCCTGAGGCAGAAGGCCACGGGGGCCGGTGCGACGAGGCCGATGGGGACGTCGAACACAAAGCACGGCGCGATTCCCACCGGCGCGTCCGCGCGCCGGATCAGGGCATAGGCAAACTCAAACTGGTCCCCGAGTCCGGACGCATCGAGGGTCCGGTACCAAAAAAGGCCCTCCTGCGGATCGCGGAAGCAGGCGCGCCAAAGCGCTTCATCCACGTCCGCGGCCCGCTCCACAAACTCGATCTGCACAGGCGGCGCGGTCGGCGGCATGGCTACAGGGCGACGAAGACCGTACCAAGGAGGATCAACCCGACTCCCAGCCACCGCACCCGGCCGACGGCCTCGCCCAGCAGCCCGCGGGACAGCAAGGCCACCCCCACGAAGCAGAGGCTGCCCAAGGGGAAGGCGACGCTCACCTCCAGAAAATGCAGGGCGAAGGTGTAGAGTGAAATCTCAAGGGCGTAGGCGGAGACACCGAGTACGAACCAAGTGGCGGGAACCGAGGCCAGCGGCAGCCGCGTGACCAGCGCCCGGCCGGGCTCCGCCATGATGGCCGGTCCGCCGGCCGCGCCAATCTTGAGAAACAGCTGGGCAAATGACTCCACCGCCATGGCGGCGATGACCAGGACAACGCCAGTCAGTTCGGAACTCATGGGCGGGGTGGCGAAGAATTCCCGGGATCAGCCCCGGCCGGGCCGGCCGTGCGGAAAGGAGTCCGGCTGATGCAGAAAACGCCCGACAGAATAAAGGCCACGCCGACGAGGCGTGTAATGGAGAGCCGCTCATGCAGCAGCAGCCAGGACAGGACCAGGACCGAGAGGTAGCTCAGGGCGGTGAACGGCTGGGCAAAGCTCAGGTCGGCCCGGGCCAGCACGCGCATCCAGTTCCACAGCTGGGCGGCGAATGCCAGCATGGCGGCGTAGAACAGCGGGCTCGAGAGCACGGCCCGGGCCGTGGCGGCCACGGACGCCGTGTCCGGGACCGGCGCCACGGCCTGTTTCCAGGCGAGCTGAATGAACGTGTCCAACACCACGGCCAGGATGAGGCCGCCGGCCACGGCGGCGGGGAGCTTGGTCGGTCCGCGTTGCATGGCCGGGCGGTGGGGGCGCCGCCGGTCAAGTGCGACCCGCGAGGGCGCGCACCAGGGCCTCCTCGAACAAGGCCACGCCCAGGTCGATTTCCTCCTCCGTGATGTAGAGCGAGGGCGCGAGCGTGAAGACGTTCTTGTAGTAGCCGCCGATATCGAGCACGAGGCCACGCTGCTTGCCGCCGGCGGTGAGGGTGCCGCTCAGCCCAATGTTCATGATCGCGTCGGTCAGTTCCCGGTTGGGCGAGAACCCGTCCTCGCGGCACATTTCCATCCGCAGCGCGAGGCCCAGTCCCTCCACGTGGCCGATGAACTTCGGGTACTTCTGCTTGAGCTCATGGAGCCGCTTCAGGAAGTAGGCGCCCTTCTGCGGGACCGTCGTCTCGAAATCCTCGTCCTCGATCATTTCCATGACGGCGAGGCCGGTGGCCGTGCCGAGCGGGTTGGCGGAGAAGGTCGAGTGCGTCGATCCGGGTGGGAAAACTTGCGGTGAGATGAGATCCTCGCGCGCCCAGATCCCGGAAATCGGGTTCAGGCCGTTGGTCATGGCCTTGCCGAAGACGATGACGTCCGGCACGACGTCGAAGTGCTCGATGGACATGAATTTCCCGGTGCGGAAAAAGCCCATCTGGATCTCGTCGACGACGAGCAGGATGCCGTAGCGGTCCAGCGTCTTTTTCAGCTCCTTGAAATAGGTGGGCGGCGGCACGATGTAACCGCCCGTGGCCTGGACCGGCTCCACGAAGAACGCGCCGTACTCGCTGTGGCTGTTCTTGGGATTTACCACGGAGTAATACTCGGACTCGAAGAGTTTCTCGAACTGGCGCAGGCAAGCGATGCCGCAGGTCTCCGGTTTCTTGTCCAGGTGGCAGCGGAAGCAATACGGATACGGGATGAAGTTGGCGCGGTCGCCGAAATGGCCGAAGCGCTCCCGGTAGCGGTAGCTCGAGGTGATCGAGGTCGCCCCGAGTGTGCGCCCGTGGTAACCGCCCATGAAGGCAAAGCTGTGGTTCCGGCCGGTGTGGTTGCGCACGATCTTCATCGCGTCCTCGATCGCGGAGGCGCCCCCGACGTTGAAGTGCACGCGGCCCTTCACGCCGAGCGTCCGCTCGATGCGCTGGGAGAGCTTGGCCGCCAGGAGCACCCGCTCCTCGTGCAGGTACTGCGAGGCGAGCTGGGGCAGGGTATCGATCTGCTTTTTGAGCACGGCGTTCAACCGGGGGTTGCGGTAGCCGAAGTTGGCCGCCGAATACCACATCTGCAGGTCGAGGTATTCCGTCCCGTTCCGGTCGTAGAGGAAGCTGCCGTTGGCCTCGGTGAAGAAGGTCAGCTCCTTCGCATAGTGCACGGTGTCACCCCAGGAGCAGTAACGGCTTTCGAGTTCGAGGAGCGCCTTCTCATCCAGCGATCCCTTGGTCAGTGTCGGTTCAGATTTTGTTTTCATGAAGAATGATGGCGAGCGCTTCGGTCACCTCGGTGAGGTCGGAGTACGCGCGGCAGGGGCGGCCCGCCCGCCGCAGGTGGGCCAGCAGGCTGTCCTTGGCGAAGACCAGCCCGGCATGGGTCGAGGGGCAGATGTCGGACCGGCCGTCGCCGATGAAGACGACCAGGCGCGCGTCGTCGTTGGGCGGCAGGAAATGGGTTTTCTTGCAATGGGCGCAGCCCGGGCACTCCGGGTTGCTGAAGGGGAACGACGGCACGACGCGGTCGCCGGCGAACTCGAGGTGATTGGCGCGGCAGGGCACGTCGGCCAGGCCGTTGCGTGCCAGCACATGGGCCAGAAACAGGTCGAAATTGTCGCTGACGATCGTGAGCTCGATGCCCTCGCGCCGCAGCAAGTCCCGCAGGAGGACGAAGCCGGGATCAAGCCGGACGCCGTCCAGGTGCCGCGCCAACTCGGGCCAGCGGGCGCGCAACCCGCGCAGCTGGCCGTCGAGGCACTCTCGCGCCCCGATCCGGCCGGCGGCCCAGGCTTCCTCCAGCGTCCGCCATTCCCCGGTGGGGGAGAAGGCCTCGATGATCCCGTCGAGGATGTCGCCCCGGCTGATGGTGTTGTCGAAATCGATGAAGACGCGGAAGCCGGCGGGGGCTTGATCCCGCGCGCTGGGAACCCGCGCGGCCCGGGGTGGTTGCGCGGCGCTAGGCATGGGGAACTCCCGCGGCAAAGAAATCCATCATGCTCGACGCGACCTTCGCGCGTTCCTGGTCGGCGGTGATGACGTGGTAGGAATCCTCCAGGTAGACGATTTCCTTCCGCCGGGACCCGACATGGTCGTAGATGTACTGGGCGTTGCGGACGCTGCTCATGTCGTCCTGTCGCGCCTGGATGATCTGGCAGGGGCACTGGATACCGGGCAGGCGCCGCTTCAGCGTGCCGACCAGCCGCCGCAGTTCGCCGAGGAGCCGGACGGGAAAGTAGGGATATCCATAGCGGTCGACATCCCGCATCTCGTGGATGTCGGCGGTCTCGTAAAACTGGTGGACCTTCTCGCGGATCCGCTCGTTCTTCAGCCCGTAGGGCGGCTCCTCCTTGAAGTAGACGAAATTCCGCAGCGGCGTGCGGGAGCCGAGGGGCAGCAGGAAATGGTACCACGGCACATTCCAGCCATCGTAGAACAGCGTGGGCGAGAGACAGCTGACCCCCGCGACCGTCGCTGGAAATTCATCCGCCAGCATCAGCGCCAGCAGCGCGCCCATGGACAATCCCCCGGCATACACCTCGTCATGGTCGGCGCGCAGGCCCTGATAGGCTTTCCTCACGCTGGCGTAAAACTCCTCCCATGGCGTGGACTTGAGGATCTGCAGCGGCTGGCCGTGGTTGGCGAGGCGCGGGCACGCGACCGTGTAACCGTGGGTATGGAGAAACCACGCAAGGAAACGCATTTCGTTCGGCGTGCCGGTGAGCCCGTGTACCAGCACCACCGCCCGGCCGTTTCGTCCCCGCATGAAAATGCCCTCGTCCGGCGTCGGAGCCGGGCCGCGGAACGCGGGATTGAGGGCGAATTTAACGGACATAGGCAGGCCGGGTGGCTGGCATGAAATGAAGGACGGGGGAAATCAATTGTTCCAGCGGCGGAGGACCACGCAGACGTTGCTGCCGCCGAACCCGCTGCTGTTTTTCAGGATGGTACGGGGCGAGGCCGCCAGTGTCTCGCGCGGCAGATTCAGGCCGGCGCACGCCGGATCCGGGTTTTCCAGATTGGCCGCCCCCGGGATCAGCCCCTCGGCGAGGCTCAACGCGCAAAAGCCGGTTTCCATCACCCCTGAAAGGGAGAGCCCGTGCCCGGTGAGCGCCTTGGTGCTGCTGACGCAAGGCTGCGCCCCGGTGTCGCTGAACACCGCGCGCAGGGCGTGCGCTTCGGACGCATCGCCCGCCGGGGTCGAGGTGGCATGGGCGTTTACATAATCAATGTCGGCCGGTCCGACGCCGCTGGCCTGCATCGCCCGCTGCATCGCCAGGGCCAGCCCGCGTCCCGTGGGATCCGAACCGGAAATGCTCTGCCCGTCGGCGGACTGGCCCCAACCCAGCATCTCGGCGTAAATCGGCGCGCCACGGGCGAGCGCCGAACCGGCCTCCTCCAGCACGAGGGCCACCGCGCCCCCGGTGCCGACGAATCCATCCCGCTGGCGGTCGAAGGGGCGCGAGGCCTTCGCCGGATCCGGATTGCGCGACAGGGCGCGCATCCCTTGGAAGGGATAAATGGCGTCGGCGTTGAGGTCTTCACCGCCGACCACCAGCACGCGGCTGAGCCGCCCGAGCCTGATTTCATCGTGGGCATAACCGAGCGCGAGCGTGCTGGAGGCGCAGGCCGAGACGAAACCGGCGACCGCCCCGCGAACGCCAAGGTGGGCCGCGAGGTTGAAATTGAGGGTCCCGGCGATCGTGCTCACGACGCCCATCGGCGGGATGCGCTCGCCATTTGAATCGTGAATTTGATTCAGGTAATGCCGCGTCAAGCGCGGCGATCCGGCGGAGGCGCAGAAGAGGCCAGTTTCGCTGGAAGTCAGGTCGGCCGGCTGCAGCCGGGCATCCGCGACGGCCTGTTCAACGGCGCACAAGGCATACAGTCCGTGCGGGGCCATGCCCCGCAGGGCCTCAGGCTGGAACTGATAGCCGGCTGGCCATTTCCACCCGGCCCACTGCAGGGCGGCGGTGTCGAAGCCCTTGAGGGTGCCGAGAACCTTGACGGGCAGTTTGTGGCCGGGAAAAAAATCATGCCGCTCGATTCCCGAGCGAAGGTGACGCAGGCTGTCGGTCACCGCCGTGCGGTCGTTGCCGATGCTCGTTATGAATCCCAGACCCGATACGATGATCCGAGGAACAGCCATGGCACCCCTGGTCAGGCTGCAGCGGGGCCGCTCTCCTTGACCAGTCGCCGCAGGTGGAGGCGCAATTCGTCGAGCGTGGTGAGCTGGATCAGTTCCGCGTCATCAATCCGGACCTTGAACAGCGTTTCCACCATGAAAATCGTGTCCATCATCGTCAACGAATCGCACCCGAGATCCTCCACCAGCCGCGTGGTGCCCGGCAGCGCATCCAGCGGCTCGGCGGGCTTCTTGGCCAAGTAGAAATGAAGCACCCCGAGGACCACGATATCGAGGTTCGCGGCATCTCCTCCCTCTGCGAAGGTATGGTAGGCAGAGATTACCCGGGGAGGGAAACCTACCAAGGTTTCACGGATGCACTTTTGGGCTTCCACGGAATTGATCATTTTTAGGAGGGCAGGCTCACAAAGATGCCATAACGAACGGGATGATTCGGTTGAATGCAAGTAACAGTTGCCTTCACTAGGATTGGGGGGGAGGCGGCCGGTAATTTAGCGTTCAGGAAGGCCTCTGTGGCATTCGGGCGGTCGAAGATTTTGGTGGGCAAGCGGCTACCGAATCCACGGGTGGGCACCTCTGCCTTCTCCCAAAGGTTAGGTCCCCTAATAAGCCCGGGACCCCTCAACCGGTCCTGCCGATAAACTTTACATCCTGACATAGCTGGCCGAACTTGGCTTACCCGTCTCGCTATCTATCCACGTGTCATTGTAATGAATCTCGCTGGCAGTCTTTTCCGTTCCTCCATCGGCCGAAAATTTCTCATGGCGATCACCGGAGTGATCCTGATCGGATTTGTGATCGGTCACCTCGTCGGCAACCTGCAGGTTTTTCAGGATCCCGATCACCTCAATGGCTACGCGGCCTTCCTCCACCATCTCGGGCCGCTGCTCTGGGTCGCGCGGATCGGCCTGCTGCTGGCCGTCGTGATCCACATCTGGGCCGCCACCGTGCTCACCCTGGAAAACCATGCCGCCCGCGAGGTGAAGTACGGCGTAAAGCATACGATCCAGGCGACCCTCTCCTCCCGGCTGATGCGCTGGACCGGCGTGGTGGTGCTCGCCTTCCTGCTTTATCACCTCGCGCATTTCACCCTCGGCTTCGTCCAGGTCGCGACGTTCAAGGAAAACCTTCAGCTCTACACGATGAGCGGCGACTACCGGGTGGCCGGGTTTCCCGTCGTGAAGGCCGGGGCCGAGGTGCTTGATGTGCGCACGATGGTCATCCTCGGTTTCCAGCAGCCCGTCGTGGCGCTGTTCTACCTCGTGGCGGTCGGACTCCTGAGCCTCCATCTGCTCCACGGCTTTGACAGCCTGTTCCAGACGCTCGGCTGGCGCTCGGAGAAATGGGCGCGCGCCCTCCGCGCGATCGTGATCGTTTTCTGCGCGGCGTATTTTTTCCTCAACGCCACCATTCCCGCCTCCGTGCTGCTGGGCCGGCTGAAGGTGGCCGAACCGGTTCACCCCGCCGCCCAGCGCTAAGCCCTTCGCCATGGCCCAACTCGATTCCAAGGTTCCCTCCGGTCCGCTCGCCGACAAGTGGCGCAAGCACAAGACGGAGATCAAGCTCGTCAACCCGGCCAACAAGCGGAAGTACGAGGTCATCGTCGTCGGGGCGGGCCTCGCGGGCTCCTCGGCCGCGGCCACGCTGGCGGAGCTCGGGTACAAGGTGAAGAACTTCGTCTTCCACGACAGCCCGCGCCGGGCGCATTCCATCGCCGCGCAGGGCGGCATCAATGCCGCGAAGAACTACCAGAACGACGGCGACTCGGTTTACCGGCTGTTCTACGACACGATCAAGGGCGGCGACTACCGCTCCCGCGAGGCCAACGTCCACCGGCTCGCCGAGGTGTCGGTCAACATCATCGACCAGTGCGTCGCGCAGGGCGTGCCGTTTGCCCGCGAATACGGCGGCCTCCTCGCGAACCGTTCCTTCGGCGGCGCGCAGGTGAGCCGGACGTTCTACGCGCGCGGCCAGACTGGCCAGCAGCTGCTCCTCGGCGCGTATTCCGCGCTCTCCCGCATGATCGGCGCCGGCGCGATCGAGCTGCACACCCACAGCGAGATGCTCGACCTGGTCATCGTCGATGGCCAGGCGAAGGGCATCATCGTCCGCGACCTGATCACCGGCGAGATCTCGCGCCATGCGGCCGATGCCGTCGTCCTCGCCACGGGCGGCTACGGCAACGTCTTCAACCTTTCCACCTACGCCCGCGGCTCGAACGTCACGGCCATCTGGCGCGCCTACAAGCGCGGCGCCTGCATGGCGAACCCGTGCTACACGCAGATCCACCCGACGTGCATCCCGGTCACGGGCGACTACCAGTCGAAGCTCACGCTGATGTCGGAGTCGCTGCGCAACGACGGCCGCATCTGGGTGCCCAAGCGGAAGGAGGACCGGCTGAAGCCGCCGGCGTCCATCCCCGAGGCGGACCGCGACTACTATCTCGAGCGCATCTACCCGAGCTTCGGCAACCTCTGCCCCCGGGACGTCGCCTCCCGCGCGGCCAAGCGCGTGTGCGACGAGGGCCGCGGCGTCGGCGAGACGGGGCTCGGTGTTTATCTCGATTTTGCGGAGGCTATCGGCCGCCTCGGCGAGGCCGCGGTGCGCGAGCGCTATGGCAACCTGTTCGACATCTATCACGAGATCACAGCGGAGAGCGCGTACCAGCAGCCGATGCGCATCTATCCCGCGGTGCACTACACAATGGGCGGCCTGTGGGTGGACTATAACCTGATGTCGAACGTCCCGGGCCTCTTCGTGCTGGGCGAAGCGAACTTCTCCGACCACGGCGCAAACCGCCTCGGCGCCTCCGCGCTCATGCAGGGCCTGGCCGACGGCTACTTCGTCATTCCCTACACGATCGGCGACTACCTCGCCGGCCAGAAGCCGGGCTCGCGCCCGTCGGCCGATGGGCCCGAGTTCAAGGCCGCCGAGGAGAATGTCCGCAGCGCGACCAGCCGCCTGCTCGGGATCAAGGGCAAGGAGCCCGTCAGCCATTTCCACAAGCGCCTCGGCAAGATCATGTGGGAGCACTGCGGCATGGCGCGCACGCGGGCCGGGCTGGAAGAGGCCCTCAAAATGATTCCGGCGTTGCGCGAGGAGTTCTGGGCGAACGTGAATGTCCCCGGCTCCGCCGCCACCCTGAACCAGGCGCTGGAGCAGGCCGGCCGGGTGGGGGATTTCCTGGAGTTCGGTGAGCTGCTCTGCCTTGACGCCCTGAAGCGCGAGGAAAGCTGCGGCGGCCACTTCCGCGAGGAATACCAATATCCCGACGGCGAGTGCAAACGGGACGACACCAATTTCGGCCACGTGGCGGCCTGGGAGTACCAGGGTCCTGGCCGCGCCCCCCTGCGCAACATCGAGCCGCTCAACTACGAGTTCGTGAAGATGAGCGTCCGCAACTACAAATAAACCCCAGCCCCCACTTCCGATGGTCGCCGAAACTACTGCCAAGACCCTGAACGTCACCCTCCGTGTCTGGCGCCAGGCCGGCCCGGATGCGCCGGGCACGTTTGTCGATTATGCCGCGCGGAACCTGAGTTCGAACATGTCGTTCCTCGAGATGCTCGACGTTGTGAACGACGAGCTGACGATGAAGGGCGAGGAGCCGATCGCGTTTGCGCATGACTGCCGCGAGGGCATCTGCGGCACCTGCTCGTGCACGATCAACGGCAAGCCCCACGGTCCCGGCCACGGGATCGCAACCTGCCAGACTTATATGCGGAGCTTCCAGGACGGCGACACCATCGTGGTCGAGCCCTTCCGCGCCCGGGCGTTTCCGCTCGTGAAGGACTTGGTGGTGGACCGCTCGGCGTTTGACCGGATCATCCAGGCGGGCGGCTTCATCACGGCACGCACGGGCTCGGCGCCCGATGCCAACGCCATCCCGGTGCCGAAGACCGACGCCGACCTGGCGATGGACGCCGCGGCCTGCATCGGCTGCGGCGCGTGTGTCGCCGCCTGCAAGAACGCGTCGGCCATGCTGTTTGTTTCCGCCAAGGTCTCCCAGCTCGGCCTCCTGCCGCAGGGCCAGCCGGAGCGTGACCATCGCGTGCTGGCGATGGTCGGCACGATGGATGCGCTGGGCTTCGGCAACTGCACCAACCAGTACGAGTGCAGCGCCGCTTGCCCGAAGACCATCAGCCATGACTTCATTGCCCGGATGAACCGCGACTACCTGAAGGCCAGCGTGCGCGCCGCCTTCAAGCCGGTCGCAGCCGGCGCAAGTGGCGGCGCGGGTTGAATCCCGCGCGCGGATTTTAGCAGCCGAAGTCGCAGGGCCGGTCGGGCGATTGTTGAACGCTCAACTTCGAACGTCCCACGTCGAAGTTCGATCCATGCCCTTCGGGCAGTCTCCGGACTTCGCGGTTCAATGTTCCGCATTGAAGGTGGGAGGTTCGCCTCGTCCGGCCCCCGCGCCTCCATTTTCAACCTCGCGTATTCCTGTAACTTTCCGGGCCTCGCGGTGTTTTCACGGCAACACTCGTTGAACACCATGAAGTCCCTTCTTGTCATCGCCTCCCTTGCCGCGGCCGCCGCGTTGGTCTCCGTTTCCACCGCCGCCCTCGGCGGTTCGCTCTGCTTCGCCCTGGGTCTTGCGGCCCTTTTTGCCGCGGATTACCGCCGGGTCATCCAACCTCTGGTTCCGCGCGCCGCCTTGGTCGCGTTTCCCCGGCCGGCGCAGACTTGCGGGCTGGCGGCCTGATCCCCGCCGGTCCGCGACTGGAGGGCGGTCCCTGCTTTCCGCGGGGACCGTCTTCCCGTCTTAGCGTGCGGCCTCGAGGCCGCGGAGGTCGATCGTACCCTCGGAATTGCTCAGCACCTTGATGTCGGTGTCACCGCTGGTCATGAACAGCACGCTTTCGAGCCGGTAGTTGGCGGTGGCCCGGTCCTGCAGCGCCAGCAGCTGTTTCACCAGGGCAGCATTCTCGATGACCAGCGTCACGTCCCGCGTCGTGGTGCTTAGCGGCGGCAGGCCGATCGGCGTGTGGCTGACGGCCCGGCCGATGTAGGCGCCGTTGAAGTAGAGTTTGTGGGACGAACCGGAAAAACCGAAGGCGTTCAGGCTCTCGCTGGTGTAGCGCAGGGTCATGACGACGCGGGTCTCCATCAGGGAGGCGTCGGCGGACTTGAGGTCCGCCACGGTCACGCTGATGCCGCCGGATTTGTCGACCGAGTTGCAGCCGGTGAAGAGGACGCTCAGGCCGAGCACGAGACAGGCGAGGGTGGAGAGGAATTTCATGGGGGCAGGAGGCCAGCGAAGGCGGACGCCGTCAAAACTGCAAGGCTGCCGCGAAGGCAGCGCGGGGCATTCGGCCTGAAATCTGAAGCAGGCAGGATGCCTGCGCTACCTTCAAAACACGGTCAGGGCCCGCGCGCTTTCGAGGGCGACCCAGGCGCAGCCGCCGATGAGCAGGGCCAGCAGGGCCTGCCGGGCGAACCGCCGGCCGCGGAGCACCGCGTCATGGAAGTCCGTGTCGAGCCGCTTCCGGTTGCTCTGGGCCAGAAAGCTCACAAAGCGCGGATTGCGGCAGGGCCCGCGCGCATCCCGCATCAGCCCCAGGCGAAGGGCCGGCCGATGGAAGAGATGCTGGAGTGCGCGCCACACGGCTTCATCCCGGAAAATTGCGGGGCCTTATACAAGGGGAAACTCGCCAACGCCGTGCTTTCACGCTTTTTTTGCCCCGCGCCATGCACCACTTCCACTACACCGGCCAGGACCTGCACTGCGAATCCGTCGACCTCGCCGCCGTGGCCCGGCTCTACGGCACACCGACGTACGTCTACAGCGCGGCCACCATGGCGGACAATTTCCACCGGCTGCGGCGCAACCTGCCCGGGCTCGACCTCCAGATCTGCTATGCGATGAAGGCCTGCTCCAGCCTCGCGGTGCTGCGGCACTTTGCGAACCTCGGCGCGGGCTTCGACCTGGTCAGCGGCGGCGAGCTGCGCCGCGTGCTTGCGGCGGGCGCCGACGTCCGCACCAGTGTCTTTGCCGGCGTCGGCAAGACCGAGGCGGAGATCCGGCTGGCCCTCGAGAACGACATCTATGCGTTTCACGTCGAGAGCGAGCCCGAGCTGGCCCGCATCAACCACGTGGCCGGCCAGCTGGGGGTCAGGGCGCCCATCGCCATCCGCATCAATCCGGATGTCGACGCCCATACCCATGCGAAGATCACGACGGGCAAAAGCGACAACAAGTTCGGCATACCGCTCCGGCACGCCGCCGCCGCCTACGAGGCCGCGGCAAAGTTGAAGAATCTCCGCATCCGCGGCGTGCAGATGCACATCGGCTCGCAGCTCACCGAGGTGGGGCCGTTCGTGGAGGCGGTGACCAAGGTCACGCCGTTGGTGGCCGAGCTGAAGGCGAACCACGGCATCGAGTACTTCTCCATCGGCGGCGGCATGGGCATTGTCTATCGCGATGCGCTGGCCAGCGGCCAGGCCGCGTGGTGGGACGCGCTGCCCGCGGACCAGCGTCCGCTCACCCCCGAGACCTATGGCGCGGTGCTCACGCCGCTGCTGGCGCCGCTGGGGCTGAGGATCCTGCTCGAGCACGGCCGGTTCATGGTAGGCAATGCCGGCGTGCTGCTGGCGCGCGTCGAGCACCTGAAGCGCGGCGCGGGCAAAAACTTCCTGATCGTGGATGCGGCGATGAACGACCTCGTGCGCCCGGCCATGTACGATTCCTACCATGAGATCGTGCCGGTGCACCGGGACAGCTCGCGGCGCGCCCTTGTGGCCGACATCGTCGGCCCAGTCTGCGAGAGCGGCGACTGCTTCGCGAAGGACCGGCAGATCCAGGACATCGGCGAAGGGGAGCTGGTGGCCTTCATGAGCGCCGGGGCCTATGGCCGGGTGATGGCCAGCCGCTACAATACGCGCGGCATGCCCGCGGAAGTCCTGGTGAATGGCAGCGCCTTCGAGCTCATCAACGCCCGCGAAACCTTTGAGCAGATGGTCGCCGGGGAAAAGATCCCGGCCTTTCTCCGGTAAGTTGCGCGCCCGCCGCGCAACGGAGGGATTCTCTCGGACCAGGGCCGGGAACGTAGCGCAGGCAGGATGCTGCGCTACCGTTACCAATGTCCGATTGACCCCCGGGTAGCGGCGTTCAACCTCGGGTGCCATGCTACGAGCGTCGCCGCCCCTTTCATCCGCTGCGACCGAAGACGGGGTCGAAACCGTTCTCGGCCGGCGGTTCAGCGAGCGGGAGTACCTCGCCATGAATGCCGATGTGCGCGCGGGCATCGCCGCCGGGCAGTTTGCCTCGGGCCGCGATCATTTCGAAAAGTTCGGCCACGCCGAGGGTCGGCTGGGCCGCCAGCCGGAGCGGACGGAGCCGTTTTTCGGCGAGCAGCCGGTCGACGAAACGGCGCTGCCGGCCTATCGCGCGGAGCATTTTCCTTACGCCGGTCCGCATCCCTGGCTGGACCGGCCGGAATGGGCGGAGCTGGTGGAGGAAAGGCTGCGCCGCGGCGCAATCACCGCGGCCGACGCCGGGCTTTGCCGCCAATGGGTCCGCGACGGTTTTCTCGTGCTGCCCGGCGCGGTGGCGGAGCATCTGCTCGACGAGGGCTGGGCCGGCTATGAGCAGGCGATCCGGAACGGCGCGATCACGTTGCCGACCGACAAGATCTCGGCCGACGATCCCTGGCCCGGCCGTTACCTGGATCCGCATCTCAAGGTTGCCGGGCTGTGCCCGGTGCTGCGGCACCCCGAAATCCTCCGCCTGGTGCGCCTGCTGATGGACCGCGAACCCGCGCCGTTCCAGTCCATCGCCTCGCACAAGGGCACCCAGCAGGCGGCCCATTCCGACTCGATCCACATGACGACCTATCCGCTCGGCTATCTGACGGCGGCGTGGGTCGCGTTTGAGGATATCCATCCCGACAGCGGTCCGCTGGTCTATTACCCGGGCAGTCACCGCCTGCCCTATGTTTTCAGCCGGGAAGTGGGCATTGAACCGGGCGAATTTGCCGCGGCCGGCTACGTGGCCTACGCGGAGAAATACGAGCCCTTTATCCAGCGGATGCTCGAGCGGGAAGGTTGTGCGCCCGCTTACTTTCACGCCCGGAAGGGCGATGTGTTCCTCTGGCATGCGAACCTCATCCACGGGGGCGCGCCACGGCGGGATGTCCGGCGTTCCCGCCGCGCGATGGTCTGCCACTATTTCGTCAAGGGTGCGGTGACCTATCACGATCTCGCCGCCAGTGCGGCGCGCCCGCACCTCGGCACCTGCCTGCTGCGTCCGCAGGCCGACTGATCCTTCCCGCCATGAAATTCACCGTCATCGGCGCCGGGGCCTGGGGCACGGCCTTTGCCATCCACCTGGCGCGGGCTGGCCAGGAAGTCACGCTGGCGCCACGCCGGGCCGAGCAGGCCCAGGCGCTGGCGGCCGCGCGCGAGAACGCGGATTATCTGCCGGGCATCGCGCTGCCGCCCGCACTCCGCATTGATCATGACCTGGCCCCGGCGCTGGCCGAAACGGAGGTGGTGCTGCTGGCCTGCCCCGCGCAGGCGTTGCGGGAAACCTCGGCCCGCCTCCGGGAACACCTGGGCCGGGCGCATCCGCCGCTCGTGATCAGCTTGGCCAAGGGCCTGGAACTGGGCACGCACCTGCGGCCCTCGCAGGTGATCGCGGAGATGCTGCCGGGCGGCCACGCGGGCTCGCTCACCGGGCCGACCAACGCCGCTGAGGTCGCGCGCGGGCTGCCCGCGGCGATGGTGCTGGCCGTGGCGCCGGCCAGTGCCGCCGTGCAGGAGCTGCAGGCGGCGCTGAGCGGCGCGACCCTGCGGGTTTACACCAGCGACGACCTGCCGGGCGTGGAGTTTGGCGGCAGCCTGAAGAACATCTATGCCATCGCCGCCGGCTGCTGCGATGGATTGAGGCTCGGCGACAACTCCCGGGCCGCGCTGCTCACCCGCGCCCTGGCCGAGATGGTGCGCGTCGGCGTGGCGCTCGGGGCCCGGCCGGAGACCTTTTACGGTCTCAGTGGATTCGGCGACCTGGTGGCGACGTGCCACGGCGCGTGGAGCCGGAACCGCGAGTTCGGCTTTGAGGTGGGCGGCGGCAAGAGCGTGGCCGCGCTGATGGCGAACCGGAAGACGGTCGTCGAGGGCTACAAGACCGCGCAGTCCTTCCACGGGCTCTGCCTCGCGAAGCAGATCGAGGCGCCGATCCTCCGCGAGATGCATGGGATCCTTTTCGAGAACAAGGCCCCGGCCGGCGCAATCCGCGCGCTGATGACACGCAGCCTGAAGCAGGAAACCGGCGGCCCGATGGCGACCGGGCGCTGAGCAGGTCGGAACGGTGGAACGCGTTGCCCTCAATGCGTTGTTTGGCTCCGTCTACATTCAAACCAGTCTGCCGTGCACAACGCGTTGAGGGCAACGCGTTCCACCTCGTGCCGACGGAATTGGCCCCAAACATCGCCAGCTTGCGCCGGGCCGGCGAACCCACTGGGGTAGGGCACCCCCATGAGTCACCCCGCCCGTTCCTCTGCCACGCTGGACCAGAAACACCGGCTCGTCGTCTTCGCCTCCTCGCTGGGCACGGTCTTCGAGTGGTACGACTTCTACATCTATGGCACGCTCGCGGCCTTCTTCGGCCGGCTGTTCTTTCCGCCGGGCAATGAGACCGCGGGCTTTCTCTCCAGCCTCGCGCTGTTCGGCGTGGGCTTTTCCGTGCGCCCGTTCGGGGCGCTGGTGTTCGGCCGGATCGGCGACCTGATCGGGCGGAAGTACACGTTTCTGGTCACGATCGTCGTGATGGGCCTTGCGACGGCGCTCGTCGGCGTGCTGCCCACGTACGCCACGATCGGCTTCTGGGCGCCCGTGTGCCTCGTCGTGCTCCGGATCGCCCAGGGCCTGGCGCTCGGTGGCGAATATGGCGGCGCGGCCACGTATGTCGCGGAGCATGCGCCGGCCGGCAAGCGCGGGTTGTTCACGAGCTGGATCCAGCTCACGGCGACCCTCGGTTTTTTCCTCTCGCTCGCGGTGATTTATCTCACGCGTCACCTGATGACGCCGGAGAGCTTCGCCGCCTGGGGCTGGCGCGCGCCGTTCCTAGTCTCGGTGGTGCTGCTGGCCGTCTCCATCTACATCCGCCTGAAGCTGGAGGAATCGCCGGTGTTTGCGGAGATGAAGGCGCAGGGAAAAACCTCGAAGGCGCCGCTGACCGAGAGCTTCGCCCGCTGGGGCAACGCGCAGCTGGTGCTGAAGGCGCTGTTCGGCGCGACGGCGGGGCAGGGCGTGGTCTGGTACGCCGGCCAATTCTATGCGCTGTATTTTCTCAGCACGACGCTGAGGCTCGATTACGAGAACACCTACCTGCTGATCGCGGCGGCGCTGATCCTGGGCGCCCCGTTCCTGATCCTGTTCGGCTGGCTGTCCGACCGCATCGGCCGCAAGTTCATCATGCTCGCGGGCTGCCTGCTGGCCGTGCTGACCTACCAGCCGGTTTTCCACGGGCTGACCCGCGCGGCCAACCCGGCGCTGGCCGAGGCCATGGCCCGGACCCCGGTCGTGCTGCACACGGCCGAGTATCGCGGCCGGTTCGCGCTGACGCTGAAAGCCGTGCAGGACGCCGCGGGAAAAATCATTGGTCTCAAGCTCGCGGCCTCGGAAACGGGGCAGGCGAGGAACTATCTCAACGGCCGCGGCATTCCCTTCACGCTGGCCCCGGCCCCGGCGGACGCGGCGCTGGTGCTGAGTGTCGGCGGGGCGGAGGTGAAGGGATTCGACGCGAAGGCCTACGAGGCCGCGCTCGCCCCCGCGGGCTACCCGAAGGCCGCCGACCCGGCGCGGGTGGACCGGGTGGCGGTGATCGCGCTGCTTACGCTGCTGATGGTGTATGTCGCGATGGTTTATGGGCCGATCGCGGCGTTCCTGGTGGAGCTGTTTCCGACGCGGATCCGCTATACGTCGATGTCGCTGCCGTACCACATCGGCAACGGCTGGTTCGGCGGATTCCTGCCGCTGATCGCCGCGAGCATCGTGGTGTTCACGGGCGACATCTATGCGGGCCTGTGGTATCCGATCGGCGTGGCCGCGATGTCCCTGGTCGTGGGCCTGCTGTGGCTGCCGGAGACGAAGGACAACGATCTCAAGGGCTGACCGCCCGCGGTTTTTGACGCAGGCGGGGCTTGCTTGACGCAAAACGGATCTGCGTAATGGGACTCCTTTCCGGGAACCATCCCACCCCTCGGCTCTTCCTTACCCCATGACTTTGTTCGGCCTGCACTGGATCGATTCGCTCATTTTGATCGCCTACGTGCTCGCCGTGCTGGTCATCGGCAAGGTCCATTCCGGCAACGTCAAAGGGGAGAACGATTTCTTCCTCGGCGGCCGTTCGCTGGGCAAGTGGTTCCAGTTTTTCCTCAGCTTCGGCAACATGACCGACCCGGGGCAGGCCACGACCACGGCGAGCTCGGTTTACCGGCAGGGCGCGGGCGGGGCTTGGCTGGCGCTGATCACGCTGTTCCTGACGCCGTATTACTGGTTCACGAACGTCTGGTTCCGCCGGGTGCGGCTGACGACGATGGCGGACCTCTTTCAGGACCGGTTTGGCCGGCGGTTTCTCGCCACGCTTTATGCCGTGAGCACCATCCTGATGGCCGTCGTCGGCATTGCGGGCGGCAACGTCGTCGCGCTGAAAACCCTCCAGCCCATGATGGTCAAGCCGCCGTCGGCCTACACCGCCGCGGACCGGGAGGAGGTGGGCAATTTCCAGGAATTCTCCGTGCTGCGCAAGGAGCGGCTCGCGGCCTCGCTGTCGCCGGAAAAAGCCGCGCGCTACGAGGTGCTCAAGGGCTTCTATGACCGCGGCGAGCTGCAGCCCTATGTGTCCTACCTTTCGCCCGTGCCGTTCTATCTCGCGTCCTCCGTGCTGGTCGCGGTGTTCGTGATGCTGGGCGGGCTCAAGGCCTCGGCGGTCGTGGACGCGGTGCAGGCCGTGCTGGTGATCCTGATCTCGCTCGTGCTGATTCCGTTTGGCCTCGCCCGGATCGGCGGGGTGGCGGGGCTGCACGCCAGGGTGCCCGAGGTGATGTTCAACGTGTTCGGCGGCGGCAATGCCAGCGAGTACACGTGGTACTCCATCGCGGCGCTCCTGCTGGTCCAGCTCGTCGGCATCGTCGGCTCGCAGGCCAGCATGACCATCGCCGGCTCGGCCAAGAGCGAATACGCGGCGCGCATCGGCGCGGTCACGGGCGGCTTCAGCAAGCGGTTCGTCACGATTGCCTGGTGCTTCTGCGGCCTGATCGCGATCGCCCTGTTCGGGCCCAACCTGTCGGATCCCGACCAGACCTGGGGCCTGCTGACCCGCGCCCTGCTGCCGGTCGGCCTTATCGGCCTGATGATCGTCGGCATCCTCGGCGGCAAACTCGCGCTGCTCGGCGCCGGCTCCGTCGTGCTGGCCGGGCTGGTGGTCAAGAACCTGTACGAGCCGCTGTTTCCCGGGAAGTCCGAGCGGCATTACATGGTGATCGCCCGCCTGACCGTGCCGGTGATGCTGGCGCTGGGCATGGGCATCGGCCTCTACCTCAACAGCGTCGTGGCGCTGCTGAAGTTCGCGATCGTGCTGCTGGTGGTGTGGGGCGTGCCCATCACGCTGATCTTCCTCTGGCGCCGGCTGACCGAGACCGCGGTGCGCGTGCAGGTGGTGGCGACGCTGCTGTTCGTGGCGGTCATTCCCTGGATTGTGCCGGCCATTCCCGCCCTGGCCCGGTCGGCGGCGCTGACCGCCATGACGCGGGAGCGGACGGTCACCCACACCCGCCGGGCGACCGCCGACGATGTGGCCGCCGGACAGGCCGCGGCCGTCGGCGAGCCGGTCACCCGGGTTCAGGTCATCGAGCCGGTCTCCGTGTACTTTGAGGAAGGGGTGGTGCACACCAATCCCCATGACCTGAGCTCGCCCCGGACCGGGGTGGGACTGTTCCGGGTCGAGGTGTATGTCCTTTCCCTGCTGGGGGTGGATATCACGGCCTTCACGCCCGCCGGCCTGATGACGACGCGCTATCTGGTTGATGCCGTGCTGCCGGTGCTGATCCTGATCGTGGTCAGCCTCCTCACGTCGCCAACGGATCCGGTCCGGGTGGCGCGATTCTACGTACGGTTGAAGACGCCGGTGTCGGCGACCCTGGAGGAGGACGCGGTGGCAGTGCAGCAAAGCTACGCGAATCCCGCCCGCTACGACGACCGCAAGCTCTTCCCGAAATCCAACTGGGAATTCACCAAGTGGGACCGGGTGGACACGCTGGGTTTCCTTGGCTGCTGCGCGCTGGTCGGCGGCATCCTCTTGTTTTTCAAGGCGGTCCTCGCCTTTGGCGCCTGACGATGCGCGATGTGCAGGCTTGGCCCGCACTGTCCCGCGGGCCAAGCTGCGCGCATGATTCACCCGGGACTGGTCTCGATCACCTTTCGTGCGCTGTCTCCGGCGCAGGTTACCGCGCTCGTGCGCCAGGCCGGCCTGCGGGGAATCGAATGGGGTGGCGACATCCATGTGCCGCATGGCAACATCGCCCGGGCCCGGGAAGCGCGCGAACTCACCCTGGAAGCGGGGCTGTCGGTCGCGGCTTATGGCAGCTATTATCGCGCCGGTCAGAGCGAGGCCGCGGGCCTGTCTTTCGGGTCGGTGCTGGACAGCGCCATTGAGTTGGGCGCGCCGACGGTGCGCGTCTGGGCCGGTGCCGTCGGATCGGCCTCGGCCAGCCTAGAACAGCGGGCGCAGGTCGTGTCCGATCTGTCCCGCATCGCGGCCTTGGCGGCGGCGGCGCGGGTGAGCGTGTCCCTGGAGTTTCATAACGGCACACTGACGGACACGGCGGAATCCGCCCGGTGGCTCCTGGGCGAAGTCGGCCACCCAAATCTCTTCAGCTACTGGCAGCCGCCGCTGGAACGCGACACGGCCGGCTGTGTGCGGGATCTGCGCTCGCTGCTGCCGGTGGTGACGCACCTGCACGTCTATCACTGGCACCCGGCCTCAACCGTGCGCCTGCCGCTGGCCGATGGCGCGGAGCGCTGGCGGGAGTTCCTCGCCATCGCCGCCGGGGCCGCGGGCGACCGCTATGCGATGCTGGAGTTTGTCGAGCGCGACGCGCCCGAGTGCTTCCTGCGCGACGCCGCGACCCTGAAATCCTGGCTCACTCCCTGAGCGGCCGGATGAAGTGGTAGGAGGAGATCTTCATCCGCTCACGGAAGTAAAACCGGTGGGCGTCGAACCGCTGCACGCCGGAGTCGAGTTCCAGCACATCGCACTGCCGTTCGCGGGCCTGGCCGGCGAGCCAGTCGAGCAGCCGGGCCCCATGGCCGCGCGAGCGGTGGCTCGTGTCGCTCACGAGGTCATCCACGTAGAGCGTGCGGCCCGAGAAAAGCTTTTCATGATACCGGTAGCCGGCGACCGCACGCACCGTGCCGTCCTCGGTGACGGCGGCGAGGTGGAACCCTTCCGCCTGCATGCGGCGGACGCGGGCGACAAACCCGTCCTCCGCTAGGTGCGGTCGCAGCTGGGCCATGACAGGAAAACAACGGGCGATGTCGGTGTCGGACTGGGCGAGGGCGATCTGGATCGGGTTCATGGGATGGTGTGGGCCGCTCTCACCAGGGCCCGGGCGAGGGGCGGGATTTCGCCGCGCAGGGCGGCGCGCTCGGACTGGAAGAGCGTGCCGATGAAAAACGGATGGACGCTCCGCGGCAACTCGGCGGCACGGATCTGCCCGGTTTCGTCGAAGGCGGTGAACTGCAGGCCCGCGGCCTCAAGTGCCGCCCGATAGGCTTCGTTCAGCCCATAGCTGCAGTTGTAGCCCTCGGTGGCCGTGTCGCGGCCGTAAATTTCTTGCAGTCGGCTGCCAGGCGTGAAGCGCAGGCTGCCGGACTGTCCCACCAGCGAGCAGGCCAGCTGCGAGACGACCTGTTCCCGCCCTTCCGGATTCGTCTCGGCGGTATCCGCCTCGTTCAGCCCGGCGCGGGTCCGGGCGAACTCGATCAGCATGTGCTGGAAGCCGCCGCAGGAACCCACGATGGGCCGCCGGGTTTCGCGCGCCCAGCGAATGGCCGCGAGCGCGCCGGTCATGCTTGCATAGGGGCTGGCGGGCACGACCCACAGGGCGGCATAACCAGCGAGGTCGCGGGCCGCCTCCTGGATCGAGGCCGTGTGCACCCAGTTCCAGGCCACTTCCCGGTGTTCGGCGGCACCGGCGAGCTCGAGCGCCCGCGGGATCGCGCGATGCGCGACCACGTCGGGCGAAAAATCTCCCACGAGCGCGATGGAGGGTTTCATGTCAGGAATTTTTCGGCGCGGCCTTGCCGCGCTGGGTGGTGATGATGGCGACCGCTGTGACGATCACCGCCGAGGCCACCAGCGTGCGTCCCGTGACGGACTCGCCCAGGATCAGCCAGCCGAGAAAGACGGCGACCACCGGATTGACATAGGAATAGGTGGAGACCCGGGCCGGCGTGCTATGCTTGATCAGGTAGATATAAGCCGGGAAGGCGATGAGGGAGCCGGCAACCACGAGGTAGCCCCACGCGGCGATCGAGCGATGCGACACGATGCCAGGATGGAGATCAGCGAGCTCACCGCGGCCAAAGCCGATGAGCAGCATGAGCGCGCCGCCGAGGAGCATCTGCAGGGTCGCTGCGGTCATCGGCTCGGCGGGATTCCGGAGGTGGCGGGAATAGAGGGAGCCGGTGGTCCATGTGAGGCACGACGCGAGCAACCCGAGGCAACGCCAGGCATCGATGGCACCGCCGTCAGGCACGCCCCCGCCCAGCAGCAGCACGAGGCCGCCGAAGCCCAGCGCGAGACCGAGGAAGGTGGGCCAGGCCGGACGGATGCCCTGCGGCAGCGCCGCGTCCAGCAGCACCATGAACAGCGGGTTGATGGAAAGGAGCAGCGTGGTCAGGCCCGAGGGAATCTTCTGCTCGGCCCAGACCACGAGCCCATTGCCGCCGGCGAGGAGCAGCGCGCCGATGACGGCATTGTCGAGCCATTGGCGCGGTGTCGTCCGCGCCCGTCCCCGCAGCGCCAGCCAGCCGTACAACAGCAGGCCGGCCACCACAAAGCGCGCCCCGGCCATCGTGAACGGCGGGAGCGTCTCCACCGCCACGCGAATCGCGAGGTAGGTGCTGCCCCAGATCAGATAGATCGCGGCAAACGCGAGGAGCAGCGCGGTGCGGGAGGATGCGGCGGGTGCGGTCACAGGGCGCACACAGTGACGGCCGGGCCGGCGACTGGAAATCCTGGAATTTCGGACGAGCGATACCGGGAACCGGAGGTTTAGGATCCGACGCGCGGTAAAATTTGCGCCCGATGGGGCCTTCGTCTGATGTTCCGGGCATGGACATGGCTGGAAGCACTTTTGCCGGGCTCGTGAGCACGGTGCTTGACCGTTATTTCCGGCAGAATGCGGCGCCAGTGCCAGCACCGGCCGAGCGGATGGAATTGGCCGCGCGGCTGTGGGCGCTGGTGCTCGAACGCGGACTGCGGCGGCCGCTGGCGCCGGCGGAACGCGGCGCGCCGGGGGAAATGCCCGACGCGGAAGTCGCGCCGCTGGTGGAACGGGTGCTCGGCGGCGGGGCGGCGGCGGAGCGGAACGCGCTGGCGGCGCCGGTCCGCCAACTGGTGAAGGCGTGCTTTTATCCGGAGTTCAAGACCTGCCGGGACTCGTTTCGGGCAGTCGCGCCCGACGGGACCTGCCGCCGGCAGGAACTGGCGCGCACCCGAGGCCGCGTGAGCGGGACGCACTGCGTGGATTGTCCGCACTGGGTGGCGCTCACGCCGGAACAGCATCGCCGGTTTTTGGCCCGGACCTGGCAGCCAGAAGGCGCTGCCGAACTGGCGGAACATTACGACGTATTTCTGCCGGAGGATTTTCGAGCGCTGCGACGTTTCCTGCACGATTACGCCCGGGCGGGTAGGTAGCCGGGGCGTTACTCCGCCGGTCCCTGTGCCGGCGGGCGAAATCAGCCGCGGGTGATTAAACCGCCGCAGCGGCGGGCCGGGCGCGGGACGGTTTACCTATAGACTTGAAACCACCCCGCGCGGGGATTGTGTCATCAGTCCGTGGCCACCCGCGCAGTCATCATCGAGGACGAAGCTGTTTTCCGCCATATGCTCAGCATGGCCCTGAGCCGGATGCGCGGCCTGGTCGTGGCGGGCGAATTTGCCGACGGCAAGGTGGGCTTGGATTTTTGCCTGAAGGAACGCCCCGCGCTGCTCCTGCTCGATTTGTTTCTGCCCGGCATGCACGGCCTCGACATCGTGCGGGAGGTGCGCGCGAAACTTCCGGCGACGCGCATCCTGGTGCTGACCGGCCATCCGGACGGCGAATTGCCCGCGCGGCTGATTGCGCAGGGCGTGCATGGCTTCGTGGACAAGGCCGAGCCGCTCAGCTATGTGATGCAGGCGATCGAGGCGGTGATGAGCGGCGGCATGTTTTTTGCGACCAACGTGGCGCCCAAGATCGTCACGGCTGACGCGATCGCGGCGGGCAATCTGCCCCACACGCCGCCGTCCACCAAGCCCGCGGCGCCCGCGCCCTCGGTGGAGGCCGTGTCAGTGCTCTCCGGGCGCGAGATCGAGGTCGTGCTGCTGGTGAGCGAGGGCTTTTCCTCCAAGGAAATCGCCTCCCGCCTGAACCTGAGCGTGCGCACGGTGGAAAAGCACCGGGCGAACATCATGGAAAAAGTCGGGGTCCGCGAAGTGGCGAGCCTCGTGCGCTGGTGCGTCCAGGCCGGGCTGGTGAAGAGCTAGGCGCCCTGGCGCGCATAGGCCCGCAGGGCGACGGCGATCCGCTCGAATTCCTCGATCGTGCCGGTCACGTCCTCATGGGAGACCGAGCCGCTGGGCAGCGTCAGCCGGGCCTCCAGCTCGGCCATGCGGCCGGAGAGCCGGTCCGCCCCCACGATGTGCGAGCTGCTTTTCAGGCTGTGGGCGGCCCGCCGGCGCTGTTCGCGGTCACCGGAGTTAAGCTCCGCCAGCACGGTGGGAAAATTGCCCAGGAACATCTCCACCAGCTCGCGCGCCGAGTCCTCGCCGAGGGAAGAGCTCAGCTCGGCGATGGCGGCGTTGGGCGGGGGCACAGGAGTCATGCGGTGGGATGCTAGGTCAGTCGCCGGACATACTGCAATCCCTCCCCGCATGAATTGCGGGCGAGGGCGTCAGGCGTGCCGGGCGAGCGCCGCTCCGCTCAGGCGGCAGATCGTCCAGTCGGTCAGCCGCACGGCCCCGAGCGATTCATAGAAGTCGATGGCCGGCTGGTTCCAGTCGAGCACGGTCCATTCCATGCGGCCGCAGCCGCGCTGGTGGGCGAGGCGGGCGAGGTGGAGCAGCAGCGCCTTGCCGATGCCCTGGCCGCGGAATTCCGGCAGGACGAACAGGTCCTCGAGGTAGAGGCCGGGCTTGGCGAGAAACGTCGAGTAGTTGGTGAAGAACACCGCGCACCCGGCGGGGGCGCCGCCGCCGGTGAAGGCGAGCACGCACTCGGCGGCGGGTCGCGGGCCGAAGAGCGCGGCGGTGAGCCTCTCCTCGGTGGCCTCGACCTCGTGCAGCAGCTTCTCATAGGTGGCGAGGCCCCGGATGAGCGCGAGCAGCAGCGGGACATCGGCGGGGGTGGCGGGACGGATGAGCGGCGGCATGATGCCGCCCCAAGGCGGCGCCCCGGGGCGCAAAGTCAAGCCGCGGACGGGCTTTGCCCCTCGACAAAACGGGCGCCGCCCGAATATTGGCGCGACTTCCGCCATCGGTATGACACCTGCCCCCACGCTTTTGTCCGACGCCCGGTGGTCTGTCCTCGCCCTGGGTCAGCCGGGTCCGGGCTGGTTGGCAGGCGGGGCGGCAGTATTGCTGGCAGCGGGCCTAGGCTGGTGGCTCCGCCGGGTCAGTGTCCGCCGGGGTGCGCAGGACGACCTGCACCGGTTCCTGTTCGAGAATGCGGTCGAGGGCATCTATGAGAACCCGGTGGAGGGCGGGTTTCGCACGGCCAACCCGGCGATGACCCGCATCCTCGGCTACGGCAGCGTGGAGGAGCTGCTGCGCGTGTCGGCCGCCCAGACCGCCAGCATCTATGTGCGTCCGGGCCGCCGGGCTGAATTTCTCGCCCAGCTCGGTTCCCGCGAGATCCTCACGGACTTCGAGTCGGAGATCCGCCGGCCCGACGGCACCACGCGGTGGATTTCCGAGAACGTGCGCGCGGTGCGCGACTCCGTCGGGCGGCTGGTCGCGATCCAGGGCTTTGTCACGGATATCACCGCCCGCAAGCAGGCGGAGGTCGCACTGCGCGAGAGCGAGGAACGCTACCGCGGGCTGTTTCTGGCGAACCCCTATCCGATGTGGATCTATGACCGGGAGACGCTGAAGTTTCTCTCGGTTAACGACGCGGCGGTCGCGCTGTACGGCTATGCCCGGGAGGAGTTCATGCGCATGACGCTGCCGGACATCCGGCCGGAGAACGAGTGGGAGTACCTGAAGAACGCGGTGCGGGCGATGCAGCCGGGCCCGAATCTGCCCGGGATCTTCACCCATCGCTGCCGGGACGGCCGGCTGCTGCGGGTGGAAATGACCACGCTGGTCTTTACCGCCCAAGGGCGGGAACAGGTGCTGGGCATTGCGAAGGACCTGACCGAGCGCGAGCGAGCGCAGGCGGCGCTGCACGAAAGCGAATCGCGCTACCGGCTGCTGTTTGAGAATTCGCCGATCGGGATCGTGGAATATGACTACCGCGCCACCATCGCGTGGATGGACGGGCTGCGGGCCGCGGGGGTGACGGACCTGGCCGCGTGGGCCGGCGACCATGAGGAGGAGATGGCCGCCGCCCTGGCCCGGCTGCCCATCATCGGGGCCAATGCGGCCGCGCTCCGGCTGATGGCCGCGGGCACGCTGGAGGAACTCGTGGCCAACCTCGGCCGGATCATCCCGCCCTCGGGCTGGACCGCGCGCCGCCAGTCGTTCCTGGCGGCGTGGAGCGGCCGGAATGAATCCGAGGCTGAAATGACCCTGCTCGCGCTGGATGGGGTTCCGCACCATGTGCACAGCCACTGGTGGATTCCGGTGGTGGACGGACGGCCGCATTACGAACGCACGCCCCTGGTGCTGCTCGACCTCACGCAGACCAAGGCGGCGGAAGGGGCGCTGGCCGCGGAGCGCGAGCGCCTGGCCGTGACTTTCCGCGCCATGGCGGAGGGCGTGGTCACGACCGACCCGCAGGGCATCGTCCTTTTCATCAACCAGGCGGCAACCGCCATCACCGGCTGGACGGCGGCCGCGGCGGCCGGCCGGCCCATCAGCGAGGTGTGTGCGCTGCGCCATGCGCGGACGGGGGCGATGATCACGCCCCCCGTGGCCGCCGCGCTGGCCGCGGGCCGGGTGCTGGATTTGCCGCCCCAGACCCTGCTGCTGGGCCGGCTGGGCGGGCGCGGGGTGGTCGAGGGCTGCTGCGCCCCGATGCGGGACGAGACCGGGCAGGGGATCGGGGCCGTGCTCGTGCTGCGCGATGTGACGGACCGTTCGCGGCTCGAGGCGGAGCTGGAGCGGGCCTCGAAGCTCGAGTCGGTCGGCATCCTGGCGGGCGGCATCGCGCATGACTTCAACAACATCCTGGCCGTGATCATGGGCAACGTGACGCTGGCGCAGCTTGACCCGGACAAGAGCCCCACGGCCGACCGGTGGCTGCAAGAGGCAGAGCGCGGGGCGCTGCGGGCCCGGGACCTCACGCAGCAGCTCCTCACCTTTGCCAAAGGCGGGGATCCGATCCGCATGGCCGTGCGGCTGCCCGAGGTGGTGCGCGAGGCCGCGGAGTTTGCCCTGCACGGCACGGCCGTGCGCGCGGAGTTCGAGATGCCGGAGGAACTCTGGGCGGCGGATGTCGACCGCAGCCAGATCGGCCAGGTGGTGCAGAACCTGGTGATGAACGCCATGCAGGCCATGCGCCACGGCGGCGTGGTGCGCGTGGCGCTGCGCAACGAGGAGCTGGCCGACGGCCAGCAGCCCCCGCTGCGGGCCGGCCGGTACGTCGGGCTGGTCCTCAGCGACACGGGGGCGGGCATTTCGCCGGAGCACCTCACGCGGATCTTCGAGCCTTATTTCACCACCAAGGAGCAGGGCAGCGGTCTGGGGCTCGCGACGGTTTATTCCATTGTCCGCAAGCATCAGGGCCACGTGGCGGTGGAATCCGAGCTCGGCAAGGGCACGACGTTCCGCCTCTGGCTGCCCGCCGCGCGGGTGGCACCGGCGACCCCGCCGGAGGGCCGCTCGCCGCTCGAACCGTTGGCGGGCCGGATCCTGTTCATGGACGACGAGGAACCGATCCGGGCGATGGCGGAGGTCCTGCTGGGCCGGCTCGGGCTCACGGTCAAGGCCGTCGCCGATGGCGCGGCCCTGCTGGCGGAGTTCGCGGCGGCGCAGCGCGCGGGCCAGCCCTACGATGTCGTGATGATGGACCTGACCGTGCCGGGCGCGATGGGCGGTCTTGAGGCGATGCAGGAGCTGCTCAAGCTCGACCCGGCGGTGCGCGCCATCGTTTCCAGCGGCTACTCCGGCGACCCGGTGCTGGCGAATTTCCGGGCCCACGGGTTCTGCGGCATCGTGCCCAAGCCCTACCGGCTGACGGACCTGGCGACCGCGGTGCGCAACGCGCTCGCCAAGTAGCGCAGGCTTCCAGCCTGCCCTCGTCAAGGTCGCTGACTTCCGCTGCCAGCGGCATGCAATGCGCAACGGGTCATTCTGGTGGGCAGCACAAGGAACCCGATCAAACGGATGCAGGCAGGATGCCTGCGCTACTCATCTCACGCCTTGCCCCACTTCTTCAGCTGTTCGAACGAAAGGCGGACGGATTCCATCGGCACGTGGGAGTATTGCTCGACCTCCACCACGTACCACTCGACGGCGCCGATGGCCTCGACGGTGGCGAACACCTCGGCGAAATTGATCGGGCCGGTGCCGAGTTCCTTCTCGTCCTTGAGGTGGATCGTGCGGATGCGGCGGCCCTGCTCCCGGATGAACTCGACGGGATTCTTCCCGCCGACCTGCACCCAGTAAACGTCGGCCTGGCAACCGACGTCGCGGGGCGCGGCGGCGTCGAGGATCCAGTCGAACACCCGGCGGCCGTCGACCACCGCCATTTCAAAGGCGTGGTTGTGAAAGGCGAACTGCAGGCCGTGCGCGCGAAACGTCGCGCCGATGGCGCCGAGTTCCTCGCCGATGCGCGTGCAGGCGGCGCCGGAATGGTAGTGCTCGCGGGGCCAGTAGGGGCAGATGACATGGCGCGAGCCGAGGAGCAGGGCCTCGTCCACGCAGCGGTTAAGGTCTGAGCGGAGCTGGCCGATGCCGGCGTGGATGCCGGCGACCTTCAGGCCGGCGGCGTCGAGCGCGGCCTTGGCGCCCTTGGCGTCGGTGTTGCCGAAGCCGGCGATCTCCACGCCGGTGTAACCCATCCGGGCCACGGCGCCGACGGTGGCGGCGAAATCACGGGCGGTGTCCTCGCGGACGGACCAGAGCTGCAGGGCGACGGGGATGTTTTTGCTCATGAGAAAAGGCGGGGCCGGCGGCCAAGCACGCCGAGCCGGCGGGTGAAGTCAACGGCGGGTTGCATAGTAGCGCAGGCATCCTGCCAGCTTCCGGATCTGAGGCAGGCAGGATGCCTGCGCTACGGCCAAGGCTGTTGATTTTGACTCGGCTCACACCCTTGCGCCCGCCCGACCCCTGTGCACGTTGGGCGCCATGAAATCATGGCTTGTGGCGCTGATGCTGCTGACCGGCGTGGCGGCCGTCCGCGCACAGGAAACCGGCGGTGACCGGCTGCGCCTGAGCAAGCCGTCGGTGCGCGAGCAGCTCGTGGCCGTGGTGACGGCTCAGCTTGCGGCCTTCCGGGCGGAGGATTGGGAAAAAGCCTACGCGGCCGCTGCGGCGCCCTTTCAGGCGGTGGTGCCGCCGGCCCGGTTTGTGTCGCTGATCACCCGGAAGTACCCGGCGGTCTGGAAGAACACGCGCGCGGATTTCGCCCTGCCGAGCGACAACGGCGTGGTGGCGGTGGTGCCGGTGCGGGTGTTTGGCGCGGGTACGAGCGAGGCCTACAACTGGCTGCTGGTGAAGGAAGGGAACGACTGGAAGGTCACGGGGGTCGTGCCGCAGTCGACGGCGGGCGGGGCGTGAGCGGAACTGTCAATGGCGGATTGCGGATACCGGAAACCGGATGGCTGACGCATGATTGAAGGGTAGGGCGGATTATCCTTCATCCGCCGGGTTTGGCTCCAACCGGCGCGTTAGGGATAACGCGCCCTACCGGCACTGCCGCGCTGCAGCCTCCTTACGTCGGCGGCTACCAGCCAGGCACTTCTGCCGATCAGGCCAACGGCTCAAGGGTGACGGCGATGCTGTCGGGATCGGCGAGGGTGCGCGGAGCGGTGACGCGCGATGTCGCGGCGGTGAAGCCGGTCAGGCCGGTGAGTTGGCCGGCGGGGCGGCGGGCGGGATCACCCCAGGTGTTGAGCGCGATGTGGTGATGGTAACCGTCGGCGGCGAGGAATACCGCGCCGGGGTAGCTGAGCTGGCGGATGGCAACGCCGAGTTCGCTGGTATAGAATTTCTGGGCCGGCGCGAGTGAGCTGACCTGCAGGTGGACGTGGCCGAGCGTGGCGTGCGCGAGGGGAGCCGCGGGCGGCGGGGCCGGCAGTTCGCGAAGCAGGCCGCGGTGGTCGAGCGCGCGGGTGAACATCGCGACGTGCTCGCCGTCCATCGGCCAGTCGGCGCGCGGCCGGTCGCGGTAGATTTCAAGGCCGTTGCCGTCCGGGTCGGAGAGATAGATGGCCTCGCTGACGCCGTGGTCGGACAGGCCCTCGATGGCCTGGCGGCGCTCGATCAGGCGGGCCAGGACGACGGCAAGCGCCGGCCGGTCGGGCACAAGCAGGGCGATGTGGAAAAGTCCGGCCACGCGCTCGGCGGGCTCGAGGGCCGCCGGATCCTCGGTGAACGTGATGACAGCCGGGGACTCCGGGGAAAAATGCAGGGTGAGCGTGCGGGCATCAGGCTGCCGGGCGACGAGGCCGAGCGTATCGCGGTAAAACGGCAGCAGCCGCGCCAAGTTGCGCGAGACCAGGGCGACGTGGCGGAGCACGAAAGTGGGACTGGAGGGCATCCGAAACTGATAAACGCAAAGTCGCGAAGGCGCAAAGTTCGATCGGAAGAAAACCAACGCTCACCGGGTCTGGACTTAGCGTCTTCGCCTCTTTGCGTTTAATAAAAGATCGCAGAAATCCTCAATGTCCGCCGTCGAGGTCGCCCGGTTTGAGGAGCGGGAGGAAAAGGGCCTTGTTGGAGGCCTTCATGTAGGCCTCCTTGGCCTCGATGGTGTTGTCCTTCACGCGGGCCATGAGGCTGTTGTCCATCGTGACCATGCCGTCGGAGCCGCCGCCCTCGATGAGGGAGCGGATGTTGGCGATCTGGCCGCTGCGGATGGTGTTGGGCAGCGCCTCGTGCGTGAGCAAAATCTCATGCACGGCGCAGCGGCCCTTGGGGATGCGCTTGCAGAGGAGTTGGGCGACGACGCCGGCGAGGCAGCTCGAGAGCATGACGCGCACTTGGTTCTGCTCCTCGGCGGGGAAGGTGTTGATGATGCGGTCGATCGTCTTCGGGGCGTTGTTGGTGTGCAGCGTGCCGAAGACGAGCATGCCCATCGAGGCGCAGCTGAGCGCGAGCTTGATGGTCTCCATCTCGCGCATTTCACCGAGGAGCACGATGTCGGGATCGTGGCGCATGGCGCCCTTCAGCGCGGCGGCGAACGAGTCGGTGTGCTCGCCGACCTCGCGGTGGACGATGGTGGACTTCTTGGCCTGGTGGACGAACTCGATGGGGTCCTCGATGGTGATGATGTGCCGGGCGAAGTTCGCGTTGATGTAGTCGATCATCGCCGCGAGCGTGGTCGACTTGCCGGAGCCGGTGGGGCCGGTGACGACGACGAGGCCCTCGGTGAGGTGGCAGAGTTTTTTCAGCGCCTCGGGGAGCTTGAGCTCGTCGAAGGCGACGATCTTGGCGGGAATCTGGCGGAAGACCGCGGCCTGACCCCAGTGGTTGTAGAGAAAGTTGCCACGGAAGCGCGCGAGGCCGGGAATCTCGTGCGCCAGGTCGAGGTCCTTGCGGTCGAGAAAATCCGTCCACCGGCGCTCCGGGACGATCTCCTTGAGCAGCCGTTCCATGGTGCCGGCGTCCACCGGATCCGGGCCGATGGCCTGGAGCGTGCCGGAGATGCGGGCCTTCGGCGGGAGCCCGACGGTGAGGTGCAGGTCGGAGCCGCCCTTGTCGAGCATGGTGCGGAGGAGTTGGTCGATGGCGGCCATGGTCAGGAAATTTTCGCCCGCAGGACGCGGTTGGTGATGTTGGCCAGGGCGTTCTCGGCGGTGACCTTCTTTTCCTGCCAGAGCGCGTAAACGACATTGTCCATGAGGCACATGCCCTCGCGGACGCCGGTCTCCATCGTGTTGCGGATGCCCTGGGACTTGCCCTCGCGGATGAGGTTCTGGATGGCGGTGTTGCTGATGAGGATCTCGCAGGCGAGGGTCAGGCCGCCGTCGGTGGAGGGGAGGAGGCGCTGGCAGACGACGCCGCGGAGGCTCTCGGCCACGCTGGCGCGGATCTGCGTCTGCTGCGCAGGCGGGAAGACGTCGAGCAGGCGGTTGAGGGTGGTGGCGGCGTCGCTGGTATGCATCGTGCCGATGACAAGGTGGCCGGTCTCGGAAGCGGTGATGGCCATCTCGATGGTCTCAAGGTCGCGGAGCTCGCCGATGACGATGACATCGGGGTCCTCGCGGAGCGCGCCCTTGAGCGCGGTGAAGAACGACTTGGTGTGCGGGCCGACCTCGCGCTGGGTGACATTGCAGCCCTTGGCGGGCTGGACGACCTCGATGGGGTCCTCGACCGTGATGATGTGGTCGGTGCGCGTCTCGTTGAGGTAGGAGACCATCGAGGCGAGGGTGGTGGTCTTGCCGGAGCCCACGGGGCCGGTGATGAGGATGAGCCCGTTGTGGTAGGAGAGGAGTTTCTTGAGCGTGTCGATGTGCGCCGAGTAGCCGAGGTCCTCGAGGGTGCGCACCTTTTCCGGCACCATGCGGTAGGCGCCGGCCGCGCCGTTCTTGTGGAACATGAGGTTCACGCGGTACCGGTCGGTGGCGCTGAGGGCGAGGGCGTAGTCGTAGTCCTTGGTCATGAGGAAGGTCTTCTTCTGCGCCTCGGTCAGCAGCGCGGTGTTGAGGCGCAGGGCGTCGTCGGCGGTGAGCTTGTAGTCCGAGATGAAAACGAGCTGGCGGTTCTTGCGGATGAAGGGGCGGGTGCCGGTCGAGAGGTGGAGGTCGCTGGCGAGGTGGCGGCCGGTGGCCCGGAGCAGACCGCGGAGGCCGGCGGCGAGGGCCGCGTCATCCAGCATGCCGATGGTGTCGAATTCGAACTCGGGCACCGGCCCGGCAGAGGCCGCGGCGGCGGCTTTTTTCTGCGCGACGGTCGGCGCGGGCGCGGGCTCGCGGACAAAGGGGGCGTTGCTCTCGCTCTCCTCGAAGGGATCGCCGGCGGGCGGTCCTTTCTGGCCCTTGACCATGGCAAGGCCGGCGATTTTTTCCAGGGCGCCGATGTCGTCGACATGGGCGTCGTCGATGAGTTTTTGGGCGAAATCCCCGATTTCGGCCCCGTCGCCGAGGGCGGCGCGGACGGCGATGCAGTGTTCGAGCTTCAAGAGGCCCTGATCAAGGCCGAGGCGGACCAGCCAGAGGACGTCGTTGTTCATGCAAAATAGCCGGAAGGCGGCTGAATCTGCGCCGGGTCCCGGCGCGCTGCAATTGCGGATTTCGGAAGGCGGAAACCGGAGGGGATTCAGCCCGCCGGCGGGCCGACGTTTGGGCGGCCGCCCAAACGTACCTGCCCGCCCTTGATCCGATCAATCCAAGCGCGGACCGTGGCGGGAGGAGCGGATCGGAAAACCATCCGGTCTCCGGCTTCCGCCATCCGGTAGGGAGGGGCTTTCCGGGGTTGCAAACGCCGCCGTTTCGCCGACTCTGGTTCTTTTAACTCCCGACAATGCTGAAGAAATTTCTGTCGAAGCTGCGCCAAACGATCGCGCCTTCCCGTTCCTCCTCAACCGCGCCCGCCGCCAGCGCCCCGTCCGCTTCGCCCGCCAAGCCGCAATCCTCGCCGCGCCCGGAGCGCGGGTCCGGCCCCAAGCCGCATCACGGCGGCCCTTCTTCCCACCCGGCCGGCGCGTCGGACTCACGTCCGCGCCGCGATGACCGCGGCCCGCGCAGCGACCAGGGCGGCCGCAGTGGCGGCGGTGGCCGGGGCGGTCCCCAAGGCGGTGGCCGGGACAATGCGTCGTCCCACGGCGGCGGCGGTCGCGGCGGCTTCCAGTCCCGTTCCGGCGGTGCCGGCCGCGGCGGTCCGCGCGGCGAGCGCGAGCGGCCGATGATCGACAAGACCTTTGACCATCCGCGCTCCGCGCCGGTGAAACCCGTGGTGCACGTGGACGTGCCGAAGATGGACACGGAATTTTCCAAGCTCGGCCTCTGCGACGCGCTCGCCTTTGCCGTGCAGGAGATGGGCTACGTTTCCCCGACGCCGATCCAGGCGCAGGCCATCCCGGTCGTGCTGCAGGGCGGCGATGTCATCGGCTCGGCCCAGACCGGCACGGGCAAGACCGCGGCGTTCGCGCTGCCGATCATCCAGCGGCTGGGCACGCACGGCAAACTGCGCTGCCTCATCCTCGAGCCCACGCGCGAGCTCGCGCTGCAGGTCGAGGAGGCCTTCCAGAAATTCGCCAAGTTCACCGACCTCAACGTCACCATCGTGTACGGCGGCGTGGGTTACGGGAAACAGCTCGAGGATTTGAAGCGCGGCATGGACATCCTCGCCGCGACGCCGGGCCGGCTGCTCGACCACATGGAGCAGGGGAACGTCTCGCTCAAGGACGTGGACATCCTCGTGCTCGACGAGGTGGACCGGATGCTCGACATGGGCTTCCTGCCCGACGTGAAGCGGATCGTGCAGAAGACGCCGGCGACCCGGCAGACACTGTTCTTCACCGCGACGCTGCCGCCCGAGATCGCCTCGCTGGCGGCCTGGGCGCTGAAGAATCCCGTGAAGGTCGAGATCGGCCGCCAGCGTTCGCCGGCGGAAACGGTGTCGCACGCATTCTACCCCGTGGTGGCCTCGCAGAAGTTCGACCTCCTGCAGCTGCTGCTGGAGCAGACCGAGTTCAAGAGCGTGATCATTTTCTCCCGCACGCGCATGGGCGCGGACCGCATCGCGCACCGGCTCCAGGCCAAGGGCCACACCGTGGGCGTGATGCACTCCGACCGCAGCCAGCGCGAGCGCATCGAGGCGCTCGACGGCTTCAAGAGCGGCAAGTTCGAGGTACTGGTCGCGACGGACATCGCGGCGCGCGGCCTCGACATCGCGGGCGTCTCGCACGTGGTGAACTACGACGTGCCCGAGAACGCCGAGGACTACGTGCACCGCATCGGCCGCACGGGCCGGGCGCACAATACCGGCGATGCCTTCACCCTCGTGACCGAGGACGACGTGCGCGACGCGCGCTCGATCGAACGCTACATGGGCATGGCGGTGGAGCGGAAAAAGATCGAGGGCTTCCCCTATATTTACTCCGCGCTCTTTGACGAGAAGGCGCTGGCGGAGACCGTGGCGGCGGCCGTCAAGCCCACGAGCCGGCTGCACCGCGGCGCCAGGCGCTAAGCCGCGCGGGGCGCGGAAGCTCGAAACCCGAAGTTCGAAATCCGAAAAAGCCCCAGACCGGAAGAACGAAGCCGGAGCTTCGATTCGGACTGGGGCTTAGAATTTATTTTCGGATTTCGAGTTTTGAGCTTCGAGCTTGCGCCCCTCAAGGGCGCCTCAGGTCAAAGCGATCCAGGTTCATCACCCTGGTCCAGGCGGCGACGAAGTCCGAGACGAACTTCTTCTGGCCATCCGAGCTGCCATAGACTTCCGCCACGGCGCGGAGCCGGGAGTCGGAACCGAACACGAGGTCGGCCCGCGTGCCGGTCCACTTGACCGAACCCGTCTTGCGGTCGCGGCCTTCGAAGAGTTCGGACTCCTTCGAGACCGGCTTCCACTCCGTGGCCATGTCGAGCAGGTTCACAAAGAAGTCGCTGGTCAGCGTCTCCGGCTTTTTGGTGAGGACCCCGTGCGGCGAACTGCCGGCCTTCAGGACGCGAAGGCCGCCCACGAGCACCGTCATTTCGGGCGCGGTCAGGGTCAGCAGCTGCGCCCGGTCGACGAGCAGCGTCTCCGCCGGAAGGCGGTACTGGCCCTTCTGGTAGTTGCGGAAGCCGTCCGCACTGGGCTCGAGCACGCCGATGGATTCGACGTCAGTCTGGTCGGCGGAAGCGTCCATGCGGCCCGGGGTGAACGGCACCGTGACATCGTGACCGGCGGCTTTCGCCGCCTTCTCGATGGCGGCACCACCCGCCAGGACGATGAGATCGGCGAGTGAGACTTTTTTGCCGCCGGCAGCCGTGCTGTTGAACGCCTGTTGCACGCCTTCGAGAGCCTCGAGCACCTTGGCCAGCTGGGCGGGCTGGTTGACTTCCCAATATTTCTGCGGCGTCAGCCGGATGCGGGCACCGTTGGCCCCGCCGCGCTTGTCGGAGCCGCGGAACGTGGAGGCGGAGGCCCAGGCCGTTGAAACGAGCTCCGAAACGGACAACCCGGTGGCGAGGATCCGGGCCTTTAGGGCCGTGACGTCCGTGGCATCAATCAGGGGATGGTTGACCGCGGGGATCGGATCCTGCCAGAGGAGTTCTTCCTTGGGGACTTCCGGCCCGAGGTAGCGCGCGCGCGGACCCATGTCGCGGTGCATGAGCTTGAACCAAGCCCGGGCGAACGCGTCGGCGAACTGGTCGGGATGCGCGAGGAAGCGCCGCGAGATCTTTTCGTAGGCCGGGTCGGCACGCAGCGCGAGGTCCGTGGTCAGCATCGCGGGGGCGTGACGCTTTGAGGGATCATGGGCATCGGGAACGGTGCCGGCGGCGGCACCGTGCTTCGGCCGCCACTGGTGCGCGCCGGCGGGGCTCTTCGTGAGTTCCCACTCATGGGCGAACAGGTTGGTGAAGTACTCGTTGGTCCATTTGGTAGGCTGGGAGGTCCAGGTGACCTCCAGGCCGCTGGTGATCGCGTCGCCACCCTTGCCCGTGCCATGGCTGTTCTTCCAGCCGAGGCCCTGCGCCTCGAGGCCGACCGCTTCCGGCTCTGGTCCCACATGGGAGGCCGGGGCCGCGCCGTGGGTCTTGCCGAAGGTGTGGCCGCCGGCGATCAGCGCCACCGTCTCTTCGTCGTTCATTGCCATGCGGGCGAAGGTCTCGCGGATGTCGCGCGCCGAGGCCAGCGGGTCGGGCTTGCCGTCCGGACCCTCGGGATTGACGTAGATCAGGCCCATCTGCACGGCGGCGAGGGGATTCTCCAGGTTGCGCGTGTGCGGGACCTGGCTCTTGTCGTCGGAATCGATGACGCCGTGCCCCCCGGTGCCCGGCGAGCCATGCGCATAGCGGACGTCGCCGCCGAGCCATTTCTTCTCCTGGCCCCAATACACGTCCTGATCCGGTTCCCAGACGTCCTCGCGGCCGCCGGCGAAACCGAACGTTTTGAAACCCATGGTTTCGAGGGCGACGTTGCCCGTGAGGATCATCAGGTCGGCCCAGGAAATTTTCCGGCCATACTTCTGCTTGATCGGCCAGAGCAGGCGGCGCGCCTTGTCCAGGTTGACGTTGTCCGGCCAGCTGTTGAGCGGGGAGAAGCGCTGCTGGCCCCGGCCGCCGCCGCCGCGCCCGTCACCGGTGCGGTAGGTGCCGGCGCTGTGCCACGCCATGCGGATGAAGAATGGGCCGTAGTGGCCGAAGTCGGCAGGCCACCAGTCCTGCGAGTCGGTCATCAGCGCGGCGAGGTCCTGCTTCAGCGCCGCATAATCGAGGCTCTTGAACTCCTTCGCGTAGTCGAAGTCCGCGCCCATCGGGTCGGTCTTCGCGGAATGCTGGGCGAGGAGCTCGAGCTTCAGCTGATTCGGCCACCAGTCGCGGTTCGTGGTGCCGCCGGAACTGGCGACACTGTGGGACGGCGGAATGGCGCCGGGGCCGGCACTGGCGGCCCCATGGTTGAACGGGCATTTGGCTTCTGATGACATGTTTTTCTCCGTGGGTGGGGTTGATGAAGAGGGAAGTGGGCTTACCCCGGTGTCACCGGCAACCGACCGGGCGCCGGACCGGGAAGGGGAGCGGGGTTGCAAAATCCTAGGTTAATCGGGCAGCACCTTTTGATTTATAGGGAAGCTAATCAAGCCCTGACGGCAAATCCCGGCGGGTTTTTTTCAATGCCGGGCCAACTATTGTATAGAAATCCGGTGCCGCACTCCGTAATCAGTTCGGCGTTCGCGGGCCCCTTGCCCGCGATGGTCTAACCGCAAGTTTCCCATGCCCTTCAAGATCACCTTCATCGGAGCCGGTTCCATCGGCTTCACCCGCCGGCTGCTGGCCGACCTCCTGGCCGTGCCGGAATTCGCGCACGTGGAGTTCGCCTTCACCGACATCAACCCCCGCAACCTGAAAATGGTGACGGAGATCTGCCGCAGTGACATCGCTGCCAACGGCCTGACGACCAAAATCACGCCGACCCTGAACCGCCGCGATGCGCTCCGCGGGGCGAAGTATGTGTTTACGGTGGTGCGCATCGGCGGGCTCGAGGCGTTTGCGCACGACGTGGACATCCCGCTGAAGTACGGCGTGGACCAGTGCGTGGGCGATACGCTCTGCGCCGGCGGCATCATGTACGCGCAGCGCGGCATCGCGGCGCTGCTTGATTTCTGCCGCGACATCCGCGAGGTGGCGGCGCCGGACTGCCTGCTCCTCAACTACGCGAACCCGATGGCGATGATGACCTGGGCCGCGAACAAGTACGGCGGCGTGCGCTGCGTGGGCCTTTGCCACGGCGTGCAGCACGGGCACTACCAGATCGCCCAGGTGCTGGGCCGCGAGAAGAAGGACGTCGACATCATCTGCGCCGGCATCAACCACCAGACGTGGTTCGTGTCGGTCAAGACCGACGGCAAGGAGCGCACGCCGGAGCTGCTGGCGGCCTTTGAGCGGCACCCGGTTTACAAGAACGAGGAGAAGGTCCGCATCGATATGCTGCGGCGCTTCGGCTACTACTCGACCGAGTCGAACGGCCACCTCAGCGAATACGTGCCGTGGTACCGGAAGCGTCCCGACGAGATCAGGCGCTGGAGCAACATGAACGTCTGGATCGGCGGCGAGACGGGCGGCTACCTGCGCGTCTGCACCGAGGGCCGGAACTGGTTCGAGGCTGAGTTCGGGGGGAAGAAGAAACACGAGCCACTCCGCTACACGCAGGAAAACCGCAGCGAGGAGCACGGCAGCCGCATCCTCGAGGCGCTGGAGACGGGCCGGGTTTACCGCGGGCATTTCAACCTGCCGAACCGCGGCACGATCACGAATCTTCCGCCCGACGCCATCATTGAGGCCCCCGGATTCGTGGATCGCCACGGCATCAACATGATCCAGTACGGCGACCTGCCGCTCGGCTGTGCCGCGGTGTGCAACGCCTCGATCTCGGTCCAGCGCCTCGGCGTCGAGGCGGCCGTCGCCGGCGACGACACGCTGCTGCGCCAGGCCTTCATGATGGACCCGCTCGTCGGCGCCGTCTGCAATCCGCCCGAAATCTGGCAGATGGTGGACGAGATGCTGGTCGCGCTTGGGCCGTGGATGCCACGCTACAAGCGCGCCGTCGCCGCCGCGAAAAAGCGCCTCGCGAAGGGCCCGCTCATCAAGACGAAGGTCACCCGCGGTGCCGCGCGCCTCAAGACGCGCTCGCTGGCCGAGCTCAAGCGCGCCGAGAAGCAGAACCCGCGCGCGGGGCACTGAGACCTGCAGGGCGGGTCGCTGACGCCGCCTGGTTTTTCCGCGCATGCTTTCCGCGATATTCGCGGAAAGGTTGGCGGAGGTTTGGCGGGGTCAGCGACCCCGCCCTACATCAGGACCGGCGGTCCGATTCGGCTTGATTCATATTCCTTGATAGGAATATAGATTCGGCATGGAGCTGATCAGGATCTACGAATGCCTCTGCGACGAGACGCGGCTGCGGCTGCTCAACATCCTCGCGCAGGGGCCGCTCTGCGTATGTCACTTCCAGGAAATCCTGCGCGAGCCGCAGGTGAAGATCTCGAAGCACCTCGCCTACCTGCGGTCGCGCGGGCTGGTGGAGTGCGAGCGGCAGGGCAACTGGATGATCTACGAGCTGCCGGCGAAGCCGTCGCGTGAACTGCGGACCAACCTCGCCTGCCTGCAGGACTGTGCGCGGGAGCATCCGGCCTTCCAGCGGGACCTCGCCCGCCTGCAAAAACTCGCGCCCAAGCTCGCCGCGACCGGCCCATGCGGCTGCGCCACGGCGAAGCCGGCGGCCCGCTGAATTTTCCCATGACGACCCAATCCCCGCTCAAGATCCTGATCCTCTGCACGGGCAATTCCGCCCGCTCCATCCTCGGCGAATACCTGCTGCGCGAAAAAGGCCGCGGGCGCTTCGAGGTTTTCAGCGCCGGGTCCACGCCCGCGGGGCGGGTGAACCCGCTCGCGGTTCGCGTGCTGCGCGAGCGCTACAACCTCGACGCCACGGCTGCCCGCTCGAAGTCGTGGGACGAATTTCGCGGCGTGAAGTTCGATTTTGTCATCACGGTCTGCGACAACGCCCGCGAGGCCTGCCCGATCTGGCCGGGCGTGCCGGTGCTCGCGCACTGGGGCTCGCCTGATCCGGCGGCGGTCGAGGGCACGGAGGAGCAGAAATACTGGGCGTTTGTGCAGGTGGCGTCCCAGATTGCGGCGCGCGCCGAACTGTTCTGCGCACTGCCCGAAGCCAGGCTGTTTGACGGCGTGGCGGTGCGGGCCGTTGGTGACCAGGCCAAGCTGGAGGGCGAGGCGGCGATGAAGGCATGAAGGCCGGCGGGTGCGGCGGATTAGGGATAATCCGCCCGACCTCTCCGCTGCGCTCAGAATAAAAAGATCAGAGAGCCACACGTTAGAAACCAAAACCCACTCCCATCATGAAACTCAGCAAATTCAAGGCCCACCTGGGCGCTCATCCCGACGCCCAGCTCATCATTTCCCTGCAAAGCGGCGGAGCGGTGCCGCGGCACTTCCACGTGACCGAGGTCGGGCATGTGGCGAAGAAATTTGTCGACTGCGGCGGCACCTTTCGCGCAAGCGAGAGCTGTGTGCTGCAGACCTGGACCGGCTCGGACCAGGACGACGGTCACCGGCTGACGGCCGGCAAACTCAAGTCCATCCTGGGGCTCGCCCATTCGATCCTGCCTTCGGATGATCTGCCGGTGGAAATCGAGTTCGAGAACGGTGTGGTTTCGCAGTTTCCGGTCGAGGCGATCACGGGTGGACCGCTTGAACTGAACGTACAGCTTGGTTCCAAGCACACGGACTGCCTCGCGAAGGAGCTCTGCGGGGTCGGCGAGGGGCAGGACGACTGCGGCGCGGGTTCGGGCTGCTGCGGGAAAGAAGCCGGCGCCGAAGGCTGTTGCTGACCTCTGATGAACTCCGTCTCCTCCCGCCTCTCGTTTCTCGACCGCTACCTCACCGCCTGGATCTTTCTCGCGATGGCTGCCGGCGTGCTGGCCGGGCGGTATCTGCCCGCGATTCCGCAGGCCCTCACCGCTTGGAGCATCGGGACGACTTCAGTGCCGATCGCGATCGGGCTGATCGTGATGATGTATCCGCCGCTGGCGAAAGTGCGTTACGAAGAGCTGCGTGACGTGTTCCGGGACCGGAAAGTGTTAGCGCTCTCTTTGGTGCAAAACTGGCTGGTTGGGCCGGTGCTGATGTTCGGGCTGGCGGTCCTGTTCCTGCGTGACCGGCCGGAGTATTTTGCGGGGCTGGTGATGATCGGCCTGGCCCGCTGCATCGCGATGGTGATCGTCTGGAACGACCTCGCGGGCGGGAGCCGGGAGTACTGCGCGGGCCTCGTGGCGTTCAACGCGCTTTTCCAGGTATTCTTTTACGCGCCGCTTGCCTGGCTGTTTCTGCGGGTGTTGCCGCCGCTGGTGGGTGTGCAGACCGGCGCGCTCGACTTGTCGAGCATCACGATCCTGAGCGTGGCGCGGAGTGTGTTCATCTACCTCGGGGTTCCGTTCCTCGCCGGATGGCTGACCCGGTTTACCCTCCGGCGCGGGAAGCGGGTGACGTGGTACGACGGCAAATTTCTCCCGGCCATCAGCCCGTTCACCCTGGCGGCGCTGCTGTTCACGATCTTCGTGATGTTCAGCCTGAAGGGCGACACCGTGCTGCGGATCCCGCTGGATGTCTTGCGGATCGCGGTGCCGCTGGTGGTTTATTTTGCGCTCATGTTCTTCGCGACGTTCTGGATGAGCCTCCGGGCGGGCACGGATTATGAGCGGGCGGCCACGCTGGCCTTCACCGCGGCGGGCAACAATTTCGAGCTGGCGATCGCGGTGGCCGTGGGGGTGTTCGGGCTCGCATCGGGGGCGGCCTTTGCGGCCGTGGTGGGTCCGCTGGTGGAGGTGCCGGCGCTCATCGGCCTGGTCAGCGTAGCACTGGCTTGGAAACGGCGGCTGGGGCGTGCAGCGTAACGTCCCATGGGCCCAGCTGAAATTCGGATCACGACGATGACCGCGGCGGACTGGCCGGCGGTGGCGGTAATCTATGGCGAGGGGATTGCGACGGGGCATGCGACGTTTGCCGGCGCTCCGCCGGATAGTTTTGCGGATTTTGCCGAAGGAAAAGTTATGGCCTGCGCGCTGGTGGCCCGCGATGAAGCCGGCCCTTCGGCCGGCTCAGGGCAACCACACCCGGGAGGGGTGGTGGGCTGGGCGACGGTGGCATCTGTTTCGGACCGCTGTGTCTATGCCGGCGTGGCGGAGGTCAGCCTGTATGTGGCCGCCGCCGCGCGCGGGCGCGGGGTCGGCTCGGCGCTGATGAGTGAGTTGATCGCCCGCACGGAAGCGGCCGGGATCTGGACGCTGCAGGCGGGAATTTTCCCGGAAAACGCCGCCAGCCTGGCGCTGCATGCGCGGCACGGCTTCCGGACTGTGGGGCGTCGCGAGCGGGTGGGGAAGATGACCCATGGCCCGCGGGCGGGGGAGTGGCGCGACACGCTGTTGCTCGAGCGGCGGAGCGCGGTGGCGGGGCGGTAGCCGCGCTCCTTGGGCCGGTAGAAACCGGGAGTTGGAAGTTGGGAGATGGAGAAGCCGTTTTAGCCGGCAGGCTAAGGAGCTTGAGTTTCCATCTCCCATCTTCCAACTCCCAGCTTCGCGCCACGCGCCTCCATGCAACTCGACATTCCCGCTGGTGATTTTGACGGCTACATCTTTGACCTCGATGGCACGCTGATCGACACGATGCCGCTGCACTACCGGGCGTGGGACCGGGCGATGCGGGCCGCCGGGCTGCCGCATGCGCTGGACGAGGATTATTTTTACGCGCTGGGCGGCGTGCCGACCCGCCGGGTGGCTGAGCTGTTTGGCGAACACTACGGGCTGAAACTCGACCCGGACCATGTGTTTCATACCAAGGAGGCTTTCTTCACCGAACTGCAGGCCGAGGCGCGCCTGATCGAGCCGGTCGTGTCGTTTGCCCGCCGGATGCATGCGACGCATCCGCTGGCGATCGCCTCGGGCGGTCCGCGCGTGATTGTGAGCCGTTCGCTCGAGATCACGGGCCTTGCCCCGCTGTTCCGCGCGGTGGTGACGGCGGACGACGTGGTGCACGGCAAGCCGTCGCCGGACATGTTTTTGCTGGCGGCCGAGCAGCTGGGCGTGACGCCCGGCCGCTGCCTCGTGTTCGAGGATGCCGAGCCGGGGATCAAGGGTGCACTGGCGGCGGGGATGCAGGTCGTGCGGGTGCCGAGCCGGATTTAATCCCCGACTTTGTCGGGAAATTCCAAGGTTGAAATCCGAAATTCGAGGGAAGGCCGGAGGAATCCACTCGGAAAGCTCCAAGTCAGGAGGAACAGATCGCTTTGGGAATTAGGCGTTCCAGCCCATGGGGATTTCCTTCGGATTTCGGGTTTCGACCTTCGAGCTTGGCCAAAATTGTGAGTTCGCGGGCACGGTGAATTCTGTTCTCATGGCAGGATGAAGTTCGAGTCTCTGGTCAATCCCGTGGTGCTGACGCAGCCGGTCTATGAGCCCGGCAAGCCGATTGAGGATGTCGCGCGCGAGCTCGGGCTCGACCCGGCGGGCATCATCAAGCTGGCCTCGAATGAAAACCCGTTCGGGCCCTCGCCGCGCGCGCTGGCGGCGGCGCAGCAGGCGCTGACGCAGGGGGAGCTTTACCCGGACGGCGGGTGCTTTGCGCTGCGGCAGAAGCTGGCGGAGATCAAAGGGCTCGGCGCGGACCAGTTCATCGTGGGCAACGGCTCGAACGAGATCATCGAGTTGCTCGGCCATGCGCTGCTGCGGCCTGGCGACGAGGTCGTCATGGCGGCGCCGGCGTTTGTCGTCTACAAGCTGGTCACGCTCGTGTTCGGGGCGAAGGCGATCGAGGTGCCGCTGGTGAACTACCGCCACGATCTCGGCCACATCGCGGCGGCCATCACGCCGCGCACCCGGCTGGTGTATGTCTGCAGTCCGAACAATCCCACGGGCACGCCAATGCGGAGGCGGACATGCTGGCGTTTGCGCGGGCGCTGCCGGACCACGTCGTGGCGGTCTTCGACGAGGCGTACGCGGAGTACGTCGAGCCGGCGCCGGACCTGCGGCCGCTCATCCGCGAGGGCCGGAAGGTCGTCTGCCTGCGGACGTTTTCCAAGATCTACGGGCTCGCGTCGCTGCGCGTGGGCTACGGCTATGCGGGCGCGGACATCATCGCGCTGCTCAACCGCGTGCGGCAGCCGTTCAACGTGAATGCGATCGGCCAGGCGGCGGCCCTGGCGGCGCTCGACGACCGGGAGTTCACCGAGAAATGCATCCGGGAAAACCGCGCCGGGCTGCAGCAGCTGGAGGCCGGCTTCCGGGCGCTGGCGCGCGAGTTCGTGCCGAGCGTGGCCAATTTCATCATGGTGAAGGTCGGGGATGGCGCGCGCGTCTTCGACGCGCTGCAGCGCCGCGGGGTGATCGTCCGGCCGATGAAATCCTACGGGATGCCGGAGTGGCTGCGCATCACGGTCGGCTCGCGGGCGCAGAACGAGCGGCTGCTGGCGGAGCTGAAGTCGGCGCTCGTGTAGCGCAGGCATCCTGCCGGCTTCCGGGGTGGAGGCGGCTTGCCCTCAAGACGCTTTCCGCTCCGCATTTCAAACCAACGCGTTGGGGGCAACGCGTTCCACCCGGGTCAGAAGGCCTGCGCTACTTCGCCGCCGCGCGACGCAGGCGGTCGTTGATCGCGGTGGCGAGGCCCGCGCCGGGCGCGAGTTCGACATGCAGGCGCGTGAATTTCATTCCGTCGAGCAGGCGGAGCACATGAAACAGCCGCCGCGCGACGCCTGGCAGCCGGCCCTGCGCGTCGAGCCAGAAGATGTTTTTGGCCGTGAGGGTGCGGGGCTTCGCCAGGAAAACCCAGGCCTCATCGACCGGACCGCGCCTGGCTGCGGTGGTTGAAAGCTTCTGATGCAGCACGACCGGGGTGCGCGGGCTGTAGTGCCGGGCGAGCAGACCCGGCGCCAGTTGGGCGGCCGCCGGCTTGGCGGCGGCCTGGCCGGCGGGGCGCACCGGCCGGCCGAGGACGCGCTCGAGCTGGGCCTGCGTCACGGCGCCGGGCCGAAGCAGGCGCGGCGCGCGCGGATGGCGCAGGTCCACGATGGTGGATTCCAAGCCGATGGTGCACGGGCCGCCGTCGAGGATGTGGCGGATTTTCTTCCCGAGCCCGGCGCGGACATGCGCGGCGGACGTCGGGCTGACGTAGCCGAACGGATTGGCGCTGGGCGCGGCGAGAGGCACGCCGGCGAGTTTGAGCAGGCGGCGGAACAGCGGATGGCTGGGCATGCGCACGGCCACGCTCGGCAGGCCGGCGGACACGATGCCGGGCACGGCCGCCTTTTTCGGCAGGACCAGGGTCAGCGCGCCGGGCCAGAATTTGGCCGCGAGGCGCAGGGCCGCGGCGTTGGGCTCGGCGACCTCCGCCAACTGGGCGAGCGAATGGATATGGACGATGAGCGGGTCGCTGGCGGGGCGACCCTTGGCCGTGAAAATCCTCGCGCAGGCCCGGGCATCGAGGGCGTTGGCCGCGAGGCCGTAAACCGTCTCGGTCGGCACGGCGACGAGTTCGCCCGCCCGGAGCAGGCGCGCGAGCCGGGCGAGATTACGCGGGGTGCCGCGGTAGATACGGGCGGAAGACGGGGCCGTCATGGCACAAAAAAGGCCGGAGCCAAAGACTCCGGCCGAAAGGGATGTCAGGCAATCGCAACCGTTACTGCGCGAGCAGCATGTTGCGCGAGTGCTTGATCGTCTTGGTGATGGCGCGCTGGTGCTTCGCGGTCAGATGGGTGTACTTGCGTGGCAGGATCTTGCCCGTGTCGGTGACGAAGTTCTTCATGACCAAGGGGGTCGTGAACGGGATCTCGGCGGGCGTGAGGGTCTGTTGGGTCGTTTCGGTGGTGCTCATGGCGGAAAGGGAGGGCAGACAGTGGATTTGGAGCCGGGCTTGTCAATCTGTGATTTTGGGAGGGAAAAGGTCGGTTTGGGAGGCGTTTTGGCGATCGGCCATGGGCTTTCACGGCGGCGGCATGTGGTATTTCTGCGCGAGCTGCTGCTTGAGCGCGATGGGCAGGAACTGGGTCAACGAGTAATAGCTGCGGGGATAGCGTGCCCAGTCGATCCCGGCGCGCTCTTCCTGAAAGTGCAGGTAGCTCATGATCCGCCAGTCCTGGCCATCGCGCACGTCGGCGACGTTCTCCTCGGTGCAGGTGATATAGGGGTCGTAGACGAACTGCTTCATTTCCCGGACGGTGCGCAGGACGGGCAGGCAGCAGATGACCAAGGCGGTCAGCCCCAGCGCCCGATGCCGCAACTCGGTGGAAATCGCCGCGAGCACGATCAGCAGGGTGAACCCGAAGACCGCCAGCGCCTTCGCCATGATCAGTTCATCGCCCGCAGTCTGCGCGACGAGCCCCGCGCACAGGATGGCGAGCAGGGGCAGCCGGATGTCGCGATCGGCCCTCCAGCGGGCGCGCGTCACGAGGATGAACAGGGTTGTCATGACAAGCAGCGCGGCCAGCCCGACGGGGTTGTGCCAGGCACTGCGGTCGAACGGTCCGCCCGGCGCATAGCCCAGCCAGTAGTAGGGACTGGAGCCGCCGAAAATTCCCAGGAAATGCCCCGCCGCCGTCGTCGGCAGCTGCTCAAGGCCGGTGTCCACCTTCTGGTCCCGGCCCAGCATGACTAGGGCAACCGTCAGAGCCGCGAAGACGGCGAGGGTCGTGACGGCCAGCCAGCCGGGCCGGGCGGTCCGCAGCGGCCCGAAGTCGTGCCGCAGCAGCAGGGCGACCCCGGGCGCGAGCAGCGGGACGCCGCCGACGAGCAGGGCGACGTAGAGGAATTTCAAGCTATAGAGGCCGGCGCAGAAACCGAGCATCAGCGCGGCCAGCGCCAGCGCTTCGGTCCGCTCGCGTCCTTCCCGGGCCGCGACGGCGCCCGCGAAGGCCAGGGCCGTGAACAGGGCGGTGATTGAACCGCCGAAAAACCCGGCGATCCACGGCAGGATGATCAGCGGATGGAAACAGAGGACGATGGCCGGAAGCAGGGCGAGGGACCAGTGCTTCAGCTGAAACACGCGCGGCTCGCGGCTGAGGGCCATGGCGAGGCTGGACAGCAGGGCGACGGGGTAGGCGAGGTAGGCCTGCGTGGGGATCAGCGCGGTGCCGGAGCCCAGGCACGCCAGCGACTCGTAGATCAGCGGGCGTTCCCGCGTGAGCAGGACATGCCAGGTCCAGTTGAACCGCATGGGCGAGAACCCGATCTCCGGCAGGGTGCGGATGGAATGATCCTGCAGCCAGTCCGCGGTCGAGACATAGCCCCACATGTCCAGGCCGTGGGCCCCGTACGCCAGCAACCCAGGAAACCGCAGGAACGGCGCGCAGAGCAGGGCGGTCATGGCGGCGGTGCAGACCGCGGCGCAGAGGAATTCCCGCCAGCGCCGGCCGCGGACGGTGGCGACAATCCCGGCGGCAAAGAAAAGCCAGAGGCCGGGCCGCACCGCGGCGGCCGACAGCCCGGCGACCCACGGGATGGCGCAGAGCAGCAGGAAACAGCACCAGCCGCAGAGCATGCCGACGAGGGGACTCTCCGAGGACACGAGGGCGGAGCCCACACTCCAGCACGTCATGCTCAGCAGCAAAGCCACCGCAGCGACGGGCAGGACAGTACTGAACATGGGGTCACTTTTTGGGGAACCGGGTCCGGGCACAAGCCCTATGGTCCCATGGCCCGGGGTAGGGCGAATCCTCCGGATGAGCCGATCGACGGAAGTTTAACTACGGATTTCACGGATGGCACGGATGGGGAATTTCGAACCCTGACTCCGAAGGCATTTAACCACGAATGAACACTAATTTTCACTCATCCGGATTAGTGGAAATGAGCGAAGATGAGCGGACCCGGTTTGAATGGTTTTATCCGGATCGAATCCTTGCAGTCCGTGGTTAAAAATCCCGATGCCTTGAAGGAGTGAGCCCGATCCGGCAAATTTTGAAAGGGACAGCCCGGCGAAACTCTGCTTTGGGAAAAGGCCTCGAAGTGCGGGTATCAGGCAAGGCCCGCGCGTCGTCCCGTCCCCGTAGCTCAAATGGATAGAGCGGTCGTTTCCTAAACGACATATTCCGGTTCAATTCCGGACGGGGGCACCAACGGCGACTCCTTTAGGATCGCGAGAGCATTGAAATGACTGCTCCTGTGGTCACATGTGCTTTCCAAGGAAACTTTCAATACGGCCGAATAGCTCATGGACATCTTCATATCCGCGAAATCCATGTAATTCGTTGCTATGCACGAGCACTTCATATGGCCGATGCCGCTTTTCGAGTTCGGCAATCAAGGCGGTTGACTGGCTGTAAGGAACAACATCGTCATCCTTGCCGTGGACGATCAATACTGGAGCCATGATCTTGTCGACCTGAGTAATCGGAGAAATTGCGTTCAGGGCCGCCTCATCCTTTTCCTCATTTCCCGTGTCATTGATCAGGCCGCTTGACTGGGCGGTTCCCTTGGTCCGGTGCTTTTGCAATGCGACCCAGTCGTAGACTCCGGCAATATCGATTCCGCAGCGGTAGAGTTCAGGATGCTGGATCAGACCCATCAGGACGCAATATCCCCCGAAACTGCCGCCCATAATCGCGATTCGTTTCGGGTCGGCCACGCCTTGAGCGATGGCCCAACGTGCACCATCCGCAATATCCTCCTGAACCTTGCCACCGAATTCGCCCACCCCACTGCGTCTAAAGTCTTCGCCATAGCCGACTGAGCCGCGAAAATTGCTTTGAATAATCGCATAGCCGCGGTTCGCGAGAAATTGAACGAATGGATCGAATTCAAGTATGTCGCGCTGGAACGGACCTCCATGGGGGTAAACGATCAGTGGCAGATTCTTGGGTTCATGGCCTGCCGGCACAGTCAGATAACCTTCAATCATAGTACCATCAGTTGTTTTATAACGGATGGGATACACCGGAGCCATCTGATTTGCGTTGATCCACGGGGTCCGGGACCAGAGCGGACTCAGTGATTTCTTTTTCAAATCAAACAGATAGTATCTTCCGGGATCATTTGCGGTCCATGAGAGGATCGCGAGTTGCTGCAGGTCATCACTAAAACTTCTGATGGTATTTATCCGATTCGGTAAAGCTGCGTCGACGGTTGCCTGCACCGTCGCTAGTGTCGGATCGAGCCAGAGAGTATGAGGGCGCGATGTGACATAACGAACACCAAGTATTTGGTGACTCAATCGCGCCAAGACGACTCCCTGCATTGGTATCCCGTCCAGATAGCCAACCGCGTTCTTTGGCGGCATGATATCGTAATTTTTGTGGGACAGAATTAGCTCACCCAAGTGCTGGCTCGCGATATCATAGGCATAAATACCCGATTTATTATCGGAAGTTGGCAGACTGAGGTAGAGTGTTTTCCCGTCACCTTTGAGGCCAAGAATGTTGGTATGGAAATCGAGATGCTCGAGGCCGTACAGGACGCGCCATTCACCCTTTTCGCTGTCTCGATAGATGACTGAGTATTTTCCTGCTGTTTCGCGAATGCCAATACGCACTACGCCGGCGCCATCTGCCAACCACCCAATAACATCGCCAGGATTTAGAAGATATTGCCCCTCAACCGCACCAACATCAACCCGCGTGCTCAGGCGCCAAATATTCGGAAAATAAGCAAAGTCTGGCGTCAGAATATCGCCGGAGTCCGCATCCTCAAAGGAGTGCATGACGCCGTTTCGCCACCAATTTAGATCTTTGTAGTGGGTTCCGTCGGCATCCATTGCCCCCATGCCCAATCCAGGTGAATTATAGACAACCCGCTTAGGGCTTACCCAAGTAATATGCACATTCAGAAAATGATGCACTGGGTCACCACGCAGGGGAATCTCAAGCACCTCAGTTTTGTGGGTTTCCAAATTCAAAACCGCCATTGCGGTGTCTTTTTCAAAGGTCGCCTGATAAGCAATATACTTACCTTCTGGTGAGACCTCCGCATTGGAAACGGCAATCCCGCGACTGAAGAACTCCAGAGGTAGCTGAGGCGAGGGCACAGCCGCTGCGCAAGGGGTTGAGATCGATAGAACTATCAGCAGCAGAATCAGGGGTGACTTGGCCATAGCGCGAGTTAACGGGTAAGATGTTAGTAATGTCGCGATGAGCGGGAAGATTTTTCGGCAATAGCGAACGCGAGAAATCAATCGATCACAGGATGGAAACCTGCCGGATAGAAGTTCGCGTCGATAGATTAAGAGGAGATATCGTTCACATATTTAATTCCTAAGTCATCTATGTGGACTTCGCCGCAACCTTTCCGAGCTGCGGGCGTCTCGACATCCGCGCATCCTGCGCCCTTTAATCCTGCCATGCTTCTGTCACCCCGCTCGTCCCGCTCTCCCCTCCGCGCGCTGCGCCGGGGTTTCACGCTCCTGGAGATCATGATCGCCCTGGCCATCCTCGGGCTGCTCGTCGGCCTGGCGGTCACCAACCTCGACAGCATTTTCGGCGATGCCCAGACCTCGACCGCCAAGCTCTTCGTGCGCGAGTCCATCAAGCTCCCGCTCACCAGCTACCGCATCAAGATGGGCGACTATCCCTCGACCGCGGAGGGCCTCCAGGCCCTGATCACCGCGCCGAGCGGCAAGGAGGGCCAGTGGACCGGTCCCTATTTCTCCGACTCCAAGATCCCCCTCGATCCGTGGGGCGAGCCCTACATCTACCGCTATCCCGGCGTCCATAACAAGAACGGCTATGACATCTTCTCCAAGGGCCCCGACAAGACCGAGGGCACCGCGGACGATATCGGCAACTGGTGAGGGTTTGCCGATGCGCCTGGTCCATTGCCGGGGGAGGGTGGGCGGCTTGCCGCTGACGGAGGTCAGAGGCCGGGGGCCGGAGGCCAGAAGTCAGAAGGCAGAGATCAGCGATCCGCTTTCAGCCGATGGCTCTGGTCAAGGGGGCGGCTCGTCGGGGATCCTTCTCCGCCGGGGCGATGGCGGCCAGGCAACTCGCCCGACCCGGGAAACGTCCGCAGCCGCGCCGCGCCGCGCAGCGTTCACGCTGCTGGAGATTCTCCTCGCGCTGGCGCTTATGGCGCTGCTGGCCGGTGCGCTGGTGACCGGCTCGGCCCAGTTGATCGGGGACAAACCCGCCACGGCGGAGGATGTGTTCTGGCAGGCTGTCCTGAAGTCGCGCCAGGCCGCGCTCAAGTCCGAGCAGGAGGTGCGGCTGAGCTTCGATCCCAAGGAGAAGGCGTTCGTGCTGGACGACGGCACCGTGAAGAAATCCCTGCCGGTGCCGCCAGCGCAGGACCTGACGGTGGAATTTTTGTCGGCGCAGACTGGCGGCAGCACGATCCTGATCGGCGGCACGCTCGTGGACACCCAGACGATGCCCTCCGTCACGTTTTATCCCGACGGCACCTGCACGGCTTGCCGGGTGCAGTTCCGCGCCGGCGGGTCCGCCCGCATCCTGGCCATCGACCCGTGGACCTGCGCCCAGGTGCTGGCGCGCGGGGACAACCCGACCTGACATGCGCCGCGCCTTCACCCTGCTTGAGGTCATGGTCGCGCTCGCGATCTTCGCGTTCGCCGCCGTCGTGCTGGGCGCGGGGTATGTAAACGTCCTCAACGCCTACGAGCAGGCCCAGCGCGGCAACCAGTACGACCAGGACGTCAGCTTCGCCCGGGCCCAGCTGCTGGCGGAGCCCGACCACGACAAGGCGGAGCAGGGCGGGGATTACGATTCCCTCGGCGGCCGCCATGTGAAATGGCACGCCACCATCGAGGCCACCAACACCGCCGACCTGTTCCTCGTGACGTTTGTGTGCGAGTTGACGGAACCCACCGGGGGCGGACTGCAGACGGTGACCGAGCATTTCAATGTGGACCGCCCGACCTGGGCCGACCCGGTGGCGAACTCCACGCTGCGCCAGAATGCGCAGAACCGCATCAAGGGGCTGCAGGGGGCGAACCCATGAAAAAGGCCGCAGCCGGGAAGTTGGAATTTAGTAGATGGCAGATGGGGTCGGAATCCGGAGTGGGTCTGCAATCCCGCTTTGTCATTCTGAACGAAGTCAAGAATCCAGCTGGGCGCGGTCTAAACTCGCAACGTACTCCGGCTGGATGTCGAGCCAGGCCCCAGTGCTTGGACTTCGCTGTGCTCAGAGTGACGAAATCGAAAATCCGCGCCGGTTTCACCCTGCTCGAAATCCTCCTCGCGCTGGCGCTGACGGCGCTGGTGCTGGTTTCGCTCAACGTGTTTGTGTTCTCGATGGGCGAGCTCTGGGGCCGCAACACGGATGTCCGCCTGTTCGACCGGCATGTGCGGGCGGTCACGCGCTTTCTCGACCAGCAACTCCGCGCGGCTGCGCTGCCACCCTATGCCGTCGCCGGCGGCGCGCCCATCACGGCGCAGGAGGTCCGCCCGCTGAGCGGACAGTCGGACAACCTTCTGACCTTCGAGCTGACGGCCGGGTGCCGCCTCTTCAACTGGCCGGACCGGCCGCTGCCGGAGGTAGTGTGCTCGCTGCAGGCGCGCGACAGCCAGGGGCTCGTGCTGCTGTGGCAGTCGCGCCTGGAGAAAAAATTTGGCGACGACCCGCCGCGCGAGCTCGTCATCACGCCGCTCGTCACCGCGCTGGCCTACGATTATTACGACTCCGACTTCAAGACGTGGAAGACGGAGACCGCGATCCGGAAGGATAACACCGGCCAGCTGCAGACCCCGCAGCGCCTGCGCCTGAAATTCGCCTACGGGAAGATGACGCGGGAAACCGTCATCGTGCTCAGCGCCCCGACGGCCGGCATGCCCAATTTCTGACCATGAACCGAGGACTGTCATGCCAGGATTCGGCCGGGAGCGCGCGCTCCACCCGGAAAGAGTCGGGCTCGGTGCTCATCATTGTCCTGGTGACGCTGCTATTCACGTCGTTTGCGCTGGTGCTCTTCATCGAGCAGGCGAGCACAGACCTGCTGGTCGAGGCGCGCGAGGCTTCGGCGCGGCGCCTGCGGCGGGAGGCGTATTCGGCCCTCGAGGTCACGCTGGCGACGCTCGAGGACTTCCGCCAGGCCAACGGGGCGCTGCACAGTCCCGCGGAAGGCTGGGGCGATCCGCTCGGGTGGGCGGGCTGGACGCCGCGCGAAGGGTGCACGGCGGAAGTCACCCTGCAGGACGAGAGCGGCAAGATCTCCCTGTCGCGGGTCGATGCCGGGACGCTGACCAACCTGTTCAAGGCCTGGTCGCTCAAGCAGGCCGACGCGGAGCATCTCACGGACGCACTGCTGGGCTGGATGCAGCCGAATTATGTGCCTGCCACGGGCCAGGCGCCGGATTACGAGCAATCCGCGCTGCCCTATCTGCCGCCGTCGCGCCCGCTGCGGTCGTATTCGGAACTGGCGGCGATCGATTACGCCCGCGAGATGTTCTACGACGAGCAGGGCCGGCCCAACGACCTGTGGCGGCGGTTTGTCGCGACATTTTCCCTCTATAATTACCAGCAGGCCAACCTCAATGCGGCCACGCCGGACGTGCTGTCCGCCATCGGCTTCCCCGACCTTTCGCAGCAGCAGCGCTTTAACGACTTTCTCGCCGGGACCGGCACCTATGCCTCGCAGGGCCCGAGCTGGTTCACCACGGCGCTGCAGGCCAGCACCGTGCTGGGCTCGGCGGCCCTGCCGCCGCTGGCCGGCATCCAGGTCCGGGCGCTGCGGGTGAACGTGACGATCCGCGAGGGCCGCGAGGAGTTCCGCCTGACCGCGGTGGTGGCGCCGCAGGGTGGCGCCACGATCGTGCAGACGAATGCAACCTCCACCCGGTCCGCCACGTCTGGCACGACGACCACGGTCACATCCACCGCCACCGCGGCCTCCACGTCCACGTCCGCCAGTTCCAGCACCTCGACCGCCGCGACTCCGCCGCCGCAGCTCAACTATCCATTTACTCTCTTGGAAATTCAGGAAAATCCTGCGATTCCAACTCCTCCGCCCGCTGTCCCATCCGCATGACCCAGCCTTCCCCCAACCCGCCCAAGGCCGGCGTACCCGCCGCCAAGGTGGTGCTGCTGCCCGATGCGCTGTTCTTCGCCCGGGCCATTCCCATGGCCCCGGCGGCGACGCCCGCCGAGGCGGCGGTCCAGGCGGAACTGGGGCTGGAGGCGCTGGCGCCCTTTCCGCCCGCGCAACTGTACCATGGCTTCTTCTGGGTGCCCGGGGCGGAGCGGGCCCTGGTCTTTGCGGCCTACCGCCGGCGCTTCACCCGCGAGCAGGTGGAGTCATGGAACGGCGCCGAACTCGTGCTGCCGGCGTTTGCCGCGCTGCTCGGCGGCGAGGTTTCCCCGGCGACCACGCTGCTGGTGACCTCGGCCGACGGGCTGACCGCGATCCACTGGGACCAAGGGACGGTGCCCGCGGCGGTGCTGTTCCGGCCGCTCCCGGCCGCGGCCGATGACGCGGAAAAGACCCGCGTGCGGGACGAACTGCTGCGCGCCGCCGGCGGCAGCCGGGAAGTCATCGAGCTGGGCGCGCCGCCGGAGCCGGTGGCGGCCGCGGGCAGCGAGGATGAATTTGTCTTCCGGGCGGAGTCGCGGGTTTCGCGGCTGCCCGCGGCGCTGGCCGCGACGATGGACGTGCGGGACAAGGCGGAACTCGCCGCGCTGCGCCGGGCGCGGGCCCGCGACGTGATGCTCTGGCGCGGATTCCTCGGCTGTGCGGCGGCGATCGGCCTGATCGTGCTCGGCTGGGCGGCCCTGTACGGCGCCGGCTTCTGGCAGAAGGGCCGCGAGCTGAAGGTCGCGGCCCAGCAGCCGGTCGTGGACCAGATCATGACGCAGCAGAGCCTCGCCACCCACATCAACGAACTCTCGACCAAGCGCCTTCTGCCGCTCGAGATGATCTCGCTCGTGAGCGGCACGATCCGGCCGGTCTCCATCCAGTTCCTGCGCGCCACGACGGACGGGCTGTACACGCTGAAGGTGGACGCGCAGACGACGTCGCCCGCCGAGGTTTCCACGTTCCGCTCGGCGCTCGGCGACCTGCCGGCCTGCGAGAAGGTCGAGGTGCGCGACCAGCGCACACGGGACAACGTTATGACGTTCACCCTCGTCATCACCTTCCACCCCGAGGCGCTGAAGCCCGCCGCCGCGTCATGAGATCCTTCAAGGCCTATTTCCTCCAGCGGCTCCTGCGCGAGAAGCTGCTGCTCGTGGCGATCACGGCGCTGGTCGCGGTCATGCTGCTGTCGGCGTTCAGCAAGCGCGCGGCGGCCTTCTGGCGGACGCAGCGGGCGACGACGGTCGCCCTGGCGGACCAGCAGCAGTGGCTGCGGGACCGTGCGGCCATCGAGGCCCATGCCCAGCAGGCGGTGAAGAACCTGGATCCCGCGCGGACGCTCGACGACACACGCCTGGTCGGCGAACTGAACGCCCTTGCGCGGAGCCAGGGGGTGCGGTTCACCAACGACACGCCGCAGAGCGAGCGGAGCGGCCAGTTCGCGGTGCATACGGTGCAGTTCAACCTGCAGAAGACCGACTGGGAGTCGCTGAAGCGCTTCTACCTCGAGCTGACCAAGCGCTCGCCCTACATCGGGATCGAGCAGTTCAGCCTGCAGTCCGACCGCGCAAGCCCGATGCAGCTCAATGCCTCGATCCGCGTCTCGTCGGTGGAGATCATGCGCTGACCGGAGCCGGTCGGGCTGGAATTTACCGGAGGCAACGGAGCAGCAATCCTGAGGAATTTTTGACCACGGATTACACGGATTCGATCCGGATAAGACCATTCGGACCAGAAACCGGATGGTCCAGATCGGAACCCATTTTCAGGTGGTGGTACAGTTTGCCTTGTCATCGCGAGCCCGGCGCAGCCGGGCGCGGCGATCCAGCTGGATAGATTGCTTCGTCGCCCGCTTCGTGCGGGCTCCTCGCAATGACAGACCATGCCACTGCGGGCATTTCTGACCGGTTTGTTACTCTGCCCGCATGCTTCTCACTCGCCAACGGCCGGAGGGTTGTTTGGACTCCGCTCCATATGAGGTCAATGCACGTCCCGTGTCGCGCGCTGGCGGTGGCCGGTTTACTGGCTTGGCTTGCTCCCCGGATGGCCCGGGCAGAGGACTCCGTGACCTACGATTACGAGGACTACCGCGAGGCGGACGGCCGCGTGGCGGTCCAGGCGCAATACGGGCTGGTGCAACAGGACCTCGGCCCGGACATGCACTTGAAACTGCAGAGCGCGATCGATGCGATCGCGGGGGCAACGCCGAACGGGGCGCCGCCGGCCACCCCGGGCGGCCCGGTGCCGCTTTCCTATACCTCCGACCGGCGCAAGGCGTGGAGCATGGATCTTTCCCGCCAGTTTTCGGGCCTCAATGTCACCGCCGGCTATGCCTACAGCCGGGAGAGCGATTACGTTTCCAACGGCTGGTCGGTGAATACGCTGACCGATTTCAACCAGAAGAACACCTCGCTGCTCCTTGGTGCCGCGGGCACGGATGACCGGGTGACCCTGCGCTATCTCGACACCGTGAAGCCGAAGCACGGCCTGGATCTCATTACGGGCGTCACCCAGCTCCTCGACCCGCTGACCTCGCTCACGTTCAACGTCGGCTATGGCCGGAGTACGGGTTATCTGGCCGATCCCTACCGCGTCGTGGAAAAAAGGACGGAGGTATTCCCCGGCCTGTACCTGCCGCTGCTTTACGCGGAAAACCGGCCGGACCAGCGCAGCAAATGGACCGCCTACGCCGCGATCAACCGGTCGGTGCCCAAGTTGAACGGGGCGGTGGAGGCAAGCTACCGGTTTTACCACGACACCTTTGGCACAACGGCGCACACGGTCGACCTCGCGTGGTTCCAAAAGATCGGGGAGCATCTCATCCTGCGGCCGGGCCTCCGGCTTTACGAACAGACCGCGGCCAATTTCTACGCTGTTTCGTTTGATGGCGTCAGCTACACGCCGTCCCAGCTGCCGAACCCGGCTGGCCCGTTTTACTCCGCCGACTACCGGCTTTCCGCCTTCCGCAGCTATAACTACGGCCTGAAGGCGATCTGGACCGTCAACGCCTCCTGGGAGTTCAATGTCGCTTACGAGGAGTATCAGATGCACGGCACGGATCACGTCACGTCCTCCAGCGCCTATCCGCGGGCCGCCATCACTACCGCTGGCGTGAAGTTCTCCTGGTAAGCTCCGCGCCATGGCCCTGCTCACCGAATCCCGCCGCCAGACTCCGACGCTGCCTGCCGGCGCCGTGGGCGTGGACATCCCGCTGCACCGGCTGACCTTTCCCGCGCTCGGCACGAACTGCGAGGTCCAATACGCGACGAAGGACCCCGGGCAGGCTGCGCGGTTTGAGCAGGCCGCGGTCGCTTGGGTGGGGGCCTTCGAGGCCAGGTATTCCCGCTTCCGGCCGGACAGCCTGGTGAGCCGCATCAACGCTGCGGCGGGGCGCGAGTGGATCGCGATCGATCCCGAGATGGAGCAGATGTTGAAGCTCTGCGAGACCCTGCACTTCATGACCCAGGGCGTGCTCGATCCCACGGCGCTCCCGCTGATCCGCCTGTGGAATTACAAGGCGGAGCACCCCGTGATCCCCGGGGAGGCGCAGATTGCCGAGGCCCGGCGCCTCACGGGCTGGGCGAAGCTGCAGCGCGCCGCGGGCAAGGTGTTCCTGCCCGAGCCCGGCATGGCGCTCGATTTCGGCGGCTTTGGCAAGGAATACGCCGTGGATGTTGTCGCGCAGATCGCGCTGGACCACGGTCTCGCCAATGTGCTCGTCGATTTCGGCCACGACCTGCGCGCGCTGGGTGCGCCGCCGGGCCGGCCGGCGTGGCATATCGGGCTGGAGGATCCGGCGAAACCGGGCACGCCCTCGGCCAGCGTGGCGCTGCAGGGCAGCCGGGGCATCGCCTCGTCGGGTGACTATCTCCGGTGCTTCACCCTCGGGGGCAAGCGCTACGGCCACATCATCGATCCGCGCACCGGCTGGCCGGTGGCGAATGGGTGCCAGCAGGCGACGGTCATCGCGGCCACCTGCCTGCAGGCCGGCGTCCTCTCGACCACGGCCTTCGTGCTGGGCGTGCCGAGAGGCGTGGATTTCATCCAGTCCTTTCCCGGCGCCGAGGGCCTGCTCCACACCGCCAACGCCCGCGCGCAGACGCGGGGATTCTTCAACTATGTCGCCGCAACTTAATTCCGCACCGAACCGTAGCAGCCCAAGTGACGGGGCTGGGCCGGCCCTGGCGCCTCGCGCCAGCCTCCTTACTTCGACTGCTACGGTCGTCATGCTACTGTTCGCCGCGCTGGCGGTGCCGGCGGTGCGCGCCGAGCTGAAGCCTGGCGAGGCCTTCCCCGCGCTGGCCACAGCCGGGCTGACCGGCGGTCCGCTGCCCGTGACGGCTGGTCACGTGACCATCGTGGATTTCTGGGCCTCGTGGTGTGCGCCGTGCAAGGCGTCGTTTCCGGTCTATGCCCGGATCCAGGCCGATTACGCGGCGCGCGGGCTGGTCGTGGTGGCGGTGAGCGTGGACGACCGGACAGTCGACTACGAAGGGTTCCTGAAGAAATTCCATCCGTCCTTTGCCACGCTGCTCGACCAGCAAAAACAGCTCGTGAGCAAGGTGAAGGTACCCGCGATGCCGACCTCCTATGTGCTGGGCCGCGACGGCCGCGTCCGCTTCGTGCATGCGGGTTTTCACGGCAGCGCCACCGAGAAGGAGCTGCGCACCCAGGTCGAAACCCTGCTGGCCGAGAAAGACAGACAATGAAACCCGTGCCCTCTTCTGTCCAACGCGTTCCACCTCATTCCAATTGCCCATACCATGAAATCCCCACGTCTCATCCCGTTCCTGCTCCTTGTCCTGCTGACCGGGCTTTTCACCGGCTGCACCAGCGTCAACGTCCAGCCGTGGGAGCGCGCCACCCTGGCCAGCTATGCCATGCGACCGGACCGCGATCCGCTGGGTACCGCAATGTCGGAGCATATCTATTTTTCCCGGGAATCGGCCAACGGCGGCCGCGGCGTGGGCGGCAGCGGCTGCGGCTGCAACTGAGCCCGTGCCTGGCTGCTCCAACACCACCCTCGCTTTGGCGCCGATTTTGCCCTCTGGCGGTGGCCGCGGCATGACCACTGCTAGCAGAGTGGCGGCCCCACGGGTGCTGAACTCGGCTTGGGGAGGGTAACAATCCGTTCATAAGTGCCGTCTATTCCGCAAAACCGAAGAGGCGGATTTTTATCCGACACCCAAGGTTTGTCCCGCGGTCTGTGCAGAAGTATTTCCCCATGAAACTATCCTCCTCGCTGCAGCGCTGGCTGCATTGGTTCAATGTGCCGACCGGCCTGCTCATCGCCTTGCTGCAGCGCACGCCCGTGCTGCGCGTGGCCGCTGCGGTGGAGGAAATGGTCGCCGCCTCGCCGGCGGGCGCGGTGCTGAAGTCCGCGGCCCTGGCTGCGGCGTCGCTCGGGGCCGTCGACTCCCTGGCGGGTGCGACCACCGCGCAACTGGTCACCTCCAGCGGCTCCGCCTCGGGCATCAGTGTCACGACGGGGACAGCGGTGGTCGTGGCCCTGTCGCTGACGGGCACTGAAACGGCGACCCAGTCATGGTCGGTCACGGGCTCGTTTCCGCCGGGGATGAATTATTCGGGGCTGACCTCCTCGGGCACAATCAACACGACGAACTTGCTGCTCAGCGGCACTCCCACGACGGCCGGGGCCTATCTGGTTACCCTTACGGCGTGGCAGGGCCTGAATGGCACGGGCAACACCCATTCGTATTTCTACACCATCACCGTCTCGTCGGGGGCGACGTCGGCCCCCACCATCACGGCCCAGCCGCAAAGCCTGGCCCTGACCACTGGTGGCACGGCGACTTTTTATGTCGGGGCGTCGGGCAATCCGGCGCCGACCATCCAGTGGGACAAGGGCGGCGTGGCGATCACCGGCGAGACCGGTTCGGCCCTGACGCTGAACAACGTGCAGCCGTCGGATGCGGGGACTTACACCGCAGTCGTGACCAACTCGGCGGGTACCGTCACAAGCACAGGGGCTGTGCTGACCGTCACTGCCTCGAGTGCGCCGGTGATCACGAGCCAGCCGCAGGGCCATACGGTGGCCACGGGCGGTTCGGTGGTCTTCAGCGTGGGCGCGACCGGCGGAGGCCTGACCTACCAGTGGACCAAAGGCGGCAGCCCCATCTCCGGGGCCACCTCCAGCCAGTATCTCATCTCCAACGCCCAGGCCAGCGATGCGGCCGGGTACACGGTAACCGTGAGCAACGGATCCGGCGCGGTGACCAGCACCGCCGCCGGCCTGACGGTGGTCAACACCGCCAATCCCGGCCGCCTCATCAATGTCTCGGTCCGCATTGTCTCCGGCACGGGGGCCAACGTGCTGTTTGCCGGCTTCGTGACGGGCGGCGCCGGCACCTCCGGCAGCAAGCAGCTGCTGATTCGCGGGATCGGTCCGACGCTCGCCAGCTATGGTGTTCCCGGAGTGATGGCGGATCCGATCCTCAACATCATCCCCTCGGGCGCGACGGTGCCGCTGCTGACGAATGACAACTGGGGCGGCGATCCCACCGTGATGAGCGTGGCGGCGGCCGTGGGCGCATTCGCCCTGCCGAGCACTACCAGCAAGGATTCAGCCCTCGTCGCGACCCTGCCAGCCGGGGTGTATTCGGCGAGTGTAAGCGGGGTGAACAACACGACCGGAACCGTGCTGGCGGAAATCTACGACGCCAATCCCTCGGTCTTCAGTCCGACGACCCCGCGGCTCATCAACCTCTCGGCGCGGGCGAGCATGTCCAACGACAACCCGCTGATCGCGGGCTTTGTGATCGGCGGCTCCACCGCCAAAACGCTGATGATCCGCGCGGTGGGCCCGACCCTCGGCACCTACGGCGTCACCGGCTTCATGTCTGATCCGCAGCTCCAGCTTAATCTGCCGCAGGGCACCACCCTGACCAATGACAATTGGGGCGGTTCAACCCTCATCAGCAATCTCGCGGCCAGCCTCGGGGCCTTTTCATTGGATCCGGCCAGCTTGGATGCGGTTCTGCTCGTGACGCTCGATCCGGGGGTCTATTCCGCGGAAGCGCTCGGCGTGGGCGGGGCCTCGGGCGTGGTGCTGGTCGAGATTTACGAAGTGCCGTAAACCGTCGAAAGCCGGGTTCGCAGTTCGGAGCTCGCAGTTTGGGCCGATCGCCAGGCAACGCTGACGCGAAGCTGAACCCGATGGCTTTGGCCCAAACTGCGAGCTCCGAACTGCGATCTCCGCCCGCCCCCGGGCGGGGCGATCGTCACCCCAGCTTGAAGCTGGAGCTGACCTTGAAGACTGCGCTCACGATCGCGAAGGCGATGAAGCCGACCACCACAAACACCGCCAGCAGGACGACGGTGGCGATGACGTTCACGAAGACGTTGAGCTGGCCGGAAATGATGCGCTGATAATTGCGGGCGATCTCGTGGAGGCTGGGCACGACATTGCCGGTGTTCTCGCCGACGGTCAGCCGGTCGAGCACCAGGTCGGGGAAACAGCCCGTGCGGCCCAGGGAACTGGAGAGGGCCTCGCCCTCGACGACGCGGTCGGTCGCGTCGTGAAACGCCCGCCGGTGCACGCGGTTCGCGAGCTGCCGCTCGGTCATGCGGAGCGCCTCGACCGCGGTGATGCCGTTGGCCAGCAGCACACCGAGCGTCTGGCTGAACGCCAGCACCGTCTGGGAAACGACGAACGGGCCGATGAGCGGCAGCCGCAGCAGCCACGCGTCGGTCGCGAGGCGCCCGGCCTCCGTCTGCCGCCAGCGCCAGAAGGAAATTCCCCCCAGCACCGCGGCCACCGCGATAAACGGGCCGTAGTGTAGGGCGAAATTCGCGCCCCCGACGAGGATCTTGGTGGAAAGGGGCAGCTCGCCATGGAGCGAGGCGAAGAGCGTCTGCAGGCGCGGCAGCAGGAAAAAGAGGAAGAAGAGCACGAGGCCGCAGGCCACGACGATCAGCAGGACCGGGTACGCGAGGGCGGAGAGCAGCTTGGCCCGGAGGTCGCGTTGCTCGCTCAGGTGGGCGATCAGCCGTTCGAGCGTGTCCTTGAGCGAGCCGGTGGCCTCGCCCGCCTGGATGAGGCTGACGGTGGAGGGATCGAACACGGCGGGAAACTCCCCCATGGCGCGCGAAAGCGGCGCGCCCTCGCTCAGGCGCTCCCACAAGCCGCCGCTGAGGGTGCGCAGCCCGGGCTCCTTGATGCGCACCGAGAGCAGCCGCACCGCCTCGCCCGCCGACATGCCGCTGGTCAGGAGGTCATGCAGCGCCTCGAGAAACGGCAGCCGGTGCTTGCGCGTGAGTTCGACGGGCGGCGCCGCCGCACCGACCACGCTCCGGGCCGCCCGCCCGCCGCCGGCCTCCTGGACCGCGACGACCTGCAGCCCGCGCGCCGCGAGGAGCCGGAGCGCGTCCTTGCGGCTCGGCGCCTCCAGTACGTCGGCGATGTTTTTCCCGCTGTGGTCGCGGGCACTGTAGGTGAAGCGGGGCATCAGGAAAACCGGCCGCCAAGCGGCCGGCGGAGTTGGGAGATTGGCGATGGGAGATGGAAGTGCTGAATCAGGAGAGCTTCCGCAGGCAGAGAGCAGGATTTCCATCTCCCAGCTGCAATCGCCCAATTTCCCTGCGGCGGAGCACGCATCATTTCTCCGTCACCGTGATCACGCGCAGGACTTCGTCCAGGGTGGTGTAGCCGGCCTTCACCTTTTCCCAGCCGCTCTGGCCGAGGGTGCGCATGCCGTTGCGGCGGGCGGTCTCGGCGAGGGTGCGCGTGCTTTCGTGCTTCAGCACCAGCTCGTGCATCTCGTCGTTGAGCCGGAAGATCTCGAAGATGCCGATGCGGCCGCGGTAGCCGGTGCCGCGGCACCGGTCGCAGCCGACGGGCGTGTTGAGCTCCGTGATGAGCTCGGCCTCGGACGCGTTGCACCCGAGGATGGCGAGGCTCTCGATCAGCTTCACCTTTGAGACCGGGGCGGGCCGCGCGCACTGCGGGCAGAGGCGGCGGACCAGGCGCTGGGCGATGACGAGTTCGATGGCGGAGGCGACGAGAAACGGCTCGATGCCCATGTCGATGAGGCGGGTGATGGCGCCGGGCGCGTCGTTGGTGTGGAGCGTGGAGAACACCAAGTGGCCGGTGAGCGAGGCGCGGATGGCGATCTCGGCGGTGTCCTTGTCGCGGATTTCACCGACCATGATCACGTCGGGATCCTGCCGGAGCACGTGCCGGAGCGCATCGGCGAAGGTGAGCCCGATCTCCGGGCGCACCTGCATCTGGTTCACGCCGGGCACCTCGTATTCGATCGGGTCCTCGATGGTGATGATGCGGAGGTCCGTGGAGTTGATCTTCCGCAGGAACGCGTTCAGGGAGGTGCTCTTGCCGGAGCCGGTGGGGCCCGTCACGAGCACGATGCCGTGCGGGTAGTCGAGGATCTGCGTGATCTGCGCCTGCTCCTCGGCGCTCATGCCGATGCGGTCCATCGTGTAGGCCTCCTTCTTCTGGTTCAGGAGCCGGAGCGAGATGGACTCGGCGTAGATCGTGGGGATGGTCGAGACGCGGATGTCGAGCGTCGTGCCGTTGGCTCTGAAATTGATGCGGCCGTCCTGCGGCAGGCGCTTCTCCGAGATGTTGAGGCGCGCCATGATCTTGAGGCGCGAGATGATGGCGTCCTGGAAGCGCAGGAGGTTCTGCGGCACAGGCACGGGGACGAGCAGGCCGTCGACGCGGTACCGGATGCGCAGCTGGCCCTCCTGCGGCTCCCAATGGATGTCGGTCGCCTGATCCTCGACCGCCTGCGAGATCACGTCGGTGACGAAGCGCACCACGGCGGCGTCCTCGTCCACGACCTCCTCGGTCTGCGACGCGGTTTCCGGCGCGACATAGGAGTCGTCGCCGTCCTCGAGCGAGCCGGAGCCGACGCCGAAATTCTCGATGATGAGCTGGTGCACGCGCTCCGGCACGGCGAGATGCCACACGGGCGGCCGCGGCGTGAAGGTGCGGAGCCAGTCGGCCATCACGTCATCGGGCGGCCAGGCGGTGGCCAGGTGCAGGGGTTGCGTGGAAAGGGCGGCGGGTGCGTCCGGCTCCCCGGCGGGCACGCCGAAGCGGATCGGAATGACCTGGTAATCGTGCACGAGCCGGGCCGGCAGGAGGCCGCGGGCGGCGAGGTCGGGCTCGAGGTTGGTGGCGATGTCCAGGCCGGCGGCCCCGGCGAGGCCGGTGAGGGCCTCGGGCTCGGAGAGCTTCAGCGCGGCGGCGAGGGTCGCGAGGCGCTTCTCGCGCGGGGACTCGGCGACGGCCTGGCGCTGCTCCTCGGTGAGGCGGGCGGCGAGGGACTCGGGCAGGGACGCAGGGGCGGTCGCGATCATTACGGCGGCGCGCGGCCTACTTGAGCTTGTCGATCAGGCTTTCCTTCGGCTGCTTCGTCGGATCGACCAGATATTGGTTCACCTGCTCCTTGTTGGAGAGGTCGTTGATCTTCTTCTGCGTGTCGGCGGTGCTTTCCTCCGGGCGCAGGACGTGGGGCCGGATGAAGAGCAGCAGCTCGGTGCGCTCGATGTCGTTGTTCCGGCCGCCGAGGAGCTGGCTGATGATCGGGATTTCGAAGAGGAAGCCGAGCTTGGTGCGGGACAAGCTGCGCGAGCTGCGCTGCAGGCCGCCGAGCACGATCATTTTCCCGTCCTGCACGGTCACGGAGCCGGTGGCCTCGCGGTGGCCGATGACGGGCTGCTGGTTGCCGTCGATGGTGACGTTGCTGATGACGTCGTCGACGGTCTGGTCGACATCCAGCTGGATGTTGCCGTCATCGCCGATGAGCGGAGTGACCTTGAGGGTGATGCCGATGTCCTTGTAGGTGACCTGGGAGCTGGTGGAGAAACCGCTGGAGGTTGTGGTGGCGCCGGTGGTGGGCGTGGAGGTTGTCCCGGTGATGACGGGCTGCTGCTGGGTGACGGTCATCGTCGCCTGCTTGTTATGGGTCGTGACGATGGTCGGGGCGGACAGGATCTTCACGAGGTTCTTGGAGCCGGTGTTGCCGAGCGCTGCCTGGAAGGCAAGGGGGTTGACCACGCCGCCGGTGATGTTCCAGCCCGCGATGCCGTTGGCGGAGGTGCCGGTGTCGAAATTGGTGATATGGGTGCCGCCGGAACCGCCCGGGCCGAAGGTGAGGTTGAGGGCATTGACGCCGCTGGTGTCCGTGTCGCTGAGGGTGACCTCGGCGATGACGACTTCGATGCGGACCTGGGCCAGGACGATGTCGATCTTGCTCACGAGGTCGCGGATGAGGCGGATGTCGTCCACGGTGCCGGACACGATGACGGCGTTGCTGCGGTCGTCGGCCAGCACGGTGATCAGGCTGCTGAACTGGTTGGTGCTTTCGGACAGGCTGGCGATGACGGCGGCAGAGGCGGCGTTGGGCGCCGCCGGGGGCTGGGCCGGCTGGCCCGGCGCGGTGGGGCGCACGGAGCCGGCGCTGTTGGCCTTCTGGGTGGCGTTGTTCTGCCCGGACACGAGCTGGCTGAGCAGGGAGGCGACATCCTTGGCGGTCGCGTGCTTCAAGTAGATGATCTCGTTGCGGGTGTTGGGCTCGGCGACGGTATCGAGCTTGGCGATGAGGTCGTCGAAGAGGGCATACTGCCGGGGATCGGCGAGGAGGATGATCTGGTTGGTGCGGTCGTCGGCGCTGTAGGTGGTCGCGGACCCCAGCTGGGCCTGCAGCGGGCCTTGGAAGAGCAGGTGGAGCTTGTTGACGAGGTCGCTGGCCTTCGCGCCGCCGTGGAGCGGGTAGAACTTCGGGGAGAGGCCGCGGGCGTTGGGCTGGTCGATCAGGCCGATCAGGTTCTCGACGCGCTGGAGGTTGCTGACGCTGTCGGTGATGAGGACGGCGTTGGCCTTGTCGAGGGGCACGATGCCGTTGGCGACGCCGGGCGACATCATGGGCGCGATCTGCGGGACGAATTCATTGACGCGCAGAAACTCGAGCTGGAAGAGCTTGGTGGCGATCCGGCCGCTGGCGGGGAGGCCGAGCGTGGAACCGTCGATCATCTCGGGCGCCTCGGTCTTGACCTGGTTGAGGGCGACGACCTTCAGGAACTTGTCGCCGAGGGGGGAGATGCCGACGCCGTTCAGGGCGAGCAAAGTCTCGAGGGCGGTGATGACCTCGGATTTGGGTACCTGCTTGTTGAGCTTGAGCGTGTAATTCGCGGTGGGCAGCGCCTGCGGCCGGAGGATGGTGCGGCCGGTGTAGATCTCCAGGGCGCCAAGCACGGTGTCGATGTCGGCGTCGGCGAGCTTGATGGGTCCGACGAGTTCCTCGCTGGCGGCGGGGGCGCGGGCCGGAGTGGCGGCCGGCGGCGGGGTCTGGGCATTCGCGCTGAAGGCGGCTGGCAGCAGGCAGGCGGCAAAACTCAGGCGGAAAAAGCTCAGGCTCATGCAGGGGAGGCGGTGGAAGATTGGCCGGCCGGGCCGGGGAACGGGGATAAGAGGTGAAAGGCTCCGGGTTGTAAACGGTGATGTGCTATGACGGTGCGGGAGGGGAAAAGTTGCCTAATCCTTTGGTCTTTCAGGGCGGGCCGCCATCGGCCGGGGCGGGTGTGGTGGCGGGTCCGCGCCCGATTTGCCGCTTGCCGGTGCCGGGCAGGCGGCCAACGCTGCGCGGTCGCGATGCCGAACAGCTTCGGAAAACTTTTCACCATCACCACCTGGGGCGAAAGCCACGGGGCGGCCGTGGGCGTCGTGATCGACGGCTGCCCGCCCGGCCTGCCGGTCTCCGCGGAGGAAATCCAGGCCGAGCTCGACCGCCGCCGGCCCGGGCAGAGCGACATCGTCACGCCGCGCAAGGAGGCCGACCGGGTCGAGATCCTCGCGGGCCTGTTCGAGGGTCGCACCATGGGCACGCCGATCTCGCTGCTGGTGCACAATTCCGACCAGCGTCCTGGCGCCTACGACGAGATGCGCGAGAAGTTCCGCCCGTCCCACGCCGATTACACCTACCAGGCCAAGTACGGGGTGCGCGACCATCGCGGCGGCGGCCGGAGTTCCGCGCGCGAGACGATCGGGCGGGTGGCGGCCGGTGCCATCGCGAAGAAAATCCTCGCGCTGGCCGGCGGCGTCGAGACCCGGGCGTTTGTCACGCAAGTGCACGACATCATGGCGCCGGTGGCCGCGCTCGAAAAATTTCCCACCCTGGCCGAGGTGGACGCCACGGCGGTGCGCTGCCCGCATCCGGCGACCGCGGCGGCGATGATCGAGCGCATCAAGGCGGTGCGCAGCGAGGGCGATTCTGTGGGCGGCGTGATCGAGTGCCGCGTGCGCGGCGTCCCGCCCGGGCTGGGCGAGCCGGTGTTCGACCGGCTGGAAGCGGACCTGGCGAAGGCGATGCTCTCGCTGCCCGCGACGAAGGGCTTTGAAATCGGCAGCGGCTTTGCCGGCACGCGACTCAAGGGATCCGAGCACAACGACGCCTTCGAGAACCGCGATGGCCGCGTGCGCACGGTGACGAACCGCTCCGGCGGCGTGCAGGGCGGCATCAGCAACGGCGAGGAGCTGGTCTTCCGCGTCGCCTTCAAGCCCACCGCCACGATCCTGCAGCCGCAGCAGACCGTGGACATCCACGGGGCCGAAACCGAACTGGCGGCGCGCGGCCGGCACGACCCCTGCGTCCTCCCGCGCGCCGTGCCGATCATCGAGGCGATGACGGCGCTCGTGCTGGTCGATCACTGGCTGCGGCAGTCGGCGCAGAACCGGACGTTCAAGTTCTGATGACGGGCTTCCCCGCGAATGGACACGGATCGGCGCGAATCCATGCCCCAATCCGTTTTAACCACGGATTTCACGGATTCGATCCGGATAATACCTCCGGGCAAAGGTCGATCGGTGGGGTTTGTTATCTCCAGGCTGATCCTGCCGGTTTGATTTCCATGATCCCTGGCAACGTGGCTTGAGGCCCGAGGATTGGAATTCCGGATCCGTGCCCATCCGTGCAATCCGTGGTTAAAATTTCCGGGCTGGGTTTTTGTTGGGTCTGGGATTGCGGGTTGGGGTGTCCGGGTTCTTCGTGGTGAAAATCGCATGTCTGACAAACCCCTCGTTTACCTGATTCTGGGTGCGGCCGGCTCCGGCCGGCGCGAAGTGCTGGCCGATCTCATCGAGGGCGGACTGGCCGAGGGCGGCCATGCGGCGGTCCTGCTGTCGGCCGACGAGGCGCCGTCCGAGTTCGACGCGAAGCTGCCGGGCCTCGCGCGCTGGACGTGGCAGGACGGGTTCATCATCGCCCCGCTACCAGCCGGGGCGACGCACGTTTTTTTTGTGACGGACGGACGGCGCAGCCCGGTGGACCAGCTCGAGACCCTCAAGACCTGGCTCGAGGCGCAGGGCGCGGAGCTGGGGCGCATCCTCTGCATCGTGAACTGCCAGCTCGCGGAGAAACATCCGCCGCTGCTCGCCTGGTTCGAGGCCTGCGTGCATTTTTCCGATGTGGTGTTGCTGACGCGCCGCGAGGGGGTGGCCAACAAGTGGCTGAGCGGGTTTCGCGCGCACTTTGACGGGCAGTTCTATCCCTGCCTGTTCGAGCTGGTGAAGGCCGGCCGCGTGAAGAACCCGGCGCTCGTGCTGGATCCGCTGGCCCGCCGCATGTCCCACGCCTTCGACGCGGAGCAGGACTGGATCTTCACCGACGCCGAGGGCGAGGAAATCGAGGAAGATGAGGAAACGGACGGTGACGAGGAGGTCGAAGCCACGCAGGCGGAGGATCCCTACTTCGTCCGCGATGCCGCGCACCGCCGCGTGAAGAAGGTCCCGGACATCACGAAGTACCTGTAGAACGCCGCGCGATCCGTAGCGGCCGACGCAAGGATGCCGGATTGGCCTTTAGCCACGAGCCGACCTGATTTTGGCCACGAAGAGGCACAAGGGCGTAGGGGCTGCGAAGAAACCTTCATTGCGCCTATCGGCGCGCGGTAGGTTTGAGCCGGAGTCATGGAGCCCTTGGGCCTCTCTGTGGCCAACCTTCCGGGTTCAAGGCTCTGCCGCGCCGGCCCTTCGTGGCCGGACGGAAATTGTCTGCAGCCGGTCAGCGGCGGCTCCGGATGAGCACGCCGGTGTTGTAGGCGAGGTAGTAGCCGGCGGTCAGGCCGATCATGAGCAGCGTCAGCGGGCTTTGCATGAAAGCCGCCGAGGAAGCGGTGACCGCGGCATCGGAGAAATAGAGCACCCCGATGCGATAGAGGACGCGCCCGGCCAGCAGCAGGGAAAGCCCCACGCCGATGTAGGTGTTGGGGGTATAGAAGTGCGGCCCGCCGGCGTTGGTCGCGAAGACCGTCAGGTGCAGGCCAACCAAGGCGAGCAGTCCGCCCAGCACGAGGCCGCCACCGAAGCCTGCCAGGAGGCGCGGCACGGGCCACGTCACGGCCAGCAGGGGCACGCTGATGAGTCCGAAGATCACGATGCCGCTGATCAGGCGCCCGGAGTGCAGAGGCTGCCGGCCCACGTTGCGATGGAAGCGACGGTACATGCGCCAGGCGAACCACGGCAACAGCAGGGCGGGGATCAGGTTGCTGGTGGAGGCGGGCATGGGGAGGGAAGGCGTCAGGCGGCGGGCCTTAAGCCGGAAGGTGGGCTGCGGCTTGGGGGTTTGGCTGAAAGCTTACAGCTCTATCGCCCAAAGCGTGGCGTCCGCGCGCCATGCGCGTCATTTTACCGCGGCGACGGCGGCGACAAAGGCCTTGGCGCGGGCGGTGATGGCGGCCCAGTTTTTCTCCTTCAGGGCCTTGGCCTCAACGAGCGAGCTGCCGGCGGCGGTGGCGAATGCGCCGACGCGGATATACTCGCCGACGGTCTCGGGGGTCACGCCGCCGGTGGGCACGAGCTCGATCTGCGGGAGCGGGGCCTTGACGGACTTGATGTAGGCGGGGCCGAAGAATTCGGCGGGAAACACCTTGGCGGCGTCGGCGCCGGCCTCCCAGGCCTGGACGATCTCGGTCGGCGTGAAGGCGCCGCTGAACACCGGAATGCTGTAGCGGCGGCAGAGGGTGATGACCTCGGGGCGCAGGGCGGGGGTGACGATGAACTTTGCCCCGGCGAGGATGCCGGCGCGGGCGGTCTCGGCATCGAGGACAGTGCCGAGGCCGAAGAGGAAATCGGGTAGCTCAGTGGTTGCCTTCTCAAGCATGCGGATGGCGCCGGGCGTGGTCATGGTGAGCTCGATGCTGGTGAGGCCGCCGTCGGCGAGCGCCTTGGCACAGTCGAGCAACCCGTCGGGGTTGTCGGCGCGGATGAGGGCGATGACCTTCTCGGCTTTGATCTTGGCGAGGACGGCGTCTTTTTTCATGGGCGGAAAGGGTGTAGGGCTGGCGGCGGGAGAAGGGAATCCCGTTTTTGGTGGGGAGATCGTTGAATCTGGAACTCAGGGATGGAGAGCAGGAATGGTTCGGAGGGCCAACTACAGGAGCCTTAACCCGGAGGGCACCCGGATCCATGAAAAGCCTCGGGTGTGGGGTGATTGGCCAGAGTCCCTGAGTTCCAGATTCAATCCATCGGGTCGGGTTTCTTCCCCACTCAATTTACTTGCTCCGGGGGCGCCGGGTGTGTCTTTTGCCCGTCCCGCTAATGCCCGGGTGGTGGAATTGGTAGACACGCAGGTCTCAGAAGCCTGTGCCTAAAAGCGTGGGGGTTCGAGTCCCCCCTCGGGCACCAAATATTAAGTCGGTGGGAAGAGAGGTGCGGACCGGAAGCTGACCCATGGCTTTGATCTGACTCCCTGCTGTCGGACGATGTGAGTCACCCCTAATAGGTGTTTCCCTGTTTGAGTTCGTCCAGCACTACAGCCTTGGTCCGGACCCGCACGGGAAGGGATTGACGCTCAAAGCCTCCGGGTTTGTCCACCAGCCGGAAGACCGCAAAATGAAGGTGAGGTCCCGTGGTGTGGCCCGTCACCCCGGAAAGGCCGATGGGCTGGCCCGCTGCGACCGTGTCACCCAGGGCGACCAGCGCCCCGTTCTTCTTCAAGTGGATATATTCAGCGTAGGTTCCGTCGCTATGGCGCACCAAGACATAGTTGTCGCTCAGTTTAAATTTCTCGTCGGATCCCCCGACGTCGGAATCTTGCCGGACACCGATCACAACGCCGCCGCGCGCGGCGCACACCGTGCTGCCGATCGGCATGGCGAAGTCATAGGCGAATTCGTTGATCGACCCGGCCTGATGGCTAAAGGCTCCCCGGTTCCCCTGCATCACGACATGGTACTCGTTGTCTTGATAGGGCAGCCTGTAAACGGCGTCCGGGTCCGGGTGGCCTCCTCTGAGGCCGTATTTCCATTCGAAGTGGTACTTGTAGTGCCACGATTGGGACGGATCATGGATCTTGAACACACACAGCTCCCTCGAGCCTACGCCCTTTAGTTCAAGAATGAACGGCATCGCGACGGACGAGTCCATGTTCTCGAGCGTGGCGGTGAGGACAACCGTCGATTCGCTCAGGTGGTCGCTGGTAATCACGAGCCGCACCACGCCTTCCTGCAAAAGCTGCTTTTCCACACGAACGGCATGATCGTCACTCTGCGCGATCGACCGGGAAACGAACCCAATCGCGAGCAGGAAGACAACGAGAGCCCTCATGACGGCATGCGACTATGGCCAAGGGTGTCAGTCAACCGCCGGTTTGAGGCGCAGGCCCGCTGGCCGCGGGCTTTTTTGGCAGTCCTCAACCCGTGAGCCCGGACTGTACGCAGCATGCCCGTACTGAAATTCAGGGGTGCCGATCACCCCGGTTTGCCTTGTGCCGGGCCTAGCCAGGAACAACGTGAACGGGGAGGGTCTTAACTATGAAAATTGCCAAGTCTTTGGTCGTTTTAATTCTTTTGGGCGCGATCAGCCTCTCGTTTCAGGGCTGCGTCACGGGCATGCGGGCGGTCAATAGCGGCGTGACGACGCTGCCGAATTTTCTCAGCGGAAACCTGGTGCCGATGTCCACCTTCTCCACGAGCGACGTGATCCGTTTCTACGTCAGCCTCACGTGGGATGACGTCACGAAGGAGGCTGGCTCGAGGGAAGTCGTCTGGAACTGGTACAAGGACGGGAAGCTGGTCGGACACCGCGAAAACGATTGGGCCTATTTTCGGAGCGCCCCCAACACGCGTTTTGCCACCCAGCCGGCCTCGGCGTTGGGCGTCGGCCACATTCGGGCCGAGTGCCTCATTGACGGCCAGCAGGTCGCGGTCGCCGAATTTGATATTCGGTAAGGTCGGAGCTCGCCCCGTGGGTTTTGGCCGGGCCTGCCATCGCGGGCTGGGAGTCTCAGCCGGAGCAGCGATCAGGCGGGCCGAAACTGACGCAAGGATCCGTGTGGCCTAGGCGCGCGCCTGGTAAGCGGGATCGAGCTCGAGGCGGAAGTAATCCCGGGCGTTGGCGAAGCAGATGTTCGCGACCATGCGGCCGACCAGTTCGCGGTCATCGGGGATCTCGCCGCGCTCCATCTCGGCTCCGAGAAGGTTGCAGAGCACCCGCCGAAAATATTCGTGCCGCGGATAGCTGAGAAAGCTGCGGGAGTCGGTCAGCATGCCGATGAAACGGCTCAGCAGCCCGTTATTCGACAGGGCGTTGATCTGCCATTCGATGGCCTCCTTTTGGTCGAGGAACCACCAGCCGGAGCCGAACTGCAGTTTGCCCGCGACGGATCCGTCCTGGAAATTGCCCGCCATCGTGGCGAAGGCATAGTTGTCGGCGGGATTGGCGTTATAAATGATGGTGCGCGGCAGTTCGCCCGTTCGATCCAGCGCATCAAGGTACTGGCCCAGCGCGCGCACCTGGGGAAAGTCCCCAATGCTGTCGAAGCCGGTATCGGCGCCGAGCTGCTGCCGGCGTAGCGAGTTGTTGTTTCGCAGCGCCCCGAGGTGCAGCTGCTTGGTCCAGCCCCGGCGGGCGTCCCAGCGGCCGAACTCGAGCATCAGGAAGGAACCGTAGCGGGCCCAGGCGTCGGGTGCGGCGGCCTGACCGGAACGCGCCGCGGCAAACACGGCCTTGGCTTCCGCGTGGGTGCAGGGATGGGCCAGCGCGGTATCCAGACCGTGATCGGACAACCGGCAGCCGAGCCGGTGAAAATCGCTGTGGCGCTGCTCGAGCGCAGCCAGCAGGTCATCCAGGGTGTTGACCGGACGGTTTGAAACCTGCGCAAGGCGTTCCAGCCAGGCATTGAATCCCACGGGCTCGTTCACCCCGAGCGCCTTGTCCGGCCGGAAGGCGGGATAGACGCGCGTCTTGAGTCCCAATTTTTGGATCCGCTCGTGATCCGCGAGTGAATCGGCCGGATCGTCGGTGGTGCAAACGACCGCCACGCGATGCGCGGCCAGGATGTCATGCACGCGCAGATCGGCCAGCACCCGGTTGGCGGTCTGCCAGATGACGTCGGCATTCTGCGGGTTGATGGGCAGGTCGATCCCAAAATACCGCGCGAGCTCCAGGTGTGACCAGTGATAGAGCGGGTTGCGCAGCGTGTGGGGGACCGTGGCGCACCACGCATCGAATTTTTCCCGCGGCGAAGCATCGCCGGTGCAGAGACGCTCGCTGACGCCATTGGCGCGCATGGCCCGCCATTTGTAGTGATCCCCGCCAAGCCAGATCTCCGTCAGGTCGGCAAAGCGGTGGTTGTCCGCAATGAGCCGGGGCGAAACGTGGCAGTGGTAGTCGAAGATCGGCTGGGCCTTCGCAAAGTTGTGATACAGGTCCCGCGCCACGGGAGTCTGCAGCAAAAAATTCTCGTGGATGAAGGTCGGCATGGTCAGCGGGAGATATCGGCCAGCATCGCGTCGTAGGTGGCGTAGCTTCCGAGCAACTGGCGCGACGCCGAGCAACGGGCCTGCGGGGCCAGCCCGGTATGCTCGGCCAGGAAAAGCAGGTAATCGGCCACATTCCTTGCATAGCGCAGTCTGGCCTCGGGACTGATCTGGTAGAAGCGGGCGCGCTGCTGGTAACCGGCGGCCGTATGGTCGCCCAGCGCGGCCTTGTCCGGCCGCCCGCCGGCGGCGAGCACGTAGAGAAAATTATACTCGAAAAAGAACATGTGGTCGGGCGAGCGGGGCAGGGCCTCGAGGGCGGCGCGGCAGGTCCCGGCGTCGGCAAAGACCTCGGCCGGCCGTCCGGCGGCGGCGAGCGCGGTCACGATGAAGACGCGGGCCATTTTTTGCTCGGTGGCATCGGGGCTGAAGGCGCCGGCCACGCCCAGATCGAGGGTAAACTGGTACCAGTCGCGCCACAGGGCCTGGTCCGCGGCATCGGGCGAGCCGTGCAGCGCCCGGCCCATTTCGTAGGTATAGCGCCCGCTGGTCTTGATCTCGAGCCGGCTGCCGGTGATCTCGCCGAGCACGCGGTAGTTTTCCGCGGATTTTCCCGAGCCGGAATGAAAGCCGATGCTGACCCCAAACTGCCGGCATACGTCCCATTGCCGCCCGACCATGGCCCGCAGGGCGGCGTTGTCGGCATAGGGCGTGTTCTTTTGAAAGCCGAACGCGGGGGCGATAAAGTTCACCGGCATGCCCAGCCGCTCGCACAGGGCGAGCATGACGGCCGTGGTTTCCGGCGTCGTCAGGCCGGGAAGCTCGTCGATGGAAAGCTCGCGCAGGTACCGCCGGCCAACGTCGGAGGCAAAGGCCGCGTGGCGCGCCGCGCGGTATTTCCCGTCGCGCCGCTGCATCTTGACCATCGCGGGCCACACGAGGCAGAGCAGCCGCTCGAATTCCGCGGGCTGCAGCACCAGCCCGACTTCCGCGACGCGGGCGCCGACCTGCCGGACCAGTTCGGGGGGGATGGCCGACAACTCGGCCGGCTGGTTCAGCGCCAGTTCGGGCGAGAGGTCAAAGGTGATGTAACTGGCCAGGAGGCAGCCCCGCACCAGGGCGTCCTCCCGGCTGTCGAACTTGCCGCCAATGGGCTGGTGGTCGGCGTTGAAACTCCAGGCCAGCCGGCGGCGATGGAACCCGGTTTTCAGCTTGGACAGCACCGCGCCGTGGCTCATTCCCTCCACGCTCTGTCCCTGATGCCCCTCGGGGACATTCGTCCCGATGAACGGGAAGGGAACGGTGTCGAGCCGGCCCTGCAGCATGGTGTCCAAGTCAAAGACGAGCTCCCGCGGGATGCTGTTCTGATTAGCCGTCATCCCCAAATCCAGCACGCTCATCGCCCATTCGACGGCGGGCCAGTGCAACGTGGTGAAACGTGCCCCGACGCCGATCGTGCCGCGGGCCAGGTTTCCGCCCGTGGTGGGAAAAATCGTCGAGTCGGGATCGTGGGCCAGGATCAGGTTCTTGAGACGAAGCAGGTTTTCCCACGAGGCGGGAAAGGCGCAGTGCTCGCGATCAACGGCGACACCCTCGGCCAGAACCTCCCGGGCCTGGGTGCCCGCGGGCGAGTGCAGGATCCAGGCGCAATCACCGGTCTGGCCGTCCTCAAAGAGCACCCAGCTGCCATCGGCCGTGACAAAGCTGCTCTTGGCCAAGGCCCGTTCGGGCAGCCCGGGGCGCAACTTTGGAATCAGGGCCGCCCAATCGAGGCAAAAATCGGGGCTGATGCACGGATTCTGCGCGATGCGCAGGTCATGCTTTAGAAGAAAACGATTGATGGGTCGGTCCATGGAAATGTCAGCTGGTCATCAGATGGTGGTCTGCGGGCGCAGGGTGCCGCATGCGCCAAACTCGAGGGTGGTTCAATCATTGATTGTTGGCGGTGGCGGCTCTTTGGCGCACGCCGGATAACGAGCGCCGTAATGTTGGGAAGGGGACGGATGTAAAGCATCCATCCCTCGCCCAGTTCCGACCCAGCGACAATCAGTAGTGCAGATCGTAGGTCACAAGTAGCTGCAAGGGCAGTCCGGGGACGCCGGAACCCCAGGTGTATTGGCGGTTCAGGAGATTCTTGACGTTGACGCGCAGGGTATTGGTGAGGCGTCCGGTATTCCATTCGTACCCGGCGCCAATGTCCACGACCGCCGCCGGGGCGTTGTAGTTGTATTCCCGGCCGTCGTCCACAAAGACACCCTCGGGCTCGCCCGAATAGACGGCCGAGCTGCCGCTGCCCGAAATCAGCGGCAAGGCGACGCCGTTGGCATCCACCGGATAATTGATGGTCGCGTTGGCCGGCTGGGTTGGAATCGGCAGCAAGCCGTTGACCGGAAACGGCGCATTGATCACGGGCGTGGCGGTGATTTTGTCCTCACCGGCGATTTTTGGATCTGTGATGTAGGTCCGGTTGGTGGAAGGAACGTAATACATGCTCAGCGTGCCCCCGGAGGTCGCACTGGCGGGTCCCGGGATCAGGCTCTTGCCGGACCCGAGGTTGACGAGCGACTTGCTGAAGTACTTTACGTCCGCGATCAGGAACAGGCCCTTGAGTTTACCGCCGGTGAATTGGTAGCGAACGGCGAGCCCGGCATTGTCGCGGGGAACGCGGCGCGCCGGAAGCCCGTTGAGAAACGTCAAGGTGTCGGACTTGAGGATGCTCGTCGGCGTATAGCCCCAATCGCCCATGACGAGGAAGCGACGGGTGACCTGGTATTGGAACTGGGCCTCATAGCCCTTGGCCTCCTGCTCGCCGCTCAGGATGGTGTCCTTGATGCCGGTGATCGGGTCGGTCTCGCTCTGCACCACGTTGAATTCATTGATGACGAACCGATCAACCGAAAGGCTGAGCCGGTCGTTCAGCAGCGACGCCTTGAGGCCGAATTCGTACCCGTTGCTCTTGTTGTTGGGCAAGGGAAGGCCGGTATAGGAATCCAGCTGGGGCTGCGGGTTGAACGCCGTGCTTTTGTTGGCGTAGATATAGAGGCCGTTGGCCACCTTGAACGAGGTCCCCAGCTGATAGGTCCACGCCTGGGTGGAGTAGTCGAAGGCTTGGAAACTCGCCGGTTCGGTCGGATTCGCGGCACTGGTCACCGTGCCCGCCGATGAGATATTGTAATTTTTTACCTGGTTCTTGACCGAGTCGAAACGGCCCCCGGCCATGATCGTCAGGCGGTCATTGAACATGTTGGCCCAGTAACTGGCAAAGAGACCGGAGTCACTGGACGCAGTCCAATTGTCCGTGCTGGCAAAATTATACAGCGCGGGATTTTGGGCGTAGGTGGTGGTATTCCAGCCGTAACCCAGCGCCGGCGACCAGGTGCTTTGCATGGTGTAGTAAGGCGCACCGGCGGGCGTGTAGGGGCTGTAGGTGGCGTAATAGTCGGTCGCCACGCTGCCGGCGACGGTGGGGGCGAGGGTCTTTGTGCGCTGGGAAAGCTCGTAGTAGTCCGCGGTGACCAGCAGTTTGTTCGAGATGGGGCCGGTGGTGAACCGGAAGAGATTGTCGAGCTGGGCTCCGCCGCCGCGCTGCGGCTTCCAGTCGGCCTGCGGCTGGTCCTTGACCTCGGGCGTGAAGGCGTTGGTCACGGCGCCATTGACGACGGTGACGTTTCCCGTGCCGTAAGGATAGTAGGCGCCGCTGCCGATCAGCTGGTCGTTGTAGGGATTGGTGAAGGCGTTGGCGCTGAACTTCAGGGACCAGACATCATTGAACCGGTGTTCCGCCGTCAGGGTCGCGCTGCTGACCCGGTTGTGGTCATAGCTCTCCGGGCCGGCATAATCATAGTTCAGGAGATTGCTCGTCGCCATGCCATAATACTGGCTCTCGGTGACGTTGTTACCCGCCCAGGGCATGGTCTGCTTTTCCGTGATCGTCAGGACCTGATTGAACGGATGCTCGTATAATTCCGAGTGTTCGAGGTCCAGGCTGACGCTCGTGTCCTGGTTGGGCTTGTAGAGGAGCTTGGCCGAGATGTAGGACTGGGATCGGCTCGCGAATTCCTCGCCGTACTTGGTGTACTGGTCGGCGAGGTCGATCCGGTAGAAGAATTTCCCGCTTTTGCCCAGCGGGCCCGACGAGTAAAGGGCCACCCGGTGGAAGTCATTGCCACCCACGCCGACGGAAAGATTCTGACTGGGCTCCGCGGTGGGCTTGAAGGTGATGAAATTCACCGCGCCGCCCGGCTGGATGGCCCCGTAGATGGAGGCGGCCGATCCCTTGATCACCTCGATCCGGTCGATGTCCACCGTGTCGACCAGGCCGACGCGCCGGAAGCCGTCCACGAAGACGACCGGCGAGGTGAAGCCGCGGAGCTGGAAGTTGCCGAAAACCTCGGAGGGCGAAAAGCCCGGCACAAAGGCGAGCTGGTCGTTCAGGCTGAACGCCATGAAATCGCTGATGAACTCATGGGTCACCACATCGACCGCGAACGGGGTCTCGACGATCTTCGTCGCGATCCGGGTGCCGGTGACAGACTCCGAGGCCTGATAGCCATGCTCCTGTTTCGAATTCACTTCGAAAGGGGAAAGCGTCGTCACTTCGTCACTCGTACCCGCCGGTGCGGGCGATGGCGTGGGAGCGGTTTGGGCGGTTAATGAAGATGAGGCGAAGGTCGCGGCGAGAGCAAAGCACACCGAGACGGAGAACCGTCGGCAGGGGTAGTTCATTTTTATTGGGGTTGGGGTAAAGTCGTTCAAATAAGGACACGTGTCTGCGTCAAGCATTTTTATCGCTCGCCGGGTTTCCCCGCGAATGCGGGTGGTCCGACCCCGCATCGCCCCTGCCAGGCGAGCCGGCCGCTCGCGCGGTCGCATTTTTTTGTGCAGCGCGCCCGATGGCAGCCACTGTGTTCCGAGGGCTGCGAGCCTGGTCCGGGTAAATGAGGCAAGCCTTCGGGTCCACCCTAACCCGGGAGCCGGCATGCCCATGAAGGCGACCTGCTCAGCCATGCCGGGCAACCTGCAATATAACGGACACGTATCCGTTTATGGTGGTGAGGTTGAAAACCGGTCTTCCCACGGGAACGGGTGGAGCACGGCGCTCCCGCGGTTGAGAATCCCAGGGTTCTGCACCTCCCGCCGGCTTCTTAGGGCGGGTGCTGCACCGGATTCCGGAGCAAATCCTGTGAATTCTTCCGCCCGGTCAGCTCGCGACCGCACCCGTCGACTCGCGCACGACGAGTTGCGGCTGGATCAGCTCCACCATCGGGCCACCACCGCCCGCCTGGTTGATTTGCGCCAGAAGCATGGTCATCGCGACCTCGATGGTCTGGTCGATCTGCTGGTCCACGCTCGTCAGCTGGGGAGTAGAGACCAGGCAAATATCCTGGTTGTTGAAACCGGTGACGGAGACATCGCGCGGAACCCGGAGGCCGGATTCAAGGAATCCGCGCAAGGCCCCTGCGCCGATCTCATCGTTGAGCGTCATGTAGGCCGTGGGCCGGGTCGGCAGGGTGGCGAAGCTTTTGGCGAGGGACCGGCCGAATTCAAAATTGGATTCGCGGGAATGAAGATGATCGAACGACAGCGTGTTGCGCTCCAGCGTCATCTGGTGCGAGGCCAGGGCATCGCCAATGCCATGGAGGCGATCCCACGTGGATTTAGCCGACTCCGAAATTCCGAGGAGTCCGAATGAAGTGTGGCCGAGCCCAATGAGATGGCGGGTGACTTTCTCCATGGCCCCGCGCCGGTCGAGCGTGACGGTGTTGGCGCCGGGCACCCCCGGGTGGTCGATAACCACGTGCGGAACGCCGAGCCGGGTCAATTCGCGGATGCGGTCGGCGATTTCCCCTTCCGCAAAATAGCCGATGAAAATCACCGCCTCCACCCGCATCGAAAGAAAGTGGGCCACGGCGCGGCTCGTTCCGTCCGGGTCCAGCACCTCGATCAGCGACGTGTAGTGATGTTCCCGCAGCCGTTTCTGGAGGGTCGCCAGCTTCAGCACGGCTGGAACCCGCAGCAGCCCTTCCATGCAGATCCCGACCGAGGCGGTGCGCTTGCCCTTCAGGTGCAGGGCGAACGCATTCCGGGAAAAACCGGTCTCGCTCATGGCCCGCAGCACCCGGTTGATGGTCTTCTGCTTGAGGCCGGGCTGACCGTTCAGCACACGGGAGACCGTCGAGCGGGCCAGTCCCACATGGCGGGCAAATTCCGCCGTGGAACGGATCTGGGTCGGGCTCGATTTGCGGGGCATGTTGGGGACGGACGGCGGCGAGAATCTCCCTCGACCGCTGTTTCTGTCAAGTAACGCAGAGCATGATACGGCGGGGCGGCCGTCGCCGGTCATGACCGGCGGCAGTCAGCTGACGCCAAAGGCGGCTGGGTCGCGGAAACGGCCCCGGCCTACGGAAGGATTTCGATGCCCTTGTCCGTGGCGTCGGTCAGGATGGGCGTCCCGGTTTCGGCGCGGACCGTGACGGCCCGAAGCGTCGAATTTGACACGTTTTCCAAGCGCAGCCCCTTCGGCGCGTCGATCGTCACGTGGTCCAGGACAATCCCGGTAGCGGGCATTTCCGGCAGTCCGAAGATCGTGCCGGCGCCCTTCAGGCAATCAACGGCCGTGACATTCCGTATGACGATGTTCCGCCACTGGGGGGTGGTGCGGGTGACCGGCTGCGGGGTGTCACGGCCACCGGCGACATCGGCCGTGGTGCCCATGTAGTAACTGCTGATCGTAATCGCCTGCCCCACGTGTTTCATCGTGAGATCCGTATAGACGATGTTTTCCACCAGGCCCCCGCGGTGGCGGTCGGACTTGAAGCGGACACCGGTCTCGGTCCCGTCGAAGGTGCAGCGGCGCACGATCATGTTGCGCAGCCCGCCCGAGGTTTCGCTTCCCACCGAGCAGCCATGGCCGTGCAGAAACGTGCAGTCGGTAATCAGGAGATCGTGCATGGGCCCGTCCGGCTGGTCGCCGGCCTTGACCGCAATGCAGTCGTCACCGGTATCGATCGTGCAATTTTCGATCAGAACGCGATTGGAGACACTCGGGTCGATGCCGTCGGTGTTGGGCGAATCGGCGGGATTCAGGATGGTCACGCGGTTGATCGTCACATCCTCGCAATTGCTCGGAACGAGATTGAACACCGGGGCGTGCGTCAACGTGACACCCTCGACGCAAACCCGCTGGCAGTGATCAAAGAAAACCATGCGGGGGCGGGGGGAGGTGTCCCGGGTCTCATGCCTGGCCCTGGCCGCCGCCTTGAAACGCAGGGCCTCGGGCCACCACGCCTCGCCATTGCCATAAATTGTTCCCGCACCCGAGATCTTCACGTCATGGACATGCTTCGCGAGGAGCAGTGGCCGGTACTTGTCCGCCGCGACCGCGTAATCGGCGAAAGCCGGCGAAAACGAAATGACCGCCCCGGCTGCAATCCGCAGGTCAATGCCGCTGCACAAATCCAACGGTCCGGTCAGGTAGGATCCCGCCGGGACCAGCAGCGTGCCGCCGCCGGCCGCATCGACGGCCTCGATGGCGCGCTTGAAGGCGCCGGTGTTCGAAGTCGTGCCGTCGGCCACCGCGCCGAAGTCCTTAAGGTTGAACTGCCCTGCCGGGATCACGGGTTGGATCGGGACCAGATCCGCTCCACGGAGACACGCGGGCAGGATGAGCAGGGTGATCAGCAGGGCTGGGGTGAAATTGAAACGGCGCATGGGTGGGGCATGGTTTTATGAAGACCCTGCAGCCGGGTCTTCTGATGGGGTGAACAACTCGCTGCGTTCATTTACCGGGACGAATTAAGTAACCGTGAAATCAAAGATCCTCCCAGGGAGGATTTGGCTGATGCCGATCACGCTTCAGGCGGCGGTTGGCAAAATGCAACCTCTCACTGCCCCTCCGCTTCCCCGCCACGGCGCCTTTTGGTCAGTCCGGGACGGAACGCCCCGGCGTAAGTTCGCGTCCCTTGGGGGCGCCAAATCAGCCGGCGGGCGACGGCAGCGCCTCGTTCAGAACGGCGATGAGTTCCGGAAAGGTGAAGGGCTTGGGCAGCGTCCGCACGGCGCCCAGCGCGCCGGCCAGCTCAAGACGTGCGTGATTGCCGGACATGGCGACGATCGGCAGATCAGGAAACTGGGATCGCAGCACCCGGATCATCAGCAATCCGCCCTGCGGCATGAGGATGTCCGTGAGCACGAGGTCGGGGTGCTCCTGCCGGTGCAGCGCCATCCCGTCGAAGCCGTTGGCCGCCGCCACCACGGTGTAACCCGAGCTGGAAAGGGCGTGGGCCAGGCCTTCGCGAAGAAGTTCGTCGTCTTCGATCAAGAGGATGCGCGCCATGGTGGAAAGCCACAGGCTGGCCTGCCCGGCCCCTTCGCGGGAGAGAAAGAACTACCGGGAAAGCGGTAGCGGCGCAGCGGACGGGATCGCGGAATGCCGGCTGGTCCGGATTCCTTGCCGGATCTTCCCCAAGGCGGGCAACCCGTGCTTCGTTGGCCGTTCTGCTGGCCACGCGCGATTTTCCCGCGCGTCCGGGATGGCGCTCTTCACTGCTTGATCCCTCCCAGCCTGTGAGTGAATTGTATCCGCGCCGAGTCAGCCTTCAGCTCCGAAAAGCGATTCTGGCAGCGCCGCCGGCATCATTAGCCCCCTCCGATACGTCCCTTTAAATTCCCATGAAATGGTCATGTCAGCAGTGCTGGGCCGTGAATGATGAGATTGCCTCGAATTAGTGGACACAGACAACCGCGTTGACGGGTAGCTGTTTGGTCGCTTGCGAGGACAGGAGCCATAAGGCTTGCCGCAGCAAGCGACCAAACAGCGGAGAACACGGAGAGTCGGCCGATTCAGGCGA